>JAFYAQ010000023.1 GCA_017540645.1 Oscillospiraceae bacterium
GAACTTCTCTTCCATCTGGGAGATGGGCATGGGGGTGCGCACGCCGGCCACCACGTCCTCGCCCTGGGCGTTGGTCAGGAACTCGCCCATCAGCTTCTTCTCGCCGGTGGCGGGGTCACGGGTGAAGGCCACGCCGGTGCCGGAGTTGTCGTTCAGGTTGCCGAACACCATGGGCATGACGTTGACGGCAGTGCCCCAGGAGTAGGGGATGTCGTTGTCACGACGGTAGACGTTGGCGCGGGGGTTGTCCCAGGAGCGGAACACAGCACGAATGGCCTCGTAGAGCTGCACCTTGGGGTCAGAGGGGAAGTCCTGGCCGATGGCGGACTTGTACTGGGCCTTGAACTCGGAAGCCAGCTCCTTCAGGTCGGCGGCGTCCAGCTCGATGTCCAGCTTCACGCCCTTGCGCTCCTTCATGGCGTCGATGAGCTGCTCAAAATACTTCTTGCCCACCTCCATGACCACGTCGGAGAACATCTGGATGAAGCGGCGGTAGGAGTCGTACACAAAGCGCTCGAACTTGGGATCGGGGTTGCCCTTGATCATGGCGGCGACAACGTCGTCGTTCAGACCCAGGTTCAGGATGGTGTCCATCATGCCGGGCATGGAAGCGCGGGCGCCGCTGCGGACGGAGACCAGCAGGGGGTTGGTCAGGTCGCCGAACTTCTTGCCGTTGACCTGCTCCATCAGCTCCACGTTCTTCATGATCTCAGCCATGATCTCGTCGTTGATCTGACGGCCGTCCTCGTAGTACTGGGTGCAGGCTTCGGTGGAGATGGTGAAGCCCTGGGGCACAGGCAGACCGATCTTGGTCATCTCGGCCAGGTTGGCGCCCTTGCCGCCCAGCAGCTCACGCATGGTAGCGTCGCCTTCGCTGAACTGGTAGACATACTTTTTGCTCATACATATCCTCCTAAAATATTGTTTGCACTGTTTAGATTTTTTCAAATCCATCTTGGAATTATACCATTTCTTCCCACATATTCGCAATAGCTTTTTTCTATGAGCACAATAAAACTTGCATATTTTATTCAGAGTATCTATAATCGGAGGGAAAAAACAAAAGGAGGGCGACATAATGTCCAATGCCGAAAAAGTAAGCAAGTACCTTGACGAAGCGAAGGTCTTCTATTTTCTCACCACCGACGGCGACCAGCCCAAGGGCAGGCCCTTCGGTTTCCACATGCTTGTGGACGATACGCTCTATTTTGGCTGCGGCACCTTTAAAAACGTTTGGCGGCAGCTGACGGCCAATCCCAGGGTGGAGATCCTGGCCGTGAACGGCGGGGAATTCCTGCGCTATGACGGCAGCGCGAAGATCGTGAAGGACGAGGCGCTGCTGGCCCGGGTGCGGGAGATCATGCCCGAGATCATGGCTCTCTACGACAAGAACGGCTGGGAGATGGGCCTGTTTTTCCTGGAAAACGGCCACGCGGAGATCCGGGGCCTGTTTGAGCTGAAAGAGGAATTCGACGTATAAAATCCGGGTCTGCTGCAAAGCGGGGAGGCGGCCGAAAGGGTCGCCTCCCCGCTTTGCAGCAGGCTCGTTTATTTCCCCACGCAGAAGCGGGAGAAGATCCGCTCGGTCACGTCCTGGCGGACAGTCTTGCCGCTGAGGGTGCCCAGAGCTTCCATGGCCCCTTCACATTCGGTGAGGACCGCGTCCGGCGGCCAGCCCTCGGTCATGGCGTTCCGGGCCGCGGCGAGGTAGTCCAGGGCCTCGGCGATGGCCTCCGCCTGGCGCTCGTTGGTCAGGATTTCCCCGGCGGCCACGGCAGGCAGGGGGAAGAGCACGGCCACGGCCCGCTCCAGGGCGTCCAGCCCCTCCCCGGTGGCGGCGGAGAGGCTGACCACCGTTTCAAAGCGGTCCCGAAGGCGCTCCGGCGACCAGAGCGGAGGCAGATCCGCCTTGTTGCACACGGCGATGCGCGCAGAAACCCCGGCGCATTCGGCGGCCACGGTCTCGTCCTCCGCCTCCCAGGGCCGGGAGGTATCGAACACCGCGATCACAAGGCCCGCGTCCCGCAGGGCCTCCACCGCCCGCTCCACTCCCAGGGCCTCCACCGCGTCCGCGCTTTGGCGCAGACCGGCGGTATCGGTCAGCCGCAGGGCCACGCCCCCCAGACTGCAGCGCTCGGAGAGGGTGTCCCGGGTGGTGCCGGGGATATCGGTGACGATGGCCCGCTCATAGCCCAGCAGGGCGTTGAGCAGGGAGCTTTTCCCCACGTTGGGCTTGCCCACGATGGCGGTGGGCACCCCCTTTTCCAAAAAGCGCCCCCGGGAAAAGGTGGCAAGCAGCGCGGAGAGGGAGGCGATCCCCTCCTCCAGGGTCCGGGCGTAGGCGCGCAGTTCAAAGGGCGGGATGTCCTCGTCCGGGTAGTCCAGCACCGCGTGGTAGTGGGCGCAGATATCCCGGAGGTCCCGGTAGACCGCGTCCGTACGGCGGGCGATGGCCCCCGAGAGCTGTCCCGCCGCGTTGCGGGCGGCCTGGGGCGTCTCGGCGTCGATCAGGTCGATCACCGCCTCCGCCTGGGTCAGGTCCATGCGTCCGTTCAGAAAGGCCCGCCGGGTGAACTCCCCCGCCTTGGCCTGTCGGGCTCCCCGGGCGAACAGGGAGCTCAGGGCCTGCCGCAGCACCACGGGGCTGCCGTGGCACTGCAGCTCGCCGGTGTCCTCCCCGGTGTAGCTGCCGGGACCGTGGGATATGGTGGCCAGGCACAGGTCCAGCACCCGGCCGTTTTCGTCCAGCAGCGTCCCGTAGACCAGCTGCCGGTCCGGGTGGGCGCTCATGGGCCGTCCGTCCGCCGGGCGAAAGACCTGATCCATGATCGGCAGGGTCCCGTCCCCGGACAGGCGCACGATGCCGATGGCGGACAGGACCGGTCCGGTGGAGATGGCCGCGATCACCTCTCTCACCAGGCCTTCACCTCCTGGGCCTCCTGAGAATAGGCCAGCTTGAACTCCTCCAGGGTGATGCCCTTGCGCATGATGTACTCGGCGGCCACGTCCCCCACATAGCGGAAGTGTCCCGGCTCCGCCTCCCGGCCGGTGTAGGCCTCCCGGCCCTCCGGATAGCGGAGGATGAAGCCGTACTCCGCGCAATGCTCCCGCATCCAGGTCAGTACCGGGGTGGCGAACTTGGCGTCCCCGTTTTCGTCCACAAAGTTCACGGCCAGCCCCGTCTGGTGCTCGTCCGCCCCGGGGAAATAGCCCATATTGGTCACCTTGGTCTCCGCCTCCGCCAGGGTCAGCTCGCCCTGGTCATAAATGGTGGAGGCCATGCCGTTGAACCGGACCCGCTGGTCGGAATAAGACATATAGGTCCTGCTGATACTGACAGTATAGCCCTCCGCTCTGGCCGCAGCGAGAAAGGCCTTCAGATCCTCCACTGCCCGGGTCTGGAAGGAGTAGCCCCCCTCCACATAGGTCATGTCCGGATAATAGCTCTCCCGCAGGTAGTTGGAGCGGTCCAGGCCGTTGACCAGCAGATAGCGCCAGTTGCTGAGCCCCGGCTGCTCCTCGTCCCCCAGGGTCTCCAGCGCGGGCAGGTCGGAATAGTCTATCCATCCCGGGGGGTACTCCCAGTCCAACTCCCCGGGCACGGCGAAGTTCTCCGGCACGGCGGTGGTGGCGATCTCCGGAAGGCTCTCCTTCTCTTCCTCCAGCAGGGAGCTGTTGTCCCGGCCGGCGAAAAGCACCGCCAGCACGACCGCCAGGCCCGCCACCCCCAGGATCACCCGCCGGACGGCGAGATATGTGGGATTTTTCGTTTTGATGCGCATAAAGCTTGTCCTCCGGGGAAGCGTCTCCCGTGGCAAAAGCGCGGTCGCGCCGCCGTGGGGATTGACATTCCCTGATCCATATCGGTATAATGATGTGTCTGCCCGCAGGGCCGGAGAGGGCGTTTCCCCTCCCGCTGCGGAGCGCATGCATCATTATTATAACAGTATTCCCAACAACTTGCAAGTTTCCCTGTAAAGGGACGAAGGAGAAGCGGCTCATGCTGGAATTACGACATCTTTCTTATGCTGTGGACGGCCCCGAGGGGCAGACCGATATTCTGAACGACATCTCTCTGGTGATCCCGGATAACAAGCTGGTGGTGCTGACCGGCCCCAACGGAGGCGGCAAGACCACCCTGGCCAAGGCCATCATGGGTCTGGTGACCCCCTCCGCCGGCTCCATTCTCTGGAACGGGGAGGACATCACCGCCCTGTCCATCACGGAGCGGGCCAAAAAGGGCATCAGCTACGGCTTTCAGCAGCCGCCCCGGTTCAAGGGCATCAAGGTCAAGGACCTGCTGGCCATCGCCAGCACCCGGAAACTGCTGAAGAAGGCGGAGGCCTGCGCCTATCTGACCCAGGTGGGCCTGTGCGCCACGGATTACCTGGACCGGGAGGTGGACGCCTCCCTCTCCGGCGGCGAGGTCAAGCGCATCGAGATCGCCACCATCCTGGCCCGCCATCCCGCGCTGATGATCCTGGACGAGCCCGAGGCGGGCATCGACCTGTGGAGCTTCGCCCGGCTGACGGAGACCTTCGGGGATATCCGCGCCAGGGAGGAGTGCACCATGGTGATCATCTCCCACCAGGAGCGGATCATCTCCCTGGCCGACGAGATCCTGGTGATAGACCAGGGCCGCATCGCCCGGCGGGGCAGCCGGGACGAGGTGTTTTCCGAGATCGCCAGAAGTACCAGAGGCGCCTGCCCGGCCCTCTATGGGGAGGAGAAGAAATGAGCCAGCTCAACAGCGTGGACACCGCGCTTTTGGAGATCATCGCCGGCATGAAAAACGGCAAGGCCCCGGGGGCCTACAATATCCGCAAGGACTCCGGCTGCGCGGACCGGGTGAACAGCGAAAACGTGACCATCACCACCAAGACGGACAAGCCGGGCATCGACATCACCTTCGTCCCCGGCTGCAAGGACAGCTGCCACATCCCGGTGATCATCACCGAGAGCGGCCTGCGGGAGACGGTCTACAACGACTTTTTTATCGGCGAGGGGGCGGACGCCACCATCATCGCCGGCTGCGGCATCCACAACTGCGGCGAGGACGCCAGCGAGCATGACGGCGTCCACACCTTCCACATCGGCAAAAACGCCCGGGTCCACTATATCGAAAAGCACTACGGCGAAGGGGACGGCAGCGGCGAGCGGGTGATGAACCCCGCCACCGTGTGCTATCTCGAGGAGGGCGCGGTGCTGCAGATGGACACCAGCCAGATCGGCGGCATCGACTCCACCAACCGGGACACGAAGATCGTCTGCGGCAAGGGGGCCGAGGTGGTGATCACCGAGCGGCTGCTGACCCACAGCCATCAGGTGGCCCACTCGGACATGGAGATCTCCCTGGACGGAGAGGACTCCAAGGGCCGGGTGATCTCCCGGAGCGTGGCACAGGACGAGAGCGTTCAGGTCTTCCGGCCCCGGGTGGTGGGCAACGCCCGCTGCTTCGGCCACGTCCAGTGCGACAGCATCATCATGGGCAAGGCGAAAATCAGCTCCGTGCCGGAGATCGCCGCCAACGATCTGGACGCCCAGCTGATCCACGAGGCCGCCATCGGCCGCATCGCCGGGGACCAGCTGCTGAAGCTGGAGACCCTGGGCCTGACGCCGGAGGAGGCGGAGGACCGGATCCTGAAGGGATTTTTGGCCTGAGCCCCTGCGCGAAAGCGAGAATCCATACAGACCTCTTTGGGAAGAAAGGAGAAAACGGCATGAGCGGCTTTGAGGAAAAGGACTACCGGATATTTGAGCTGTTTCACAAGCAGCTGGGTCTGGTGACGGCGGGGAGTTTAGAGCGCTTCAACGGCTGCACCATCGGTTGGGGCAGCCTGGGGACCCTGTGGACCCGGCCGGGGGAGAGCGGCGCCGTGATGACCGTTTACCTGCACCCGGCCCGCTATACCAACGATTTTATGCTCCAAAACGACTTTTTCACCGTCAGCTTTTTCCCGCCAGAGTACAAAAAGGCCCTGGGCATCATGGGCAGCCGCTCCGGCCGGGACGGGGACAAGGTGGCCGCCGCGGGGCTGACGCCCATCCCCGTGGGGGAGAGCGTGGGCTATCAGGAGGCCGAGATGATCTTCCTGTGCCGGAAGCTCTACCAGCACCAGTTTGCCAGGGAGGATATAGCCCCGGAGATCCGGGAATACTACCGGTCCAATCCCCGCTCTTATCCCGTGGACGAAAACGGCGGCTGGCAGCCCCACTGGGTCTATGTGGGGGAGATCCTGGAGGTCCGGGAAGCCAACTGAAATCTTCTGAAAACGACAAAAAACCGCCTCCGGAGCGTTCCGGAGGCGGTTTTTGTTTTGCTTATTTACGGCTCTCAGCCGTTGACCATCTTGGCGACCTCGGCGGCCAGGTCGTCCTGGCGCTTCTCGATGCCCTCGCCCTTTTCGAAGCGGATATAGCCCTTCACGGTGATGGGGGCGCCCAGCTCCTTGGCGGCAGCGTTCACATACTGCTCTACGCTGAGCTTGTCGTCCTTCACGAAGGGCATCTGCAGCAGGCAGATCTCCTTGTACATCTTGGAAATGCCGCCCAGCACGATCTTCTCCAGAATGGCGTCGGGCTTGTTGGCGTTCCGGGGATCCTGCTTGGCAGCCACGGTGCGGATCTTCACCTCGTTGTCGATGAAGGACTGGGGCACCACGGACTTGTCCAGGAACTGGGGGGACAGGGCGCAGATCTGCATGGCCACGTCCTTGCCGACGGTGGTGACGGCGTCGCCCTGGGCGGCGGTCTCCAGCTCCACCAGCACGGCTACCTTGCCCTTCATGTGGATATAGGGCACGCACACGCAGCCCTCCACACGCTCAAAGCGGCGGATGTTCATGTTCTCACGGACGGAGAGGAACAGCTCGCTCTTGGCGTCGGCCACGGTGCCGTTGCCGTCCGCCATGGGGCAGGCCAGCAGGGCGTCCACGTCGGCGGGGTTCTCCTTGGCGATGGTCTTGGCGACCTTCTCCACGAACTCGGCGAACAGGGGGCCGCCGGCCACGAAGTCGGACTCGCAGTTGACCTCCACGATCACGCCAACGCCATCCACCACGGCGGCGTAAGCCATGCCCTCGGCGGCGATGCGGCTGGCCTTCTTGGCCTGGGAGGCAAGGCCCTTCTCCCGCAGGATGGTGACGGCCTTGTCGAAATCGCCCTCGCTCTCCACGAGAGCCTTCTTGCAGTCCATCAGGCCGCAGCCGGTGGCCTGACGGAGTTCGTTGACAGCTTTTGCGGAAATGGCAGCCATTATTCGTTCTCCTCCTTCGCTTCCTCTTCAGCCACGGCGTCCTGTCCCTGACGGCCTTCCTGCACGGCGTTGGCCATGGTGGCGCTGATCAGGCGGATGGCGCGGATGGCGTCATCGTTGCCGGGGATGGCGTAATCGACCTCATCGGGGTCGCAGTTGGTGTCCACGATGGCCACGATGGGGATATGCAGCTTGCGGGCCTCGGCGATGGCGTTGTGCTCCTTGCGGGGGTCGATGACGAACAGAGCGCCGGGCAGACGATCCATTTCCTTCACGCCGCCCAGGTACTTCTCCAGCTTGGCCATCTCGCCCAGGTGCTTCATGACTTCCTTCTTGGGCAGCATGTCGAAGGTGCCGTCCTCCTGCATGCGCTTGAGCTGACCCAGACGGGCCACGCGGGTGCGCATGGTCTTGAAGTTGGTCAGCATGCCGCCCAGCCAGCGGGCGTTCACATAGTACATGCCGACGCGCTCGGCCTCTTCCTTCACGGCGTCCTGGGCCTGCTTCTTGGTGCCGACGAACAGGATGCTCTTCCCCTCTTCCGCCAGGGAGCGGACGAAGTCATAGGCCTCGTCCATCTTCTTCACGGTTTTGGCCAGGTCGATGATATAGATGCCGTTACGCTCCATATAGATGTACTCGGCCATCTTGGGGTTCCACCGACGGGTCTGGTGGCCGAAGTGAACACCGGCCTCCAGCAGCTGCTTCATGGTTACGACTGACATTGGGTACTCCTCCTTTATTTTGTTATTACCTCCGGGCGCCTCATCCCGGCCCGACCCGGCAAAAACGGTTTTCCCGCTCCTGCCACGGGGTCGCCGGTCCGCCTCCCGTGCGTAATGCTCAAGCATTATAGCAAATCCATATAAAAAGTGCAAGAGAAATTTTTATGGTTTTTTCTCGTTTTTTTCTCCTTTTCCCGGAGGAACTTTCTTTGTATCCTTTACTTTTTTGGGTGACTCTGCTATATTTAATGTGTATGGGTATCGTTTTTTACCCTTTACCCACGGGAGGTTCATCATATGAAACAACGCTTTTTGTCTCTGCTGCTGGCCGTCACCATGGCCTTCTCGCTCCTGCCCTCCTCCGCTCTGGCCTTGGGGGATGACGACGAGACGCCCATTATGGGCGGCGACACCGGCTCCGGAGGAACGAGCCACACCCATGAGTACACGGACTCGGTCGTTCCCCCCAGCTGCACGGAGGATGGGTACACCCTGCATACCTGCGCTTGCGGTGACTCCTATATCTCCGATCCCGTCTATGCCACGGGCCATACCTCGGTCCATGTCCCGGAGCAGGCCCCTACCTGCACCCGGGTCGGCTATGGCGCGGGGGAGAGGTGCTCCGTCTGCTACGAGATCCTCTCCGGCTGTGAGGAGATCCCGGCCGTCGGCCACGACTGGATCGCGGTGGAAGAGACTCCCCCCCAGATCGGCGTCCCCGGTCGGACCGCGGGGGTGATTTGCTCCCGCTGCGGCGCCGTGCAGGAAGGCCGCGCGGAGATCCCCGCTCTGCCGGAGAACACGACGATCATCACGATAACGCAGCAGCCCCGGGACGCCCATGTCTCCCAGGGCGCGGCGGAATTCTCCGTGGCCGCCACCGTGAACACGGAGGAGGCCATCGCCTGCCGCTGGCAGCGGCTGGACGAGAGCCAGGAATACGCCGACGACGCGGCGCGCCAGGCCGCCTGGGCGGACATGGCCGGCCAGACCGGCAGCACCCTGCGTCTCACCGGTCTGGAGGACGCGGACGCTCTGGCGGAGGCCCTTCGCTATGCCTACCGCTGCGTCCTGACGGCGGGAGACGCCGCCGCCGTCACTTCGGAAGTTCATGTCCTTTCTTCCGGCACCGAGCCGGAGACCCCCGCGATCCTCTTGACGGCCCGGTATCTGGATCGGAGAAGCAATGCGCCGATCCTCCCGTCCGGCGAGGTGGTTTTCTCGGATGAGCAGGGCGCCAGCCTTGACGCCGCGCCGGCCATCGAGGGATACAAGTTCTCCCATGAGAAAGTCGGGAACACTTATGGGGCCCGGCTGGAGGCCCGCACGGCCGACGGCGGGGAGACCGTCTACTTCCTCGTGGACTCCGCGGGACAGGCGACGCCGATCACCGAGGACACCGAGGTCACCTATTATTACTATACTCCCGTTGCGCAGCCGGCGCTCCCCCTGGCCCGGTATGAGGATACCGAGGGGCAGGAGCTCCTCCCCTCCCAGACCCTGTCCTTTGACGACAACGGAGCGATCTGGTTCGTGGAGACGGTGGGCGAAAATGAGTCCTACCGGATCCTTGCGCCGGAGATCGACGGCTATGCGATCCAGGAGATCCGCGTGACCGACGGCCAGGGCTTCACGACGATCGTCACCACCCAGTGGGGACTCTATCTCCGGGGCTGGAACGATTATTTCGGCGAATGGGATGTGGCCTGGGGCGGACCGGCTTCCGTCAACAACGGCTGGGAGGGCGTGAGCGCCTCCGGTGCGCTGGTATGCACCTACATCTATGCAAAAACCGGCCCCGCCATCGTGGCCTCCGGCATCTGCGGCGCCCAGGGAGACAATCTCACCTGGACGGTGGATGAAAACGGCCTGCTGACCATCTCCGGCACAGGAGAAATGGCCGGGTTTTTGAACAGCAGGGGCCCGTGGTATAACAAGGGCGTTAAAACGGCCGTCATTGAAAGCGGCGCGACCAGCATCGGCGGCGGCGCCTTTGCCGATTGCCGCACGCTGACAAGCGTGACGATCCCGGACACTGTGACCCGTATCGACGAAGCCGCCTTTGACTACTGCAGCGCGCTGACGGGCATCAACATCCCGGCGAGCGTGACCAGCATCGACAGCAGTGCCTTTGTCTTCTGCCCGGCATTGGAAGCGATTACCGTCGCGGAGGGCAACCCCAGCTATTGCTCCATTGACGGGGTACTGTATTCCGCCGACGGGAAAACGCTGTGCTGTGTCCCGGGCGCGACAGCCGGCAGCTTTGTCATTCCCTCTGAGGTGACGAGCATCGGCGCGCGGGCGTTTCAAACCTGCGGCAATCTGACGAGCGTAACGATCCCGGAGGGCGTGACCAGTATCGGCGACTGGGCCTTTGGGTACTGCAGCGGCCTGACCGGCATCACCATCCCGGCGGCCGTGACCGACATCGGCTATGCGGCTTTCGCAAACTGCAGCGGTCTGACCGACGTCACCATCCCGGCGGCCGTGACCGCCATCGGGGATTACGCCTTCTCCGGCTGCGAAGGTCTGAAGACCATCACCTTCCGGGGCGATGCCCCGGCGATCGGCGACGACGCCTTTGCGGGTGTCAGCGCGGACGCCTATTATTCCTCCGACGCAAATTGGAAGGGGGAGGATCGCGTCGACTACGGCGGCAGTCTGCAGTGGTGTCCCATCCCCTCCGGGACCTGCGGCGCCGACGTCCAGTGGTCTCTGTCGGGTGACGGCGTTCTGACCGTCAGCGGCAGCGGCGCCATGGCCGATTATGACTTCTCCGGCGGTCCCTGGGCCTTCTACAGCGATCGGATCCGCTCCGTTGTGATCGAAGCGGGTGTGACGAAGATCGGCGACAACGCCTTCAGCGGCTGCAGCTCTCTGACCGACGTCACCATCCCCGACTCCGTGACGGCCCTGGGCCAGTGGGCCTTCTACAACTGCGGGGCGCTGAACAGCGTGACGATCCCGGGCAGCGTGTCCGTCATTGCGTCGGGCGCCTTCCAGAACTGCGGCGCCCTGAAGAGCGTCACCCTTTCCGAGGGCGTGACCGCCATTGGGGAAGTCGCCTTTGACGGCTGCGCCGCCCTGACCAGTGTGACCATCCCGGCCACGGTGACCACCATCGGGAGAGCCGCTTTCTACGGCAGCGTCTCTCTGGCCGAGATCACCCTCCCGGAGGGGCTGACCACCATCGAGGGGCACGCTTTCTCCCACGGCGGGCTGACCAGCATCACCATCCCCGCCTCCGTCGAGAGCATCGGGGACGACGCCTTCGGCTATAACTCCAAGCTGAAGACCATCACCTTCCTGGGCGATGCCCCGGAAATCAGCGACTACGCCTTTACCGGCGTCACCGCCAACGCCTACTATACCCCCGGCACCGACTGGAGCGGCGCCGATTTCCGTGACTATAACGGCACGCTGACCTGGCCCACCATCGACCTCGGCTCCTGCGGAGACGATGTCCGCTGGGAGCTTTCGGTCGCCGGCGTTCTGACCATCACCGGCAGCGGCGCCATGGCCGATTTTGCCGAGGGTGAAGCGCCCTGGGCGGCCCACAAGGAGAAGATCAAGAAGGTCGTGATCGAGGCGGGTGTGACGAGCATCGGCAGCAGCGCCTTTGCCGACTGCGCCGCTATGGCCGCCGTCACCATTCCGGAGGGCGTGACCGCCATCGGGGAGAGCGCCTTTGCCGGCTGCAGCGCCCTGAAGAGCATCGTTATCCCTGCTTCCGTGTCCGAGATCGGCGCCCACGCCTTTGAGGGCTGCGCCGCCCTGACGGCCGTCCGTATCCCGGAGGGCGTGACCGCCATCGGGGAGGGAACCTTTGCCGGCTGCAAAGCCATGAGGACCGTCTCCATCCCCGCCTCCGTGACGGACATCGGCGCCCACGCCTTTGAGGGCTGCGCCGCCCTGATCACCGTCGCCATCCCGGAGGGTGTGACCGCCATCGGGGAGAGCGCCTTTGCCGGCTGCAAGGCCCTGAAGAGCGCCCCCATCCCCGCCACCGTGACCGAGATCGGCGCCCACGCCTTTGAGGGCTGCGCCGCTCTGACGAGTGCTTCCATCCCGGAGGGCGTGACCGCCATCGGGGAGAGCACCTTTGCCGGCTGCAAAGCCCTGAAGAGCGTCACCATCCCTGAGACCGTGACGGACATCGGCGCCCACGCCTTTGACGGCTGCACCGCTCTGACCATGGTCCGCCTCCCCGACAGCGTGGAGAGCGTGGGCGAAGACGCCTTTGCCAACTGCGGAACCCTGTACATCATCGTCTCCGATCCGGACAACCCGCCGGCCGGTGTGGAAGATTACAACTATTCCAACGGCGTCTTCGCCCCGAAGGAGCAGACGGAGAACACCCTGGAAGTCGTGGCGGGCAAGACGAAGCAGCTCACCGCCACCTCGCCCCTGGGCGCCATCCATTGGAGCATCAGCGCCGACGACAGCCAGTACGCCACCGTGTCCTCCCGAGGCCTGGTAAAGGCTCTGGCCGTCACCGAAAGGCATGACATTACGGTGACCGCCTCCCTGGCGGACGGGAGCGCCTCTCTGGACTTCCGCATTGCCATTCTTCCCACCGTACAGACCGTGAGCATCCTGGACGAGAACGGCGCGGTCGTCACCGGGAAGACCCTGTACTATGACCTGAACTCCGGGCGGGAGAGCATGACCTTGACGGCCGGCACCTTCCCCGTGGATGCGCTCCAGGGCGTAGAATGGAAGAGCAGCAGCCCGAAGATCGCCTCTGTGGACGCCAATGGCGTGGTGACCGCCATCAAGACCGGCACCGTGACCATCACGGCCAAGGCCACCGACGGCAGCAAGCGGAGCTCCATCGTGAAAATCGCCGTTATCCATGCGGCCCTTCCCGGAAGTCTGGAAATCACCAACGTCCCCGCCGGCAACCAACTCCGGGGCGGCGCCGCCATGACCTTCACCACCAACATCGCCGAAATCGCGAGCCTGACCCATCGGGGCCTGGAGTGGAGCCTGGACGAGGAGGACCTGCCCTACGCCGCCATTTCCGCGGCGGGCAAGCTGACCACCTATGCCGTGGCGGAGCCCACGGACATCCATGTGACCGTGCGCGCCAAGGAAAACCCGGATGCGTCCTGCACGGCGACCATCACCCTGACCCCGGCGGTGCAGCGGGTGATCGTAACGGCGGCGAGAACAAGCCTTACCGTGGGCGAAACCGTGGAACTCAGCAGTCTGCTCAGCGCCCAGGTGATCCCCGCCGGCGCCATAACCGGCGGCACCTGGAAGAGCGGCAGCCCGAAGATCGCCTCCATCGACGCTGACGGCAATGTGAACGCCCTTAAGCCCGGCACCGTGACCTTCACCTTCACAACGGCGGACGGCACCAAGAAGGCCGATAAGATCACCCTGATCGTGCTGCCTGACAACCACGTGGAGTCCATCAATGTGACGGCCCCGGGCAATGTGACGGAACTGGCCGGCGGAAAGACTCTGCGGCTCACCGCCACAGTGCAGCCGGCAGACGCCGCCAATAAAGCCGTTATCTGGACCAGCTCGGACCCGACCGTGGCCACTGTGTCGGCCTCGGGCGTGGTGACGGCAAAGAAGCTCTGCACTTCCCACGATGTGACCATCACCGCCACGGCCAAGGACGGCAGCGTTAATGAGGACGGCAGTCCTGTCGCGGGCAGCATCACCCTGACCATCCTGAAGAGCAACATCATCCCCGTGGAGAGCATTGCGATCACAGGCAAGACGGAGGTCCTCTCCGGCAAGGCCCTGACGCTGAAAGCCACCCTGACGCCCGCAAAGCCCACCGTCGCTACGGTGGTGTGGAGCAGTTCTGACCCGGCGGCGGCCAGCGTGTCGGCCAAGGGCGTGGTGACCGCCTATCCGGTGAACGAGCCGACGGATGTGACCATCACCGCCAGCGCCACGGACGGCAGCGGCATTGCCGCCGATCACATCATTACGGTGTACCCCCAGACGACCCGGATCGACCTTCGGGTAAACGGGGCGCCCGTGAACAACACGACCGTGATCCTGAACCTCAACGAAGGAACTCCCTGGCAGGTGGAAGCCGATTGCTGCCCCCATGGGAACACCATGCCGGTGCCGGTGACCTGGAAGAGCAGCAGCCCGAAGATCGCCTCCGTGGACGCCGACGGCGTGGTAACAGCGAAGAAGGCCGGCACCGTGACCATCACGGCCAAGGCCGGGGACGGCAGCGGCGTGACCGCCAAATTCAAGATCACCGTGCGCTCCAGCGTAGAGGGTCTCGCCATCCAGGCGCCGGATTCCGAGCTGCGCGGCGGGACGAAAATGACGCTCCGTGCGGTCTTCACACCGGAAGCGCCGACCAACAAAAAGGTGACCTGGAGCCTGCGGCCGGAGGATCTGCCCTACGCCAGCATCAACGGCTCCGGCGTGGTGACGGCCAAGCGGCTGACCGGCGAGCACACCATTGTCGCCACGGTGACTTCCCAGGAGGACCCGGCAATCGCGGGCCATGTGGAGATCCGGCTGTACCCGTCGGTCACAAAGGTGGCCGTCTTCCGGGACGGCGCGGACGTGAGCGGGAAGACCATCAAGATCCCCCTGGCGGATGCCCAGGCGGGGATCGATCTGGCCGCGGTCTGTTACCCGGTGGATGCCGATCCCGGCGTGACCTGGAAGAGCAGCAACAAAACCATTGCTGATTGGAACGAATCCGGACTCCTGATTGGAAACAAGAAAGGCTCCGTGACCATCACGGCCACCGCCACAGACGGCAGCAGGAAATCCGTCAAGGTGACGATCAAGATCATCTGAGCACAAGAACATACCGCATGAGCGGCGATCCGAACGGATCGCCGCTTTCCTTTTTTGCTCCCGGCCTCGGAATCATTTGCATCCGGTTTTTTGAAAAATTGTTGACAAGCGGACTTTCCTGTGATACAGTTGCCCTACAATTTAACACTTTAAAACGCGATGACGAAGCCAAGTAGGGCGCAGGCCGTCTTTTCAGAGAGCCGCCGGTGGGTGCAAGGCGGTAAAGACCCGGCGTCTGAATACTCTTCCGAGCGGCATGCCGAACCCGGGAAAGGGCGATCAAGCCCCCGTGCAAGTAGGCATCGACGGGAGCGCCCGATACAGCGCACAGGATATAATATGTATCCGTTGAGGCTGCGGGTGTGAGCGCGCGGCAAACTGAGGTGGTACCACGATGATTTCGTCCTCTGTCCAAAAGACAGGGGACTTTTTTTCAAGAAAACAGGAGGGAAAACACAGCATGGTGATCACGGACTTTCTGGAGAGGAACGCAAGACTGTACGGCTCGGAGACGGCGCTGGTGGAGATCAACCCCTCCGACGCGCGGGACCAGGCCAAGAGCTGGCGGGAGACCAGTCTCATCGAGACCAACATCGGCGCCCCCTACCGCCGGGAGATGAACTGGCGGCGTTTTGACAAATGCGCCAACCGCATGGCCAATCTTCTGCTCAGCCGCGGCGTGGAGCGGGGCACCAAGGTGGGCATCCTGATGATGAACTGCCTGGAGTGGCTGCCGGTCTATTTCGGCGTGCTGAAGGCGGGCTGTATCGCCGTTCCCTTCAACTTCCGATATTCCTGCGACGAGATCGCCTACTGCCTGGATCTGGCGGACGTGGAGATCCTGGTCTTCGGCCAGGAGTTTATCAGCCGCCTGGAGCATATCCCGCAGACCATGGACCGGCTGCGCTTCCGCTTCTTCGTGGGCAGTGCGGCGGACAAGCCCGCCTTTGCCGAGCACTGTGACCGGCTCATGAGCTTCTGCTCTGTGGACGCCCCCCCGGTCAGCCTCCGGGAGGACGACTATGCGGCCATCTACTTTTCCTCCGGCACCACGGGCTTCCCCAAGGCCATCCTGCACCGGCACAGCGCCCTGGTGGCCTCCTGCCGCACGGAGCAAAACCACCACGGCCAGACCCGGGACGACGTGTTCCTGTGCATCCCTCCCCTGTATCACACCGGGGCGAAAATGCACTGGTTCGGCAGTCTCCTGTCCGGCAGCAAGGCCGTGCTGCTCCGGGGCGTGAAGCCGGAATGGATCTTCCGGGCCATCAGCGAAGAAAAATGCACCATCGTCTGGCTGCTGGTGCCCTGGGCCCAGGACATCCTGATCGACCTGGAGAGCGGCAAGCTGAAAAAAGAGGACTACATGCTGGATCAGTGGCGGCTGATGCATATCGGCGCCCAGCCCGTGCCCGCCAGCCTGGTGGCCCGCTGGAAGAAGTGCTTCCCCCACCACCAGTACGACACCAACTACGGCCTGAGCGAGTCCCTGGGCCCCGGCTGCGTCCATCTGGGCGTGGAAAACACCCATAAGGTGGGCGCCATCGGCGTGCCGGGCTACGGCTGGGAGACCCGCATCCTGGACGAGAACGGCCGGGACGTGGTCCCCGGTCAGGTGGGCGAGCTGGCGGTGAAAGGCCCCGGCGTGATGCTCTGCTACTATAAAAACCCGGAGGCCACCGCCGAGGTCCTCCACGGCGACTGGCTCTGGACCGGCGACATGGCCCAGCAGGACGAGGACGGCTTCATCTATCTGGTGGACCGGAAGAAGGACGTGATCATCTCCGGCGGCGAAAACCTCTATCCCGTCCAGATCGAGGACTTCATCCGGCAGAACGAAAAGGTGAAGGACGTGGCCGTGATCGGTCTGCCCGACGACCGTCTGGGCGAGATCGCGGCGGCCATCATCGAGCTCAAGGAGGGCGTGAGCTGCACGCAGGAGGAGATCGACCGCTTCTGCCTGGATCTGCCCCGCTACAAGCGTCCCCGCCGCATCTTCTTTGAGGATGTGCCCCGCAATCCCACGGGCAAGATCGAAAAACCGGTCCTGCGCGAGCGCCACGCGGCCAGCCGCCTGGTGAGTCGGGAATCCATGAAGTAGTTTCCCCTGCGAAACAAAGTTTTTAAATTGAGGTACTTGCGCTCATCGCACGCGTCCTGGTATAAAAGGGAGTAATGGAAATGGGAGCTTTGCTAATCAAACTCGGAATGATCGTGCTGTTTTTCGGACTGATGATCGGTGTGGGCCTTTACTGCCGCCGGCATTCCGACAGCGTGGACAACTTTATTCTCGGCGGCCGCAGCGTGGGCGCCTGGTTTACCGCCTTCGCCTACGGCACCTCTTACTTCTCCGCGGTCATCATGGTGGGCTACTCCGGCCAGTTCGGCTGGCGCTACGGTCTGGCCGCCACCTGGATCGGCCTGGGCAACACCCTGATCGGCTCTTACATGGCCTGGACGCTCCTGGGCCGCCGGACCCGGGTCATGACCCAGCACCTCCAGAGCCAGACCATGCCGGACTTCTTCCTGAAGCGCTACGGCAGCCGGGGTCTGAAGCTGTGCGCCGCGGCCATCATCTTTGTCTTTATGATCCCCTACGCCGCCTCCCTGTACAACGGCCTGTCCCGGCTCTTCGCCATGGCTTTTTCGGTGGATTACACCGTATGCATCGTGATCATGGCCCTGCTGACCGCGGCTTACGTCATGGCCGGGGGCTATATGGCCACGGTGATCAACGACTTTATCCAGGGCGTGATCATGTTCTTCGGCATCATCGCCATCATCGCGGCGGTCCTCCGGGGCTTCGGCGGCTTCCAGCAGGCCATCGTGGATCTGGCAAAGGTCAACGACCCCGCGGTCTCCTCGGCCCCCGGCGCCTTCACCTCCTTCTTCGGACCGGATCTCTTTAACCTGGCCGCGGTGGTGATCCTCACCTCCCTGGGCACCTGGAGCCTGCCCCAGATGACCCAGAAGTTCTACGCCATCAAGGACGAGCAGGCCATCATCAAGGGCACGGTGATCTCCACCCTCTTCGCCCTGGTGGTGGCGGGGGGCTGCTACTTCATGGGCAGCTTCGGCCGTCTGCTGTCCGACCGGGTGGATATCGCCAAGAGCGGCTACGACGCCATTATCCCCACCATGTTTGAGAGCTTTCCCTCCCTGCTGCTGAGCCTGGTCATCGTGCTGGTGCTGGCGGCCTCCATGTCCACCCTGTCCTCCATCGTGCTGACCTCCAGCACGACCCTGACCCTGGACCTGTTCCAAGAGCTCCGGGGGAACAAGCTGGAAGAGAAAAAGCAGATCGGCATGATCCGGGGCCTGATCCTCCTGTTCATCCTCCTGTCGGCGGTGATCGCCATCCTCCAGTACAAGTTCAGCATCGCCTTTATCGCCCAGCTCATGGGTCTTAGCTGGGGCGCCATGGCCGGCTCCTTCCTGGGGCCCTTCGTCTACGGTCTCTACAGCAAGCGGGTCACCGCCCCTGCGGTGTGGACCAGCTTTCTCTTCGGCGTGGGGCTGATGCTGCTGAACATGTTCGTCAAGCCCGCCTTCCCGGCCTGGCTCCAGTCCCCCATCAACTGCGGCGCCTTTGTGATGCTCGCCTCCCTGGTGCTGGTCCCGGCGGTCAGCGCCATAACCAAGGTGAAGGATCCGGCGGGCGTGGAGAAGATCTTTGCCTGCTACGAGAGGACCGTGACCGTCCCGGCCAAGGCCTCCATCGGCTACAGCGCCAGCGCCCCCGCCAGAAAGAAAAAGAAGAAGTAAGAAGAGAGGCAGAGCCAATGAAAACATTGATGTTAGGCAATAAGGCGGCCGCCCGGGGCCTGTACGAGGCCGGGGTCAGTCTGGTGTCCAGCTATCCGGGCACCCCCAGCACTGAGATCACCGAGGAGTGCGCCGCCTACGACGAGATCTACTGCGAGTGGGCTCCCAACGAGAAGGTGGCCATGGAGGTGGCCTTCGGGGCGTCCTTGGCCGGGCGGCGCAGCTTCTGCGGCATGAAGCACGTAGGCCTGAACGTGGCCGCGGATCCCCTGTTCACCGCGTCCTACACCGGCGTGAACGGCGGCATGGTCATCGCCGTGGCGGACGATGCGGGCATGCATTCCAGCCAGAACGAGCAGGACTCCCGCCATTACGCCAGGGCCGCCAAGCTGCCCATGCTGGAGCCCTCCGATTCCGGCGAGGCCCGGGCCTTCGCCATGCTGGCCTTTGAGCTCAGCGAGCGCTTTGACACCCCGGTGCTGCTGAAAATGTGCACCCGCATCGCCCACGCCCAGAGCATCGTGGAGACCGGGGAGCGCCGGGAGATCCCTCCCCGTCCGTATGAAAAGGACGCGGCGAAATATGTCATGACCCCCGCCAACGCCATCCGCCGCCACCCCCTGGTGGAAGCCCGGCTCCGGGCGCTGCAGGATTGGGCCGAAACGGCGGAGATCAACCGCATAGAGCCCGGCGAGGACAACTCGGTGGGCTTCATCACCTCTTCCACCAGCTACCAGTATGTGAAGGAGGTCTGCCTCGACCGGCATCCGGTGCTGAAGCTGGGCATGATCTGGCCCCTGCCGGAGCAGAAGATCCGTGCCTTCGCCGCCTCGGTGGACAAGCTGGTGGTGGTGGAGGAGCTGGATCCCTTCCTGGAAAACTACTGCCGTGCCCTGGGCCTGGCGGTAACGGGCAAAGAGCTCTTCCCCTCGGAGGGAGAGTTCTCCCAGAACCTGGTGGCGGCCTGTCTGGGGAAGGAGATCCCCGGGGGCGTCTCCCTGGGCGAACCCATCCCCGGCCGCCCGCCGGTCATGTGCCCGGGCTGCCCCCATCGGGGACTGTTCTACACTCTGGCAAAAAACAAGTGCACCGTCATGGGTGACATCGGCTGCTACACCCTGGGCGCCGCCCCTCCCCTGAAATCCATCGACATGACCCTGTGCATGGGCGCCTCCATCCCCTCCCAGCACGGCTTCCGCAAGGCCGGGGGCGAGGGGGGACGGCTGGTCTCCGTGATCGGCGACTCCACCTTCATGCACTCGGGCATGACGGGCCTGGCCAACGCGGCCTACAACCAGTCCGACTCCACGGTGATCATCCTGGACAACTCCATCACCGGCATGACCGGCCACCAGCAAAACCCCTCCACCGGTCTGAACATCCGGGGGGAACCTGCGGGGAAGATCGACCTGGAGGCCCTCTGCCGGGCCATGGGCATCCGGCGGGTGCAGGTGGTGGACCCCTATGACCTGGGGGCCTGCGACAAGGCGGTGAAGGAGGAGCTGGCCGCGGCGGAGCCCTCTGTGATCATCAGCCGGAGGCCCTGCGCCCTGCTCAAGTCCGTCAAGCCCAAGCCGGCGCTGCGGATCGAGGCGGACAAGTGTCGGGGCTGCAGGAGCTGCATGCGCATCGGCTGCCCGGCCATCAGCATCCGGGACGGCAAGGCCCGCATCGACAGTACCCTGTGCGTGGGCTGCGGCGTCTGCGAACAGCTGTGCGGTTTCGGCGCGTTCGCCCATTGAAGGGAGGCAGGAACATGACAAAGAACATGATGATCGTCGGCGTTGGCGGACAGGGCTCCCTGCTGGCCAGCAAGCTGCTGGGCTATCTGCTCATGGGCCGGGGTTTTGACGTGAAGGTCTCCGAGGTCCACGGCATGAGCCAGCGGGGCGGCAGCGTGGTGACCTATGTGCGCTGGGGAGAGAAGGTGTATTCCCCCATCGTGGATAAGGGAGAGGCGGATTTCATCGTCTCCTTTGAGCTGCTGGAGGCCGCCCGCTACCTGGAATATCTGCGGCCGGATGGCCAGATCGTCACCAGCACCCAGCAGATCGACCCCATGCCCGTGGTCACCGGGGCCGCCGACTACCCCCGGGACCTGACGGAAAAGATGCGGGCCCTGGGAGTGCGTGTGGACACCCTGGATGCCCTGGGGCTGGCGGAGGAGGCCGGCAGTCCCAAGGCCGCCAACCTTGTCCTCCTGGGACGGCTGTCCCGGTATTTTGATTTTGATGAGAGCGTGTGGGAGGAGGCCATGGAGGCCTGCATCCCGCCCCGCTTCCGGGAGATGAACCGGAAAGCCTTTGCCCTGGGCCGCAACGCGTAAAAAGGAGAGCACGCCCATGAACAAACAAAAGTATTATCAGCCGGAGCGGGAAACCATGCCCCGGGAGGAAATGGCAGCACTGCAAAACGAGCTCTTTTTGAAGCAGCTGCGCCGGGTCTACGACAACGTTCCCTATTACCGCTCCAAGATGGAGGAAAAGGGCGTCACCCCGGAGGACATCCACAGCCTGGAGGACATCCGGAAGCTGCCCTTCCTGTCCAAGGCGGACCTGCGGGATGCCTACCCCTACGGGCTGCTGGCAAAGCCCCTCTCCGAGTGCGTGCGCATCCAGTCCACCTCCGGCACCACCGGCAAGCGGGTGGTGGCCTTCTACACCCAGCACGACGTGGATCTCTGGGAAGAATGCTGCGCCCGGGCGATCACCGCGGCCGGCGGCACGGAAGAGGACGTCTGCCAGGTCTGCTACGGCTACGGGCTGTTCACCGGAGGCCCGGGTCTCCACGGGGGCTCCCACAAGGTGGGCTGCCTCACCCTGCCCATGTCCTCGGGCAACACGGAGCGGCAGATCCAGTTCATGATGGACCTGGGCGCTACCATATTGTGCTGCACCCCCTCCTACGCCGCCTATCTGGGCGAGGCGTTGGCGGAGGCGGGCTACAAGCCGGAGGACAACCGGCTGAAGGCCGGCATCTTCGGCGCAGAGCCCTGGACCGAGGAGATGCGCCGGGACATCCAGCGCTCCCTGGGCATCAAGGCCTACGATATCTATGGCCTGACCGAGACCAGCGGCCCGGGCGTGGCCTTTGAGTGCCCAGAGCAGAAGGGCATGCACATCAACGAGGACCACTTCTACCCCGAGATCATCGACCCGGATACCGGGGAGGTGCTGCCCGAGGGAGCCCAGGGCGAGCTGGTGTTCACCGCCCTGGACAAGGAGGCCTTCCCCCTGATCCGCTACCGTACCCGGGACATCTGCACCCTCTCCCGGGAGAAATGCTCCTGCGGCCGGACCCTGATCCGCATGTCCAAGCCCCGGGGCCGCAGCGACGACATGCTCATCATCCGCGGCGTGAACGTCTTCCCCAGCCAGATCGAGACGGTGCTCATGGAGCAGGGCTATTCCTCCAATTACCTGATCATCGTGGACCGGGTCAACAACACCGACACCTTCGATATCAACGTGGAGATGCTTCCGGACCAGTTCTCCGACACGGTCCGGGCCATCACCGACAGGGAGCAGAAGCTCACCGACGCCCTGCGCACCATGCTGGGCATCACCGCCAAGGTGCACCTGGTACCCCCCAAGAGCATCCAGCGCAGCGAGGGCAAGGCCGTCCGGCTGATCGACAAACGGAAATTGCTTTGAGCAGGAGGTAAAAGCTATGTATATCCGACAGGTTTCCATTTTCCTGGCCAACAAGAGCGGCACTCTGGCCGAGGTCACGGACTTCCTCTATCAACACAACGTAAACCTCCGCGCCCTTTGCCTTGCGGACACGGCGGACTTCGGCATCCTGCGGATCATCGTGGACAAGCCGGAGGAGACCCTGGCCCTGCTGAAGGAGGCCCAGTACGTCTGCACCATCACGGACATGCTGGCCGTCAAGATCGACGACGTGCCCGGCTCCATGGCCGGCGTGGTCCGGGCCCTGGCCGACAACGATATCTCCATCGAGTACGCCTACGCCTTCACCACCGCCCAGAAGGGCACCGCCATCAACCTGCTGCGGGTGGAAAACAACGCCGCGGCGGAATTCGTTCTGAAAAATACGCCGTACCAGACGGTGGGCCCCGAAGTGCTGAACGCCTGAGACCCGCCGATCAATATAGGGAGAAAAATACGCCATGAAACCGATGAACAGAAAATGCGCCTCTTTCACGGACTCCGTCATCCGCCGTATGACCCGCATCGCTTATGCCTGCGGCGCCATCAACCTGGCCCAGGGCTTCCCGGACTTCGACCCTCCCAAGGCCATCACCGACCGGCTGAAAGAGGTGGCCGCCGAAGGCCCCCACCAGTACCCCATCACCATGGGCGCCCCCAACTTCCGCCGCGCCCTGGCCGCCAAGACCCGCCGTTTCATGGGCCGGGACATCGACCCGGAGACGGAGGTGGTGGTGACCATCGGCTCCACCGAGGCCATGGTGGACACCATCTTTGCCCTCACCAACCCCGGGGACAAGATCGCCATGTTCTCCCCTTATTTTGAGAACTACTCCGCTCAGACCATCTTTGCCGACTGCGAGCCCGTGTTCATCCCCCTGGTGCCCCCGGACTTCCACTTCGACGCCAACGTGCTGGAGGACGCCTTCAAGAAGGGCCTCAAGGCCATCATCATCTGCAACCCCTCCAACCCCAGCGGCCGGGTCTTCACCTACGAGGAGCTGAAGCTGATCGCCGATCTGTGCATCAAATACGACGTCTATGCCATCACCGACGAG
This sequence comes from Oscillospiraceae bacterium, assembly GCA_017540645.1. Classification (GTDB taxonomy): domain Bacteria; phylum Bacillota; class Clostridia; order Oscillospirales; family Oscillospiraceae; genus Apopatocola. The sequence goes on from JAFYAQ010000023.1 coordinate 23,264, forward strand.
GTGTACGAGCATATCATATATGACGGCCACGTACACACGTATATGGCAAATCTCCCGGGGATGTGGGAGCGGACCGTTACCTGCAACTCCCTGTCCAAGACCTATTCCATCACGGGCTGGCGTCTGGGCTACGCCATCGCTCCCAAGGAGATCATGGACAAGATCAAGCAATTCCACGACTTCAACGCCGTGGGCGCCCCCTCCCCCCTGATGGAGGCTGCCATTGTGGGGCTCACCATGCCCGACAGCTACTATCAGGAGTTCACCGCCCACTACGCCCACATGAAGAAGATCTTCACCGAGGGCATGCGCTCTATCGGCATCCCCTTCACCGATCCGGAGGGCACCTATTTCGTCCTGGCGGACATCGCCCCCTATCTGAAAAAGGGCCAGACCGACGTGGAGTTCTGCGAGGAGATGGCCCGGAAGGTGGGCGTGGCCGTGGTGCCCGGCACCTCCTTCTTCAAGGAAGACGTGAACAACATCGTCCGCATGCACTTCGCCAAAAAGGACGAGACTCTGTATGCCGCCCTGGACCGCCTGGCGGATATCAAGAACAAGATGCTGTGAAAAAGGAGAGACGAGCATGATCGTATTGAACGTGACCTACAAATGCCTGCCCGGCAAAAACAAGGCCCTGGTGGAGCGGATCCGGGCCGAGGGCATCGACGTCGCCTGCCGCGCCGACGAGGGGAACATCAAGTATGACTACTACCTCCCCACCGACGGCAGCGAGGAACTGCTGCTGATCGAAAAATGGCAGGACGCCCGGACCCTGCAGGCCCACGGCGCCCAGCCCCATCTGAAACGGCTCATGGCCTTCAAGCCCGAGTATGCCACCGAGACCATCGTGGAGAGATTTGAAGTATAAAGCCGTGTATTAAAACACCGCCGGGGAGCAGCCTCCCCGGCGGTAAAATTATGGCTTATGTGTCTTTTGTGTCCTTTTGCGGGGGCTTCACTCCAAACACCGCCGCCGTCCGCGGCGGGAGACAGACCCGGATGGCCGGGCCCTGGTGGCCCGGAACATAGGCCGAGCATACGGAGCCGGAGCACAGATTGTCAAAGCCTCCGAAGGCCCCATCGTCCGTACTCAGGAGCAGCACATGGTCCCGGGCGGCGATCACAGGGATCACATAGTCCACGTGGGTCTTCTGGGGGTGGAAGTTGAAGACGAACACCAGGCCGCCCCGCTCATAGGCCAGGACATGGTCATCGCAGTTGACGCGCAGCAGGTGGGCGTAGGGCTGGGCCAGGATCTGACGCTCTCTCGCCAGATGGATCATGGCCCGGTCGAAGTCGTTCAGCAGGCTGAATTTCAAATAACCGTTCTCCACCAGACTCCACTGGCGGCGGCAGTAGTGATAGCTCCAGCCGTTGCCCTCCCGGGGGAAGTCGATCCACTCGGGATGGCCGAACTCGTTGCCCATGAAGTTCAGATAGCCGTTGCCCCCGGCGCTCATGGTCAGCAGGCGCAGCATCTTGTGCAGGGCGATGGCCCGGTCGATGAACAGATTGTGGCAGATCCGGTCCATGTCCGTGTACATGCGGGCGCCGGCCAGGCGGAACATGATGGTCTGGTCGCCCACCAGGGCCTGGTCATGGCTCTCCACATAGGCGATGGTGGGGGCCATGCGGGCGGTCAGCTCATGCCAGAGGCTGTCCATGTTCCAGTCCTCATCCCGCCGGTCCTTCACCAGCCGGATCCACATGTCCGGCAGGCCCATGCCCAGCCGGTAGTCGAAGCCGATGCCGCCCTCCATGACCGGGACGCACATCCCCGGCATGCCGGACATGTCCTCCGCGATGGTGACCGCGTCGGGCCGGACCTCCCGGATCAGGGTGTTGGCCAGCTGCAGGTAGGTGATCGCCTCTGCGTCGGTGTTGGGGGAGAAATACATGCCCAGGTTGGTGAAGGCCGCGCCCAGGGCGTGGTCATGGTAGAGCATGCTGGTGACGCCGTCAAAGCGGAAGCCGTCAAAGTGGTACTCCGTCATCCAGAACTTGAGGTTGGACAGCAGGAAATGCAGCACCTGGGGCTTGCCGTAGTCGAAGCACTTGGTGTCCCAGGCGGGATGGTTCCCCATGGGGCCCTTGTGGAAGAACTGGTACTCCGTGCCGTCGAAGGCGTTGATGCCCTCCACCGTGTTTTTCACCGCGTGAGAGTGCACCAGATCCAGCAGCACGGCGATGCCCATGCTGTGGGCCTTGTCCACCAGGTATTTCAGCTCCTCCGGATAACCGAAGCGGCTGGAGGCGGCGTAAAAGTTGGACACCTGATAGCCGAAGGAGCCGTAATAGGGGTGCTCCATGATGGCCATGAGCTGGACGGCGTTATAGCCCAGATCCTGCACCCGGGGCAGCACCTGATCGGCAAATTCCCGATAGCTGCCCACCCGGTATTCCTCTGTGGCCATGCCCACGTGGGCCTCGTAGATGTACAGGGGCCGCTGGGTCCGGAAGTCGGCGTCCGTCCAAGGGTAGGGCTCCCGGGGGTCCCAGACCTCGCACAGCCAGTCAAAGCTCACCGTGTCCTGCACCACCCGACGGGCGTAGATGGGGATATGGTGGGAGAGCTTGTCTCCGTTGTGCACCACGGTCAGGACCCGGCTTCCGTCATGGAGAGCCTCCTCCGGGAGCGTCAGTTCCCAGTTGCCGTTCTCCAGAGGCGTCAGGGGGTTGGCGGTCTCCCCCCAGCCGTTGAACTCGCCCATAAGGTACACCCCGTCCGCCGCCGGCGCCCATTCCCGGTAGACCCAGCCGTTTTGGCTGTGGTGGAAGCCGTAAAACTCGTGGGCATTGGCAAAGTCCATGAGCCGCCCTGCTCCGGCCAGCGAGGCGCGCATCCGGGCAAATTGGGACATCTGCCGCTCAAAATAGCTTTCATAGGGTTGGAGGACTCGATCTCTCTCGATGATCGGAAGCATCCCTGCGCCCCCCTTTCTATATGGTCGATGGCAATGCTAACATGTTTTTAAGGCAGCTTTGCGAGGCGCCGCGTGCGATAAACGCGAGCTTCTCAATTGTTTTTCCTCAGGGTCTCAGTTCCATATAGAGGGCCCGGTACTGCTTGGCGGAGTTGGCCCAGGAAACGTCCTTTTCCATATCCCGGACCACGATCTCGTCCCAGCGCTTGCGGTCGGTGAAATACACGGTCTTGGCCCGGATAATGGCGTCCAGCAGCAGGCCGGACTCGTAGCGGTCAAAGGTGAAGCCGTTGCCCTCGTCGGTGTACTCGTTGTAGGGCGCCACCGTGTCCTTCAATCCGCCGGTCTCCCGGACGATGGGCACCGTGCCGTAGCGCATGGCGATCAGCTGGGTCAGGCCGCAGGGCTCAAAGAGGCTGGGCACCAGCAGGGCGTCCGCGCCGGCGTAGATCTGGTGGGCCAGGCTCTCGTCGTAGGCGATGTAGGCGCAGACCGTGCCCTTGTTCTCATTCTCGTAATAGCGGAAGGCATCCTCATAGCGCTTGTCGCCGGTGCCCAGGATCACCACCTGGGTGTTCCCGTCCAGCAGCTCGGGGAAGATGGCGTTCACCAGATCCAGGCCCTTCTGGTCGGTGAGTCGGGAGATCAGGCCGATGAGGATCTTGCCCTCGTCCTGCTCCAGACCCAGGCGCTCCTGCAGGGCCAGCTTGTTGATCTTCTTCTTTTTCAGAACGGATTTGGCGTCGTAGTTGGCGGTGAGCAGCTTGTCGGTCTTGCTGTTCCAGATGTCCACGTCGATGCCGTTGACGATGCCCGCCAGCTTTCCGGAGTGGAAGCGCAGATGGCCGTCCAGGCCCTCGCCGTAGAAGGGAGTCTGGATCTCCTGGGCGTAGGTGTTGCTGACGGTGGTGATGCAGTCGGCGTAGGCCAGGCCGCCCTTGAACATGTTGGCGTCCTCATAGCCCTGCTTCAGCACAGAGTAGTCGATGACATAGCTGGGCAGACCGCCCCAGTACTGGATGGTGGGAATGTTGTAAATGCCCTGGAAGCGCAGGTTGTGGATGGTGATCATGGACTTGGCCCGTCCCACGGGGGTGTTGGCAAAGAGAGTGCGCAGATAGACCGGCACCAGACCCGCCTGCCAGTCGTGGCAGTGGATGATGTCCGGGGTCCAGTCCAGGTAGTTCAGCGCGGCCAGGGCGGCCTTGCTGAAGTAGCAGAATTTGGGGATGTCCCGGATCAGATCGGAATAGGGATTGCCCCAGTTGAAGAACTCGTCGTTGTCGATGAAGTCGTAGACCACCCCGTCCATCTCCATCTCCATGATCCCCACATAGAACTGCCGGCCGTCGGCGCACAGGGGCATCATGAAGTCGCCCTTGTAATTCATCATCTCCTGGTATTTCTGGGGGATGCAGTGGTAGCGGGGCAGGATCACCTTCACGTCGCAGTTGAGCTTGGTCAGCGCACGGGGCAGGGCGTACATCACGTCGCCCAGACCGCCGGTCTTCACAAAGGGATAGCACTCCGAGCCGATGAAGGCCACGCTCCGGCGGGGCTCGGGGATGGGTTCCGGCTCGGCCTTCTTCACCGTCCGTCTGGCGGGGGCAGCCTTGGGCTCGGCTTCCTTCTTGACCTCCGCTTTGACCTCCGCCTTGGCCTTCGCCGCAGAGCGGGTCTTCTTTGCCGGGACCTCCCTGACCTCCTCTGGGGCGGGGGCGGTCTGGACAGCTTCTTCCTTTTTATTCGCTTTCCTGGTAGGCATGAATACTCTCCTTTACAAATTCATCTTTTCATTCATTCGATCTCGGGGAAAGAATCGGCTCCGACTTCCAGATACCGGCGGATATGTCCCATGATCAGATTCAGGGCCACTTTGTTGCGCCCTCCCTCCGGGATGATGATATCCGCGTTTTTCTTGCTGGGCTCCACGTATTTCTCGTGCATGGGCTTCACCGTGGCCTGCCACTGGTCCACCACGCTCCGGACAGAGCGGCTGCGCTCCTCCGTGTCCCGGAGGATGCGCCGGGCCAGACGCACGTCCGCGTCCGTGTCCACGAACACCTTCATATCCATCTGCTCCACCAGCTCCGGCTCGGCAAAGATCAGGATGCCCTCCACCAGGATCACAGGCTTGGGGGTGATCAGCTCCGTCTCCCCGCTCCGGTTGTGGACCCGGAAATCGTACACCGGGCAGTGGACGCTGCGCCCCTGCTTCAGAAGGCGCAGATGCTCCACCATCAGCTCGGTCTCAAAGGCCTCCGGGGTGTCGTAGTTGAGCGCCGCGCGCTCGTCATAGGTCAGGTCGTCATGGGCGCGGTAATAATTGTCGTGATGGACGATACATACCTTCTCGCCGAAGGCGTCCATCAGGGCGTCGGTCAGGGTGGTCTTGCCGCTGCCGGATCCTCCGGCGATGCCCACTACCAGGGCGTGAGGCATGGGAAGCACCTCCTTGTTTTATAATGATTATCGGATAGAGAAAACAATCGAGGATCCGATTGTTTTCGACGCCAAGCGGCGCGGCGAAAAGTTTTTCAGCTTTTCGCCATCATATAATCATTATCTGGTGGATTTGTCGTAGGGGATGCCCTCGGCCTTGGGGGCGCGGGAGCTCTTGGAGGTAAAGGCCAGGACGATCAGGGTGATGAGATAGGGCAGCAGCCGGTAGAAATGGGTGCTGATGCCCGCCTCCGCCAGGGCAAAGACCCCGTCGCCGTTGATGTCCAGAGTGGAGAAGGAGGCGGCCACGCATTTGAAGAGGCCGAACAGCAGCGCGCCCAGCGCCACGTTCAGGGGCTTCCAGTTGCCGAAGATCATGACCGCCAGGGCCAGGAAGCCGAAGCCGGCCACGTCGCCGTTGGCCGAACAGTTGGCGGTGGTCAGGGCATAGACATAGCCGCCCATGCCCGCCAGGGCGCCGGAGATGCACACACCGGTGTAGCGCATCTTCAGCACATTGATGCCCAGAGAGGCCGCCGCCTGGGGGTTCTCGCCGCAGGAGCGCATCCGCAGGCCGAAGCGGGTCTTGTAGAGGATCACGCTCAAAACCAGGAACACCAGGAGGCAGAAATAGGTGGCAAAATACACCTTATCCAGGAAGGTGGAGCCCAGGAAACCCATGGACTGGTCCTTGGCATAGCCCAGCATGGACTTTTTCACCATGAACCAGCCGGCCGCGCCGCCGGTCTCCATCTGCAGGGTGTTCTGGTTCACCAGGATGCGAATGAGAAACAGCACCAGGGCCGGGGCCAGCATGTTCAGAGCGGTGCCGCCGATGGTCTGGTCCGCCTTCAGGTTGATGGCGGCAAAGGCCAGCAGCAGGGAGAACAGAGAGCCCAGGATCGCCGCCACCAGCATGGTCAGCAGCACGAAGCCCTGGAGCGCTATCCAGTTGCCGTTCTGATAGGCGGCGTTGAACCAGCCCGCCTGCTGCACGATGCGCACGAACAGCACGCCCACAAAGGCGCCGAAGATCATGATGCCTTCCAGGGCCAGGTTGATGATGCCGCTTCGCTCGGAGAAGATGCCGGCCAGCGCCACGATCATCAGCGGCACGGCATAGATAAGCGTCTGTCGAATCAAAAAGGACATTTACTTTTGCGCCTCCTTTTTCTCCTCCGTTGTTTTGGCCTCCGCCGGGGTCGGCTTCTTTTTCCGCTCGCCCAGCCACAGCTTGATGATCAGGGAGAAGGCGGACAGATAGACGATCACGGCGATGATCACGTCGGTGATGTACTCGTTATAGCCCGTCAGGTTCTTGATCTGCAGGCCGGCGATGTTCAGCATGGACATGAAGCAGCCGGTGAAGATCACGCCGAGGGGATTGTTCACCGCCAGCAGCGCCACGGCGATGCCGTTGAAGCCTGCCGCGGGCAGGGACTGATAGGTGTTCCAGAAGAACTCCGTATTGCCCGCCAGGTAGTAGAGGGAACCGCCCGCGCCCGCCAGCGCGCCGGCGATGGCCATGCTGAGCACGATGTTCCTCTTGTCCCGGATGCCCGCATAACGGGCGGCGTGGCGGTTGGCGCCGCAGGCCTTCAGCTCATAGCCGAAGGTGGTGCGGCTCATGATGATATACACCACGACAGCCAGTACGATGGCTACCAGGATGCCGCCGTTCACCTGGGAGCCGGGGAAGAGCTTGTCCAGCCCCAGCTTGGAGGTGGCCACGTTGTTGAAGGTGGTCTTGTAGATATAGCCGGACTTGGTGCTCTCGGCCACGTTTTTCAGATTGCTGATGTCAAAAAGCCAGGTGACCACGTTGGCGGCGATCCAGTTGGTCATGATGCAGGCGATGACCTCGTTGATGTTCAGCAGCGCCTTCAGAAGGCCGGGGACGCAGCCCCACAAGGCGCCGGCCAGCATGCCGCCCAGGAAGGCCAGCAGCCAGATCAGCGCCGGGGAGACGGCGGAGGAGGGGATGCTCAGGGCGATGAACAAGGTGGCGCAGGTGCCGGCCAGATACTGGCCCGCCGCGCCGATGTTGAACAGGCCCGCCTTGTTGGCCATGGCCACGCTGAGTCCGGTGAGGATCACCGGCGTGGCCCGGAAGAGCATGTTGCCCACGCTGGTGGGGTTAAAGCCGAAGCTGAGCTGGCCTGCCGCGTTGCGGCCGGTGGAGAAAAGGCCGAAGAACGCCAGCCGGATGCCCTCCCAGGCGCTCTTCAGTCCCAGAGAGGGGGTAGTCAGGCCCATGATAAGGATCACCAGGCTGCCGGTCAGCAGACCGATCAGGATGCTGAGCAGGGACGCCACCACCGAGCGGGTCCCATTCTTCTTCCAGAAGGAGGTCAGTTTCTCTTTCATGCGCTTTTTCCTCCCTTCTCCTGGCGCTTGGCGCCGGCCATATACAGGCCCAGTTCCTCTACGGTGACCTTCTTGGGATCAAACTCGCCCACGATCTCCCCTTCGTACATCACCAGGATGCGGTCGGAGAGGTTCATGACCTCGTCCAGCTCCAGGGAGACCAGCAGTACCGCCTTGCCGGCGTCCCGCTGGGCCACCAGCTCCCGGTGCACGCCCTCGATGGCTCCCACGTCCAGGCCCCGGGTGGGCTGCACGGCGATGATCAACGGCAGATCCCGGTCGATCTCCCGGGCCACGATGGCCTTCTGCTGGTTGCCGCCGGACATGCTCCGGGCCACGGTGATGGGGCCCTGGCCGGAACGGACGTCAAACTGGTCGATCAGCTTTTCCGCGTAACTGCGCACGGCGTCAAAGCGGATGAAGCCGTGGCTCTGGAAGCGGGGCTCATAATAGCTCTGGAGGACCATGTTCTGCTCCAGGGTGTAGTCCAGCACCAGACCGTGCTTGTGCCGGTCCTCGGGGATATGGCTCATGCCGGCAAAGGAGCGCTGCCGGATGGCCGCGGAGGTGATGTCCTTGCCGCAGAGGTGGATCTTTCCGGAGGTGAGCTTCTCCAGGCCGGACAGGCCGTAGACAAATTCCGACTGGCCGTTTCCGTCGATGCCGGCGATGCAGACGATCTCCCCGGCGCGAACGGTCAACGATACGTTATTTACCGCATTCTTCTTGTGGATCGGGGAGGCCACGGAGAGGTTTTCGATCTCCAGCACCGGCTCCCCCGGGTGGGCGGGGCCTTTTTCCACCACCAGCTGCACGGGCCGTCCCACCATCATGCGGGACAGCTCCTCCTTGGTGGTGTCGGCGGTGTTCACGGTGCCGATGTACTTGCCCTTGCGCAGGACGCTGACCCGGTCGGCCACCTCCATGATCTCGTTGAGCTTGTGGGAGATGAAGAGGATGCTCTTTCCCTCTTTCGTCAGACCCTTCATGATCTGCAGCAGCTCCTCGATCTCCTGGGGCGTCAGCACGGCGGTGGGCTCGTCAAAGATCAGGATCTCGTTGTCCCGGTAGAGCATTTTCAAAATCTCCACCCGCTGCTGCATGCCCACGGTGATATCCTCCACCTTGGCGTCCAGATCCACCTTCAGGCCGTAGCGGTCGGACAGCTCCTGGACCTTTTTCCGGGCCTCCTTTTTCTGGAGGAAGCCCATTTTGGTGTCCTCCGCGCCCAGGATGATGTTGTCCAGGACCGTGAACACGTCGATGAGTTTGAAGTGCTGGTGGACCATGCCGATATGGAGAGCGGTGGCGTCGTTGGGGTTGTTGATCTTTACCACCTTGCCGTCCTTCCGGATCTCGCCCTCCTCCGGCTGGTAGAGGCCGAACAGTACGCTCATAAGTGTGGATTTGCCCGCGCCGTTCTCGCCCAGCAGGGCGTGGATCTCTCCCCGGCGCAGCTGCAGAGTGATGTCATCGTTGGCCTTGATGCCGGGAAATTCCTTGGTGATATGCAGCATTTCGATGACGTACTCCGAAGCCTTGTCCATATTCCTTCCTCCCCTCGTAAAAATGGGTGATTCCATGTTTTTTCCCACAGATAATTATATCGGAGAGATGCTGAAAAAGCAAGAAAAACGGGAAGGATGTTCTCCTTCCCGTTTTTCGTTTTTAAGGGATTACTCCACGATGTTCAGAGCAACATGCTCGGTGGCGGCCAGGTTGTTGAAGTCGTTGTCGATGGTCAGCTCGCCGGAGAGGATCTTGGCGAACATCTCTTCGTACTCGGCCACGGTCCAGTTCTGCAGGCTCCAGGTGTCGGTGGGCAGACCCACGGCGTTCTGAGCAGCGCCCATGGTGATGCCGCCATCGGCCCGGAAGGTCTCCCAGCTGCCGTCAAAGGCGGCGGTCAGGGCCTGGTAAGCGGCCTCGCCGATGCCCTTCAGAGCAGAGGTGATGACGGAGGGGTACTGGCCGGACTGGTCAACGTCCACGCCGATCATGTAGGCGTCGTTGGCATCCGCCGCAGCGGCGATGGAGTCAGAGATGGTGCCGCCGCAGGAGAAGATGACCTCGGTGCCGTTCTCGTACCAGCCGGAGGTCAGGGTCTGCAGCTCGGGAGAAGCGGAGAAGGTAGCGCCGTACAGGTAGGTGTAGTTCATGCTGACGTCCACGCCCTTTTCGGCAGCGGCCGCCTCAGCGCCCTGCACGTAGCCGTAGCCGTAGCGGTTCACGGCCTCGTTGGTGCCGCCGCCGCCGCCGCAGAAGCCCAGCTTGGTGTAGCCTTCCATAACGGCCGCGTAGCCGGCCAGGTAGCCGCACTGCTCTTCCTGGAAGGCGATGCCAACCACGTTGTCAAGGCCCAGGTTCCAGCCGTCGATGAAGACGAACTTCACGTCGGTGAACTCCTTGGCGGCCCGCTCCAGAGCGCCCGCCTGCAGGAAGCCGGCGCAGACAATGACCTTCGCGCCGTTGTCCACGGCGGCCTTCATGGCGTCGTAGCGGTCGTCGTCGGTGGCCTCAGAGCCGTTGGCGGGCTGATAGTAGTTGTAGGTCACGCCGGCTTCTTCGGCATACTTCTGGACGCCTTCCCAAGTGCCCTGGTTGAAGGACTTGTCCATCAGCTGGCCGATATCCGTGACGAAAGCCACGTCATAGGTGTTGGCAGCAGCGGCGGGAGCCTCGGCAGGGGCCTCAGCGGGGGCCTCGGCGGGAGCCTCGTTCTGGGCGGGGGCCGCAGGAGCGGCGGGGGCGGCGGGAGCGGAAGAACCGCAGGCGGCCAGAGCCAGCACCATGGTCAGCGCCAGAAGAACAGCAAGGATCTTCTTCATTTTTATCTTTCCTCCTAAATAATTGATCCGTTTCGGATCGTTTTGCTGATTATACCATATTCCCCCGGAATCTGCAAGTGTCCGGGCCGGGCGCGGGGAAGATTTTGGAAAAAACCTTGGCTGCGCCCTTTACAGGCGGACCGCCGTCTCCAGACTCAGCTCCATCATCTCCCGGAAGGAAGTCTGCCTCTCCTGGGCGGGGAGGGCCTCTCCGGTGAGCAGGTGGTCGGACACGGTGCAGATGGCCAGAGCCCGTTTCCCGCACCGGGCGGCGTTCAGGTACAGGGCCGCGGCCTCCATCTCCACCGCCAGCACCCCCAGCTTCTGCAGCGCGGCGTTCTGGCCGGGGTCGTCGTTATAAAAAACATCGGAGGAGTAGATGCTGCCCACCTGGTAGGAAAGGCCCATCTTCTCTGCCTGCTCCGCGGCGGTGCGCAGCAGGGTAAAGTCCGCGATGGGGGCCACCGTGCCCCGGAAGCCGTACTGGGCGCCGAAGTTGGAGTCGGTGCAGGCGCCTTCGGCAAGGACGATGTCCCGGACCTTCAGCTTTTCGCTCATGCCCCCGGCGGAGCCCACCCGGAGGATGTTCTCCACGCCGAAAAAGCGGAAGAGTTCATAGCTGTAAATGCCGATGGACGCCATGCCCATGCCGCTGGCCATGACGCTGACGGGTACGCCCCTGTAAACGCCGGTGTAGCCCTGGACGCCCCGGACGTTGTTCACCAGACGGCGCTCGCTCAGATAGTTTTCGGCAATGAACTGGCTGCGCAGGGGGTCGCCGGGCATCAGCACGGTCTCGGCAAAATCCCCCGGGGCCGCGTTGATGTGGGGGGTTGGTGTGTTGGCCATGGGTCGATCCTCCTTACAATTTCTTTTTATAATTCCAGCTTCTGCTGTCCCCGCTCGGCTCTCTCCAGGCGGATTCGCTTTTTCCAGCAGGAGTGGCACATGGCGATATAGGTGTCGTTGCCGCCCAACAGCACCTGGGCGCCCTCGGTGACCACCCGGCCGTCGGCGCCGATGCGGGCGTTCACCGTGGCCTTGGCGCCGCACTCGCAGATGGTCTTGATCTCCTGGATGGAGTCGGCCAGCTCAAAGAGCCGCTGGGAGCCGGGGAACAGGTGGGTACGGAAGTCGGTCCGCAGACCGAAGCACAGCACCGGCACGTTCTCCTCGTCCACCAGGTCCCGGAGCTGTCCGATCTGGGCCGTGGTGAAGAACTGGGCCTCGTCGGCGATGACCACGTCCCGGCGGCCCCGGGAGGCGTAAAGCGCCAGGATATCGTCCTTTGGTTTGATCGACTCCGCCGGCGCCTCCAGGCCGATGCGGGAGCGCAGGATATCTGCTCCGTCCCGGTCGTCCACAGAGGGTTTGATGAGCCAAACGCTCATGCCCCGCTCCTCATAGTTGAATTTGGTGATCAGCGCCTGGGCCGTTTTGCTGGAGCCCATGGCACCGTACTTGAAATAAAGCTTTGCCATAAAACATCACCTCTGATTTATTCCCTGACAGTTTACCTCAAAGCCGCTCACAAGTCAACGTGCCGAAGCATAAGCTGCCATGGTAGACCGATTTTTTGTAATGAAGGAGTGGTGCTGCGTGCGTATTGCCGTCACGGGGAAGGATCTTCGTTTTGCCATCCTGCGCCAGCTGCTGGAAAGAGACGGGCATACCCTCGTCTCCCCGGAGGAGGCGGAGCTGGTGGTGCCGCCGCCCTGGGACGGGGCGGCCCGCTATGCCCGCTCGGAGAGCTATCTCATCGCCAACGCCGCCCTCACCGCCCAGGGCGCGGCGGAGCTGCTGGGCCGGGAGGCGCCCCTCCCCGGGCGCCGGGTGCTGATCCTGGGTTACGGCCGGGTGGGCCGGCTCACCGCCCGTGCCCTCCGGGAGGGAGGCTGCGCCGTCACCGCCGTGGCCAGAGATAAGGCCCAGCGGGCCTGGGCCCGGGCGGAGGGCTGCGCCGCCGCGGATTTTTCGGCGCTGCCGGAGCTGCTGGGCCGGGCGGAGATCGTAGTAAACACCGTGCCTGCGCCGGTGCTGCGGTCGGAGCTGCTGGCCCGCACCCGGGCGGACGCCGTACTGCTGGAGCTGGCCTCCGCCCCGGGGGGCATTGACGCCGCCGAAGCCCGGGCCCTGGGCCGGACCTATCTCCGGGCCGAGGGTCTGCCGGGAAAATATGCCCCGGACCGGGCGGCAGCGCTCATCCGGGACGCGGTGTACGAGACGCTCGCAGCGCCCCGGCCCCGGCTGGGGGTGGCGGTATGCGGCTCCCACTGCTGCTTTGCCATGACCCTTCGGGCCCTGCCGCCCCTGAGGCAGGACTACGACCTCATCCCCATCCTGTCCGGCGCGGCGGCGGACACGGACACCCGCTTTATGGCGGCAGAAGACTTTCGCTCCCGGCTGGAGGAGCTGTGCGGCCGTCCGGCCATCGACAGCGTCGCCGGGGCGGAGCCCCTGGGCACCGGGGAGGCCCTCTCCGCCCTGCTGATCGCTCCCTGTACGGGGAATACCCTGGGGAAGCTGGCCAACGGCATCACCGACGGGCCCGTGACCATGGCGGCCAAGGCCCATCTGCGCAACGGCCGGCCGCTGATCCTGGCCATCTCCACCAACGACGGTCTCTCCGGCTCGGCGGAGAACATCGGAAAGCTGCTGCAGCGGAAGAACGTGTACTTTGTCCCCTTCCGCCAGGATGCCCCGGAGGCGAAGCCCTTCTCCCTCCAGTCCGACTTCTCCCTGCTGGGCCAGACGGTCGCCGCCGCCCTCCGTGGCCGCCAGCTCCAACCTCTGCTGCGATAAAGCACGCGCCCGCCGGAGCTCTCCGGCGGGCGCGTTGGCTCGTTTGATTTTTCAGCGCATCACGTTGTGCAGCGTGCCGATGCCCTGGATCTCCACGGCGGTGGTGTCGCCGGGATGGAGGAAGAAGCGCTCCTCCTTCCGCTCCATGGCTGTGCCGGCAGGGGTGCCGGTGAAGATCAGATCCCCGGGCTGCAGCCGCAGGAAGCGGGAGGCGTAACTGACGATATAGCGGCAGGAGAACATCATATCCCGGGTGTTCCCCTCCTGGCGCAGCTCCCCGTTCACATAGCCCCGGACGTCCACTCCCGCCTCGGGGTCGAATTCGTCGGCGGTGACGATCCAGGGACCCGCAGGGCCGAAGGCGGGCATGGTCTTTCCGATCAGCCACTGGCTGCTGTAGCGCTGGGCGGGCCGGCAGCTCAGGTCGTTGCCGCAGGTGTAGCCGAAGATATAGTCCCCGGCCTCGTCCTGGCTGACGTTCCAGGCGGTCTTGCCGATCACCACCACCAGCTCCGCCTCCGCGTCAAAGCCCGTCTCCCAGGGCGGCAGCTCCACCTCCGCGCCCTCGGCGGCCAGACTGTCGGAGAATTTGCAGAACAGCATGGGGGAGCTGGGAATGTCGTGGTTGGCAAACACTGCGTGGGCGGCGTAGTTGCGCCCCACGCACAGCAGCTTTCCGGCCGTGTCCACCACGTTCCCGAAGCGGGGCTGGCTCAGCACCGGCGCCCTCTCGTCCCCGGCGATGGTGGCCAGAGCGCTCCGGTCCGCGCCCCGGATCACCTCGTCCATGGTCAGCCGGCAGCCCGCCGCCGCGGCGTCCACGACCCCCCGGGGGGTGACCACAGCCAGATGGGTCTCCTCGCCTACGATCACATTGCAAAGCTTCATATACAGCGCCTCTTTTCCTGTTTTTCCTACACTATACACTATCCCTTCCCCGGCTGCAAGGCGGGATTTTCTTTTCCTCGCTCTTGCCTCCGCCGGAATAGTATTGTAAAATAGAGCTGTGTTACCATGCGGAAAGGAGAGCCCATGATGAACAAGATCCGTCAGCTTCTGGAAAAGCGCTGGGCTGCCTATACCTTCGCCCTATGCTCCGCTGTGATCCTGTATTTGTTTCTCACCCATATCACGCCCCTGCTGACCTGGATATCCTCCCTGCTGAAGCTTCTCTCCCCGGTGGTGATCGGGCTGGTGCTGGCTTATCTGCTGGATCCGGCGGTCAAGTTCCTGGAGGAGAAGCTGTTTCGGCGTGTGAAAAAGGAGGCCACCCGGCGGGCGCTCTCCGTGGTGCTGGCGGTGCTGTGTCTGCTGCTGCTGCTGACGCTGCTCTTCTCCATGCTGATCCCCAATCTGATCGGCAGCATCACCTCTCTGGTGGGCAACGCCAACACCTATCTGGCCAAGGCGGAGGAACTGCTGGCCAAACTGAGTGCCTCTGATCTGGGGTCCATGCTGGCTCTGGAGAACATTGCCGATAAGCTGGAAGAATTCCTGACGCAGATCTTCTCCCTGGTGACGGACAACCTGCGCTCCATCATCACCAGCGTGGGGGCCGTGGGCGGCGCGCTGCTCAACTGGGTGATCGGCTTTATCCTGTCGCTGTATTTCCTGCTGGGCAAAAAGGGTCTGGTCAATGGCCTGGACCAGCTGCGCCGGGCGGCGCTGAGCCCGGAGAATTACGAGCGGCGGACCCGTTTCTGGAAGCGCTGCAACCAGATCTTCGTGCAGTTTATCGGCTGCAATCTGCTGGACGCCCTGATCGTGGGCGTGTCCAACGCGCTGTTCATGTCCATCATGCAAATGCCCTATACCCCTCTGGTATCGGTGCTGGTGGCGGTGTTCAACCTGCTGCCCACCTTCGGCCCCATGATCGGCGCGGCGGCCGGGGCGGTGATCCTCCTGTTTCACCAGCCCTTCCAGGCCCTGTGGTTCCTGCTCTTCACCGTGGTATTGCAGACCCTGGACGGCTATGTGCTCAAGCCCCGGCTGTTCAGCTCCTCCTTCGGCATCCCCGCGGTTTGGACGCTGCTGGCCATCATTGTTTTCGGCAAGCTCTTCGGCATCGTGGGCGTGCTGCTGTCCATCCCGGTTGCGGCGGTGATCGCCATGCTCTATAAGGAGAGCTTCCTCCCCTGGCTGTCCCGGCGCCGGGGACAAAAACAATAAACGGACCTGTGCATGCAGCGCGGCCCGCCGAAAATGGCGGGCCGCGTTTTTCTGTATAATCGGGGGCAAAAAGCGCATATATTCTATGGGTGATGAAAATGAATCGTTCCGCATGGAAAAAGTACGCGCTGTTCATCGGCACAGCCGAGGCCGTGGGCGCTCTGGCCGGATGGCTGATCCGGCCGGGGGTGGCCTGGTATACCCAGAACGCCGCAAAGCCCCCGCTCTCGCCTCCCCCGGCGGTGTTCCCCATCGTCTGGACCTTGCTCTACGCCCTGATGGGCATCGGGGCGGCCCGGGTGTCCCTCCGGGAGAACTCCCGGCGGCAAAGGCGGGCCCTGCGCCTCTGGGGGCTGCAGCTGGCGTTCAACTTCGGCTGGAGCCTGCTGTTCTTCCTGCAGCGGGCCTACGGCTTTTCCTTCCTGTGGCTGACGGTCTTGTGGGTGCTGATCCTGGCCATGACCCTGGATTTTCGGGAAGTGGACGCCCCCGCCGCCTGGCTGCAGCTGCCCTATATCCTGTGGGTGCTGTTCGCCGGGTATCTGAACTTCGGGGTCTGGATGCTCAGCCGGGCTTAGCGCAGGGGAACGTTTTCCCGCATGAGCATCAGCATCAGATCGCTGACGCCCTGGGAGAGCTGCCCTGCCTTCTGGATGCGGACATAGGCGTGGCCGTAGATCTGCTGGGCGTTGGGCAGGTTGTGGGTGTTGCCGTGAAACACGGCCCCCACTCCCACGCCGGAAGCCCGCAGGGCGCGCACCGCCTCCTGGGCCGCCGTGACCGCCGCCTGTCCCTCATACTCTCGGTGCAGGCCCAGGCCCTCCCCGGCCATGGGCGTGGAGTCGTTGGGGCTGGCGTCCGTCAGCACCAGCAGCAGACGCCGCCGACCCTGGAGCACCGGGCTGTCGTTCAGACGGCCCAGGGTCTCCACGGCCAAGCCGTCCCGGTTCCAGCCCCCGGCGTAGTAGCGCAGAAGCCCCTTGCAGTCGCTCTGGCTCCAGTCCTTCAGCTGCTCCAGCACCAGGAAGCCCCGGAGGGAGCGAAAAGCGCTGACCCGCACGGGGATATGGAGCTTCCGAAGGCTCTCGGCCAGGATGTAGCTCTCCGCGGAAAGGACCTCCTGGGAGTTCATCCGGGACTGGGACGCGTCCAGCAGCAGATCCACACAAAGCGGCTGCTCCGTCTCCTCCCCGCTGCGGAGGAAGATCCGGGTATCGTTGAGGACCGGCAGCCGATAGGCAACCTCGCTTCGCAGCCGTCCGCTCCGGGACGGCTCGGGCAGGTGGCGGAAATAGGACGACAGCACCGTTTCCAGCCGCGTGGAGAGAGCCCGGACGCTGTGGTCGATCAGGGCGCTGTGCCCGGCAAAGTAGGCCTCGTTGCGCGCTCGCTGCCGCGCGGCGCTCTCCCGCACCTCCAGGGCGTCCCGGTCGTCGGTCTCGGTGGGTTCTCCCCGGGTGACCCAGAGACGGCAGAACTGGTCCCGGCCCACGCACAGCTCGTTTTCCAGGATGCGCCGCTCCCCCTCGCTGAGACTGCAGCGGCCGAACACCGCCCGGATATAGGCCTCGTCCTCCGCCGTGGGGCCCACGAATCGGCCCAGGCCGCTGTGGCGCTGGGCCCGGGCTTTGTCATGGTCCCCCTCGCCGGTGCCGCAGCGCACCAGCAGCCGGTCCCGCCGCTTGTGCTCATGGCGCAACAGCGCCTTTGCCAGCGCCCCTGCCGGACGGAGGGGGACGCTCTCCGCCGGTCCCTGCCAGCGGAAAAAGCTCCGCAAAAATCCCTCCATGGCCGCCAGCACCCCCGACGTGTCCAGGCTGCCGGAAAATTCCAGGGCGGCCGCCATGCGCTTTTCCCGGGGCGACAGGAGGGGCGCTTTTCGCCCGCAGGCCCGGGCCCAGCGATACTCCTGTTGGGTGTATACCGTCATGCTCTGGTACTCCATCTGCTGCCGGGAGAGCTGCTGCTGCTCGCGGAAGAATTCCTCTCCCCGGGCCCGCCGCAGCTGGCGGAGAATGGGGCGCTCCTCAAGCTCCTTTTCATACACGCAGTTTTCCAGCCCCAGCCACAGCAGATCGTCAAACTCGTCGGCCCGGCGGTCGTTTTCATAGGAGGCGAAGAAGTCCCACAGCCGGGGCATATCCAGCCACTTCTGGACAAGCCCCGCCGCCATATTGAAATAGTTGTCGGGCTTCCCGTTGGGGAAAAAGGCCATGAAGGGCAGGTCAAAGTCGTAGCGTCCGGCGGCGTTCCAGATGATGTTCCTGGCCCGGCGGGCGGAGCCCGTGTACTGCTTCTTGATCATGGCTCAGGGTGCGAAGACCATGTCCCCGGTCAGATCCGCGGGGATGCGGGCGGCGATCACGTCCCGGATCAGCCCCCGCTCAAAGGCGTCGAAGCTCTTGTTGACGATGCACATCTCCAGAGCATCCCCGGAGCGGAGTCCCTGCTCCATCAGGGCCAGGGCGTCCAGCAGGCCCCGCAGGTCCAGCGCGGCGTCGGAGATCTCGGCGCTCTCGGCCTTGCGCTGGAGCTCGGAGTAGAGCTTCACGAACTGATCCCGGAGCTTTTCGTTGATGCCCGGATAGCGCCGGGAAATCAGCTTTTGCAGATTCTCCTCCGTGATGGGCGGCATGTCCAGCACCGCGAAGCGGGAGGTAAGGGCCTCGTTCAGATCCCGGGTCCCGGCGTAGCCGTAGTTCATGGTGGCGATGAAGCGGGTCTCCGGGCGCAGGTCCGTTTTCTCATAGCCGGGAACGTCCAGACTGCGCCGGAAGTCCAGGGCCGCGTGCAGCACCGCCAGAGCCTCGTTTTTGGCCATGTTCACCTCGTCCAGGATGCCGAAGCCGCCCTGGGCCGCGCACAGCCAGATGGGGCCGGGGCGAAAGCTCACCCGCTGCCCGTCAAAGGTATCGGTGCCGATCAGGTAGGAGGCGTCGGTGTTGATGTGGAAGGACACGTTCCACACCGGACGGCCGAACAGGGCCCCCAGGTTTTCGCACAGCACGTTCTTGCCCGTGGCCTTGGGTCCGGCCAGCAGCAGGTTTTTCCCCGCCAGGATCGCCGCCAGGGCCAGCTCCCAGGTTTTGTTGCCGTAGTAATAGTACTCGGGATCGGGCACGCGCGCCGCGCTCCCGGCCGGGGTGGGGTATTTTTCCCAGAAGTCCCGGACAGCCCGGAGCAGACCGCCGTCCACGCCCTCGGTCTGGAGAAAATCATAGATCCGATTCATCGCGCTTCCCCCTTACTGATAATCGCTCACGAGGAAGAGGGGCTTTACGGCCACCACCTCATCGTGTTCCTTCTGCGAGACGGTGACCGAGGCGTTGAGTGCCCGCAGATCCTCCTTCACCGCCGCAAGGGCCGACTCCGTATCCTCCGCCCGGCCCTCCCGGATCACCCGGAGCATCCGCCGCAGCACCACCGGGTGGGCGTAGCGGGCGGGGACGGGGAAGTTCTCCTCTCCGGCCAGACGGCGCTCCATGGCCGCCACCGCCGCGTCCCAGTCGGCCTGGGCTCTTTTTTTGCTGGTCCAGCGGCTGGGCAGCGTGTTGGAGGTCAGGGCAAAGAGGAACAGCACACCGCCTGCCAGGAGCATGATGCCCGCGTATCTGCTGTGGGCGGTCAGGCCGTAGGCCCCCCACAGGGCCAGGAGGATCCCCAGCGCCGCGAACAGCGCCCCCATCACCCGGTACGCGGGCTTGAGATTGTCCACCACCCGCTTCTGCTTTGCCGCGGAGACCATGGCCTCCGCCGCGGAAGTATTCTCCTCCAGCACCTTCTGCGCCCGGACCAGCTCCTCCGCCGCGGCCTGGGCCCGGGGAGAGAGCTCGGCCTTATAGCGGGCCTTCTCCTCCGCCTCTGCCGCCGCCAGCTTCTTTTCCGCAGCCTTGCTGTGGGTGGGGATGTTGGGGTGCTCCTGCTCCACGGCAGAGAGCAGCTTGTCCACGTCCCCCTCCAGCTTGAAGGGGAACTCCTTTTCCTTGCCGGCGCCGTACTGGACCACCAGGAAGGAGAGGGTTCCGAAGATCCCCTTGCCGGAGAAGCCGCCGCTGGTCATGGCCACCCGCTTGAACACCCGCTTCACCTCCCGCCAGGGGAGATAATAGCGCCGTTCGATGTAGCGGCCGCCCAGGTACAGGGCCTCCTTGCCCACGCCGCAGGGACCGCAGCGCAGACAGTTCGTCTTGTCCGTATCCAAAACCGCCCGGGGCAGCATCATTTCGCCCAGGGGCGCAGGAGCAATGATCATGGTGAACCTCCTAATGAAAGGGGCGGGCAGGAGTATACCCTGCCCGCCCTGGTGTTGCTTATTTGACTTGTGGCAAGAGCCGGGATCAGGCGACCTTCGCGCCCTTTTCCGCCGCCTTCTTGGCGCTCTTCAGGAAGATGAAGAGGCAGCAGGCGGCAAAGATCAGGCCCACGGGATAGGCGACGGCCTTGTTGTTCTTGAAGAAGGGGATCAGGCCCAGGCACTCGCCGGCCATGAAGAAGTAGGTGCAGGAGACCGCGCTCATGAAGGTGGCGGGAGCGGCGGTGATCCAGTAGTTGCGCTTGTTCTGCGCCAGGTACATGGAGCCGGCCCACAGCACGATCATGGCCAGAGTCTGGTTGGACCAGGAGAAGTAACGCCAGATCACGTTGTAGTCAATATAGGGAATCATTTTTTCCACACCGTCGACCACAGCGGGATGCGTAATCGCGTTGCCGAAGCCCAGGATAGCGCCCACGCCCAGGACGGGGATGCACAGGGCCAGACGGTTCTGCCACTTGCCCTGGTCGATCTTGAACCAGTCGGCGAGGGTCAGACGGGCGGACCGGAAAGCGGTATCGCCGGAGGTGATGGGGCAGGCGATGACGCCCAGGACGGCCAGGACCATGCCCACGCCCTTCATGGTGAGGGTGCTGATCTCGAAGACGGTGTTGGGACCGCCGCCGTTCAGCTCCTTGATCTTGTCGCCGCCCAGCAGGGTGCAGGCCGCGGCAGCCCAGATCAGGGCGATGATGCCCTCAGCCACCATGGCGCCGTAGAACACGAAGCGGCCCTGGCGCTCGCTCTTCAGGCAGCGGGCCATCAGGGGGGATTGGGTGGCATGGAAGCCGGAGATGGCGCCGCAGGCCACGGTGATGAACATGAAGGACCAGATGGGGGTCTTGTCGGGGTGCTCATTGGCGAAGTGGGCCCAGATCTCGGGCATGGGCTTGCCGCTGAACAGGGTGCCGAAGGCCACGCCGATGGCCATGATGATCAGGCAGATGCCGAACACCGGGTAAATCTTGCCGATGATCTTGTCCACGGAGATGAAGGTGGCGATGAAGTAGTAGATCATGATGATGGCCAGCCAGAAGACCTTGTTGGCCAGCAGGCCGCTGGTCACCTTCAGGCCGATCAGCTTGACGATCAGGCCGGCGGGGCCGACGGCGAACACGGTGCCCACCATGACCAGCAGGATGACGGAGAACACGCGCATCACGTTCTTCATGGTCTGGCCCAGGTAGATGCCGGTGACCTCGGAGATGGAGGCGCCGTTGTTCCGCTCGGACAGCATGCCCGCGAAGTAGTCATGGACAGCACCGGCGAACACGGTACCGAAGGTGATCCACAGGAACACGATGGGGCCCCACATAGCGCCGCTGATGGCGCCGAAGATCGGGCCCAGGCCGGCGATGTTCAGAAGCTGTACCAGGAAGAGCTTCCACTGGGGCATGACGACGTAGTCAACGCCGTCGTTGATGGCCACAGCCGGAGTCTCCCGGTCGTCCGGGTTGAAGATCCCGTCAACGACTTTGCCGTAGAAAAGGTAGCCGAGGATCAGGATCGCCAAACAAATGAAAAAGCTGAGCATTTGGTTTCCCTCCCAAATATTGATCTCGGACGAAGGGCATGGCAGGTCGAAGCCTGTCAAACTCTCACGCCCAGCCCGATAATAGTGCCATTTACCCAAATAGTCAAGGGGGTTTTGCAACTTTTTTCACATTTTCGGCAATCCAACACAATGATGAGAAAATATAAGCTTATTTGTCAAAATAATCCGCTTTCGGTTTTTTTCTCAACGCGGCGTCCAGCAACACATCCTCCTCCACCACGGGCACGATGCCGCTCCGGCGCAGGATGTCCCGGGCCTGCTCCTCGTCGCTCTGCCGGACCTCGACCCAGTAGATTTCCCGGTCGATCCGTCCCCGGGGGCCGAAGTCCCGGGGGTCCAGCTTGGCCCCGCAGCCCCCGCCCATGACGGTCTCCTGGAGGTAGTGGCCCGCTCTCACGCCCCGCAGCCCCGCCGCCTTGAGAGCGTCGCGGATCTGCTGCCAGGTCTCCCGGTCCCGCTTTTTGAAGATATCAATTCTCTTTTCAAACATGGTTGTTCCCTCCTTTGGGTGATCGCCGCCGCACAATCCGTATGCCGCGCAGATGGTCGGTCCTTTTCCTTTTGTCTCCGGGCACCAACATATCACCTTGCACAGCCATCGTCAACAGCTTGTCAAAAGGGATCGCTGCCAATCTTCCCTTCTGCAGCGATCCCTTTTTGCTTGTTTTTACAGTTTCTGCCGCTCAGCTGTGGTTCAGCATCCACTTGGCATAGAGCGTCAGGTTGCCTGTTCTGCCGGGGCCGATGGAGGCGATCTCCGTCCCGGGTTTGAATGTCTGGGTGGTATACCAGCCCTGGAAGGTCCAGCCCTCTTTGATCAGGACAGGCAGAGTGAGTGTATCTTCCACCGTGTAGCCGGTATCGGCCGGAATACGCGAGCCGTTTACATTTTTATAAGTGATCGTGTAGACGATCGGCGCCCAGACGGCATAGAGCGTCACCGTATCTTCGTTTTCCGCGCAGAGGTTGACCACTTTGGCCTTGTTGGTAAAGAGCACTTCCCCGTCCGCCGCGGTGCTCCAGCCCAGGAACGCGTAACCCGGGCGCTTGAAGGCGTTGGCCGTGAGCGCAAAGCTCTTGCCTGCGCTGCGCTTTGTCAGCGGTTTCATACTGCCGGAGGCGGCGCCGTTGCCGTCAAAGGCCACGGAATAGACGGCCGGGCTTCCGCTCCACTTGGCGTAGAGGGTCTTGGCGCCGCCGGAGAAGGCCTCGTCCGCCGCGGGCTTGGTGAACTTCGCGTCCAGATACCAGCCCTCGAAGCTGCAGCCGGGCCGCACAGGCACGGGGAGTTCGGGAGCCGTATCCACCGTATAGGCGGCGGGTCTGTCCGGGATCTCCAGCACATCGACATTCTTGTAGGTGATCTTGTAGCTCACCGGCGCCCACTGGGCATAGAGCAGCAGTTCTCCGCCCTCGGGGGACAGGTTGCCCACCTTGGCTCTGTTGGCATAGCTGTCGCCGCTGCCGTCCGGCTCCGTGTTCCAGCCGGCGAAGGTATAATACGTCCGCTTGAAGGCATTGGCCGTCAGGGTATACACCTTGCCGCTGACCAGCCCGGTCATGGCCTTTGTGACGCCGGTGCCGCCGTTGGGCTCAAACACCACGGAGAAGCTGACCGCTTCCTCCTGCGTCCAGCGGGCATAGACGGTTTTGGCGCCGCCGGTCCAGGACTCCGGTTCTGCGGGTTTGGTAAACTTCGCGTCCAGATACCAGCCCTCAAAGCGATAGCCCGGTCTTTCGGCGTCCCGCAGCGTCACGGTGTCCTCCGCCGTGTATGTTTCGGGGTTCTCATTTTTGTCAAAGGCGATCAGATTCTTGTAGGTGATCTTATAGCTTACCGGCGCCCACTGGGCATAGAGCACCAGCTCCCCGCCGTCCTCGGTTATAAAGTTTGCCTGCTTGGCTTTGTTGGCATAGCTGTCGCCGCTGCCGTCCGGCTCCGTATTCCATCCGGCGAAGGTGTATCCGGTCCGCTTGAAGGCGTTGGCCGTGAGCGCGAAAGCCGTGCCGCAAGCCTTGTTGGTCATGGGCTTCATGCTGCCGGTGCCGCCGTTGGGCTCAAAACGGACGCTGTAATGATGGGCCGTCCAA
The DNA here is from genome assembly GCA_017540645.1 of Oscillospiraceae bacterium. Taxonomy (GTDB): domain Bacteria; phylum Bacillota; class Clostridia; order Oscillospirales; family Oscillospiraceae; genus Apopatocola. The sequence continues at coordinate 46,757 of JAFYAQ010000023.1, forward strand.
ACCGCGTAGAGGGTGATGACCTTGCCGTCGACGTTCGACAGGCCGGAAATCTCCTGTCCGTCGCCATAGAGCACCTTGCCCCTGGCCGTTGTGGCCCAGCCCGCGAAGTCAAAGCCGGGGCGCTCAAAGCTGCAGAGGGGAAGCGAATAGACGCCGTCAAATTCGCAGAAGCCGCCGTCGTCGGACATGTCGCCCTCTCCGCCGTTGGCCTGGAATACCAGCTGGTAGCAGTTCTTGGCCCAGACGGCGTAGAGCGTGACTTGCCCATCCGGCTCACCCGTAAGGTTGCGGACCGTCTGCTTGTTGGCATACTCGGCGTTTTCCCCATCCGGGGCTGTCGCCCAGCCGACAAAGGTATACCCGGTCCGTTTGAAGGCGTTGGCTGTGAGGGCTGCGGGCTTGTCGTAGGTCATGGCCTGGTTCTTCATGCTGCCGCCGGCGTCCTCGCCGCCTACGAAGCAGACGGTGTAGCTGTTGGCCTTCCACTGGGCGTAGAGGGTGACCACGGCGTTTTCTATGGTGGTGAGATTGCGGACCGTCGCCCCGTCGGCGTACTTGGTCCCACCGCCGTTGGCCTTGGTATTCCAGCCGGTGAAGGTGTAGCCTTCGCGGGTAAAGGTGTTTGCCGTCAGCGCCGCCGGGTGTCCGTAGCGCATCGGCAGGTCTTCCATCTCGCCCTCGCCGCCGTTTGCGTCAAAGGCGACGGAATAGGGAAGCGCATCCCACTGGGCATAGAGGGTCAGGCTGTCGGCGTCATCCATCAGCGGGAGAAGCTCGCTTACATTCGCAGTCTCGTCCACCGCTGTACCGGAGCCGTCCGCTGCCGTGTTCCATCCGCTGAACTTGAAGTAGGTAAAGGTGAACGCGTTGGGCAGGGAGATCTCGCCGTCCTCCGCGGTAACTAGCAGGGATCCAACGGCGCCTTTTCCGCCGTTGCCGTCAAAGGAGATCGTGTAAGTGATCGGCCCCCAAACCGCGTAGAGCGTGGCGTCTCCCTCCGTGGTGTAAGTGTCCCCGGGCTGATATTGCGCGGCGGTTGCCTCGGCGTCTGTCGCCCAGCCGAGGAAGTCATAGCCCTCGCGGGTCGGCTCGTCGGTGCTGAGCGTCAGCGCGGTGCCGTGGGTCTTGGTCTGCGCCGCGGGCGCGTTTGTTCCGTTGTTGGCGTCGAAGGTGATCGTGTAGGTATCGGCCTGCCACACGGCGTAGAGCGTTGCGTTGCCTTCGGGCTCGTATTCATCGCCGGGCCCCCATGCGGCCACGGTGGCGTCGGCACTCGCCGCCCAGCCGAGGAAGGTGTAATGCGCTCTGCTTGGCTCTTCGCTCGTGAGCGTCAGCGCGGTGCCGTGGGTCTTGGTCTGCGCCGCGGGCGCATTGACGCCGTTGTTGGCGTCGAAGGTGATCGTGTAGGTATCGGCCTGCCACACGGCGTAGAGCGTTGCGTTACCTTCGGGCTCGTATTCATCGCCGGGCCCCCATGCGGCCACGGTGGCGTCGGCGCTGGCAGCCCAGCCGAGGAAGTCGTATCCGTCGCGGGACGGCTCATCAGTGCTGAGCGTCAGCGCGGTGCCGTGGGTCTTGGTCTGTGCCGCAGGTGCATTTGTTCCGTCGTTGGCGTCAAAGGTGATCGTGTAGGTATCGGCCTGCCACACGGCGTAGAGGGTGGCGTCGCCCTCGACATCGTAGCTGCCGCCGGCAAACCAGGTGGGCTGAGTGGCGTCGGCGCTGGCAGCCCAGCCGAGGAAAGTGTAATGCGCTCTGCTTGGCTCTTCGCTCGTGAGCGTCAGCGCGGTGCCGTGGGTCTTGGTCTGCGCCGCGGGCGCATTGACGCCGTTGTTGGCGTCGAAGGTGATGATATATAGTCCGCAATGGAGCGTTGCCTCGGTCAGCGGTCCGTTGTCGCTACCTTTTGTGATGGCATTCCACAGCGTGGCCGTGCCGCCGTAGTAGATATCTGCTAAAGCCGAACAGCTTCCAAAGGCATGATCCCCAATGCTTGTTGCCGTTGAAGGAATAGAAATAGTCGTTAAGCCAGTGCATCCATAAAATGTATAGAGGCCAATACTTGTTATGCCGTCTGGAATGCTGATAGAGTGTATAGATCTGCAGCCCATAAAGCTTGAAGGTCCAATACTCGTCAAACTTGCCGGCAGTTCAATATACGTTAAACTGGTGCATCCGTTGAAACACTCTTCCCCGATGCTTATCAAGCCATCAGGAAGAGTAATACTTGTCAGATCGCTACATGTGAAGAAAGCAGCGTAACCAATGCTTGTAACATTGGCAGGGATTGTAACACTCTCCAGATTTTTACTGCCCATGAAAGCATTGGTGCCGATACTCGTCAGCCCGTCAGGGAGATCAAGGGCGACAATGCTTTCCCTATAATTGTACCAGGGAGGGTTACCAAGATACGCCATATCTCCCGTGCCAGAGATTGTGAGGAGCCCGTCGCTGTCCAGCGTCCAAGTGAGGTTATCGCCGCAGGTGCCCGCGTCGATTGCCGTGCAGTTTATCGTCGCACTGCGCAAAGGTGCATTGTTGCTCCCCTTTGTTATAGCGTTCCACTGCTCTCGCGTCCCGCCATAGTTCACTTCAGCCAGGCTGCTGCAGCCGTTGAATGCGCTGTTGCCGATGCTCGTCACACCGTCCGGAATCGTGATGGTTGTAAGCCCACTGCAGGCATAAAAGGCTTCTACTCCAATGCTTGTCACGTCCATCGGGAGTGTGACGCTCGTCAAATTGCTACAACCAGAAAAGGCACAGTCACCGATACTCGTCACACCGTCTGGAATCGTGATGTTCGTCAAACTGCTACAGTTGCGAAAAGCGCTGTACGGAATCGCTGTCGTCCAGCCAAACTCATAATTAGCGCCGCTGCCGATCGGTCCTGCGCTCGTCAACGCGCTGCAAAGGGCAAACGCACTCTCAATACTCGTCACACTCTCTGGAATCATCACATATGTCAGACCGTTGCAAAGCCGGAAAGCGCCGTCGCCTATATTCGTCACGCCCGACGGAATCATCACGCTCGTCAAGCTGATACAGGATTGGAAGGCTACTTTTCCAATATTCTTCACGCTAGACGGAATCTTCACGTTGGTCAGACTTGCGCAGCCGTTGAAGGCAAAATCGCCGATACTGGTCACGCCGGACTCGATCACGACGCTCTTGATGTCAGATCTGTGCGAATACCAGGGGGCAGAGTCATAATCATAGTTTCCCATCGCGCCCTCGCCGGAGATGGTGAGAGTACCGTCACTGTCCAACACCCAGGTAAGGTTCGTGCCGCAGGTACCGGAAGCGGTGTTTTTAAAGTGAACCGTCGCATTCGTCAGGGGATCGTTGTTTTCACCGATATTGATCGCCGCCCATTGCTCTTCAGTACCCCAGAATTCGACATTGGTCAGAGCATCGCAGCCGTAGAAGGTGCCGTTACCGATGCTGGTGACGGAGGCAGGTATATTGATACTGGTCAGGCTGCTGCAGCCGTAGAAGGTTTCCCAGCCGATGCATGTCACGCCGTCCGGTATGGTTATGCTGGTCAGACCGCTGCACCTACTGAAGGCGTGATCCCCGATGCTGGTGACGCCCTCGGGGATGGTGACGCTTGTCAGTCTGCTGCATTGGGCAAAGGCAACAGAGCCGATGCTGGTGACGGAGTCGGGGATAGATACATGGCCTGTTTTCCCACTCGGACAGCGGATCAACTGTTTCCCGTCTTTGGAATAAAGAATTCCCTCCCGGGATTGGTAGGTCGTATTATTGCTGTCTACGAAGATGGCAGTCAAGCTACTGCAGTAATCGAAGGCAGTTCCATCGACGGAGGTGACGCCCTCGGGAATGGTGACACTGGTCAGGCCGCTGCAGCCGTTGAAGGCGGCGAACCCGATGGTGGTGACGGAGTCGGGGATGGATACAGTGCCTGTTTTCCCTCCCGGACAGCAGATCAACTGGCTCCCGTCTTTGGAATAAAGAATTCCCTCCAGGGATTGGTAGGTCGTATTATTGCCGCCTACTAAGATGGCAGTCAGGCCGCTGCAGCCGAGGAAGGTAGACCAACTGATACTGGTGACGGAGTCGGGGATGGTGACGCTGGTCAGGCTGCTGCAATCGTTGAAGGCTCCTTCTCCGATGCTTGTCACGCCCTCTGGGATAGTAACGCTGGTCAGACTGCTGCACCAGGAGAAAGCGTTATATCCGATGCTGATGACGCTCTCAGGGATGGTGACGCTGGTCAGCTCGCTGCAGTTTTGGAAGGCGTAGTTCCCGATGCTTGTTACACCGTATTCGATAACAGCGTTTTTGATGTCGGATTGATGAGGATACCAGGTTGAGCTCTCCATATCCCCGGTACCGGAGATGGTGAACGTGCCTTCACTGTCCAGCGTCCAGGTGAGATTCTCGCCGCAGGTACCGGAGTCAACCACCTCCGCGGCGCTTTTCGCCTCGCGAAGGGCGACAGGGGCGGGCTTCGTGATCCGCGCCTCCTCTGTGACGGCGGCGGCCTCCCCGGCGGTCAGGACGCAGCGGTAGGCGTACTTCGCCGCCGCGGCCAGCGCCTCCTCATCGTCCAGCTCTTCCAGGCGCAGGGCGGCCTTGGTCTCGCCCTCCATGTCCTCCCAGGCGGCTTCGCGTGCCTCCGGGTCCGCATATTCCGCGCTCTCATCCAGACGCTGCCACTGGTACGTCAATTCCTCTTCCGTATTGACGGAGGCGGACACGACGAATTCCGCGGCGCCTTCGGCAGGCTCCGCGTCTCTCGGCTGCTCCACAATGGTGATGACCGTCTCGATCTCCGGCTCCTCCGGGGCGGGGATCTCCTCGCAGCCTTCCAGCACTTGGCCGCAGACAGCGCAGACCGTCCCCGCGGTGGCGCCGGGTTTGCCGGGCTCCGCCGGGATCTCTTCCACGGCCTTCGGCGTGTGCTCCGCCAGAGGCAGCTCGCCGCAACCCGAGAGGATCTCCCCGCAGACGGCGCACCTTGTCCCGGCTTCATGGCCGTGCTCTGTGCAGCTGGAGGCCACGGCTTCCACATCCTCCGCCGTGTGCCCCGCGGCCGGGACGGGGTCCGTGGTGTATGTATCCCCGCAGGCGCAGCTGTGCAGGGTATAGCCGTCCTCCGTACAGGTGGGCGGGACGACCTCTTCCTCGTATTCATGGGTATGCTCCGGGCCTGCCGGATCGGCTTCCTCGGGAACGACTTCCTCAGGAGCGGCCTCCTCAGAGACGGAGACCACGGGAAGATCTTCTTCGGGATCCTCTCCGCCCTCCGCGGCCAGAGCGGAGACGGGAAGAAGGGAGAAGAGCATGGCGAAGGCCAAAAGCAGGGATAAGAAGCGCTGTTTCATATACAGGACCCTCCCGGAAGGCAAATTGGGTATATTTTCTTATAATAATTATACCATTATCTTTCCGTGGAATCAAGGCTTTCCTCTCTCCGGTGGGGCAAACCTTTGCCGGCGGTCTGCGGATCCTTTGCCCCGGGCAAAGCATAAGGCGGACGAACGTTCCGGCGTCCGTCCGACAACAAAAAAGAGCCATCCAAAAGGATGGCTCTCTTTTTTGGTGGACGATACAGGACTCGAACCTGTGACCCTCCGCACGTCAAGCGGATGCTCATACCAGCTGAGCTAATCGTCCGAACAGCAAGGGGCATTATAGCAAAGATAATACCCCTTGTCAACTTTTTTTCGCGGCGGATGGAAAACTTTACGAGGCCTTGGGGGCCGGGGTGGCGTAGATGATGGTATCCCACTCCAGGTTGTCCGCCTCATAGGTGGCCGGGTCGAAGAGGTTCTCGGTCAGGTAGGCGCTCTGGTAGGCGGGGATATAGATGGTCACATAGTCCTGCAGGCCGCCGAACTCGGCGATGATGGTGGCGTGGGTAGTGAAGTTGGGGCTGGCGCCCACCACCTTCACGATGCCGCTGCTGTCCACGGTGAGGATCTTCTCATTGCTGCTGCGCCATGCCACGTTGGGGTTCTCCTGGGTGGGGAAGATGTTCACGTCCAGGTCGATCTGGATCTCGCCGGCGTTGGTCAGGGTCATATCGTCCTTCACCGCCTGGTTGAGGAAGGCGATGGCCATGCTCTCGATGGCGGGAGTGGGAGTGGCCACGGGCGTGGGCTCCGGCGAGGGGCTGGGAGTGGGCAGATCGGCGGCCATATAGGTGGCCTGGCCCACGTTGCCGCTGTCGGCGGGACGGGTGACGGCTGTGCCGCTGCCGCCGTTGCCCGAAAGCACCAGCACCAGCACGGCCAGGATCACCGCCAGGATCAGCACGCCGGCGAAAATATACTGCCAGCGGATATTCATGTCATAACGTTCGGACGCGGCGGTGTCGCCGGTGGCGGATGCCGTGGTGGGCGGGACGCGGCTCGGCTGATTGATCCGGGGCGCGCCGCACTTGGGGCAGCGGTTGCGCAGTCCCGAGTATTTGCAGCCGCAGCGGCGGCAGGTGATTTCAGGGATGACGCCCATGAGAATGCCTCCTTTGTATCGTGAAAAACTACCGAAATGCCTATAGCAATCCACGGTAATATGGGCATTTTACATTATTGGGCGTGTATTGTCAAGTTTTCTGTTCCATTTCCTGTTTTTGAGCTTCGCCTGCCGTCGATCCGGAGGAAACAGCCCCTGATCATCACATCGACAGGGTGCCGTTTTCGTCCTCCAGCAGGATCAGGATCTTCTCCTGCCGGCCGGTGACGGCGTTGAAATAGACCAGATAATGCTGGCCGTCGGGGTTTTCACAGATGAACTCCCGGCAGAACAGCTCCTCCGCTCCGGCGGTGGGGATCACCGCCAGACGCTCGGACAGCACCGTCAGCTCCTCCGGCAGGGAGGCGCGGAGGGCCCCGCTGTCCGTCTCGGGGGCGGGAAGCTGCCGCTTTTCGTGGGAGGTCAGGTATTCCCGGGCGTCAAAGCGCAGCAGGCTGCCGTCGTCCAGGGCCACCGTCACCTTCACCATGTCTGGGTAGCAGATGGTCTCCCCCTCCAGCGCGCAGAAGGTGACCGTCAGGGCCCCGTCCTGGGCCAGGTGGTAGCTTTCCTTCATGTTCCGGTAGCCGTGGTCCCAGAGGATGCGCTCCGCCGCCTCCGCCCCCTGCTCGATGCTCAGACTCTCCCGGCTGGGGATGCGGGAGACCAAGGCCTCGGTGATGAAGCCCCCCTGCCGGCTGACGCACACCGTGGCATCCCCCAGCCGCACCCGCCAGGCGGGGAGTTTGCCCTCCACGGCTCCCTCCACCTCCGCGGTATTGGACCGAACGCCCAGAAACCCGGCGGCGATCAGGGCCGCCTGCTCCTTGCCGATGGCTTCGGCGTTCCGGGTCATGCGGGGCGTCCGCTCCGCTACGGCGGAGGAAAAGGGCCCGTCATAAACCATGGTGGGCAGCTCCGGGAACTCCTGCTCCATGGCCAGGAAGCTGTCCGACAGGGCGGGGAGCTCCTCGCTCAGCCCGTCCGGGCTGACCAGCCCCGCCTGCACGTCCATCCGCAGGGAGCAGAGATTGTCCGACAGCACCGCCGCCGCGTCCCCCAGAGAGCGCAGATTCTCCCGCTCCTCCCGGCTCAGCTCCTCTCCGCCGCCGGCCTTTCGCAGCAGATAAGCCGTATAGTCCCCGGTCCGGGCCAGGAAGGCCGCCGTCTCCTCCAGCTCCTGGACCGGGAAGGACAGGTGGCTCAGCGCCGTGGAGGCGCTCAGGGCCCGGGCGTAGGCCTCCGCGCACAGGGCGGCGGTCATGCCCCCGTCCAGGGCGTAGCGGCTTTTTTCCAGGGCCGCGTCCATGTTCTCCACCGCCTCGCACAACGCGGCGAAGGCGTACTCCCCCTGGTAGCGGACCGTCCGCTCGGCGTTTTGCGCCCGGCGATGCTCCGCCGTGCCCCAGATCCCCAGGCAGACCGCCGCCGCGGCCAGATAGGCGATGGCCCGGATCGCGCTTCTTTTCTTCATAAAAAAACACCCCTTTTCCGTGAGTATGCGCGGAAAAGGGGTATATTATTTATGGGATTTCATTGACAACGTCACAGACTTTGTCAATGAAAAGGCTGCGGCCCGCTGCAGCGCACTCGCTGCGCTCGCACGTTTGCGGGCCGAGAAGTATTTTCGCCGAGATACATGCTCCCGGCGAAAATTATTCAATTTGTATTCGCCGTTGCGACGGCGAACTCTGCGAGGCTTTGTCTGCCATCCAATATATATTTATGGGATTATTCCTCCAGTTTGGCAAGACCCGCGTCCATGCGGCGCAGCGTCTCCTCCCGGCCCAGGATGTGGCAGATCTCCACCGCGCCGCCGGGGGTGACGGCCCGGCCGCTGACGGCGATGCGCACCGGCCACATGACCTTGGCGTTCTTCACGCCCAGCTCCTCGGCCGCGTCCACCAGGCAGTCGCGGATGGCGTCCTCGGTCCAGTCCGGCAGGGCGGCCAGCCGGGGCCGCATCAGGCCCAGCATCTCCTTTGCCACCGTCTGGTCGCACTTGGATTTCTTGTGGACGTACAGCTCGGTGGAGTAGTCGGGGAGCGCGTCGAAGAAGTCCAGCTTCTCGGGGATGTCCGAGAGCTTTTCCGTCCGCTGCTGCAGAATGGCGGCGATGAGAGCCGGGTCCAGGGCCGGATTCTTCACGGCCTTGCGGATCCAGGGCTCGGCCGCGGCGGCGAAGGCGGCGGGCTCCATGGCCTTGATATACTCGGTGTTGAAGTAGGTCAGCTTCTCCTTGTCGAAGATGGCCGGGGACTTGGAGATGCGGCGGATATCGAAGGCCTCCGCCAGCTCCCGGATGGTGAACATCTCCCGCTCGCCCTCCGGGGACCAGCCCAGCAGGGCCACATAGTTCACCACGGCCTCGGTCAGGTAGCCCTCGGCGATCAGATCCTCGTAGGAGGGGTCCCCGTGGCGCTTGGACATCTTGTTCTGGGCGTCCCGCATGACCGGGGAGCAGTGGACGTAGCGGGGGACCTCCCAGCCCAGGGCCCGGTAGAGCAGGTCGTACTTGGGGGCGCTGCTGAGATACTCGCTGCCCCGGACCACGTGGGTGATGCCCATCAGATGGTCGTCGATCACGTTGGCGAAGTTATAGGTGGGCAGGCCGTCCCGCTTGATGAGCACCTGGTCGTCCAGATCCGCGTTGGGCACGGTGATATCCCCGAAGATCTCGTCGTGGAAGGTGGTCTCGCCCTCCCGGGGGATCTTCTGGCGGATGACCCAGGGCATCCCGGCCTCCAGATTCTTTTGGACCTCCTCCGGGCTCAGATTCCGGCAGGGGTCTTCCCGGCGGGAGAAGTCCCCGCTGTCTTCCTCGCTCTCGGTCTTCTCACAGAAGCAGTAATAGGCGCTGCCCCGCTCCACCAGCAGCTTGGCGTAGGGCAGATAGGTGTCCCGGCGCTGGGTCTGGATGTAGGGGCCCACCGGGCCGCCCACGTCCGGGCCCTCGTCATGGTCCAGCCCGCAGTCCCGCAGGGTCTTGTAGATCACCTCCACGGCGCCCTCCACCTGCCGGTTCTGGTCCGTGTCCTCGATGCGCAGCAGGAACTTGCCCCCGGCGTGCCGGGCGATGCACCAGGTATAGAGCGCGGTGCGCAGATTGCCCACGTGCATGTAGCCCGTGGGGCTGGGGGCAAAGCGGGTGCGGACCTCGCCCCGGGGGATGCGCCGCTCCATTTCCTCAAACCATGTATTCATATCTTGGATCCTCCCGAAAAAACTGCCCTCATATTAATTGGATTCGGCTGTATTGTCAAGGGCCGGGGGAGGTGATATAATTGTATATTCCTTCATTTGTTTTCTTAGGAAAGGCTGACTTCTCTCATGTTCCTTGCTATGCGGCTTCGGCTGCGAGTCTTCTGCGCGCTGCTCCTGGCCGGAGCGGTGGTGGCGCTCTCGGTGCCCGCGGTGCGGGCGCTGGCCATGCGCGTGGGCGCGGTGGACCGGCCGGACAAATCCCGGCGGGTGAATACCGTGCCGGTGCCCCGGCTGGGCGGCCTGGCCATCTTTTTGGGCTTTCTGGGGGGCGTGCTGGCCTTCGCGGATCTGCCCGGAAGCGTGGAGGGCATCCTGCTGGGCAGCGTTTTGATCGTGCTGCTGGGCACGGCGGACGACATCCTGGACCTGAAGCCCTGGATCAAGCTGCTCGTCCAGACGCTGGCGGCGGGCATCGCCGTGGCCTCCGGCGTGGAGATCCGCATCCTGACCAATCCCGGGGTGCTGGACGGGGTCATCCCCCTGGGGAGCCTGTCGGTCCCCCTCACCCTGCTGTGGATCGTGGGCATCACCAACGCATTGAATCTGCTGGACGGGCTGGACGGCCTGGCCGCCGGGGTGGCGGGCATCGGCTGCGCGTCCATGCTGGTGGTGTCCCTGTTTCTGCCGGAGGTCTCCGACGTGTCCGTGCTGCTGGGCGCCCTGGGCGGGGCCTGTCTGGGCTTTTTGCCCTATAACCGGAACCCGGCCTCCATCTTCATGGGGGACAGCGGCTCCCTGCTGCTGGGCTATGTGCTGTCCACCGTATCGGTGCTGGGTCTGCTGAAAATGTACACCGTGGTGACCTTTACGGTGCCGCTGCTGGTGCTGGCCCTGCCGTTGTCGGACACGGTGTTCGCCGTGGTCCGCCGCCTGCTCCGCAAAGAGAGCCCTCTGCAGGCGGATATGGGCCACATCCACCACCGGCTGCTGGCCATGGGCCTGAGCCAGAAGCAGGCGGTATGGCTCCTGTACGGGGTCAGCGTGCTCATGGGTCTGGGCGCGGTGCTGCTGGCCGCCCACGCCTCGGTGCGCTTCTGGCTGCTGCTGGGGGCCATGGCGGCGGTGCTGGCCCTCTGTTCCGCCGCCATGTTCCGGCGGAAAAAAAGACCCGCCCCTACAAAAACAGATACGCCCCCATGGCGATCAGATAATCCCCCTCGCCGCTGAGGCGGTATAAAAGCCACAATATCCCCAGCACCAGCCAGTCCTCCCGCCGGAGGCTCCCGGGGTCGAAGCGCCGCAGTAGCGCGTCCAGAGCGCCGCCGATCCCCGCCGTGGGCGGCGGTGGCGGCGGTGGGGGCGAAGGGACCGGCGGGGGAGGGGGCGGCGGGATCGGCCGCTCCTCGTCGGTGCTGATCCGCTCCACCCGCCCCGTATTTCCGTGATAGCGCTTATAGGCCATGGCCGTCCCTCCCCAGCAGAGAGCCGGAGAGGCGCACCGCCCGGGCCGTGTTCAGGGCCCGAGCCAGTCTCTGGCGGCGTTCCTCCCCCAGATAGGGCCCCAGCAGGTCGGCCAGGGGATGGCCGCCCCGGAGGCCCTTCATCCACTCCGGCAGCGCAGCCGCCGGGGAAGGCGCTTCCGGCGCCGCCCCGCCCATAAGCTCCTGGGCCATGTGGGAGAGCTTCTCCATGGCGGAGGGGTCGGAGAGGATCTTCTGGATCTCATCCATGGCCCATCCGTCCCAGCCGCTCCGCCACCGCCCGGCCCTCCGGCGTGCTGAGCAGCGCGGTCAGCGCCTTTTGCAGCGCGGCGGCGTCTCCGCTCCGGACCGCCTGCTGCAACGCGGCGGCCGCCGCGCTGTCCCCCAGCCGCCGGGCCTCCGGCGTCTGGGCCAGGGAGCGCAGGGCCTCTCCCTCCCGGCCGGAGAGCAGCCGCTCCCCCTGTTCCCGGAATCTGTCCATAAAAACCCACCTCCGCTACAGTATATGCGGAGAAGCCCCGGAGGGAAACTGCCGGGAGATAAAGCAATGCAGGAGGCGCTGCCATGACGCGTATCGCCGTCTTTACCGACTCCCACGGGGACACGGAGCCCATGATGGCCGTGATCCGGGAGCAGAAACCGGATATGGTGCTGCATCTGGGGGACTATGCCCGGGACGCCGAGGAGCTGTGCCGGGCATTCCCCGCCTTGGACATCCGCTATGTCCGGGGCAACTGCGATTACGGCAGCGACGCGCCGGAGGTGCTGACCCCCGTTGTGGACCGGGTGCGGATCTTCATGACCCATGGGCACCGCTATCAGGTGAAATTCACCCTCTATTCCCTGGCCGGCGCCGCCTCCTTTTCCGGGGCGCAGCTGGCTCTGTTCGGCCACACCCACGAGAGCGAGTTCCGGCGCGTGGGGGATGTGAGCCTTTTCAACCCCGGGGCCGCCGGCGCAGGCGGACACCGCTGGGGCCTTGTCACGGTGGAAGGAGAGAAATTCCAATGTCAGATCTTGGAGCTTTGAAAACGGCGCTGGTGACCGGCGGCAGCCGGGGCATCGGTGCGGCCATCTGCCGCTGCCTCGCCCGGGACGGCTGGCGGGTGCTGGTGGGCTACTACCGCTCGGAGGCCCGGGCTCTGGCCCTGGCCCGGGAGATCGGGGGGGAGGCCCTGGGGGCGGACGTATCGGACCCCGGACAGGCCCAGGCCATGGTGGACGCCGCCGGAGAGATCGATCTGCTGGTCTGCTGCGCCGGGGCGGCGCTCCCGGCCCAGATCCAGGATATCGGCGACGAGGCCTGGCGCGAGCTTTTCGCGCTGAACACGGACGGGGCCTTTTACTGCGTGCGCGCCGCGGTGCCGGGGATGATCCGGCGGCGGCGGGGCTGCATCCTGTTCATCAGCTCGGTCTGTGGGGTGTACGGCAGCTCCTGCGAGTCGGCCTACGCCGCCACCAAGGGGGCGCTGAACAGCCTGACTCTCTCCCTTTATAAGGAGCTGGGCCCCTCCGGCATCCGGGTCAACGCCATCGCCCCCGGCTTTATCGACACGGACATGGCCGCCGCCTACTCCCCGGAGGAGAAGGCCGCCATTGCCGCGGACACCCCCCTGGGGCGGCTGGGCCGGCCGGAGGACGTGGCAGAGCTGGCCGCGTTCCTGGCATCAAGCAGAGCCGGCTTCATCACCGGCCAGATCATCGGCTGCGACGGAGGATTCCGCCTTTGAACGATCTTCGGGAGAGACGCTACATAGCCGCGGCGGACCTGCTGCGGATCTTCTGCGTGGGCGGCGTGGCCTGGTTCCACATCTGGCAGCAGAGCTGGCTGGACCCGGGCTTTGCCGTCGCCGGAGTCTGGGTAGATATGTCCCGCCTGGTGCGCCGGGGCTACATGCTGGTGGATCTGATGCTGCTGCTGTCCGGCTTTCTGCTGTACTGGCCGGAGGCCCTGCGGGCCAGGGAGGGGCGGCCCTTTTCCCCGGCGGCGGGCTTTTACCGCCGAAGAGCGGCCCGCATCCTGCCCAGCTACCTGTTTGCCATCCTGGCGGCGGCGGCGGTCTGCCTTTTCTCCGGGCCCGTCCCCGGGAGCCCGCCCCTGTGGCAGGATCTGCTCACCCACCTGAGCTTCACCACCACCTTCACCCGGCCCACCTATCTGTGGACCAATCTGAACGGCGTGCTGTGGACCCTGGCGGTAGAGGTGCAGTTTTATCTGCTCTTCCCCCTGATCGGGCGGCTGTTCCGCCGCTCCCCGGTGCCCGTCTGGGCCTTCATGACGGCCCTGGCCCTGTTCTGCCGGGGGCTGGTCAGCCGCTTCGCCGACCCCACCATGTTCTTCAACCAGCTGCCGTGCATGCTGGATCTGTACGCCTTCGGGATGATGACGGCCCATCTGCTCTCCCTGCGGAAGAAAGGGGAGGGCTCCCGGCGGCAGAAGCTTGTCTGGGCTCTGGTCTCGGTCCTGGCCCTGCTGGGCATTCTGGAGGTGCTGTGGCAGCAGCACCCGGTGGACGGGCGGGATCTGCAGCTCCTGCAGCTGTACTGGCGGCTGCCTCTGGCGGTGCTGGGCAGCGTGTACCTCTATGCCGGAGGCTGCTGGGGCGCGAGAATCAGCCGCGCCGTGGGCAATCCCCCGGTCCGCTTCCTGGCCGGGATCAGCTATAACTTCTATATCTGGCATCAGTATCTGGCCGTGAAGCTCAAGGAGCTGCACCTGCCCCCCTATACCGCCCCGGAGCTGCCTCAGATGACGGAGGGCCTGGGCTGGCAGCGGCTCTACAACTTCTATTGCTGGGCCGCCGCCCTGCTGGCCGCCGTGCTGGCCACCTATCTGATCGAAAAGCCCGCGGCCCAGCTCCTGGGAAAGAGGAGGAAACGCCCATGACCCACGCCATAATGCTGGAAGGCATGAAAAAAGCCCTGGCCCTGGCCAGGGAGGCGGCTGCGGAGGGGGAGATCCCCGTGGGCTGCGTGATCACGGCAGCGGACGGGCAGGTGCTGGGCCGGGGCCGGAACCGGCGGGAACGGGACCACGACGCCACCGCCCACGCGGAGATCGAGGCCATCCGGGAGGCCTGCGGCCGGCGGGGGAGCTGGCGGCTCAATGACTGCGCCCTGTTCGTGACGCTGGAGCCCTGCCCCATGTGCGCCGGGGCCATCCTGAACGCCCGCATCCCCACGGTGGTCTACGGGGCCCGGGAGCCCAAGAGCGGCTCTCTGGGGAGCGTGATCGACCTCTTCTTTGAGCCCTACGGCTTTCAGCCGGAGGTGTACGGCGGCGTCCTGGAGCAGGAGTGCGCCGCCCTGCTGCGGGAATTCTTCACTCTCCGGCGCTGACTGATTCATGAAAGATCGGCGCTGTCCTCCCTCCCTCGCGGAGGGGAGACAGCGCCGGTCTTTTATCTTATCTGTCCGTTGCCCCGGACGATGTATTTGTAGCTGTTCAGCTCCTCCAGACCCATGGGGCCCCGGGCGTGGAGCTTCTGGGTGGAGATGCCCATCTCGCAGCCCAGGCCGAACTCGCCCCCGTCCGTAAAGCGGGTGGAGACGTTCACATACACCGCCGCGGAGTCCACCAGGGCGGTGAAGCGACGGGCGTTTTCCTCGCTGCGGGTCAGGATCGCCTCGCTGTGGCCGGTGGAGTAGTTTCTCCATGACCACATAACCGGTTCCCGTTCTTTGTCAAGGGGCGGCCCGGACGCCATTTCGGGAGTTGCGTTTTCCTTTTGATTCTGGTATACTGTCATTGGAGGACATGGATGCCTGCCGCGAAAGCTGTTCGCTTAGCGCAACTGGCTCTGTGTCTTCTGTTTTTCTTCTGCTCCCGGTCATAGACTGCATCATTTCTCGGGACAAAGATTATTTCTTTATTATGTTGGGGTTAAAAAGCCGCAATCGGGTCTTCTTCACGGGGATTCTACGAACAATAACGCCGCTCATTTACCCATCAACATCAGCAAAATATACGTTATCACCAGTGGGTTCGGCACCTGTACGGGGAGGCAGAAGAGCCTCGAGTCCGTATATAATAAAAACGCGCGCCGACACCACTGGTGACAAAATCAATGTAGCTTAGAAATAGCGATTTGTCAATAAGAGAACGGCAACATATTCCGTTTGTTACGCTGTTTCTGACAGATGCCTTGGGCTCTCTCGCGCCCTCCTGTCTGCCGGCGGTCCGCCACCTCCGCGCTGGCCCGGCCCTCTTTTTTGTATTGCTTTCTGTCCCGTTTTCTGTTACACTATTATCGTACGGAAGAACCAGCAGCAAGTCCGGACGGCGTGTCGCCCGAGGCAACGTGCTCTGGGTCTTCTGTTTTTTTATCTTCAGCCCTATCGATTCTAAGATGGGCTTTAGCTTCTCCGGTGTAACGTCCTCATCCATGACTACATTTCCGTGCTGATCCACCGCCGCCCGCGGCGGCCCCCGGGGTGCTCTCCTGCCCGCCGGCGGTCTGGCTCTCCACCTGGCTTCCGATGGCGGCGCGCACTTCGTCCACGGTCTCCCCGTTGGCCCGGCCCGCCATTTTGGGGTTGATATTTTCGAAACTATCGAGTACACTATTAGTAGAAGATCGAGTATTGCCCAAGCCATCATTTTTGGCTTGCGTCACGTCGGCATGTAAAGTCCGCCGGGTACTCGGTCTTTCTATTTGTTCATCGCTCTCGGTTTCCAGAAGGGCGTCCGACGGTTCGGCTTTCCACCCGGCTGTCGATCCGCAAAAGATCGGCGCTGTCCTCCCTCCCTCGCGGAGGGGAGACAGCGCCGGTTTTTATCTTATCTGTCCGTTGCCCCGGACGATGTATTTGTAGCTGTTCAGCTCCTCCAGCCCCATGGGGCCCCGGGCGTGGAGCTTCTGGGTAGAGATGCCCATCTCGCAGCCCAGGCCGAACTCGCCCCCGTCCGTAAAGCGGGTGGACACGTTCACATACACCGCCGCGGAGTCCACCAGGGCGGTGAAGCGACGGGCGTTTTCCTCGCTGCGGGTCAGGATCGCCTCGCTGTGGCCGGTGGAGTGCCGGGCAATGTGCCCGATGGCGGCGTCCACGTCATCCACCACGGCCACGGCCAGGATATAGTCCAGAAACTCCGTGTCGAAATCCGCCTCTCCCGCGGGGGTGCCGGGGATGATCTTCGCCGCGGCGCCGTCCAGCCGGAGCTCCACCGGGACCTGTCCCCGGGCCGCCCGCTCCCCGCACAGCCGCTCACGCAGCCGGGGCAGGAACTCCTCCGCGATGGAGCGGTGTACCAGCAGCACCTCCTCGGCGTTGCACACGGAGGGGCGGCTGGTCTTGGCGTTTTCGATGATATCCAGGGCCTGGTCCTGGTCCGCCGTCTCGTCCACGAAGATGTGGCAGATGCCGGTGCCGGTCTGGATGCAGGGCACCCGGGCGTTTTCCGTGCAGCGCCGGATCAGCCCCGCGCCGCCCCGGGGGATCAGCAGGTCGATATAGCCCACGGCCTGCATCAGCTCCTCGGCGCTCTCGTGGGAGGTGTCCTCCACAAAGCCCACCAGCTCCGCCGGCAGCCCCGCGTCCTCCAGGCCGTGGCGGATGGCGGCGACGATGGCGGCGTTGGAGCGGAAGGCTTCCCGGCCTCCCCGCAGCACCACCGCATTTCCCGACTTCAGGGCCAGCACCGCTGCGTCCGAGGTGACGTTGGGGCGGCTCTCATAGATGATGGCCACCACGCCCAGGGGGACGGAGGTCTTTTCGATCACCAGGCCGTTGGGCCGCTCCACCCGGCGCAGCACCCGGCCCTCCGGATCCGGCAGGGCGGCGACCTCCCGCACGCCCTGGGCCATGGCGGCGATGCGCCCGCTCGTCAGGGTCAGGCGGTCGATCATCACCTCTCCGTAGCGCTCCCGGGCGGCGTCCACGTCCGCCCGGTTGGCCGCCAGGATCGTCTCCTGTTCGGCCAGCAGCCGGTCGGCGATGCGCTCCAGAGCCAGGTTTTTGCGCTCCCGGGAGGCGCTCAGCCTGGGCAGGGCGCTTTTTGTCTCGATAAGAACGTCTTTTGTTTTCTTCACGGCGATTCCCTCCTGAAGTTTTTACCGGATATCCCCGGCGGCCAGCACGGCCTCGATCACTGCGGAGCGAAAGCCCCGCTCCTCCAGCTTGCGCACGCCCCGGATGGTGGTGCCCCCGGGGGAACAGACCGCGTCCTTCAGCTCCCCGGGGTGCTTTCCGCTCTCCAGGATCAGCTGCGCGGCGCCCCGGACCGTCTGGGCCGCCAGCAGCAGGGCGTCCTCTCTGGTCAGTCCGCCGACCACGCCGGCGTCCGCCATGGCCTCCACGAACAGATCCACAAAGGCCGGGCCGCAGCCGGAGAGGGCCATGCCCGTGTTCATCAGCCGCTCCTCCACGGCGAGGAAGCGCCCCGCAAAGCGCAGGGCATGGAGGAACGCCTCCGGCTCGGCGCCCCCGCCGCAGGTGTAGAGGATCATCCCGGCCCCCACCGCCGCCGGCGTGTTGGGCATGATGCGGATGGCGGGCCCCTCGCCCAGCAGCTCCGTCAGCTCCGCCAGGCTGACCCCCGCCGCCATGGACACCACGGTGACGGACGGCCGTCTCCCGGCAAGGAGGGGCCGCAGCTCCCCGCACAGTTCCGGGAGCGCCCGGGGCTTGACCCCCAGCACCAGCAGCTCCGCCTCCCGGGCGGCCCGGGCGTTGTCTGCAAGCTCTCCGCCGATCTGGCGCTGCAGCTGTGCGGCCTTCTCCGGGTGCCGGTTCACCAGCAGGAGCTGGTTATCCGTATCCTTTGCCGCGGCGCGCGCCAGGGCGCCGCCCATGTTTCCCGTGCCGATAAATGCGATCTTCATCTTAATATCTCGCCTTTCTGCCCACAAACAGGGTGCCCACCGGGTTCCCCGCGGCGACATCGTACAGGATCCGGGGGTTCTTCCCGTTGGTGATGACCACATCGATCCCCTGGGCCGTGGCCAGGTCCGCCGCCTGCAGCTTGGTGCGCATGCCGCCCGTGCCCCGTCTCGATCCGGCGCCGCCGGCCAGCGCGTAGGTGGACTCGTCGATCCTCTCGATCCGGCGGATCAGCTCCGCGTTTTTGTAAAGCCGGGGGTCCTTGTCGTAAAACCCGTCGATGTCCGACAGAATGACCAGCTTGTCGGCCCGGCACAGCACCGCCACCACGGCGGAGAGCATATCGTTGTCGCCGAAGAGCTTTTCCTCGGATTCGATCTCCTTGTAGCTGACCGAGTCGTTTTCATTCACGACGGGGATGATCCCCTGCTCCAGCAGCGCGCCGAAGGTGTTGGCCAGATTCTCCTTCTTCTCCTCATCCACGATGTCGTCCGCGTTCAGCAGGATCTGGGCGACGGTCTTATTATAGTAGCCGAAGAATTTATCGTAGAGGAACATGTTCTCGCACTGGCCCACGGCGGCGGCCGCCTGCTTCATCCGAAGCTCCTTCGGCTTTTCCGCCAGGTGCAGCTTCTGGCTGCCCACGGCAATGGCGCCGGAGGAGACCAGGATCACCTCGTTGCCGTTGTTCTGTATATCGGACAGCACAAAGGCCAGATCCTCATAGGCCCGGAGCTTGCTGTTCCCGTTTTCATGGGTCAGGGTGGAGGTCCCCACCTTTACCACGATCCTGTTTTTTTCCTGCATGGTGTTTTTCTCCTTTTCCTTACGGTGATCGTCGCGCTGTCCGGATTGATTTATTATAGCAGTATATCTCCGCTTTGCAACCGTACCGGCTCACTGGTTTTTGGCCACCCACTCGGCGGCGAACTGGGCGAATTTCCGGGTGGCGGGACCGGCCCGCTCCCCGGCGGGGATGGCCAGGGCCAGAGTGCGCCGCCCCGGCGGGTCCAGGGGCCGCACGGCCACTCCCTCCGAACGCCCCGAGAGCAGCAGCTGGGGCATGATGCTCACCCCCAGGCCCTTGGCCACCATGGCGATGATGGCGTAATCGTCCTTGGTGGTGAAGCGCACATTGGGCCGCACTCCCGCGGCCAGCAGGGCCCGGCGGGCGTCGTCGTCGGAGGTGGAGAGCAGGGAGATGAAGGGCTCCGCCGCCACCGCCGCCACCGGGCACACCGGAAGCTTCGCCAGCGGGTGGTCCCGGGGCAGCACCGCCAGCAGCGGGTCCTCCCGGAGGGCGATGGTTTCGCAGCGGAGCTCCGTGGGCAGGGTGATGAAGCCCACGTCCGCGCTGCCGTCGGTCAGCCAGCGGTCCACGTCGTGATAGTCCCCGTTGAAGAGCTTGAACTCCACCCGGGGATAGAGGGTCTGGAACTCCCGGAGCATCCCCGGCAGCCAGTGCACCGCCACGCTGGTGAAGGTGCCGATGCGCACCGTTCCCGCGGACAGGCCCCGCATCTCCGCCGCCGCCTGCAGAAGCTGCTCCTCCGAGCGGAGGATGGAGCGCACATAGGGCATCAGCCGCTCCCCCTCGCCGGTCAGGCGTGCCCCCACCCGGCTGCGCCGGAGCAGCGGGAAGCCCAGCTCCTGCTCCAGGGCCGAGAGGATGTGGCTGACCCCCGATTGGGTCATGCCCAGCTCCTCCGCGGCCCTGGTCAGGGAGGAAAACTCCACGATTCTTTCCAAAACCTCGTACTTTTTCGTGTCCACCGTCGATTTACCCCTTGCATTTTTTCAAAAACGGGTGTATGATGCACGCGTTTTCATGAATTGTAGACATGTTACGCATTATAAATTGTAATGCGTCGGATGTCAAGGGGGATTTGAGATGAATTATTCAGAGCTGATCGTATTCATTCTGTACCTGGTGCTGATGGTGGTCATCGGCCTGGTGTTCTTCCTGCGCAGCCGGGGCGGCGGCGAGAAGGAGTACTTCCTGGGCGGCCGGAAGATGGGCGCCTGGGTGTCGGGTCTCTCCGCGGGGGCCTCGGACATGAGCGCCTGGGTGCTGATGGGCCTGCCTGCCTCCATTTACGCCTCCGGCCTGGGCAAGAGCTGGATCGCCATCGGCCTGTTCATCGGCTACGCCCTGAGCTGGATCTTTGTGGCGCCCCGGCTCCGGTCCTTCTCCGTGGTGTGCGGTGACGCCATCACCATCCCCCAGTATCTGACCAACCGCTTCGCCTCCAAAAGCAAGGCCCTCCAGGTGATCTCCGCGGTGATCTTCCTGCTGGCCTACACCGTGTACGCCGCCAGCTCCATCAAGGCCTGCGGCACCCTGTTCAACACGGTGCTGGGCGTGGACGCCACGGCGGCCATGTACATCGCCGCCGCCATCATCATCGGCTACACCTTCCTGGGCGGCTTCCAGGCGGTGTGCTGGACCGACTTCTTCCAAGGCCTGCTGATGCTGGGGGCGCTGCTGGTGGCCCCCATCGCGGCGCTGGCCATGCTTCCCGCCCAGGGCGGCGCCCAGCCCCTGGAGCCCGGCTACCTGAAGCTCTTCACCAACGCCAAGGACATCATCTCCGGCTTCGGCTGGGGTCTCGGCTACTTTGGCATGCCCCACATCATCATCCGCTTCATGTCCGTCAAGTCCCAGAGGGAGCTGAAGAAAGCCGGGCGCATCGGCATCAGCTGGACCTTCCTGATCCTGCTGTTCGCCGTGTTCGTCGGCGTGATCGGCCGGATGTTCCTGGGCGGCGGGGCGGACGGCAGCGTGGTGTTCATCACCATGGTGCGGCGCATTTTCTCCGGCCCGGTGCTGGGGCTGATCTCCGGTCTTCTCCTGTCCGCCATCCTGGCCGGCGCCATGTCCACCGCCGACTCCCAGCTGCTGGCGGCCTCCAGCGCCTTTGCCAGCGACGTATATAAGCCCGTCTTCCGCCAGAACAAGACCTCCGAAAAGGAGATGCTCTGGGCCGGACGGCTGGTGGTGCTCGCCATCGCCGTGGCGGCGGTGCTCATCGCGGCCAACCCCAACAGCGGCACCATCATGAGCCTGGTGGAGAACGCCTGGGGTCTCTTCGGCGCCTCCTTCGCGCCGGTGATCCTGCTGAGCCTCCACTGGAAGAAGATGACCTTCTCCGGCGCCGCCGCCGGCATCGTGGCGGGCGCGGTGGTGGATATCCTGTGGCTGGCGTTCTGCTCGGGCACGGGCATCTATGAGATCGTGCCGGGCTTCCTGGCCGGTCTGCTGGCCGCCTGGCTGGTCTCCCGGGCCAAAGAGGACAAAAAGGCCCAGGCGATCTTTGAAAAGTGCCTGGCATACAAGGACGAATAAAGCTCCCCAAAGGACGGGCCGACGGCGATATCGAAAGGGTATCGCCGCCGGTCCGTTTCTTATTCTTTTCCCGCCCCTCCTTGACGGCGCGGGGCGGCCGTGATAAAATACCTGCCATATATTGATAAATTGGAGTGATTTACCCTGATGGACGGCGACAGTATGCTGTCATGGATATGTCTGGCTGCGCTGCTCCTGCTGGCGGCCTGGTTTGCCGCGGCGGAGACGGCGGCGGCCTCGGTCAGCCGCATCCGCCTGCGGGCCAGAGCGGAGCGGGGCGACGCCAAAGCGGAGAAGGCCATGGAGATCCAGGACCGGATCGAGGAGGCCATCAACACCCTTCTCATCGGCACCAATATCACCCATATCTCCATCGCCACGCTGACCACCGTGCTGGTCAGCCGCCGCTGGGGCGCTTCCTGGGTGGCCGCCGGTACCCTGATCTGCACCGTCGCCGTGTTTTTCGCCGGGGAAATGCTGCCCAAAAGCCTGGGCAAGCGCTACAGCGAGTGGTGCGCGGTGTGGACCGCGCCCACTCTTGCTTTTTTGATGCGGCTTTTCGCCCCTCTCAGCCGCACCCTGGCCAAAATCGGGGAGGGCTTTGCCTCCCTGTCCAAGGGGGACGGGGAGATCAGCGTCACCGAGGACGAGCTCCACGACATCATCGAGACCATGACCGACGACGGGGAGCTGGGAGAGGAACGGGGCGAGCTGGTCCACTCCGCCCTGGAGTTCGGCGATCTGACCGTGGAGCGGGTGTTCACCCCCCGGGTGGACATGGTGGCCCTGGACGTGGACGAGAACAGTGAGAAGATCCTCTCCACCATCCGCTCGGTCCGCCACAGCCGTCTGCCGGTGTACGAGGGGACCATCGACAACATCATCGGCGTGCTCTCCATCCGCCGCTACATCTGCGCATACCTGCGCACGGGGCAGTACCCGGAGCTCCGCTCCCTGCTGGACGAGACCTGTTTTGTCCACCAGAGCGCCGCCGTGGACGAGCTGCTGGAGGAGATGACCCGCCGGAAGCTGTCTCTGGCCGTGGTGACGGACAACTACGGCGGCACCGTGGGCATCGTCACGGTGGAGGACATCCTGGAGGAGCTGGTGGGCGAGATCTGGGACGAAGAGGACGTGGCCCAGGTGGATTTCCGCGCCCTGGACGGCAGCCATTTTGAGTTCAGCCCCGATGTGGATATGGAAGAGGTCTTCGACAAGATCGGCTACGAGGACCCGGAGGACACGGACTGGGACCACAAGCCCCTGGGCGAGTGGGTGTACGAGCAGTTCGACATGATCCCCCGGGCCGGGGACAGCTTTACCTGGCACCGGCTCCGGGTCAGCGTGGAGGCCATCGAGCACCGGCGCATCCTGAAGCTCCTGGTCACCCTGCTGCCGGAGGACGAGACGGAAAAGGGGGGTGAGGATCGGTGAATATCCCCCTGTATGTCGCCCTGATCCTGCTTCTGCTCCTGGGCTCGGCGGTGTTTTCCGCCGCGGAGATGGCCATTTCCTCCGCCAACCGCATGCGCCTGCAGAGCGCGGCGGAGGAGGGGAACCGCTCCGCCAAAGCTGCTCTGCGGCTGATGGACCGCTATGAGGACGTGCTCTCCGCCATTCTGGTGGGGAACAACCTGTGCAACATCGGCTCCGACGCCCTGGTGACGGTGCTGGCCATGGCGCTGCTGGGCAGCCGCTACAAGGGTCTGGTCCCGGCGCTGACCACGGCGGGGATGACCGTTGTGATCATCATCTTCTGTGAGAGCGCCCCCAAGATCATGGCCAAAAAGGCCGCCAACCGCTATACCCTGGGTCTGTCGGGCTTTCTGACCCTGCTGACTTTTGTTCTGACCCCCGTCAACCTGCTGGTAAAGGGTCTGATCCGGCTGCTGACGGCGCCCCTCCGGGGAGAAGAAAAGCCGGATTCCTCCGAGGAGGCCGCCGCCGAGCTCCAGTCCATCATCGAGACCACCGAGGAGGAGGGCGTGCTGGACGAGGACCGGACCGAGCTGATCCTCTCCGCCCTGGACTTCGCCCAGATCCCGGTGATGGACGTGATGACCGCCCGGGTGGATATGGACGCCCTGGATGCGGACCAGGACTGGCGGGAGATGCTCCTCTCGGACCGGGAGGTCCCCTTCTCCCGGATCCCGGTGTACCGGGACAGCGTGGACAACATCATCGGCATCCTCTACCTGAACCGCTTTTACCGGGCGCTGCTGGACGATCCGGACACGGACATCCTCTCCTGCCTGATGAAGCCCCTGTATATCTACAAGACCGTGAAGCTGCCGGACGTCCTCAGCCAGCTCCGCCGCAGCCAGCAGCACCTGGCCATCGTCACCGACGAGTACGGCGGCACCCTGGGCATCGTGACGCTGGAGGACGTGCTGGAGCAGATCGTGGGGGACATCTGGGACGAGAGCGACGAGATCGAGGAGGAAGTGGTGGAGCGGCCGGACGGGGCCTTTGAGGTGGACGGAGATCTGCCCCTGGGCGAGTTTGCGGAGCTGCTGGACATGGACGAGGAGGATCTGGAGGCCGACAGCGCCACCGTGGGCGGCTGGACCATCGAGAAGTTCGGTGCCTTCCCCAAGGCGGGGGACTGCTTCACCGCCGACGGCGTGGAGGCCAAGGTACTCTCCATGGCGGAGGACGGACGGCGGGTGGAGAAGATCCTGGCCCGGCTTTCCCCCGAGACGAAGGAATAAAAACGCAGGAGGTCATACCCATTCAGAATCTGACGAAAGACCGGGAACGGGCGGTGCTGGCGGGCCTGAACGCCGCGGCCCTGGACCCCCGGGAGCGCTCCACGGAGCTGAGCATGGCCGAGCTCTCTGCCCTGGCGGAGACCGCGGGGGCGGAGGCGGTGGCCACCGTGCTGCAGACCCGGCCCGCCCCGGATCCCCGCTGCTTTTTCGGCGCCGGCAAGCTCCAGGAGCTTAAGGAACTGGCGCTGGCCCAGGACTGCTCTCTGGCCATCATCGACAACGACCTCTCCCCCTCCCAGGCCCGGGCCATGGAGGAGGAGCTGGGACTGCGGGTGGTGGACCGGAGCGGTCTGATCCTGGACATCTTTGCCCAGCGGGCCGCCACCAAGGAGGGCCGTCTCCAGGTGGAGCTGGCCCAGTATCAATATCTTCTCCCCCGCCTGACGGGCATGTGGACCCACCTGAAACGTCAGGCGGGCACCAGCGCGCCCATCGGCACCCGAGGCCCCGGCGAGACCCAGCTGGAGACCGACCGGCGGCACATCCGCCGGATCATCCAGGGGCTGGAGGAGGATCTGGAGCAGGTGCGCCGGGTGCGCTCCACCCAGCGCCGCCGCCGGGAGAAGAACGCCATGCCCATGGTGGCCCTGGTGGGCTACACCAACGCGGGCAAGTCCACGGTTTTGAACCGTCTGACCCGCTCGGATATCCCGGCCAACGACCGGCTGTTCGACACCCTGGACACCACCACCCGCCGCCTGTGGCTTCCGGGCCTGGGCCGGGAGGTGCTGCTGTCGGACACGGTCGGCTTCATCCGCAAGCTGCCCACCCATCTGATCGAGGCCTTCAAGGCCACGCTGGAGGAGCTGCAGTACGCGGACCTGCTGCTGCACGTGATCGACGTGTCCGCCCCGGACTGGGAGGAGCAGGCCGCCGTCACCGACTCCCTGATCCGGGAGCTGGGGGCCGAGCAGACCCCCGCCCTGCGGGTATACAACAAGTGCGACGCCATCCCCGCGCTCATGGAGCTGCCCCACAGCCGGGACGGGGTGTGCATCAGCGCCAGGACCGGCGAGGGCGTGTCCGCCCTGCTGGAGCGGATCACGGAGGAGCTGAAGCGATGACGGGCTATCTCACCGCCGCGGGCTTCGGCCAGTCCCTGTACGAGGACAAGCACAGCCGCTTTCTGGGGCATGTGGCCCCGGTGAGCAGCGAACCGGAGGCCCGGGCTTTCCTGGAAAAACTCCGCCGTCAGTACCCGGACGCCACCCACCACGTTTACGCCTACCGCCTGCGGGAGGGGGCCGTCCTCCGCTGGTCGGACGATGGGGAGCCGGGGGGCACCTCTGGCCAGCCCACCCTGGCGGTACTCCAGGGGGCGGAGCTCTGGGACGTGTGCTGCGTCACCGTGCGCTATTTCGGCGGCACCCTGCTGGGCTCGGGCGGCCTGGTGCGGGCCTATTCCGCCGCGGCCCGTCTGGCGGTGGCGGACGCCGGGATCGCCCGGATGAGCCCCTGGCGCAAGGGGTCCTTTTCCTGCTCCTATGCCCGCTACGAGCGGCTGCGCCGGCTGCTGGAGGACCGGGGCGGCCGAATCGAGGACAGCGCCTTCGGCGCGGAGGTGGAACTCGTCTTCTCCTGCCCGGAGGGGCAGTTTGACACCCTGGCCCAGGCCCTGGGCAACGCCACCGCCGGGGAGGCGGAGATCGTCCCCGGGGAGAGCGTATACCGGCCCGGCCCGGCGGAGTAACAATACAAAATAAAACGACAGTCGATTTTCATCGACTGTCGTTTTTTGTTTATTGGGGTTTAGAACACGGGGGTCTCGTCCTCGATGGTGGAGGGCGCCGCCGTGGTGGAGGGCACGGGAGTGGGCGTGGGCGCGACGGTTCCGCCGCCACCACCGCCGGTCCCGGCGCCTCCGCCGCCACCGGTTCCGGCTCCGGCTCCGGTCCCGGCACCCGTGCCGGGATTCGCCGGGGCGGTGCCGCTGACCTTGACAGCGGCTTCCTTACTCAGGACAAAGTTGCCGAAGTTATCGCTGAACAGGCACACGATCTTCCAGCCGTCCATGTTGGCAGGGATGTTGTTCACGGTGAAGGTCAGGCCGTTGCCGCCGGTAGTAGTGATCCCGGGGAACTGGGCGTTGGCCTTGTCAAAGATGATTTCCTTGCCCTCCGGGGAGATGAAGCGCCAGGCGCACCAGACGTACTTGGCCGCGTCCGCGGTGAAGGTGGCGCTGCCGCCCGCCTGCACCTGCACGCTGGTCGGGTCCTTGGTGACCTTCAGATCCGGGTTCTTGTTCCCCCACAGGGTCATATACTCCGGAACCGGCGTGGGAGAGGGCGTGGGAGAGGGCGTGGCGGTGGCCTCCGGCGTAGCCGTCGGAGTGGGCTCCGGCGTGGCGGTGGGCTCTGCCGTAGGCGTGGGGGCGGGGGTCTCCGCGGCCTCCGCGGGAGTCTGCCCCTCGCCGGCCTGATCCGCGGGGACCGGCGTAGTCCGGAGAGCGGTCTCCGCAGCGGCAAGGTCTTCGTCGAACTTCTCAAGCTCCTGGCGCTGGGAGAAGAACTCCCAGCCCAGGAAAGCGAGTACCGCGAGGAACAGGATCACAAGGATCCAGACGACAGTTCTGTTTTTCATACTCTTGCGTCCTCTCTCATCCGAAATAGATCAGGGCGGCTCTGTTGTAGTTGTACAGGGCTCTGACCAGGTTCACGATCGTCTGATCGCCGTTGCCCTGAACGTCGATAACGCGGCGCACATAGCTCAGGGCGCTGTAGTTTTCAATGCTGATGAGGGTCTGCGTACCCTTCTTGACCTGAACGCTGTAGGCCTTGCTCAGCAGGCTGGCGGAGATGTTGGGGATCTCCACGATGTAGCTGCTGCCGGAGAGCACCGGGGTCACCTCCACGCCGTCCACATAGAACTTGTAGTCGGTGATCTTCCCGGACTTCAGGGAGAAGTAATGCCGGAGGGAGGTCTCCGATTTCAGCAGCAGGGTGGCGCCCTGGTAGGCAACGCCGCTGTTGGTCGCCTCGGTGACAGAGTCTTTGAAGTTGCGCAGGGTCTGCAGGGTGACGGTATCCAGCTCGTCGCGCATGGCCTGGGTGTTCAGCGCGTTCGCCTCGTTGTACTTGAAGTGGAGCTGGGCGTAGTGGCCGTAATCCGACATCCGGTCGATCAGGGTGAGCAGCTCCGCATCCGTGGATTCCGCGTGGACCGTATCGAAATACTTCTGGGCGGAGTAGGAGTAGCCGGAGGTGTAGTCCGCGCCGCTCTTGTGACGCAGCGGATACGGCGTGCCCTTGCCGTCAAAGAGCTGCAGGACCACCTCGTCCCGCATCTGCTTGGCGGTGACGTAGTAGGTGAACTTGTAGAAGCCGTTGGTTTCCGGCTGCGGAATCGCGATGGCCGCGCCGTTGATCTGCACGGTGGCGCCGTTGTTTGTCAGGAATTCGTCCGGAAGCGTCAGGTAGAAGTTCAGTCCCACATTGCCGCGGGTGTACAGGCTGCAGCCCTGGATGACCGCAGGAGCGGAGCCGGGCCACTTGGCATAGAGAGTCAGGCTCTTGGTAGGTTTGAAGTTGGCCAGGGTGTTGGTGGCCTCCCAGCTGAGTTCGGCATCGTAGTACCAGCTCTCCACCGCGTTGCCCTGCTGATCACGCAGGTTGTTGTAGGCAGCGCCGATGGCATCGCCGGCCTTGATCTGGATCATGTGGCTGAGCTCGCCGTTGTCGGCGAAGAAGCGTCCGGAGCCGGAGAGGTAAACCGTGAGGCCCTCCTCCCACTGGGCGTAGACCGTGACGTTCTGGGTGGACTGGAAGCTCTTTCCGTTCACCGCGTTCTTGCCCTCCGCATCCAGGGAGAAGCCGCTGAGGATCACGCTCAGATCCGACGGCTTTCCGACCTGCTCAAACAGGTCAAAGGTCTCGCCGGGCACCGCACGGATGCGGGTCGTTTCAAACAGTCTGCCGCTGGCGTTGTCTTCGATGGTGATGTAGATGGGATTGGCGCACCACTTGGCGTAGATGGAGGTGTTGGCCGACAGGGTCGCCTCCTGCGGAATGGCCTTGGTGCATTTGGCGTCCAGATACCAGCCCTCGATCAGCGGACCGTTCTCCCCATCGGCGGTCTGGTACTCCCGGGCGTCCGGCAGGAGATCGTTGATCCGGGAGCCGGAGGGGTAGACCTTGTCGAGGCTGCCGACCAGCGCGGGCTTGCCCTGGATCGTGGTGGGTACCTTCTTGCCGTTGAAGTTCAGGATCAGGAAGTAGCAGTCCTTCCAGACGGGGTAGAGGGTGGTGTCCACGTAGAAGACAGCCGTCTCGGGATCCACATCCACTGCGCCGCCCTTCGTGGTGGAGAAGCCCACGCACATCTGCTTGCTCTTGAGGTAGTTTTCCGTGTTGAACGCTTCAAGGGCCGAAGCGCCGGTCTGTCCTTTCTCCAGCTTCACCTTGACAACGTCGGTAATGGAGCTGTTGGGGGTGTAGCTGCCGCCGTCCAGTTCGATGGAGATGGTGACCTTGCCCTGAGAATCCCGTTTGTAGATCGTGACATCTTCGGTCACAATGTAGGTGACGGGATCGATGGCGACTGTGTATCCCGCATCCAGGAAGTAGATGCCGATGTACTGAGCCGCGGAGCCCGTATCATCCTGGAACAGGCGGGTGCCCTTCTTCATGTTCCGGATTTCCGTTCCGCTGCTGCTGATCACGGTCACCTGGCAGGACTGATCAATGCCGTAATAGGTGTTGACAGCCTTCTGGGGGACAACGGTGGTGAAGTTGAAAATCCGATCGGTATGATTGGCGTCGGTATACCAGTCGCTGTTGAGGACTTTTTCGCTCAGAGCCAGATCGCCCAGGCTGGATTCGTCGGGGATCTGGTAGATCTCGGTCCAGCCCGTGGTGACGAACTTGACGGTCAGAGGATCCTTATACACGGCCCGCAGGGTGATGTCCTCCGTCGCCGGGATCGCGTCGCCCAGCTTGTAAACCGTACCGTGGCCGGTGCCGCCGTACTGCATCCACTGGCCGGCAAACAGGACCGACGGGTCAGAGCTCTCGGCCTTGGGGATGTCCTGGAACAGGCCGTTGCGCGTGACGGTCACCGTGTACTTGTCACCGTCGGACAGGCCGCCGAGCAATATCCGTCCGGTGGCGCCGGGATCAAAGGTGATCAGGGTGGCGTCATCCCACTTGGCATAGAGGGTGACGTCCTTGTCCAGCATCAGGAACTGATTCTGGGAGTACATATCGGCGGGCTTGGTGAGGTTTTCATCCAGATACCAGCCGCTGAATTCGATGGCCGGATCGGCGTGCTCCGGGGTCTCCAGGGTGAGGATCTCGTCGCCGATGCCCTTCACGGTGGTGGTCTTCTTGGAGGGGTCTCCGCCGAAGTAGCCGTCCGTGGCCTTCAGCGTGGCCGTGTGCAGCTGCTTCATGCCCGCGTAGAGGGTGATGTCCTTGGAGGGGACATAGTCATAGGCGTTGTAGCCCGTGCCGCTGCAGTCGGCGCTGGTATACCACAGGCCGTTGAAGCGCAGGGTGTAGGTGCCGGACACATAGGGGTTGCGCTGTACGCTCTCGCCCTTGGGCACGGTGACCACAAGATCCTCGTCCGAGCCGTTGATCTTGCCGCCGTTGCCCTTGAAGGTCACGGTATAGCCCGCCTTCCAGCCGGCGTACAGATCCATGTCCTTGGAGGGGGTCATGGTCTCGCCGGGGGCCAGCACCAGAGTCTTGCAGGCCTTGTCGGAGTACCAGCCGGTGAAGGCCATGCGGGTATCCGTGTGGACGGGGGTGTAGCGGAAGCTGTAGAAGCTGTCGCCTGCGTGGACCGCTACCGGCCAGGTGGCGGAAGTGTAATTGGTGAACTGCCCCCCGTTGGCGTGCAGGCTGATGGTGTACTGCTTCACATAGTTCGCCTTGAGGGTCATATTGCCCGTGGGAGTAAGCGTGCTCAGATTGTTGATGACGGTAGTGCCCTGGGTCCAGTGGGAGAAGCCCTTCCCCTCCTCACTGCTGGTGGGGATGGGCACGGTGCCGATGCGGCTGCCCTTGGGGACGTTCAGTTCGATGACCGTTACGGCGGGATCATCGTTGAAGTAGCCGTCCCCGGCCTGCAGGGTGATGGTCCATCCGTCTGTCCAGCCGGCGTAGAGAGTCACGGCGCCGGTGGGCTTGTAGCTCTCGCTGACGGGCGTGGTGCAGGCAGCGTCCAGATACCAGCCGTCAAAGGCATCGCCCGCGGTCAGGGCGTTGGGCACGTAGTCGGCGGGACGGATGCTCTCGCCCTCCAGCACGTCGACGGTCATGGTCGTCATGCCGGTGTCACTGCCGAAATAGCCCTTTCCGTTGGCATTCAGGGTTACGATGTTGCTCTTGCTGTAGTTGGCGTAAAGGGTGACATCCTTGGTGGGATAATACTTGGAGGGATCGGAGATGATGGTGTTGTCCTTCAGCGTCCAGTAGGCGAAGCTCCTGCCCGCGGTGTTGCTGGTGGGAACGGGCCAGCTGGCGATGGCATCGCCCTGGGGGAAGGTCTGCGTGATCTTGGTGACGGAGGGATCGTCAAAGTAGCCGTCCCCGGCGTCAAAGGTGACGTCCCAGCCCACCGTCCAGCGGGCGTAGAGGGTCTTATGCTCTGTGGGGGTGAAGGACTCGCTCCGCCCAACCACCAGCTCGGTGCAGTCCTTGTCGGCATACCAGCCGCTGAAGGCCACTCGGCTGTCCTTGATCAGGGGGACGTTTTCCTCGCAGAGGAAGTCCTCGCCCTTGGTGACCATGACCACCTTGCTCGCCGGGTAATTATTGTCGCCGAAATACCCGCCGTTGGCATCCAGGGTCAGCCGCCACACCTCGCGGAAGGTGGCGGTGATCGTTATATCGCCGGTGGGGATATAGGCCGCCAGCTGCTTGGCGGTGAGCTTCTCGGTGCCCACCTCCCAGTAGTTCAGGACGTGGTCATCGCTCAGGCCGGTGACGGCGGGGATATTGCCGCTGCCGATGGCCTTGGTCTTGGCGATGAGGACCGAATGCTCGGTCTCGTTGGGATAGTCGGTCAGCTTGCCGCCGCTGACCTTAAAGGTGACGATGTGGCGGGCTTCCCAGCCGGCGTACAGCGTCATGTCCTTCTTGGGAACGAATCTTCCCGATTCGGCAACCACCAGCGTGGTGCAGGCCGGCTCGGCATACCAGCCGGTGAAGAACATATGCGGGTCGGCGGGATCGGGGATGGCCGTGTTGCCCCGGAAGCTGTTGCCCTCAATGACCTCATAGCTGGGCGCGGTGCCGCTGCTCCAGGAGCCGCCGTTTTCGTTCAGCGTAATGGTGTAGGTGGCGCCGGTGTTGATGCCCGTCACCAGGTTGGTGACGGCGCTGTCATAGACCAGACGGATGTGGCCTCGCTCGCCCTGGGAGGCATCCTCATTGGCAATGTAGGAGACGACCGTGCCGTCCGTGGTCATGCTGGTCCCTTTTACCAGCTCCAGCAGCGTGGCATTGGTCTTGATGTTCAGCTCCGCCACGCTCGTCCCGGTGGTGGTGAGGGCCTTCAGGGACTTGCACTTGCTCACATCCAGCTCCGTCAGGCCGCTGACGCCGCTGCAGTTGAGCACCAGCAGCTTGGTGTTGGCGGTCACGTTCAGAGCCGTGAGGCCGGTATTGGAGCAGTTCAGAACGGTAAGCGCGGTGTTCTGCCGCAGATCCAGCTCTGTGATCGGGTTATCGCTGCAGTAGAGTTCCTGCAGCTGGGTGTTGGTCAGCAGGCTCAGGCTCGTCAGCGCATTCCCTCTGCAGTCGAGGACCTTCAGCTGGGTGTTGACGCTCACATCCAGGCTCGTCAGTCCGACGTTCTGGATGGAAAGGGTCGTGAGCTTGGTGTTCTTGCTCAGATCCACAGCGGCGATCGTGCCCGTGTCGACCTTGAGGGTGGTCAGCTGGGTGAAGTACTCCACGCCCTGCAGGGAACCGACGGAGATGCCCGTCAGGTCGATGCTCTTGACCGCGTCGAGCTCCGCCTGGCTGAGATAGCCCGGGGTGTCCTCGGTTTCCGTGTCAAAGTTATCCAGCACATACTGGCGGAAGTTGGCGTCGGGGAAAAACTCCGCGGTGATGGCCAGGCCGGTGACGCCGGTGCCGGGACGGGGCGCGTCGTTATAGCCGTCCACGACCTCCGTGGAGACGATCACCGTCTCGGAGACCGGGCCGTTGACGGCGCCGGGATCCGCCGCGCCGGAGCTGGCGGGACCGAACTCCTGCACCCAGTATTTGGTGCTGCCCACCTCAAAGCAGGCAATGCCGATGACGGCATAGTCTGCGCTCAGCAGGTTCCGCCGATGGCCCTGGCCGGCGTAAGCGGCGTCGTCCTCCCGCCATGCGAGGAGCGCGGCGTCCGCCGTGGCCTGGCCGGAGGCGATGTTCTCGGCAGAACTGCTGACGCCGCTGTACGTTGCCGACAGGGGGGCTTCCCCGTTGGGCCGCTCATGGGCGAACAGGATGGAGAGCTCCCTGGCACGCTCCATGGCGATCTGCTCCAGAGCATAGTCATAGCTCAGGGCGCCCAGTCCGTTCAGTTCCGTGGTATTGTACTCTGTCTTGGAGGCGTCGTCCTCGTTCCAGTACCAGGCCTGGCTCTTGCTGGCACGGAACGCGTTGATCGCTTCAAGCATGCCGCGGGCATCGTTCTGATAGTAGGTGCCGCTTACCTGCACCTCCCGCAGACTGTCCGGGCTGACTGCCATAGCCAGCGGCGCGGCGGCGATCAGCGACGCGCACAGCATGACAGTCACCACTAAAAGTAACAATCTTTTCTTCATTGTGTACTCCATTCCTCCTATATCCTGTGGCACAGCGGGAGACGCTGCAACCTTGATTACAAACTATCGACAAATTAGACACAGGCGCTGGACAGTTTGCATAATACCACGTTTACAATTGTGTCTAATTTACATATATAATAATCCGCATTTCAAGCCCTGTCAACGGCGCGTCTGAATTTCAGCATTTTTGACGATACTATTTTTTTCGCATTCTCCCATGGGGAAAAGAACATCGGGAAAGTTGGGGCGATTTGGTATATATTTTCAAAAAATGACAACTTAGAAACAAAAAAGGCAGAATAATTACATCGTCAAAATGCCGAATCCTTTTTCCCGTGTAAAAAAGATTTTTTCCAAAACAAAAGAGGGAAATCGGCGGAAATGTCGTATACCGTTAATGCGAAGTTTTCCGCGGGCTTTCCCGTGTTGCCGCTTTTTGATCCGAAGGGATGGTGGATATGACCACGCTGCGAGCCGAGCGCGAGGCGCTGGAGGAGATCATGATCGGGGAGCTGGGGATCCGGGCCAAAGACTCCCGGGGCCGGCTCCAGCCGGAGGAGGATACCGACACCCTGCGCACCTGCTTTCAGCGGGACGCGGACCGGATCACCCACTGCAAGGCCTTCCGTCGGCTGAAGCACAAGACCCAGGTGTTTCTGCAGCCGGAGGGAGACCACTACCGTACCCGTCTGACCCACACCCTGGAGGTCACCCGGCTGAGCCGCACCGTGGGCCGGGCCCTGCGCCTGAACGAGGATCTGTGCGAGGCCATCGCCCTGGGCCACGACCTGGGCCACACCCCCTTCGGCCACGCCGGTGAGCGTGCCTTGAACGAGATCTATTCCGAGGGCTTCCGCCACTACGAGCAGAGCCTGCGGGTGGTGGACTGCATCGAGCGGGAGGGCCGGGGCTTGAATCTCTGCTATGAGACCCGCATCGGCATCCTGGCCCACACCACCGGCCACGAGGACGAGAGTCTGGAGGCCCGGGCGGTGCGGCTGTGCGACCATGTGGCCTATCTGAACCACGATCTGGACGACGCCATCCGGGCCGGCATCCTGACCGCGGAGCAGGTGCCCGAGCCCATCACCCGGCAGCTGGGCCGCAGCAACAGCCGGCGCATCAACGCCTTCATCCTGGACATCATCCAAAACGGCCGCCGGGGCCAGGTGGACATCTCCCCGGACATGCAGGAGGTATGGGTGCTGTTCCACCAGTTTATGTATGACAACGTCTACCACAACCCGGTGGCCAAGGGGGAGGAGTCCAAGGTGGAGAACATCCTCCGGGGCATCTGGGAGTACTATGTGTCCCATCCGGACGCCCTTCCGTCGGACTTCCGGCTGATCGCGGAGCGGGACGGCCTGGAGCGGGCCGTGACGGACTATGTCTCCGGCATGACGGACGATTACGCCATCGAGCAGTACGGGCACATCTTCATCCCGGCGGCCTGGTCGGTAAAATGACGACCTTCCCAGAAGGAAATAATATTCGTTTTGGCCGCAGCTTTGCCACGGCCAAAACACCCGGAGACGAGCAGCGCGAGTCCTCGTGCCCACCAAACGCGGCTTGTCTCCCGTAAGCCGCGTGCGATAAGCGCGAGCATCTCCATTGCGAGCCAGAGGTTCGCAATGGACAAAAGGAAGGAGGGGGTCCCATGCCCATTCCCGAGCGATATCTGGAAGAGTTGACCGAACGCAACGACATCGTGGACGTGGTGGGCCAGTATGTGCGCCTGAGCAAAAAAAGCGGCGCCAACTACTTCGGCCTGTGCCCCTTCCACAGCGAAAAGACCCCCTCCTTTTCCGTCAACCCCTCCCGGCAGATCTACCACTGCTTCGGCTGCGGAAAGGGCGGCGGGGTGATCAGCTTCATCATGGAGGTCGAAAACCTGTCGTTCCAGGACGCGGTGGCGTTCCTGGCCAGAAGGGTGAACATGCCGCCCCCCGAGGACACGGACGCTGAGGGCAGCTCCCGGCGAAAAGTGCTGCTGGAGCTGAACCGGGACGCGGCCCGCTTCTTTCACGAACAGCTCCTCGGTCCCCAGGGGGCGCCGGCCCGCTCCTACGTGGCCCGGCGGGGCATCTCCCCGGCCATGGTGAAAAACTTCGGTCTGGGCTACGCTCCGGACAGCTGGTCGTCTCTCCGGGACGCCATGGAACAGAAGGGCTACAGCCTGCAGGACCTTTTCGAGGCAGGCCTGATCAAGCGGGGGAAGAACGGCAGCGGCGGCTACGACGCCTTCCGCAACCGGCTCATGTTCCCGGTGATCGACGTGCGGGGCAGCGTGATCGGCTTCTCCGGCCGCATCCTGGGGGACGGGGAGCCCAAATATCTGAACAGTCCGGAGACCCGGGTTTTCAGCAAAAGTCATAACCTTTTTGGGCTGAATCTGGCTAAAAAGTCCAAAAACGGATATATAATCCTGGTAGAAGGGAACATCGACGTGGTCTCTCTCCACCAGGCGGGTTTTTCCGGCGCGGTGGCCAGTCTGGGCACGTCTCTGACGGCGGAGCAGGCCCGGCTGATCTCCCGCTTCACCGACGAGGTGGTGCTGTGCTACGACAGCGACGAGGCCGGGCGCAAGGCCACCGCCAGGGCCATCGGCATCCTGGAAAAGCTGGAGCTGAAGGTCCGGGTGCTGCAGGTGCCCGGGGCCAAGGACCCGGACGAGTTCATCCAGAAAAACGGCCCGGACGCCTTCCGCAATCTCATTGAGGGTTCCGCCAACCAGGTGGAGTACCGTCTCCGGGATCTGGAGCGGCTCCATCCCCCGGAGGGGGACGAAGGGCGCGTGGACTATCTGAAAGCGGCGGTGGAGCTGCTGTCCGGGCTGCCCGGGAGCGTGGAGCGGGAAGTGTACGCCCAACGGGTGGCGGACAAGGCCGGCGTCTCCCGGCAGGCGGTGCTGTCGGAGGTGGCCCGGGTGCGGAAGCGGAAATTCTCCGCCCAGCGGAAAAAGGAGGTCCGGGACCAGACCCGGCCCGCCCAGACCGCCCAGCCGGTCTTCCGCAGCATCCGCTATGACGACCCCCGCTCGGCCCGGGCGGAGGAAGGGCTGATCCGGCTGCTGTACCTGGATCCCTCTCTGGCCAGGGGGCGGGAGCTGCCGGAGCCGGAGTGTTTCTCCTCCCCGGTGCTGGGGAAATTTTACGCCGAGCTTCTCGGGCGCATCCAAAGCGGAGAGAGCCTGTCCATGGGGGTGCTGGCCGGACGCTTCACCCCGGATGAGGTCAGCCATCTGACCTCCGTCCTGAACGGCACGGCGGACCTGCAGAACGCCCCCAAAGCCCTGGACGACTACATACACATCATCAGCCACCGGGAGGACGACGGCGAGGACCTTCGGCAGATGGCGGAGGAATACAGAAAAACAAAAGCTTACGGAGGAACGATATGAGCGAAGAGAAAAAAATGCCCGCCCAGGAGGCGGAGACCGCCGCCCCGGCCAAGGGCAAAAAGAAAAAGCCCGAGACCGCGGAGGAGCGGGCCGCCCGCATCAGTGAAGAGGAGGCGCTGAGCGCGCTGGTGAACGCCATCTTGGCCGCCGCCGACCCGGAGGAGCCGGAAGAGGAAGCGGACGAGTTTTCCGACGAGCCGGAGGACGCGGCCCACGGCGCCAAGGAGCGGAAAAAGGAGCCGGAAAGCGGCAAGACCAAGGAGGAAAAGCTTCTGGCCCTGATCGAAAAGGGGAAAAAGACCGGCAAGCTGACGCCCAAGGAGATCTCCGATGTGGTGGACGGCATGGCCTTCTCTTCCGATCAGATGGATAAATTCTACGATACGCTGGCGGAGCTGAACATCGACACCCTGGGGGACGAGCTGCCCGCTCTGGACGACGATGAGGTCCTGCCCGCTCTGGACGAGCTGGAGGAGATCGAGGAGGTCACCGAGGAGGAGATCGCCGAGACCGAGGCCATGGCCGACACCTTCTCCACCGACGACCCGGTGCGCATGTATCTGAAGGAGATCGGCAAGGTGCCCCTGCTGACCCAGGAGGAGGAGATCGCCCTGGCCCAGCGCATGGCCGAGGGGGACGAGGAGGCCAAGCGCCGCATGGCCGAGGCCAACCTCCGTCTGGTGGTCAGCATCGCCAAGCGCTATGTGGGCCGGGGGATGCTGTTCCTGGATCTGATCCAGGAGGGCAACCTGGGCCTGATCAAGGCGGTGGAGAAGTTTGACTACACCAAGGGCTACAAATTCTCCACCTACGCCACCTGGTGGATCCGGCAGGCCATCACCCGGGCCATCGCCGACCAGGCCCGCACCATCCGCATCCCCGTGCATATGGTGGAGACCATCAACAAGGTCATCCGTGTCAGCCGCCAGCTTCTGCAGGAGCTGGGCCACGACCCCAGCGCCGAGGAGATCGCCGAGGAGATGTGCATCCCCACCGACAAGGTCCGGGACATCCTGAAGATCGCCCAGGAGCCGGTCAGTCTGGAGACCCCCATCGGCGAGGAGGAGGACAGCCATCTGGGCGACTTCATCCCCGACGAGGACGCCTCCGAGCCCAGCGAGGCCGCCAGCTTCTCCCTGCTGAAGGAGCAGCTGATGGCGGTGCTGGCCACCCTGACCCCCCGGGAGGAAAAGGTGCTGCGCCTGCGCTTCGGCATCGAGGACGGCCGCACCCGCACGCTGGAGGAAGTGGGCAAGGAGTTCAACGTCACCCGGGAGCGCATCCGCCAGATCGAGGCCAAGGCCCTGCGGAAGCTGCGCCACCCCAGCCGGAGCAAAAAGCTGCGGGACTTTTTGAGCTGAGACGGCCAAACGCACAGAAAGCGGGGTTCTCTGCTTTCTGTGCGTTTTTTGAAACGTGATCACCGCCGTGATGATCTTCGCCAGGAAAACCATCATCCCCAAGGAGGTCTCCCATGAATTACATTTTTATCTCCCCGGCGTACCCGGTCACCTGCACCTTTTTCTGCGACCGTCTCCACAAGCTGGGCGTAAACGTGCTCGGGATCGGAGACGTGCCTTTTGACTCACTGAACGATCCGCTGAAGGGCGCCCTGACGGAATACTTTTATGTGCCGTCCCTGGAGGACTACCAGCAGGTGTACCACGCGGTCGCCTATTTCGTGTACAAGTACGGGCGGGCGGACTGGCTGGAATCGCTGAACGAATACTGGCTGCCCACGGACGCGAGACTCCGCACGGATTTCAACATCTCTTCCGGCACCCGGGAGGACGGGATCCGCGTTCTGGTGAAAAAGTCGGAGATGAAGAAGGTCTTCCTCTCCGCGGGCATCCCCACCGCGCGCCAGCATGTTGTCTCGGACCTTGCCTCCGGGAGGGCCTTTACCGAAGAGGTCGGCTTTCCGGTGATCGTGAAGCCGGATATCGGCGTGGGGGCCAACGGCGCCATGAAGCTGAAAACGACGGAGGAGCTCGTCTCGTTTTACCGGGATCTCCCCGCCGTTCCCTATGTCATGGAGGAATTTCTCTGCGGCGATATCTGCACCTATGACGCGGTGATCGGCCCCGGGGGCGAGCCGCTGTTTGAATCCAGCTGCACCTACGCCCCGGTCATCGACTCGGTCCAGCAGGATGAGGACGTCCAATTTTACACCACCGCCGAAGTCCCGCCCCGCCTGCTGGAGCTGGGAAGGCGGACGGTGAAGGCCTTCGGGGTGGACCGGCGCTTTGTCCACTTTGAGTTCATCCATCTGGAAAAGGACTATGCCGGCATCGGCAAAGCGGGCGACTATGCCGTGATGGAGGTCAACATGCGCCCCGCGGGCGGGCATGATCCCGATATGATGAATTATGCCCAGTCGGCGGATGTTTTCCAGATCTACGCGGAAATGGTCGTCTTCGGGAAGAGGCTCTTCCCGGAATCGGAGGACCGCTATATTTGCGCCTACGCAGGGCGTAAGGACGGCCATGTGTTTTCCCACAGCGAGGAGGAGATCCTGGAGCGTTACGGCAGGGATATCGTGATGCGCCAGGAGATGCCGCCCATCGACTGGCCCTCCATGGGACGTTACGTTTATATCGCAAGGTTCCGGGAGAAAGAGGAGATGGACCGGTATTTCCGCTTCGTACTGGGCTGAGAAGGCCCCGGGCCAATCGTCCAAAAAGCCCGATATTCTCTCCGGTGCGGGCGAGGGGATAGGTTATTTTGCCAATTGTAATCCGGGCGAAAAAACCGTATACTGAATCGACCCATATGATATATAAATAAAGTGTTTGAAAGTTGCGTGCGGCATGAGCATTTTCGATATCATCACCCTTTTCGGCGGGCTGGCCATGTTCTTATACGGTATGCGCCTGATGGGCGACAGCCTGCGGGAGGGCGCCTCCGGTACGCTGAAAAAGGCCTTGGAAAAGGTCACCAACAACTCCGTCAAGGCCTTCTTCCTGGGCCTTCTGATGACCGCGGTGATCCAGTCCTCCACCGCCACCATCGTGATCACCTCCGGCCTGGTGGGCGCGGGTCTGCTGACCCTCCACCAGTCCCTGGGCATCATCATCGGCGCCAACGTGGGCACCACCGTCACCGGCCAGATCATCCGGCTGCTGGATCTGAACACCTCCGGCAGCTCCCTGCTGCGCTTTTTCACTCCCTCCACCCTGGCGCCGGTAGCGCTGATCCTGGGCATTGTCATCATCATGTCCAGCAAGAAGAAGGAGAGCGAGGTCACCGGCAACATCATCATCGGCTTCGGCGTTCTCTTCAGCGGCCTGCTGAACATGACCGGGGCGGTCAGCGTCCTGTCGGACACGGGCCTGTTTGACTCCCTCTTCTCCCGTCTGACGGAAAATCCCTTCCTGGGCTATGTGATCGGCGCGGGCGTTGCCTTCGTCCTCCAGAGTTCCTCCGCCACCGTGGGCATCCTCCAGGCCTTCTCTCTCAGCGGCAGTCTGAGCTTCGGCTCGGTGTACGCCGTGATCGTGGGCATCTATCTGGGCGACTGCGTCACCACGGCCATCGTCTGCTCCATCGGCGCCAAGCCGGAGGCCAAGCGGGTTGGCATGGTGAACATCCTGTTCAACCTGAGCGAGACCGTGCTGGTGCTGCTGGTGGTGGGCATCACCCATCGGCTGGGACTGCTGGACAGCTTCTGGAGCGAGCCCATCCGCTCCGGCGGCATCGCCAATACCAACACCGTGTTCAACATGGGCTGTGCCGTTGCCCTCTTCCCCCTGCTGCCGGTATATGAAAAGCTCTCCCACCGGATCATCCGGGATAAGGACGAGGACGAGCCCGCCGCCAAGGGTCTGGGGGAATACGCCAATCTGGTAGCGGCCCTGAACCCCAACTTTTTCGACACCCCGGCCCTGGCATTCCGCAGCTGCTACAACGCCATGCGGGTCATGCTCAAGCTCTCCACCCAGAACCTGAACCGGGCCGCCGGGCTCTTCCGGGGCTATCACGAGGACACGTTCCGGCAGATCAACGAGGACGAGGATATCATCGACCAGCTGACCGACAGCGTCAGCCGCTACCTGGTGCAGATCTCCACCCGGCTCTCCTCCGAGACCCATATCGCCATCTTCCGGGAGTACAACAAGGTCCTCACCGAGTTTGAGCGCATCGGGGACCACGCGGTGAACATCGCCGAGCACGCCAAGCGGCTCCACCAGGAGCATCTCAGCTTCTCCGTATACGCCCTTCGGGAGCAGGAGGTGCTGATGGAGCTGATCGGTCAGATCCTGACCGTGACCGACACCGCCTTCTCCTACCGGGACCTGCGGGCCGCCCGCCACATCGAGCCCATGGAAGAGGTGGTGGACGATATGATCGACCGGCTGCGGACCAACCACCTGGACCGGCTGCGCCGGGGGGTGTGCAGCGTCAACGCCGGCGTGTGCTTCCTGGATATCCTCACGGACCTGGAGCGCGTGTCCGACTGCTGCTCCAACGTCGGATTGTCCATCATCGTCCGGGCCGGCGAGAGCAAGGTCCAGCCCCATGACTACATCATGAATCTCCACGAGGGAAACGACCAGCTCTTCAACTCCGTCTATTCCGAGACCCACGATCGCTATTTCCAGAAGCTGGATCTGGCGGAGATCGTCACCGAGAACTCCGCCGGGAAGTGAGCGGGCCCGGCGTTTCTCCTCCTGCGGGAGGCTCCCGCCATATAAAAACGGTGCGGCAAAACAGCCGCACCGTTTTTTGTTGTCCTCTGTGGGCGATCTATATCGCCCTCTCTATCTCGCCTCTGCGGCGCTCCATATCCTGAGCCAGCCGGAGATGGGCCCGGGCCCGCTCCAGGCATTGCCCCGGACGGCGCACGGCGAAAAAGCGTTCTCCTTCCAGATAGTCCGTAAGATAGCGCAGACCGCACTCCACCGTCATGGTCCAGACGCCCAGGGCCAGGCTCTCCCGCTCGGGGCGGGTCAGCTCCGGATAGGCCCCCAAAAAGCCCCCGGCAAAGGCGGAGAGCATCTGCGTGTCCACGCAGCCCCGGCCGTTCACCGCCTGGGAGCGGACGGCGTCCCCGAAGTCATAGGCGATCAGCCCCGGCATCACCGTGTCCAGATCCAGCACGCACAGGGCCCGGCCGGTGGCGGTGTCCAGGAGGATATTGTCCATCTTGGTATCGTTGTGGGTCAGGCGCATGGGCAGCTCCCCCGCGTCCAGGAGAGTCTGGAGTTGGGCGGCGTCGGTCTCCCGAAGAAGATAGCCCTCGATCTCCGCGCCCAGGGCAACCGCCCGGCCCAGGGGATCGTTTTCCACCGCCGCGCGAAACTGCCGGTAGCGCTCCGGCGCATCGTGATAGCAGGGGCCGGTCCGGCGCAGAGCGTCCACCGGAAAGTCCGACAGCAGCGCCAGAAATCTCCCCCAGGCCCCGCCGATCTCCCGGAACTCCGCCGGCGAGAGAAGGGCAAGAGGGGTGCGGCTCCCTTCCACAAAGGCCGTACAGCGCCAGCACTCCCCGTCTTCCTCCCGCCAGAACCACCCGCCCTCCCGGGTGGGGATCAGGCGCAGGCTGTGCCGGGGGTCCGGGTCCTTCTGCCGCAGATGGGCGGTGACGGCGGCGATATTGTCCATCAGTCCGGGAATGTCCGCAAAGGCCCGGGCACTGATGCGCTGCAGTATATACCGCCCGGCGGTGGTCCGGGCCAGAAAGGTGGCGTTGATGTGCCCATTCCCGTAGGGGGCACAGTCCAGTGCCGCCCCCGACAGGGCAAAATGGGAGAGGACCTCCATCGGCTCCATATCTCTGTCCCCCCCTTTCCTGGGAGTATCATAGCACACCCGAAAGGAAAGGAAAAGGGAATTCTTCCCCGCGGCGCATCTTCGGCTTGAACATTGGGGCCAAATACGGTAGAATAGAGTGAAAATTTATGGCCCCGGAGGCATAGGAATATGAAGCGTGAGAGAAAAAGAAAAGCGCAGCTGGCCCTGTGGACGCTGATCTTCGCCGTTCTGGCCGGGTTGGCGCTGCTGCTCTGCTCCCGGCTGAAGAGCGCGGTGAAGCCCGCCTGGGCGGGGGGCTACGCCGTGCATATCAGCGAGGTCATGACCGACAACAGCGCCTGTCCCAGCGAGGACGGCCTGCTCTGGGACTATGTGGAGATCGAAAACAACACCGGCTCCGCCTTTGACCTGGGGGGCTATTATCTCTCCGACACCCCGGGGGAGGGCAAGTACTGCTTCCCCGCCGGCACTACGGTGGCGCCCAACGGCTGCCTGGTGGTCTGGTGCTCTCCGGGAGCGGAGGGGGATTCTTACGCCCCCTTCGGCCTGAAAAAAGAGGGTGGGGAGACCGTGGCCCTGATGAACAAGAATCTGGTCAGCGTGGACGAGGCGGCGACCGTGCCCTGTTCGGCGGGCCAGTCCCTGATCCGGGGGGAGGACGGGGCTCTCGTCCCCACGGACACCCCCACCCCCGGCTTCCCCAACACCGAGGCGGGCTACAGCTCCTGGCAGGCGGTACTGGCCTCCCGGAGCGGCGGCGTCCTGGAGCTGAGCGAGGTCATGGCCGCCAACTCCCTGTACGCCGACCCGGACGGGAACTACGGCGACTGGGTGGAGCTGCGCAACCCCACGGAGACCCCCGTGTCCCTCTCCGGCTACAAGCTCTCCGACCGGGAGGAGAAGAGCAAATTCAGCTTCCCCGCGGACCGGAGCCTGGGCCCCGGGGAATATCTGGTGATCTGGTGCCAGCCCGGAGGCAAGGGGGACATGATCGCCCCCTTCGGTCTCAGCTCCAAGGGGGGCGAGACCCTGGTGCTGACCGGCCCCACCGGCACGGTTGCGGACAGCGTCACCCTGCCGGCCCTGGAGAAGAACCGCTCCTATGTAAAGGATAACGGCGTCTGGACCGTCTCCGAAACCCCCACCCCCGGCTTTTCCAATGACGAGGTCGGCCTGGCCGCCTGGCGGGACTCCCTGGGCTACCAGGCCGTGCCGGTGGTTTTTTCCGAGCTGATGGACGGGAACAAGGCCTGCTGTGTGGACGAGGACGGGGATTTCTCCGACTGGATCGAACTTACGAACAACGGCAGCCAGAGCGTGGATCTGAGCGGCTGGTACCTCTCCGACACGGAGGAGGAGCCGGACAAGTGGCCTATTCCCGAACTGGTCCTGCAGCCCGGGGAGTACGTCCGCCTCTGGGCCAGCGGCAAGAACCGCAGCACCCCCGGCCATCTCCACACCGGCTTTGCCATCTCCGTGGGGGAGACGCTGTGCCTGACCACCCCCAACGGCGTGGTGCTGCGCACC
Organism: Oscillospiraceae bacterium; assembly: GCA_017540645.1. GTDB lineage: Bacteria > Bacillota > Clostridia > Oscillospirales > Oscillospiraceae > Apopatocola. Next base: position 90,306 of record JAFYAQ010000023.1, read on the forward strand.
GTGCCCGTGGAGGAGCTGGACGGACAGTCCTGGGCTCTGGACGGGGAGGGGAACTATGCCGCCTGCGATCTCCCCACGCCGGGCTTTTCCAACGACGCGGAGGGCTACGCGGCCTTCCAGGCCCGGGAAGAGCGCTCCTCCGGCCTTCTTTTGTGGGAGGTGGCGGTGTACGACGCCGCCAACGGGGACTGGGTGGAGCTGAAGAACGTCTCCGACGAGACCATCGATCTGAACGGCTACACCCTCACCGACCGGAAGTCGGATCCCACCCGGATGCGTCTGAACGGAGAATCCCTGGCCCCCGGGGAGTCCCGGGTGATCCAGGTGGAGAACTTCGGCCTGAGCGCCAATCGGGACGAGGTCTATCTCTACGGTCCCGACGGCGCCGTGTGCGACTTCGCCCGGCTCCAGTTCATCCCCCGGAGCGGCAGCTACGGCCGTCTGGATGGCGAGAACGGCTTCTTCTACTTCGCCGCCAAGACCCCCGGCGCGGACAACGGCAAAGGCTGGCGGCAGGTTTCGTCCTCGCCGGTCCCGGACGTGGCCCCCGGCGTGTACGACGGGGTGGACAGTCTGACGGTGAGCCTCCGGGGCGAGAACATCCACTACACCACCGACGGCTCCGTGCCCACCGCCTCCTCGCCCCTCTACACCGAGCCCCTGACCCTGAGCGCCACCACGGTGATCCGGGCGGTCAGCCTGCCGGAGGGCCAGCTGGCAGCCAAGCCGGCCACCTTCAGCTACTTTATCAATGAGAATTCCTCCCTGCCCATCGCCAGTCTGGTGGCCGCCCCGGACGATCTCTTCGGCCGCAGCGGCATCTACAGCCACCACCAGGAGGCCTGGGAGGGCAAGTGGGAGCGGGAGGCCAGCATCGAGTTCTATGAGGACGTCGGCAGCTTCCGGATCGACTGCGGCGTCCAGATCCACGGCCGCACCAGCCGGCACCAGAGCGAAAAGCGCTCCCTGAAGCTGATGTTCCGGGGCCGATACGGCGGGGACCTGAACTATGACGTATTCGGCGACGGCCGGGTGACCGAGTTCGGCAGCCTGCTGCTCCGGGGCAGCCTGCAGGACACCAGCGGCGGCTACATGATCGACAATCTCTTCGCCGGCATGGCCATGGACTTTACCCCGGTCCCGGCCATGAACTACCGGTATGTGGCGCTGTACATCAACGGTGAATACTGGGGCATCTACTCCTTCCGGGAGCACCACAACGAGGACTTCTTCGCCTCCCACTACGGGGTGGATCCGGACAGCGTGCAGGTCTTTAACGGCGAGTACCGCTACCCGGGCACCTTCTCCGATCTGCTGACCTACGCGGAGAACCACGATCTGAACAGCGCCGAGTCCTGGCAGTACATTCAGGAGCATCTGGACGTGGAGGAGATGATCGACTGGATGATCCTGGAGTGCTACGGCGGCGACATCGACGTGTACGAAAACGTCCGCTTCTACTCCAGTCCCGAGTATGAGAACAACAAGGTCCTCTACGGCCTGGTGGACATGGACCTTTGCATGAGCGACCACCAGACCTACGCCGTAGGCTTCGAGTGCTGGCCCCAGCTCCACGCCATCATCCCCCGGGGCCTGATGTACAATCCGGAGTTCCGGGACATGTTCCTGAGCCGGCTGGGCTCCCTGCTCAAAAACGAGCTGAGCGACGCCGCGGTCCTGGAGCGGATCCAGGAGCTCCGCGCCCAGGTGGAGCCGGAGAGCGCCCGGGATCTGGCCCGCTGGGGACACGACGCCTCCTTCTTCGCCAGCTGCTGCAATCGGGTCACCGGTTATGTGGACGGCCGGGCCCAGGAGATGATCAACTCCGCCTACGCCTACTTTGGCCTGTCGGCGGCGGAGGGCAGCAAATACTTCGGCTGACGTGCAGCAGGCCGCAGCTTTTTCGAGAGTCATCGCAACCCCCGGTGCAACCGGGGGTTGCGGAATTTCCAAGCTCAGTTTATGGTCTGCCATCGAACTTCGGCGTAAGATAAGGCCATAAAAGAAAGCCGCGGCCTGCGCCGCCGGCCAGGGAAAGGGGAAGAGACCATGATTTTCGCGGATAAACTGATCGAGCTCAGGAAAAAGAACGGCTGGTCCCAGGAGGAGCTGGCGGAGAAGATGGACGTAAGCCGTCAATCCATCTCCAAGTGGGAGGGCGCCCAGTCCGTGCCGGACATGGCCCGGATCCTCCGGCTGTCGGAGCTCCTGGGGGTCAGCACAGACTACCTGCTCAAGGACGATGCGGTCCTCCCCGAGGCCGTCGCCCTGCCGGAGACGGGGGCCGCGGCCCGGCCGGTCTCCCTGGAGGAGGCATCCGCTTTTTTGCAGATCAAGGGGCTCAACGCCCGGCGGGTCGCTCTGGGGGCGATGCTGTGCGTCCTGTCCCCCGTGGCTTTGATCCTGCTGGGGGCCGCCCAGGAGTACGGAAAGCTTGCCCTCACGGAAAACCAGGCGGGAGGTCTGGGTCTGATCATCCTGATGATGCTCATCGGCTGTGCCGTGGCCCTGTTCGTCAGCTCCGGGCTGCGGATCAGTCCCTATGACTACCTGGAAAACGAGCCTATCGACACCCTCTACGGGGTAGACGGCATGGCCCGGGAGCGCCGGGAACAGTTCCGACCGGTTTTCACCCGGCAGATGACCGCGGGCATCGTGCTGTGTGTGGCGGCGGTGCTCCCCATCGGGGTCAGCCTGGTGCTGGCCGGGGAAGATGAATTCCTCATGGCCGTCTCCGTCGGGGTCCTGCTGGTGCTGGTGGCCCTGGGCGTTTTGCTGATCGTCCGCTCCGCCGTGGTCTGGGATGGCTTCCAGATCCTGCTGGAGGAGGGGGACTACACCCGGGAGGCCAAAGAGGACAAGCATGGCCACGAAAGCTTTGGGAAGATCTACTGGCTCTCCGTCATGGCCGGGTATCTGGCCTGGAGCTTCATCACCGAGGATTGGGGCCGGACCTGGATCGTCTGGCCCATCGCCGGGGTGGCCTACGGCGCCGTCTTCGCCATCATGAAGGCCTTGCGGAAAAAGAACGGGTAACCGCCGCAAACACGAACGCAGGGACGGTCCTTTTTGCCCATGCTGAGCAAAAAGGACCGTCCCTGCGTTTTATTTTATTCCCGGGGGATGTTCTCCATGATGTCGTTGGTGGTATCCGCTCCCACGGTGGAGCGAACCAGACCGAAGCATCGACAGTCATATCTTTCGAAGGCCTCGTTGTCCAGCTGGGGCCGGTGGGCCCACTGCAGCTGGGACAAATGGTACTCCATGGCATCCTGGGCCACCTGAAAGGCGCTGCGCCCGCCGAAGTAGTCCAGCGGCACCTCCACCTCCAGCATGATGGGGTTTTCGTCCGCGTAGTGGAGATAGAGCTTGGGCGTGTCCCAGGTCCCGTAAGCCGAAGCGCTCTTGGGCTGGATTTTTTCGTCCGCCGCCTGCTCCACGGCCCGCTCCATGCACATGGCGCAGAGCATGTGGGTGCCGTGGCCGTACTCACCCTCCCGGTCATGGGTCACCACCACGCTGGGCCGGAATTCCCGGAGGATGTCCACCATATAATTGGTAACGGAGATATCCCCGTATTGCTTCTGGGCGGCCCACAGGTTGTCCACGAAATAGTCGGGGAAGGGTCCCACCCGGGGATAGTGCCGCACGCCCATGGCCCACAGGGCGTTGAGCAGTTCGTGGTTCCGGTCGGCGTACTGGTAGCCGCCGGGCAGCGCGTGGTCCACCAGGTAGCAGACCTGCACATCCAGGCCCCGGGCCACGCTGTCGGCGATCAGCGCGCCGAAGAAGATCACATCGTCGTCCGAGTGGGCGGAGAACACCAGCAGATCCGCCTTTTCGCAGGGGGGATCCCAGACCTGAACGCCCTCCGGGGGCCTGCCCTCGGTGAAGGCCCAGAGCTCCATCAGGGAGGAGCTGCCCGTGAATTCCAGATCCAGACTGGTGACGCTCTCAGGCAGGAGGAGATATTCATGGAGCATGCCGTATTCTCCCCCGGCCAGGGTGAAGTTCTCTCCCTCCACGGTGTAGGGCTTGGGCGTCCGGCTCCAGTAGAGGTACAGGGAGGCGAAGGGCGTCTCCGATTCCACATGGATCACCGTGCCGCCATATAAGGTCACACCGCTGTACTCATAGTCGTCCTGGATGAGCTTCATGGACGCCCGGACGTTGTTCGTCAGCGTCAGCTCCACCGGCTCCGCCTCCGACGGTTCGGGGGTCGGCTCCGGCGTGGGTTCGGGGGTCGGCTCCGGCGTGGCTGCCGGCACCGGAGAGGCGGTGGGCAGCGGCGTGGTGGTGATCATGGGCGAGCCGTAAGTCTCGATCACCCGGGAGCAGGCGGCCAGTCCCAGCAGCGCCGTCACACACAGGACGGCGAGGAAAAATTTTTTCATGAAAAACTCCTTGCGCTATTTCCGAATCCAGAAAAATCGTGTATAATAAGCTTTACTGTTTTTGCACGCGTTACTTAGCTTACCCCTTTTTTGGAAAAATCGCAAGACCGAATTCCCGAAAACCTATGTTTTTCGGCGCTCATATCATCTCCGGGAGGTGCCCGATGAGGCAGAAAAAAGAATCGAAAACCACACCCCGCTGGGTCCCGCTGCTGCTTGGCGTGCTGGTGGTGCTGATCGTCATGGCGGCGGGCGGCTACCTTTATACTCTGTACGCCTTCGTGGACGGGGAGTTTATGCGCACGGATCTGGAGACCCTGGACCTGCGGGATCGGGGTCTGACGGATCTGCGGGTGCTGCGCCGGTTTGAGACGCTGCAGAGCGCCGATCTGCGGGGCAACAACGCCCCGCTGGAGGAGTATGAGTATCTCCGGGAGAAGCTGCCGGATAGTGTCCTGCGCTTTGACGTGCCCCTGGGCGACCAGGTCTACGACAGTCTTCTGACGGAGCTGCGTCTGGACGATCTGCCGGAGGACTGGGAAAACATCCGGCTGTTCTCCTCGCTCCGGTCTCTGACCGTGGACCACTGCACCAACCCCGCCGCCATAGAGGCTCTGCGCGATTCCCTGCCGGAGTGCGATATGAGCTGGAATCTCTGCCTGGGGGGCGAGTGGTATCCCTCCACCGTCACGACCCTGCGGGTGGAGAGCTCCTCGGTATACTATGAGGAGCTGCTCTCCCAGCTGAGCTGGTTCCACAACGCGGAGTCGGTGGAGGTCATTCCGACGGTGCTGAGCCCGGCCCAGCAGCGCTCTCTCCTGGGCGCCTACCCGAAGCTTCGCTTTGCCTGGCCCGTCAATGTGGGCGAGGCCTATATAGGCAACGACGCGGAATCACTGACCTATTCCATCACGGGGGCGGACAGCACCCTGGCTCTGGATGGGACGCTGGATCTGCTGGGTTCGCTCCGGTCGGTGGACTTTACCGGCAGCAAGGTGCCCGCCCGGGACCGGCTGGCCTTCCGGGAGGCCCACCCGGAGCTGGCGGTGAGCTGGACGGTGCTGCTGCGGGGGGTGGAGTACCCCTGCAACACCCAGGCCCTGGACTTCAACGGCGTGGCCCTGGGCTCTCTGGATGAGCTGGAATCCGTGCTGCCCTTCCTGCCCGATCTGCAGAAGGTGGAGATGTGCGACTGCGGCTTCTCCAACGAGGAGATGGACGCCCTTTGCAAGCGCTGGGAGAACATCCGCTTCATCTGGAACGTCCGATTTGCCGGCTTCACCCTGCGGACCGACGCCACCTACTTCTGCGCCTCCATGGACGGGCTGAGTCATCCCTATCTTACCAACAGCGATACGGAGGTGTTCAAGTACCTGGTGGATATGCAGGCCATGGACATCGGCCACATGTATATCACGGATATCTCCTTCCTCCAGTATATGCCCCATATGACCTATCTCATCATCGCCGAGTGCTATATCGAAGACTTCACGCCCCTGGGCTGGTGCAAGGAGCTGCTCTATCTGGAGGCCTTCAATACGTCCTTCCATGACATGACCCCCCTGCTGAACTGCCCCCGGCTGCGGGATCTGAACCTGTGCTATACCCGTGTGAGCGCGAAAAACGCCCGGGAATGCCTGCCCCAGATGACGAGTCTGGAGCGGGTGTGGTGGTGCAACTGCCCCCTGGGCGACGGCCAGATCGCAGAGCTGAAGGAGGAATACCTGCCCGACTGCATTTTCTTCACCGTCTACGGCGGCGAGCCCTCCGGCGGAGCGTGGCGCTACCATCAAAACTACTATGAGATGCGCGACTTCTTCCACATGTACTATATGCCCGGCGGGACCAACGGCGTGGACAAGGATGGGGCCCAGATCGTGGTGGACGACCGGGGCAAGGAGTTCCACCTGTTCGACTTTGACGGCGGACAGTATTGGTGGACGGAGGAAAAATACGCCTCCCTGGGCTGGTATCCCTATATCATCGGCGTCACGGCCTGACCCCCTGGTTCCGAAAAAAACACGCTGCACGAAGCAGCGTGTTTTTTTATACCCTTTGGCGTTTTCCGGGCGAGGTCCGAGCCGATGCCGACAGCGGACGGGATGGCGATCGTGTGCCGCCTTATCCCTCTTTTTCGGGGTGCTTTTTCAGATCCACCACCGGGTTTTTCAGCGGCTCCATGGAAAAGCCGTCCGGGCCCACGATGCGGCACTCCGCCACGTCTCCGTCCGCCAGGCCGAAGGCCCGGGGCGTGCCGGTGGACAGCACATCGCCGGGGTACCAGCCTTGGATGGACGAGTGCAGCGACACCAGCCGCGCCGGGCGGTGGGTCATGTTGGCCACCACGTTTTTGGCGTAGATCTCGCCGTTGCGGACGCTCTGGACCTCCAGCTTCAGCACGTCCGGCACCTCGTCGGGCGTGACCAGCTGGGGGCCGAAGGAGAAGAAGGTGGGAAAATTCTTAACGATGGTCAGATAGCGGGGGTTGCCCTTTACAAACTCGTTGCCCTTGAGGATGGATTCCTCGGTCATGTCCAGGATGGTGGTATAGCCCGCCACCGCGTCCAGCCAGTTCTCCTCGCTGACGTCACGGCACCGCTTGCCCAGGATGACGCCCAGCTCCGCCTCCGCCGTCGTCCGAAGGGCCTCCTTGAGCCTGGGGAGGTGGATCTCGTCGCCGGGGCCGATGAGTGTGTCCGCCATTTTGAAAAAGCTGCCGGGGAAGCCCTGGGGTGCAGCATCGCCGATATCTCCGGCGTGGTCCACATAGTTCAATCCGATGCCGAAGATGCGCCGGGGGGTGCGGTAAAGCGGCGCGTAGACCACCTGCTCCCAGGGCACGAGACCGGAGACGGAGACAAGCTCCTCCCTGCCGATCGCGTTGTACCAGTCGGTCAGGGCCTTGAGCTGTCCCGACTCGATCAGGGCAAACAGGGTCTCCTCCCAGGCCGTCCCCTTTCGGGCGTTCAGCGCCCGGATGGGCAGCACGCCCCGGGGCGTGACGATGCCGGCGATCTCGGTATACTCCCGTCGGATGCTTGCAAGCCTCATAGTCTCTCTCCTTTCTGTCCCTGCCGGCGGACAGCCGGTCTTCCGCTTTCTCGAAGGATCTGAAATGCGCATCAAAAAGGGCAAGGCTGTGTTTTGATAAACATGGACACGCTGCAAAACAGAAGGGACCTGTTTTGCAGCGCGTCTTTCTCCTGTCGTTTTTCCGCGCCCTCTGTCCGGGCTATGGGGCTTCCCGCCCGGCGATCCGCCGGAGGGTGTCCAGGACGTTTTCGTGGCGCAGGCTCCGGGGCTCAAAGCGGCAGAGCCGGCACACAAGCTGAAAAATGCTGGCCTGCAGGGCCATGACGAGGACCGTTCCGATACCGAAGGGCGCGCCCAGCAGGACGCCGATGCCCAGCACGATCAGCTCAATCCCGAACTTTACCGCGCCGATGGGGATGCCCGGAAGCCTTCGGCCGAGAAGGACCATGAGACCGTCTCTCGGGCCGCAGCCCAGCTCGGCACGCATGTAGATCACAATGGAAAAAGAAATGATGAACTGGCCCAGCAGGGAATAGCCCACGCCCAGGATCCCGCTGTCCGAGGCCGGGAGAAGGCGGAGGAGCCCTATCCAAAGCTCCGAAAAGAGCGAGATGATGCCGATATTCAGGATGGTCCCCACGCCGATCTTGCCCTTGCCGATCACCACCGCCACGATCACGATCAGGCTGATACTGAAGTTGGCGGCGCCGAAGCTGCAGCCCAGGCGATCGGCCAGGCCGATGCTCAGCGTGTTCCAGGCGTTGGTGCCCACGGACCCGGCCATGACGCCGCAGGCGTTCCCGAGCCCATAGAGGATCAGCCCGACGACGCAGACGGCGATCCGCCGGAGGTATTCCTTTGCCATTGACATGACCCCTTTTCCCGGCGGTCCTATCGTCCGCCCGCGCAGTGGATGGGAAGCGATCAGTGGAACAGTCCCGGCAGCCAGAGGGTCAGGCTGGGGATATAGGTCACCAGCAGCAGCACGAGAATCAGCACCGCCAGCATGGGGAGCAGATCCTTCATCTGATCCTTCAGGGAGATCTTGGCGATGGAGCTGGACACGAAGAGGCACACGCCCAGGGGCGGCGTGCACATGCCGATGGTCAGGTTGACCGCCATGATCATGCCGAAGTGGACCAGATCCACACCCATGCTCCGGCAGATGGGGATGAACAGGGGCGCGAAGATCACAATGGCACTGGTGGTGTCGATGAAAGTGCCGGCGATCAGCAGGATCACGTTAATGACCAGCAGCATGCCCACCTTGCTCTGGATATTGTTCTGCAGGAAGGCGCTGACGGTCTGGGGCACCTGGGCCACGGTGATCACCCAGGAGAACAGGGAGGCCAGGGCGACGATGATCAGGATCTGGCCGGTGCTTTTCGCCGCGTTGACGAAAGATTCCCAGATCTCCTTCATGCTGAGTTCCCGGTAGACCAGCATGCCGACCACCAGGGCGTAGGCCACGGCGATGGCGCCGGCCTCGGTGGGGGTGAAGTAGCCGCTCATGATGCCGCCCAGAATGATCACAGGCATGAACAGCGCCAGCAGGGCGCTCTTGCCCGCGTGGAGGATCTCCCGGAAGGAGGCTCGCTTCTCCCGGCCCTTATAGCCGCGTTTTTTGCCCACGAAATAGCTGAAGATCATCAGTCCCAGCCCCATCAGGATGCCGGGCAGAACGCCGCCGATGAACAGGTCCGCCACGCTGACGCTGGCCAGCACGCCGTAGACCAGCAGGGGGATGGAGGGCGGGATGATGGGACCGATGGAACCGCCGCAGGCCAGCAGGGGCGCGGAGAAGGTGTAGTCATAGCCCCGTTCCTTCATCAGCGGGATCATGATGCCGCCGATGGCCGCCGTGGCGGCGATAGCGGAGCCGGTGATGGCGGCAAAGAACATGCAGGCCAGGATGCTCACCATGGCCAGACCGCTGGGGAAGTGGCCCAGCAGGGTGTCGGCAAAGTCCACCATCCGTTTGGACATGCCGCCCCGGAACATCAGCTCGCCGGAGAGCATGAACAGCGGGATGGCGATCAGGGCAATGCTGTCGCCGCCGGTGAACATGCGCTGCACCACCACGATCATGGGGATGCCGTCAATGGCCAGACTGCCCAGAGAGACAAGCCCAAGGGAGAAGCAGATGGGAACTCCGATGAAAAACAGGAGGAACAGACACAGAATAATGATCATGACTTGGTCTCTCCTTTCCCGGCGGCCAGAGAGCGGATCTCATCGATCACCTGCTCCAGCATGTAGAAGAACATCATAACGCCGGAGATGGGGATGCCCATGTAATAATACTTCATGGGGATCATCAGATAGGGGGACTTTTGCGTGGCGCCGGTCCCTACGAAAATGATGCCATAGTATACGATGAACACAAAAAAGGCCAGGAGCACGATGTTGATGACCAGCTCCACGATCCGGCGCACCTGCGGCTTCATCATGCCCAGCACGAAGTCGATGTTCAGATGGCCCTTCTCCCGGACGCAGTACGCGGCGCCCAAATAAATGATGTAGGTAAAGCAAAGGCGAATGATGTCCTGGGACCACCCCATGGACGCGCCAAAAAACGCGCGGCCCACGACCGTCCCAAACGCCACCGCGAACAGCACGATCAGCGCGATGCCGATGATGACGCGGACCGCCATTGTCAAATACTTGTCAATAAACTTCAATCTCGGCTCCCTCCTCAACAAAGAAGATCTTTCAGAAAAAGGCCTGAGCGCGGTAAACGCTCAGGCCCTTGTTTCGCATCAGCCGATAGCGGCGACCGCGTCGCGGACCATAGCGACAAGGCTGGGATCGACCAGGGCCTGGACCTCAGGCCGGTTAGGCAGATCGGCGGTGGCAGCCTGGAAGGAGGCGATGTCGGGATCCTCGCAGACGATCATGCCGGCGGCCTTCAGATCGGCCAGCTGCTGCTGCTCGTTGGCGTCCACGGTCTGGCGCTGCATGGTGCTGGCGTAGGCGGCGGCCTCATCCACGGCGGCCTGGTACTCGGCGGGGAGCTTGTTGTAGAAGGCCAGGTTGATCAGGATGCTTTCGGCGGCGTAGGTGTGGCCGTCCAGGCACATGTACTTCTGGACCTCATTGAAGCGGGAGCTGGCGATGGAGGGGATGGGGTTCTCCTGGCCGTCCACCATGCCCTGCTGCAGAGCGGTGTAAAGCTCGTTGAAGGCCACGGGGGTGGCGGTGCCGCCCAGAGAGTCGATCAGCGCAAACCAGATGGGGGCTTCCTGGACGCGGATGCTCATGCCCTTCATGTCGTCGGCGCAGGTGATCTCACGGACGTTGTTGGTGAAGTGACGGAAGCCCAGCTCACAGAAGGCCAGATGCTTGAAGCCTTCCTTCTCAAACAGGGGGGCCAGATAGGGCTGCAGGGTGTTGTCCAGGACCTCATAGGCCTGGGCCTTGGTGGCGAACAGATAGGGGATAGACAGGACCTGGGTCTCCGGTACCCAGGCGGGCAGAGTGCCGTCGGAGGTGACGATGGTCATCTCCAGGGTGCCCAGCTTCACGCCCTCGGCCATCTCGCGCTCGCTGCCGAGAGAGGAGTTGGGGTACACTTCCACGGTGATGCCGCCGTTGGTCAGCTCCTCCACCTTCTCCTTGAAGAAGTTGGCGGCGATGGTGGACTGGTGGTTCTCGTTGCCGGTGGTACCGAGCTTGATCTTGAAGGTCTGGGCGGGAGCGTTGTTGGCAGCGGGGGCGCTGTTGGCGGCGGGGGCGCTGCCGCCGCAGGCGGCCAGGGACAGGACCATGACAAGGGCCAGGACGATGGTAATAAAGCGTTTCATTTTTTATCTCTCCTCTTCAGAAATTACATGAATGTTGTAGTCCATGCGCAGGCTGCGACCCAGGGTCTCGTCGACCATCTCGCAGCGGAAGTTTTCGCCGTACTTGAAGCCGTTGAGGACCGGCACCGTGCCGGAAAAGATGACACTGTGGGAGACGTCGCCCACGCGGGTCTCCAGTTCATGGAGCAGGAAGTCTACCGGCAGGATGTCGGCCAGGCTGCCGTCCTGGTAGGGGATTTCTTCCCCGCCGACGGTCTGGAAGGAGCGGAGACGGATGCTGTCCCAGTGGTCCTTCATGTCCTCATACTCCCAGACGTCCCGTCCGATGGGCTTGAGGGAGACCTGCTTGGCCTTGGGCACGCTGGCGCTCTCCAGCGCCCGGTCGGTGTGATCGCTGCCCAGGCCGATGTAGAGCTTCTCCCCCTGGGTGATGATGATGTACTCCACCTCACCGCAGGTGTTTTCTCCAACGAAGAACAGCTCATGGTCCTGGGTCAGGATCTGGTTGGACATCTGGAAGATGGTGGGGATCTTTTTGGGCGCGGGGACGCCCAGCTGCTCCTCCAGCTCGCGGATATGCTCCATGGTCTTTTCCAGGTTGCGCCCGGCATAGCCGATGGCGAAGAGCTGGTCAAATTCCACGGGGAGTTCACATACCTGCCCGTCCTTGCAATGGAGAGTAAAGGTAATTTCGCTCAAAGATCGTTCCTCCTTTTCCTATTATTCTGTTATCTGCGCGGCGCGCTTGCGCACGTCGTAGAGCTCCGGTCTGCGGTCGCGATAGACATTGATGGAACGGCGGATGCCCTCGATCACAGAGAAGTCCAGATCGGCGGAGATGATCTGCTCGCTGTCGTCCGCCTCGGCCAGCACCTCGCCCCAGGGGTCCAGGATGCGGGAGGTCCCGCCGCAGCCCGTGTCCTTGGAGCAGGAGTTGCAGGCGGCCACGAACATCTGGTTCTCGATGGCCCGGGCGGAGGTCAGGGTCTGCCAGTGATAGCGGCGCAGGCCCGGCCACTCGGCGGGGACAAACAGGACGTCCAGCCCCGTCAGCGCCAGGGTGCGTACCAGCTCCAGGAAGCGGATATCGTAGCAGATGATCAGACCGCAGGGATGGCCGTCCAGCTGGAAGGTGCAGAGCTTGTCGCCGGCCTTGAAATACTCATGCTCGCCGCTGGGGGAAAAGAGGTGGGTCTTGTCGTACTGGGCGATGCATTCTCCCTGCCGGTCGAAGACGTAGGCGCTGTTGTAAATGCCGCCGTCCGGCTTCACATTGGCCACAGATCCGGCCACGATGTTGATCTTCAGCTCCGCGGCCAGAGCGCCCATCCGGCGCTTGACCTCCGCTCCGTCCCTGTCGCAGTAGGAGGCCAGATTCTCCTTGGGGAAGAAACCGGTGTTGAAGGTCTCGGGGATCAGGACCACGTCGGCCCCGCCCGCCGCGGCCTGTCGGATCATCTCCTCGGCCCGGGCGAAGTTATACGCCGGCTCGGCCAGGCGAACGTCCATCTGGGCGATGCTGATTTTCATGGCAATGCTCCTTTCCTGTCGCTCCCATTCTTAAATATCTTATATGTAATATATTACATATTTCTGTTTTCCTGTCAATAGCCTTTACCTGTTTTAGCAAAACTTTGTAAAATCCGTCAGTTTGTCGCGTCATTTTTATGCGTCCTGCCGAAAGCGCCGTCCCTTGATTGTTTATCAAATGTATTATATACTATATATATGCGGACGAGCGGCGTTTTCCCGCGGCGGGGCCTTTTCCGTTCGCAGGAGCATTCAGCCAATGAGAGGAGCGTCCGCGTGGAACAACAAAGCATCGGGCTGCTGAACGGTCGGGGGATATCCTCCCGCACGCTCAAGGAACAGGCCTACCAGCTGATTAAAGACGGGATCCTGTATCACAAGCTTCAGGTCGGCATGGTCTACTCCCAGGACGCCATCTGCAACGACCTGGGCCTGAGCCGCACACCCGTGCGGGAGGCGCTGCTCCAGCTGGAGCAGGAGGGCTATATCGTCTTCCTCCGGGGTCGGGGCGTGGAAGTGCTCCCCCTCACCGACGAGCGGGCCGCGGAGATCATGGAGGCGCGCTTTTATCTGGAGCAGATCGGCAGCCGGCTGGCCGCCTTTCGCCGGACGGAGGAGCATCTGCGGCGGCTGGACGCCGTTATGACGGAGATGACGGAACTTTGCACCTCCGGCGATTCCAAGCTCATGTATCGGCTGGACCGGGAGTTCCACACCATTATTTTTGAGGCCTCGGGAAACAGCCTGATGCTCGGCGAGATCGAGACCCTGCGGGACCACTTCCTCCGCTTTGAGACCTTCTCCGCCTTTGACCGGGAGGATTACGCCCGGGAGGTCATAGAAGAACACGGACAGATTCTGGCCGCGCTCCGGGAGGGTTCGGCAGACAAGGCGGTGGCGGCCATGCGGCATCACCTGCGGCGCACCTCTCTGCGGACCACCAGCCATCTGCTCTCCCATTTTGAAAACGAGACCCTGGGTCTGTAAGGCCCGGACGCCATTGCGAAAAAAGAGCGGGAGTTCCTTCTTTCGAGGGAACTCCCGCTCGTCGTTTTTCCGGCGTTCAATAAAAGGTGGCCACTTCCTGCTCCGGGGCCGGGGCGCTCCGGATCTCCAGGGCGTGGAGGACCGGGCCGGGGCCGTCGTACACATTCGGCAGGGCGCGGATATCCACCCGGGCGGTCAGGCTGTACCAGCCCAGATTTTTCAGCGCGCCGGTGTCGGCGCACTCCGCGGCCAGGGGGATGAAGCGGATATCGTTGGCGCAGCAGGTCATCACATCCCGGCCAAGGTAAAAATAGCCTTTTTTCAGACTCCGGGATTTGGTGACCGCCTTGCCCTTCAGCCGCAGGGTCTTGCCCTGGTACTTCTGGGGCTGGTCCATGATGTCCTGGAGGAAGACCGCATAGTCCGCGTCGGCGATCTCCACCACCGGGGCGCTGAGATCGTAGGGCAGGGGCAGCTCGATGTTGTCGTAGCTGATCTTGCCGTCCGCCGTCTCAAAGGCGATGTCGCAGCGGCGGTTCACGGCCCGGACGATCTTGTGGATCTGGAGCTTCAGGTCCTCGTCCTCGCCGGGGAAGCGGTTGAACACCGCCAGCTCGCAGCTCTGGAGCTTGTCCACCATGAGCTGGCGCATATTGTTGTTGTAGTTGAGGAAGCTGCCGCTGTCGGCAAAGAAGAACTCCTGGGCCACCACCCACTCCCGGGGCATGTTCCGGTAGAGGGTGTCCAGGGTCCACATGCCGTTGTACTCCACCATCACATAATCGCAGCGGTGCTGCCGCCGGAGGGCGTCCAGCCGCTCCGTGGTGAAGTCCTCCTCGTTCTCGATGTTGTGGATGAACACGTTGGGGGCGGCGAAGGCGGAGGGGTCGTACTCCTCCTCGCCCTCCTCGCACACCAGCAGGAGGATGCGGTCGCCGTTGTTGAAGTTGGCGTCCTGGAGGGTCTCCTGGGCAAATTTCGTCTTGCCGGCCTCCAAAAAACCGGTGAAGAGATAGACCGGGATCTGTTGCGCTGCCATAGGCCCTCTCCTCTCAGGCGAACAGCTCCGCCACGGCGCTCTCCTTCAGCTCCGCGCCGATGACGCACAGCCGGCCCGTGACCCCGGCGCTTCCCCGGCGGATCTCCAGCTCTCCGGGCGTGTAGTCAAAGTGGAACCACTCCCCGGCGTCGGAGGCCACGATGCCCTTGGCCCGCAGCACGCTGCCGTAGCGGTAGGCGTCCCCCAGATCCTCCAGCTTCTCCCGCAGCTCGTCCTCGGTGAAGCGCCGGGCCGTCTCCAGGCCCCAGGAGGTGAACACCTCGTCCGCGTCGTGCCCGTGGTGGTGATGGTGATGGTGATGATCGTGCTCGTGGTCGTGCTCCTCATGCTCATGGTCATGATCGTGCTCGTCATGATCATGATCGTCGTGGTCGTGCTCCTCATGCTCATGATGATGCTCATGCTCCTCATGCTCATGGTCATGATCATGATGGTGATGATGGCA
>JAFYAQ010000024.1 GCA_017540645.1 Oscillospiraceae bacterium
GTCCGCCAGGCCGATGCGCTCCAGGAGCCGCATGGCGTCCGCGTCGGCCTCGCTCTGGGATTTGAGCTTCAGCCGGACCGGCGCCAGGGTGATGTTCTTTTTCACCGTCATATGGGGGAAGAGGTTGAAGTGCTGGAACACCATGCCCATCTTCCGCCGGTGCATGTCCAGATTGACATTCTTTCCCGTGATATCCACCCCGTCCACGATGACCTTGCCGGAGGTAGGCTCCTCCAACAGGTTCAGACAGCGCAGCATGGTGGATTTGCCGGAGCCGGAGGGCCCGATGATGGACACCACCTCGCCGCGCCCGACGGAAAGACTGCAGTCGTCCAGGGCGGTGATGCTGGGACCGAACTTTTTCACCACGTGCTCCACGCGGATGATCTCATTGTTTGTCGCCACGGCGCATCCTCCTTTCGATGGCCTCGATGGCCTTGGAAGCGGGGTAGTTGATGCAGAAGTAGATCATAGCCGCCAGGGTGTAGGGGGCCAGGGTGATATAGGTGGTGGAGGCGACGGCCTTGGCGCCAAACATCAGCTCGGCCATGCCCAGCATGGAGCAGATGGAGCTCTCCTTGACCATGGTGACGATCTCATTGGCAATGGCGGGCAGCACGTTCTTGATGGCCTGAGGCAGCACCACCAGCTGCATCCCGGACCACTTGGAGAGACCCAGGGAACGGGCCGCCTCCATCTGGCCCGCGTCCACGGCCAGGATGCCGGCGCGGAAGATCTCCGCCACATAGGCCGAGGAGTTCAGCGCCAGGGCCACCACGCCGGGGATGAAGCGGCTGAGGTCCACAAAGCCGAAGAGAGAGTAGCGGGGAATACTGATCAGACCGAAAAGGCCGAAATAGATGATGGAGAGCTGTACCAGCAGCGGCGTAGAACGGAAAATGGCGATATACGCGCCGGCCAGACCTTTAATCAGCCGGTTTTTGCTCAGCCGCATTAGAGCCAGCGCCAGGGCGGGGAGGATAGCCAGCAGCACCGAAACGATGGCCAGCAGCAGCGTGTACTCAATGCCCTGAATGAAAAACGCGGCGTATTTCGGCAGGAAGGAAAAGTTGAAAAAACTCGCGGAACTCATGTCCGTGAATAAGTTGCTCCACCACATAGGCACAGCTTCCTTTCTTGATCGATATACCTTTAAAAACCGCGCGAAGATCCGAACGGGTCTTACGCGCGGTTTTGCCGTATGCGTCAGCTTACTCGGCGCTGACTTCCTGCCACACATCCTCCAGGGAGGCGGCAAAATCGCTGAATTCCGTGACCTTGCCCTTCTCGAGCATGTCGGCGATGGCGGCGTTGATGCCGGGGAGCAGGCCCTTGGGGTCGCCCTTGGCGACGGCCACACGGTAGGGATAGGCTTCGCCCAGATCCACAGAGGCGATGGCCAGATCACCGTTGTTGGCGACAAACTGCAGCGCCACGGCGCCGTCCAGCACTACCGCATCGATCTTGTCGTTGATGAGCTGGTTGGCCAGATCGTTCACATTCTGCAGGGAGACAAGATTGGCGCCGGGCATATCGTTGCTCACGATTTCCTCTTTGGTGGTGGCGGTCTGGGCGCCCACGGACTTGCCGCCGAAATCCTCCAGGCTGGTATAGGCATCCTTGTCGGCAGCCTTGACCAGGATCATCGGGGGATAGTCGGTGTAATAGGGATCGGAGAAATCGGCGCTCTGGAGACGCTCCTCGGTCTCCTCGATGGCGGCCAGGACCATGTCAAAGTCGCCCTTCTGCAGGCTGACCAGCAGATAGTCAAAGCCCATGTTCTCGATCTGCAGATCCATGTTGTTGTAATCGGCGATGTACTGAGCCACGGAGATGTCGATGCCGCCGTAGACCAGGTTGCCCTTGTCGTCGGGATACATGAACTCAAAGGGAGCGTAGTCGGCGGAGGTACCCAGAATCAGGGTTTTCTTTCCGGCGTCCTGTTTGGCGGAGGAACCGCAGGCGCACAGGGCCAGCACCATGACCAGCACAAGAAGAACAGCTGCGATCTTTTTCATTGTTTTGCACTCCTTACAAAGGTTAATTATCTGTGATGCTTGGAGTATAGCCCCATCTTTATTCATAGTCAACACATAATTATGTAAAAAGATAATCTTGCGATTCGACTTGCTTTTGGCAATTTGCGATAAAACAACAGCCATGTTTTCTCTTTTTCTAAAAAAGAAAAGATATTTGAAAAAATGATTTGCAATTCATATAGCGGCGTTATATAATTATAAACCAAGTATTCGGGG
Source organism: Oscillospiraceae bacterium (assembly GCA_017540645.1). GTDB lineage: Bacteria > Bacillota > Clostridia > Oscillospirales > Oscillospiraceae > Apopatocola. The sequence goes on from JAFYAQ010000024.1 coordinate 2,256, forward strand.
AAACTCGCCCGAAGAGAACGGATGAAAACAACAGGAATGAATGTTTATGAGTGTCAGTGAATATAATTCCTATCTCTCGGTGGATACCGCCATCCTGCGGGAAAACGTGCGCCGCATACTTGAAAAGGTGCCGCAGCTCATTCCCGTCATCAAGGACGACGCCTACGGACTCGGTCTTGTCCCCATCGCCGGGATCCTCTGCGGCTTTGAGGAGATCCGGACGCTGGCCGTTGCCCATGTGAGCGAGGGACTTGCTCTGCGCCGGGCCGGGATCGACCGGGAGGTGCTGGTCATGGGCGGCGTACTGCCGTTCCAGGAGGCGGCCCTTGTGGAGGCCGGGCTTACGGCGGCCGTCTCCCGCCCGGGGATGGTAACGGAGCTGGCCGCCCTGGCCCGGGAACAAGGCCGCCGCTGCCGGGTGCAGATCAAAATCGACACGGGGCTGCACCGCATCGGTCTGGCGGTCGAGGAGCTGGACGGGCTGATCCGGGAGCTGGACACGGCAGGGGATTGGGTGGAGATCACCGGCGCCTTCTCCCACTTTTCCGCGGCGGAGGACCTTGCCCGGGACACGGAGGAGTACGGGCTCTTCCTGGCTGGGGTGCGGAAGCTGGAGAGCGCGGGATTCAGTATCCCGCTGCGCCACATGGCCTGCTCCGCCACATCGGAGTATTGGCAGCAGTTTGACCTGGACGCTGTGCGCTGCGGCAGACGGATGTACATGGACAACCCCATACGACCGGACGGCACTGTCACCGAGTGCGTCAGCTGGCGCAGTTATATCACCCACATTGCCCACCGCCGGGCCGGAGAACGTATCGGCTACGGCAGCGGACGCATCCTGCTCAGGGACAGCGTCATCGCCACCCTGGGCGTGGGCTACGGGGACGGGTTGAACCAGGCGCTTTTTGCGGTGGACGGACCGGTGCTGATCGGCGGACAGCGCTGTACGCTGCTGAGCTGCTGCATGGATCAGTGCATGGCGGACGTGACCGGCGTTGACTGCGCGGTGGGAGATGAGGCCACCTTCTTCGGCACGGACGGCCGTGGAGGCTTCCTCTCCGCCCAGGAGGTCGCCTCCCTGGTGGGGGGAGACGAGGGCTGCGGCCTGACCTCCGCCCTCTCTCCGCGGGTAGCCAGACTCTACATTTAAAATAATCAACATACCGTTTTTGAGGACCTGCACAAAGCTGCCGGAAGGCGCTTTGTGCAGGTTTTTTACCTCTCCGACCAAAAGAAATGGTGGTAAGTTGGAATAAATTGTTTCCATTTGTTTCTTTTCCTATATCTTGTACCGATTCGACAAGCACCGTGGATCGCGGCACAATATCTGGACATAGTTGCCCTTGGAGACCCCTTTCTGCGCCCGATCCGGAGTGAAATTGCCCCTTGCATTTTTCCGACCTTCCTTTTATAATGTGGGTACAAAGTGGGGCGAAGTGGGGGAAAGTGGCATATTTTCCACACCGAACCGGGAGAGGAGGCCGCGCCATGACAGGGGAATACTTCCATACGCTGGATGCCAAAGGGCGTTTGGCCGTTCCGTCCCGGCTTCGGGATGAACTGGGCAGCGTGTTTTATGTGACGCTCTCCATGGACCGGTGTCTCTCCGCCTACTCCTCCGAAAGCTGGCAGAGCTTTTCCGACAAGGTGGACGCCATGCCCTTTGTCAAGCAGCGGAAGATGCGGCCTCTGTTCGCCTTTGCCGCCCGCTGTGAGGTGGACGCCGCCGGCCGGATCCTCCTGCCCCAGAACCTGCGGGAATACGCGGGTCTGACGAAGGACGTAACGGTGGTGGGCTGCAACAACCACGCGGAGCTGTGGGACAGCGAGAGCTGGCAGAAACAGCAGAGCAGCGAGATGACCCCGGAGAACATCGCGGCGGTCATGGAGGAACTGGAGTTCTGACATGGCTGCGCACGTAAGCGTATTGTTGGATGAATGTATCGAATGGCTGAACATCCGGCCGGAGGGCGTCTATGTGGACGGGACCCTGGGCCTGGGCGGCCACTCGGAGGAGATCGCAAAGCGACTGTCCACCGGCCGGCTGATCGCCATCGATCAGGACGAGACCGCCATCGCCCGTTCCCGGGAGCGGCTGGCGCCCTGGCAGGACAGGATCACCTTCGTCCACGACAACTTCCGGAATCTGTCCGCCATCCTGGACAGGACCGGTGTGGACAAGGCAGACGGGATGCTCTTTGACCTCGGGGTGTCCTCCCCCCAGCTGGACGAGGGGGAGCGGGGCTTCTCCTATATGAAGGACGCGCCCCTGGACATGCGGATGGATCAGAGCGCGGCGCTCACCGCCGCGGAGGTGGTGAACACCTGGCCGGAGGAGGAGCTGCGGCGCATCCTCCGGGACTACGGGGAGGAGCGCTACGCCAAGAACATCGCCGCCGCCATCGTCCGGCGGCGGGAGCAAAAGAGCGTGGAGAGCACGCTGGAGCTGGTGGACATCATCAAGAGCGCCATGCCCGGAGCGGCCCTGCGGGAAAAGCAGCACCCGGCCAAGCGGAGCTTCCAGGCTCTGCGCATCGCGGTGAACGACGAGCTGGGGGCGGAGCGGGACATGCTCCTCACCGCCATGGACCGGCTCAGACCGGGCGGGAGGCTGTGTGTGATCAGCTTCCACTCTCTGGAGGACCGGATCGTCAAGACCGCCATCCGGGAAAAGGAAAACGGCTGCACCTGTCCGCCGGACTTTCCGGTGTGCGTGTGCGGATTCCGGCAGACCATGAAGACGGTGACAAAACCGATCACTGCCGGTGAGGAAGAATTGCGGCGGAATCCCCGTTCCCGCAGCGCCCGTCTCCGGGTGGCGGAGCGGTTGTGACGGCGGACAGGCATCGCCTGTTGCGGTACGAAGAAAGGCTGAACGAGCATGAAGCGCGTCCAAGAGCAGAATATGAACGTCGAACAGGAAAGCACGAGAGTCTTTGAAAAGACCCATGTATTCCGGCCCGGTGACCTCCACCGGGAAAACGCCTCTGCCGGTTTCCAGTTGGATGATGAGACCAAGGAACTGCCTCTGATCTCCGGCCGCTTTGCCGGCAGGGAGTGGAAGGTAGAAGAGCTTCGCCGGGAGGAGCAGGAAAAGGCGCTGCGGCGTCTGCCCATCCTGTCCCAGCCCCGGATCCGTTACGGCGCGGCTATGCTGGCGGGGGCGGCCCTGTCCTTTGCGCTGCTGACCGGCTCGCTGACGGCCAGGGCGGCAATGACCGGCCTGAACGACCAGGCGGTGGAGGTCTCCACCCAGATCCACGAGCTCCGGGAGGAGAACGATCGTCTCCGCACCGAGAGCGCGCAGCTGCTGGACATCGCCTATGCCGAGGAATACGCCACCAGAACCCTGGGTATGCAGCATACCCGCCGGGAACAGGTCACCTATCTGGAAGAACAGGGCCAGGACCGGGCCACGGTCCTCGGCGTCCGCCGGGGTCAGGGCTTCACCTATTTCTGCAGCCGGATGTTCGACACATTGGGGGAATATCTGCACAGCTGAGGGCCTATACTTGATATGCGATCGGAGCTCATGATCGCGTATCAAGGGATCGCCGGAGGCTGTCATGGACCCCAACTATCTGGACCGACCGAACCGAACCATGCTCCGCCGCGCACTGTTCCTACTTACGGTGTGCGGCGTGCTTGCATTTATCATACTGGCGGCGCAGCTGTTTCGGCTGCAGATCCTGCGCCATCAGGAGCTGGAGAGCGCCGCGCTGGAGCAGCAGCTGAGAAACACCGCCATCCCAGCCGGGAGAGGAAGCATCTATGACCGGAAGGGGAACCTGCTGGCCATGAGCGCCACCACCTGGACGGTGTATGTCAGTCCCGCAGAGATCGCCATGTACGGGGAGGACCCGGAGACGATAGCCGCCTCTCTCAGCCGGATCCTGGGCGTGGACAGGGAAAAAACCCTCTCCCAGATCCGGGACCGCAGATCCTGGTACAAGACCGTGGCCCGACAGGTGGGGGAGGAAGAGATTGCCGCTATCCGGGAGCTGAAAAACGCCCGGGGCATCCAGGGCATCAAGATCGAGCCGGGTACCCGGCGGATCTATCCCTTTTCCTCTCTGGCCGCCCATGTGGTGGGATTCGTTGGCGTGGACAACACCGGCCTGGCCGGTGTGGAGTACACGGAAAACCAGACTCTCACCGGCACCGACGGCAGCATCCGGCGCTTGAAAAACAGCGTGGGCACGGATATGCTCTTCTCCCAGTATGAGGACTACGTGGACGCGGAGAACGGCCTGAACGTGCATTTGACCATCGACGCCACCATCCAGTACTTCCTGGAAAAACAGCTGACCCAGGCGGTGGAGGATTACGATATCCGCAACGGAGCCGCCGGGATCATCATGGACCCCAACACCGGGGAGATCCTGGCCATGGCCTCCCTGGGAAACTTTGACCTGAATCACTACCAGCAGGTCCCGGACCGGGTGATGGAGGAGATCGCCGCCTGCCCGGACGGGGAGCGGCAAAAGGAGATGCTCTCCGCGGCACAGCTCCGGCAGTGGCGCAATAAGGCCATCTCCGATACCTACGAACCGGGCTCCACCTTCAAGATCATAACCCTATCCATGGCCCTGGAGGAGGGCATTGCCAATCCCGGAAGCGGCTTTTTCTGCGGCGGCAGCATGAGCGTTCCCGGCCGGGGAAAGCCTCTGCGCTGCTGGAAGCACGCCGGACACGGTTCCCAGACCCTGACAGAGGCGGTGCAGCACTCCTGCAACGTGGCCTTCGCCACCCTGGGCCTGCGGATCGGGGAGGAGACCTTTTACCGCTACTGTCAGGACTTCGGCTTTTTTGAGCCCTCCGATGATCCCGCGGCCCCGCTCAGCGGAAAGACCGGCATCACCCTCCCGGGGGAGAGCGGCAGTATCTGGTGGAGCCGCAAGATCTTCTGCGACCCGGATAACCTGTCCCAGCTGGCGGCTGCCTCCTTCGGGCAGACCTTCAATATCACGCCGCTCCAGCTGATCACAGCCGTCAGCGCCTGCTGCAACGGGGGAGCGCTGATGCGCCCCTATGTGGTGGCTTCCGAAACCGACAGTGACGGAAATGTTATCCGGGAGACCCGGCCGGAGATGCTGCGTCAGGTCCTATCCGCCGAGACCAGCCGGCAGGTGAACGCCATACTGGAGCAGGTGGTCTGCGACACCGCCCAGGGCACCGGCAAGAACGCCTATGTGGCCGGCTATCGGGTGGCGGGGAAGACCGGCACCTCGGAAAAGGTGGCTCAGGACGCCGCCGGCGGGGACAAGGAGTACATCGTCTCCTTTATCGGCTATGCTCCGGCGGATGATCCCAAAGTCATCTGCCTGCTGCTGATGGATACGCCCTCCCCGGACTCCGGCATCTACATCTCCGGCGGTCAGATGGCCGCCCCGGTGGTGGGGAAGGTCCTGGCCGACGTACTGCCCTATCTGGGCGTGGCCCCGGTGTACACCGAGGCGGAGCAGAAATACCTGGACCGTCCCGTGCCGGATCTGAGCGGCATGAGCCTGCGCAAAGCCTCCGAGACGCTGGAGGCCGCCGGGCTGAGCTGCCGGACCATCGGCGGCGGGGATACCGTCACCGATCAGCTCCCCGGGGAGGGGACGGTGGTGGCCGCCGGGACCACGGTGATCCTCTACGCGGACGCCCGGCCGGACCCGGGGGAGGAGCCGGTCCCGGATATCACGGGCCTGCTGTATTCCGAGGCCCGGGACCTGTTGGGAGCCATGGGACTGTTCCTGCGCTCAGACAGCACCATCCTAGCCGATTCCGACACCGTTCGGGTGACCTTCCAGAGCGTCAGCGCCGGAGAGAGTCTTCCACACGGGGCGGTGCTGGAGGCGACACTGTGCAACAACGACGACGATACCTACGGCAGGTACTGACCTGCGATCGAAGGAGATAAAATGAAGCTGTGCGATGTGCTGAAGGACCTGCGCCTTCTTGACCTCCGGGCTCCGGAGGAACTGGATATCACCGGCATCACTTATGATTCCCGCCGGGTGAAGAGCGGGGATCTGTTTGTCGCGGTGCGGGGCTATACCTCCGACGGCCACGCCTTCATCCCCATGGCGGCAGAAAAGGGCTGCGCCGCCGTGTTGTGCGAGGAGCCTCCCGAGGCGGATATCCCCTATATCCTCACCGATGACAGCCGGCTGGGGCTGGCGCTGGCGGCCCGCAATTTCTACGGCGATCCCTCCCGGGAACTGCAGGTCATCGGCATCACCGGCACCAACGGAAAAACCACCACCTCCATCCTGATCAAACAGATCCTGGAGCAGTGTCTGGGCGCCAAGGTGGGGCTGATCGGCTCCATCAGCAATATGATCGGGCAGGAGGAATTCCACACCGAGCATACCACGCCGGAGAGCTCCGATCTCCAGGCCCTGCTTCGGCAGATGGCGGACGCGGGCTGCGGCTACTGTGTGATGGAGGTCTCCTCCCACTCCCTGGTGTTGAACCGGGTGGCCGGGACCCATTTCGCCGTGGGCCTGTTCACGAACCTCACGGAGGACCACCTGGATTTCCACAAGACCATGGAAGAATACGCCCGGGCCAAGAGCCTGCTCTTCCCCCTGTGCGACCGCGTGGCGGCCAATGCCGACGATCCATGGACCCCGGTGGTGACCCAAACCGCCCGGGGCCCGGTCTACCGCTTTTCCACGGAGAAAACGGAGGCGGAGCTGTGCGCCCGGGACATCCGCCTGATGACGGAGGGCGTCCGCTTCTGCGCCCTGGAGGAGGGGAAGCTGGTACGGGTGAGCCTGGGCCTGCCCGGAAAATTTTCTGTGTACAACGCCCTGGCGGCTCTGAGCTGCGCCCGGCTGCTGGGCATTCCCCTGCGCGACGCGGCGTCGGTCCTCTCCATAGCCCATGGGGCCAAGGGCCGGGTGGAGCGGGTGCCCACGGACGGGGACTACAGCATATATATCGACTATGCCGTCACCCCGGACGCCATCGAAAACGTGCTGACCACCCTGCGGGGCATCGGACCCAAGCGATTGGTGATGCTCTTTGGCTGCGGCGGCGACAGGGACCGGCTGAAGCGGCCCATCATGGGGCGGATCGCTGCGGACCTGGCGGACTTTGTGATCGTCACCAGCGACAACCCCCGCACCGAAAAGCCGGAGGACATCATCGCCGAGATCCTTCCCGGGGTAAAAAAAGGGAAAGCCCCCTACAAGGTGATCGTAGACCGGGTCGAGGCCATCCGTTGGGCCATTGAGAACCACCGGGAGGGAGACATGATCCTCCTGTGCGGCAAGGGCCATGAGGACTATCAGATCATCGGCCATCATAAGATACATATGGACGAGCGGGAGATCGTAGCCCAGGTGCTGCGCAGCCGCGCCCAAAGAGCCTGAGAGAGGAAGAGAGAAATGACCATACGATTGATCGTGGCGCTGGTCGCCGGATTTTGCCTGTCCACCGCCGTGGGGGCGGTGCTGGTGCCCTGGCTCCGGAAGATCAAGGCCGGCCAGTCCATCAAGGAGATCGGTCCTACCTGGCATAAGAGCAAGGAGGGCACCCCCACCATGGGCGGGCTGATGTTCATCTTTGCGGTAGCCGTCGTGTGCTTTACGGTGGGCTTTTCCTGTTTTACCCGCCGGGAGTACTCCCATCTGTTTGTGCTGATCTTCGCCATGGTGTTCGGGGCCATCGGCTTCCTGGACGACTATGAAAAGCTCCGGCACAAGAAAAACCTGGGCCTGAGCGCCGGGATGAAGTTCCTTCTGCAGCTGGCGGCGGCCACGGCCTTTTTGCTGCTGCTGCGCTATACCGGCTATCTGACGCCCAATTTGTATGTCCCCTTCTGGAATCTCCATCTGCCGGTCTCCGAGCCGCTGTACTTTATCTTCGCGGCCTTTGTCATCGTGGGAACGGTGAACGCGGTCAATCTGACGGACGGGGTGGACGGTCTGGCTGCCGGCACCTGCATCCCCGTATTTCTGTGCTTCACGGCCATCGTGTTCTGCTGGGGCAGGGAGTATATCGCCCAGGGGATCTTCTCCGCGGGGCTGACAGGGGCGCTGCTGGGCTTCCTGGTCTATAACTTCCACCCGGCCCGGGTATTCATGGGCGATACCGGCTCTCTCTTTTTGGGCGGCGCCATCGCGGGCATGGCTTTTGCTCTGGACGTTCCCCTGCTGCTGATCCCCCTGTGCATCATGCCCATCATCGAAACCCTCAGCGACATCCTGCAGGTGGGGTATTTTAAGCTGAGCCACGGCAAGCGTATTTTTAAGATGGCCCCCTTCCACCACCACCTGGAGATGGGCGGCTGGTTTGGCCACAAGTGGAAAGAAACAGAGATCTTTGTCCTGTTCACCGGCATCACCTTCGCCATGGCGATCGTCTCCCTGCTGGGTGTCACGGGACGGTATTCCTTCTGATTTTTTGAGGAAAACCGGAGGTTTCTCATGACGCTCCCCACGGCCCGAACGCAGGCCGAACGCGGATCCGCCGACCCCATCCGGGAGGCGGATCTTCCTTTTGCTCTTTTAACGCTGCTGCTGCTTCTGATCGGCGTGCTGATGGTGCTGTCGGCCAGCTTTGCCAGCGCCTATTACGACATCCAGGGGGAGACCGGCCATAACCCGGCCTACTTTTTCACCCGCCAGGCGATGTTCGCCGTCATGGGCGCGGCGGTCATGTTTTTCTGCTCCCGACTGCCTACGGAGCTCTACCGAAAACTCTCCCTACCGCTGATGCTGCTGTCGCTGCTGTCTCTGGCTGCGGTGCTGCTCATCGGCACGGTGGTCAACGGGGCGAGACGCTGGATCAACCTGGGCTTCACCACTTTTCAGCCGTCAGAGATTACAAAAATTTCAATAATCCTTTACTTTTCCCGCCTGATATGCAAATATAGAGATCGGATGCGGACCTTTCGGTACGGCATCGTCCCTTTTGCGGCCATTTTGGCTCTGGTGGCGGTACTGCTGGTGCTGGAGCCTCACTTCTCCGCTACCATTATCATTTTCCTGATTGGCGCGGGCATGCTCTTTCTGGGCGGAGCCCGGCTGGGCTGGTTTGTGGGCGGCGCGTCGCTGCTGTTGGGCGGGGGCGCCCTGGCGGTGATGCTGGTACCCTATGTGGCCAAGCGGGTGGTCTCCTTCCGGGACCCCTTCTCCGATCTCACGGGGGACGGCTGGCAGATCGTCCAGTCCCTGTATGCCATCGGCTCCGGGGGCTTGAGCGGCCTGGGCCTGGGTCAGAGCCGGCAAAAGTATCTGTATCTCCCGGAGGAGCATAACGACTTCATTTTCTCCGTGGTCTGCGAGGAGCTGGGCTTCATCGGCGCGGTGCTGATCCTCTTCCTCTTCGCCCTTTTGATCGTCCGCGGATATCAGATCGCCATGGCCGCCCGCAGCCGTTACGGTTTTCTCCTGGCCGCGGGCATCACCACCATGCTGGCTTTGCAGATCATGCTGAACGTGGCGGTGTGCACCAATCTGGTGCCCTGCACCGGCATATCCCTGCCGTTTTTCAGTTACGGCGGCACTGCCCTGTTGATCCAGATGGCGGAGTGCGGCATCGTGCTGAGCGTCTCCCGGGAGATCCCCTTGGCGGCGGAGCAGCGCCCCTCCCCGAAATCAAAATAGAGGAACAGCAAATATGAATTTTCTCTTTGCCTGCGGGGGCACCGCGGGCCATATAAACCCCGCCATCGGCGTGGCGGGCCGGATCCGGGAACTGCTCCCGGACAGCCGGTTTCTCTTTATCGGCGCCAACGGCATGATGGAGACGGAGCTCGTCCCCCGGGAGGGCTACGAGATCCGCACCATCCCCATCTCCAGCCTCAGCCGCAGTCTCTCAGCGGAGGGCGTACGCCACAATCTCCGGGCCGCCCGGGAACTGGCGGCCTCCATTCCCGCGGCGCGAAAGATCATCCGGGACTTCCGCCCCGACGCGGTGATCGGGACCGGCGGCTATGTCTGCTTTCCGGTGCTGACCGCTGCGGCGAAAATGGGCATTCCCACCGCGGTCCACGAGAGCAACGCCGAGCCCGGACTGACCACACGGATGCTGGAGAGAAGAGTTACCACGATCATGGTGGGTTTTGAGGACGCCCGGAAGAACTACCGGCAGCCGGAGAAGGTCCGCGTCACCGGCACGCCGGTGCGCCTGGGCTTTATGAATGCCCGGCGGGAGACCGTTCGGCGCTCCATGGGTCTCTCCGATGACACGCCCCTGGTGGTCTCTGTCTGGGGCAGCCTGGGTGCTACGGACATGAACAGAACCGTGGCGGATATGATCGCCCTGGCGATGCCCGACCGACCCTTCCGTATGATCCACTCCGCGGGCAAGCGGGGCATTGCCGGCATGACGTCGTATATGACCGACACCCTCGGCCTGAAGGGCTGGGAGGAAGAGGGCTTTTCCGTTCGTGACTATCTCTACGATATGCCCAGCCTGATGGCGGCGGCGGATCTGGTGCTGTGCCGGAGCGGCGCCTCCACCCTGGCGGAGCTGGCGGCCATGGGGCGTCCGGCCCTGCTGGTACCCAGCCCCAACGTGGTGAATAACCATCAGGAGAAAAACGCCCGGGTGCTGGAGCGCGCCGGAGCCGCCCGGGTACTGCTGGAGTCCGAGGCCTCGGCCCAGACCCTGCTGCAGAATATCCGGGAGCTTCTATCCGAGCCGGAGCGGCTGGCAGCCATGGCGAAAAATATGAAGGCCATGGCGGTGGAAAATGCCACCGACGAGATCACCTCTCTGGTTTTGGGCCTGGCGGTAAAATAACAACGCTTTCCTCCGCTGCATAGGATGGGCTGAAAAAACCCATGGGCGGAGGAAAGACAATGAGTGAATGGCATGTGATCGGCGCACGTCCTCTGCGGGGCTCGGTGCGGGTGCAGGGCTCCAAAAACGCGGTGCTGCCGGTGATCGCGGCGTCTCTCCTGACGCCCAACGAAACGGTGCTGACCAATTGCCCGGCCCTGAGCGATGTGGACGCCGCCGTGGATATCCTCCGATATCTGGGCTGCACCGCGGAGCAACGGGAAGGGGAAGTACATATCAACACCGCCGCCCCGGAACGCTGGGATATCCCTCCGGAGCTGACCCATCGGATGCGCTCCTCGGTGATTTTCCTGGGGCCTATGCTGGCCCGCTTCGGCCGGGCCCGGGTCTCCCTGCCCGGCGGCTGCGAGCTGGGGGCACGGCCCATCGACCTGCATCTCCGGGCCCTGCGGTGTCTGGGGGCGGAGATCGAGGAATTGAGCGACGGGGTCCTCTGCCGGGCCCGGGAACTGCGGGGGGCGGAAATCCCTCTGACCCTGCCCAGCGTGGGGGCCACGGAAAACGCCATGATCGCCGCCTGTGCCGCCCGGGGCGAGACGGTGATCTACAACGCCGCCCGGGAGCCGGAGATCGAGACGCTCCAGGGCTATCTGTGCCTGTTGGGAGCGGACATATCCGGGGCCGGGTCCCCGGTGATCCGGGTAAAGGGCTTTTCGCCCAAGGATCATGCTGTTTTGACCGTTCCTCCGGACAGGATCGCGACGGCCACCTATCTCTGCTGCGCCGTCTGTGCCGGGGGAGAGCTGGAGCTGCGGGGGGTGCGTCCCCGGGAACTTCGCCCGGTGCTGTCGGTCCTGCGCTGCATGGGATGCGATCTGACGGAAGGGGAGAGCAGCCTGCGTCTGCGCGCCCCGGAGCGGCCTCGCCCCGCCGGCGCCGTCATCACCCGGCCTTATCCCGGCTTCCCCACGGACGCCGCGCCCCTGCTTATGGCGGCCTGCCTCCGGACCGGCGGCAGCAGCGTGTTCATGGAAAACATTTTTGACTGCCGCTTCCGCCACGCAGAGGAGATGCGCCGTCTGGGGGCGGATATTTCCCTCCGGGGGCCGGTTGCTGTGGTGAACGGCGTAGAGCGGCTCCGCGGCGCCCGTCTGCGCAGTCCCGATCTCCGGGGCGGCGCCGCCCTGGTGGCGGCGGCGCTGGGAGCGGAGGGCGAGACGATCATTGAAGATCCCGGCCATATCCCCCGGGGCTATCAGGCCCTGGAAGAAAGCCTCCGCGCCTTGGGGGCGGAGGTATGGCGCATATAGGCTGTGGTATCCTCCAAAGCCTGTCCGTTTAAATCTTTCTCATTCGAAGGAGAAGACCCATGAGTTCGGATAATCCATTCACTTCCCCCAATCGGCTCCGGAGAGGCAGCGCCTGGTACGGACCCCTGACGCTGGTGCTGCTCTTTCTGGTGGTGATGATGGTCCTCAGCCTCTTTTTCCGTGTGTCGGAGATCCAGGTGGTGAACGCCTCCGAGTACAGCGAGGAGGAGATCATCCGCGCCTCCGGCATCCAGGAGGGGGCCAACCTGTTCTTTGTGGACCGCTTTTCCGCCGCCAGCACGATCTTCTCCAAGCTGCCCTATATGGACACCGTCAGCATCCGCCGCCAGCTCCCCAACAAGATCATCATCCAGGCGGAGGGCAGCGCCCCGGCGGCCTGGATGCTGCTGGACGAGGAATACTGGCTCATCGACCGGAACGGGAAAATGCTGGGCACGGTCAGCGAAGCGGAGCTCAGCGGTTACCCGGAGATCCGCTCTCTGGAACCGGTGACGGTGATCGCCGGGGTGGATATGATGGTGGCGGAGAACGACGAGCGCAACGCCCAGCGTCTCCGGTATCTCCAGGAGCTGCTCACGCCTCTGAAGGCGGAGGGAATGCTCCCCTATATCCAGTGGATCGATTTCAAAAACCCACAGAACCCCTCTCTGCGGCTGGATAACCGGATCGTGGCATATCTGGGAGAGATGGACTCCACCACCTACAAGGTGGCGCTGCTCCGGGACGTGACAGAAAAGCTTTCCACCGATGATGCGGGCATGCTTTATTATGCCGGGGGCAACTCCTGGACTTTCAGCCCGGACTGAGCCACGGATGGGCCCTCAGGCCCCAGAAATTACCAAATAAAATGAGAATTTGAGCGTTTTTATTTACATAATGCTGTTGACCTTCGAATAAAAACGTTATAAAATAGCAGGTAAGTGTATGATTCCCGAAAGAAATAACGGAGGGATAGTTCTATGGCAGTGAAGAAAGACAATACGGAGAATGTTGTGACCATCAAGGTCATCGGCATCGGCGGAGCGGGCAACAACGTTGTCAACCGCATGGTGAACGCCGGGACCATGGGTGTGGAGTTCATCGCCGTTAACACCGATAAACAGGCGCTTGGCGTCTCCGGGGCCCAGCAGAAGATCCAGATCGGCGAAAAGCTGACCCATGGACAGGGCGCCGGCGCTGACCCCGATGTGGGCAAGCGGGCGGCGGAGGAAAGCCGCAACGCCATCTCCGAGGCGCTGGAAGGCACCGATATGGTGTTCATCACCGCGGGCATGGGCGGCGGCACCGGCACCGGTGCGGCACCCATCGTGGCCGAGAGCGCCAAGGATGCCGGCATCCTCACCGTGGGCGTGGTCACCAAGCCCTTCTCCTGGGAGGGCAAGCGCCGGGCTGTGCAGGCCCAGCAGGGCATCAGCGAACTGATGGACAAGGTGGACAGCCTGCTGATCATCCCCAACGACCGTCTGAAATACGCCAGCCCCGAGAAGGTAACCCTGGCCAACGCCTTTGAGATCGCCGACGATGTGCTGATCAAGGCCGTGAGCAGCATCTCGGAGCTGATCAAGAATACCGGTTTCATCAACCTGGACTTTGCCGACGTGACCGCTGTCATGAAGAACGCGGGCATGGCACACATGGGTGTGGGCCGGGCCGCCGGCAAGGGCAAGGCCGAGGAGGCCGCCAAGATGGCCGTCAGCAGCCCGCTGATGGAGACCTCCATCGAGGGTGCCCGGGGTGTGCTGATCAATATCACCGGCTCCCGGAATATGGGCCTGGACGATGTGGAAGCCGCCGCTACGCTGGTACAGAACGCCGCCCATCCCGACGCCAACATCATCTTCGGCGCCAGCTTTGATGATTCTCTGGAGGATGAGATCGTCATCATCGTCATCGCCACCGGCTTTGAGGAGAAGCGCCCGGAGCGTCCCAGCACCCGGCCCGAGACCAACGACGCCAACCTCTTCTCCGAGGCCCGGGAGCGGGCCGAGGCCCAGCGCGATCCGGCGGTGGCCCCTGCCCAGGAGGACGGGGAGGACCCCTTCGATACCATCTTCAAGATCTTCAACAACAAGTAAAACGAAAAATCTTATGCCGCGCCGCCCCAGGGCAGCGCGGCATTTTCTCTATATTTCCGCCTTCAGCTCCGCCGCGGACACCTCATAGGCGGTCATGGCCCGGGAACTGCCGTCGGGCAGGGCCTTTATGTATTCCCGGCTCTGCACCCGTCCCCGCAGTGCCAGGCGCTGCCCCACGCTCCAGGCTCCGGCCTCCCGGGCGTTTTTGCCCCAGGCGATGCAGGGCAAATAGTCGCTGCGCCCGTAAGGCCGATTCACCGCCACCATCATATCGCAGATCTCCCGGCCAAGAGGCGTGCTGCGGTAGATGGGCGCTTTGCACAGTGTGCCCCGGAGTTCGATCCGGTTTTCCCATTCCTCCGCCGCCGCACGGCACAGTGCCCGGGCATACACCGTGATGGCCAGCTTGTGTCCGATGCCGGAACGATTGTTGAACGAACGAAGCTCTCCCTCCACTTCCAATTTGCCTGCGGCGTTGGGGCAAAGGTCGGGCAGCTGGCTCTCCCTGAGCACCACCGGAAGGATGTCCGCCGTGCCGGACAGACGCTGCACCGCCAGAGGGAACTGATAAAAGCGAATGCTCCGGCTCTGGTGGGAGAAGACGGGCTCTCCGGCGCAGACGCCCCGGAGAAAAACATGATTGACCAGCATTTCATCCATTGGTAACACCTCGGTAGAGTATATTCTCCCGACCGGGCGGCTATCACAGGAAATGCTTTGCAAGGACGCTTTTGTGTGCTATACTTGCCGTAAAGAAAAAACGAAAGAAGGCTGAACGATGGAATTAAAGGATATCCTCTCTTATTGCGACCATACGCTTCTCAGGACCGACTGCACCGCCAGTGAGATCCGTGAGCTGTGCGACGACGCCATGCGCTACCACTGCGCCACCGTGTGCATCCCGCCCGCCCATGTGGCCGGTGCCCGGCGCTATGTGGGGGACAAGCTGAAGATCTGCACCGTCATCGGTTTTCCCAACGGCTACAGCACCCCGGAGGTCAAAGCCTTTGAGACCGCCGACGCAGTGAAAAACGGCGCCGATGAGATCGACATGGTCATTGACCTTTGCTATGTGAAGGACCAGTGCTGGGATCTGCTGGAGAAGGAGATCCGCGCCGTGAAGGATGCCTGCCAGGGTAAGCTTTTGAAGGTCATCATCGAATGCTGCCTTCTCACAGAAGAGGAGAAGGTGAAGATGTGCCAGATCGTCACCGCCGCGGGCGCGGACTATATCAAGACCTCCACCGGCTTCTCTCGGGGCGGCGCCACCTTTGAGGATGTGGCGCTGCTGCGGAAAAACTGCCCGGAGAGCGTGAAGGTGAAGGCGGCGGGAGGCATCTCTACCCTGGAGGATGCGGAGCGCTTCCTTGCCTTGGGGGCCGAGCGCCTGGGTACCAGCCGCATCGTGAAGATCGCCAAGAGCGCCCAGCAGGAGGAACCGAGATCCTGCTGAAAAACGCCGCAGAAGCCGAAGAGGAGCAGACCGTGGTCTGCTCCTCTTCGGCTGTTTTTCTGTATTTTATACCGTCTCGGCCATCTCCTGTTTCTCCTGCGCGGAGGACGGGGGGACCGGGACCGTTTTTTCCTCTCCGGGAAGGTCAATGGTCACGGTCTGGTAGGGAATGCTGATGCCGTTGGCCTTAAAGTTCTTCAGCAGTTCCTTTCGGATGTTGCCGCAGGCGGCAAAGTTGTCGCTGAGGGTCTTGGTCCAGACGGTGGTCTTGATCAGCACACCCTCGGCCAGATATCTGCTGACCAGGGGCTGGGAGTGATTGGTGACCCGGGGATCGGCTTCCACAGTGTCGATGACCACCTGGATGGCCAGGTCGATATCGTCGTTATAGCCCACCTCTACCTCCAGGAAGTTGCCCACCTGCTCGGTGAAGTTGGTGTTGATGATCACGGAATCGGCGAGAACACCGTTGGGAATGATGCAGGACTGGCCGTCAAAGGTGTCCACGATGGTATGGCGCAGGGTGATATCCTTCACCAGGCCCTCGGCCACGACGGAGCTTCCCTGGAGCACTTTGATCTTTTGCCCGATCTCGAAGGGTTTGGAGGCGGTGATATCCAGACCGGAGAGGGTGTTGTTCAAAATCTTCTGGGCGGCAAAGGTCAGCACCGCCAGCACCAGTCCGCCGCCGGTCAGCAGTCCCTGCATCACATCGCCCAGATCCAGCACCAGCCCGACCAGAGAGACCGTGGCAATGGTGATTACGCCGATCCGAAGGGCATTGCAGATGAAACGAAAGTACAGCTTTTCCTCTTTACTGCTGATTTTTTTCAGCACGCGCAGCAGGATAAAGGTCACGCTCAGAATGACGACCACCTGCAGCGCCAGTTTGATCCAAGGGTTCATGGGAAGTAAGATCCTTTCCGTCCGGGCTCACTCTACCCCGTAGAGCGCCAGGAACTCCTCCAGACACAGACCGTTTGCCATGATGTAAGCGGCGGCCTCTTCCCCCACATAGCGGAAGTGGAAGGGCTCATACATCACGCCGGTGATATCCTCTTTTCCCGCGGGGAAGCGGACGATAAAGCCATAGTCCTGGCAGTGCTGGCAGAGCCACTGGTAGGTGGCGGTCTGCTCGATCTGCGCGTTTTTGATGGGGCGGTATACGTCCGTGATATCGCAGCACAGGGCCAGCTGATGTTCACTGCAGCCGGCGGGCATGGTGATATAATGGCCGTTGGAGTCCTTGCCGTCGGAGACGCCGTTGTTCTGACAGACCCGGATAAAGTTGTTTGCCTGTTCGTTGTAGCTTCGATAACCGGAGGAGAGGAACACCGGCAGACCCGCCGAGCGGCAGCCCAGCCCCATGTCGATGAGCGCCTGGGCCACACGGGCGTCTACCGGACAGCGGTAGGCGTTGTACTGGAGCTGGATATCCGTCTCATCCAGCGTCTGGTTCAGATAGGCCAGCGACTCCGGCGCATACTGCCCGATGGAATGATCTCCGTTTACCAGCGTGAACTCCCAGCTGCTCACGTCGATGTCCGGCGGCGCGGGCAGACCCAGCGCCAGGGCCTTTGCCTCCGGGGAATCCGGGTCCAGGGTGGGCTCGGGCGTAGGCTCGGGGGTGGGTTCCGGTGTGGGCTCGGGCGTAGGCGCGGGAGTCTCCGTGGGGGCGGCGGTGGGCGCGGGGGTCTCTGCCGTCTGCGCAGACACGGGGACGCTCCCGGCCATGGCGGCCTCCAGCGCGCGCTTGTCGGAGCGCTGGGTGGCGATATAGCGCATCCCGAACAGCAGCACACAGCTCGCCAGCATGATCATTACCAATATCAATCCCAGGGTTTTTACTGCTCTCATGAGGTCAGTCCTCTTCCAACGTGTGTTTTAATTTTTCCAGCGCTTTTTTCTCGATCCGGGAGACATAGGACCGGGAGATGCCGCAGCGCTGGGCGGTCTCCCGCTGGGTCAGGGGCGGCTGTCCCGAGAGCCCGTAGCGCAGGCGGATGATCTCCGCTTCCCGGGCATCCAGACTCGTCTCCACATAGCTTTGCAGCCGGGAGCACAGCTCCGCCGAGGCGATTTCCTCCGCCAGGTCCCGTTCATCTGCCAGGGTATCCAGCACGGACAGGTCGTTTCCCTCCGCGTCCGATTCCAGAGAGTCGGAGAGGGACACGTCCAGCGCCGTTTTCCGGGAGGAGCGGAGGAACATCAGCACCTCGTTCTCCACACAGCGGGAGGCGTAGGTCGCCAGACGCACGCCCTTGTCCGGCCGGTAGGTGGAGATCCCCTTGATCAGGCCGATGGTCCCGATGGAGATCAGGTCGTCGGCGTCTCCCACAGCGGTGTAATACTTTTTGATGATGTGTGCCACCAGGCGGAGGTTGTGCTCGATCAGCACATTTCTTGCCTCCATATCCCCGTGACACCATCGTTCCACATAGCTCCGTTCCTCTTCTGCGGACAGGGGGCGGGGAAAGGACCCGCTGTTTCCCAGCCGCAGGGTCAGGAACGCGCCGTTCATCAGCAGGAGGAACGCGCTTGCCAGCATACAACAAACCTCCCATACAGGATGGTTTTATTGTATTCGACAGCGGCGTGTCCCTATCACCATGGCTTCCCGCCCGGGGGGATCGCCGGTTTTATCTGCCGGCTTTTCCGTTCAGCCAGCCGAGGATGTCCTGATAGACCTCTTCCTTGTTGGTCTCGTTGAGCATCTCGTGACGTCCGCCGTGGTAGAGCTTCATGGTCACGTCTGTCAGCCCGGCTTTCAAAAAGCCCTTGTAGGCGCGGATCACGCCCTTGCCCTGCTCGCCCACCGGATCGCAGTCCCCGGAGATGAACAACACCGGCAGATCCTTGCGCATCCGGTCCATATTCTTCTGTTTGGAGATGAAGCCGATGCCGCCCATCATGTCCCGCAGCAGGCCGGCGGTGGGGACGAAACCGCACAGGGGGTCGGCGATGTACCGATCCACCACCGCGCTGTCCCGGCTCAGCCAGTCACAGGGAGTGCGAACGTTCTCCAGCTGCTTGGTATAGCTTCCGAAGGCCATGTTGTTCAAAAGCTCGCTATGATAGGTCGCGCCGTGCCGCCGGATCTCCATATCGCTCATCACCCGGCCGCCGGTGATCAGCAGGGGAGACTGCTGGCCGGTGCCGCTGATGATCGCACCGTCCAGCCCGGCCCCAAAGCGGATCAGATAGGTCCTGGCCAGGAAGGAGCCCATGCTGTGGCCGAAGAGGAAATAGGGCTTGCCGGGAAAGCGGGCCGCGGTCTTCTCGTGCAGGGTGTGGATATCCTGCACCGCCTTGCTCCAGCCGTCCTCCGCACTGAAAAACCCCTGGGTGGAAGCATCGCCTATGCTTTTTCCGTGGCCCAGCTGATCGTGGGCCACCACGATATAGCCGTTATCCGCCAGGAAGGAGGCAAAGGCGTCATAGCGGGCGATATGCTCCGCGATCCCATGGACCAGCTGTACGATCCCCACCGCTTCCCCTTCGGGGCGGTATTCCCGGGCGTAAAGCTGCGTCCTCCCGTCCGAGGATAAAAAAGTGGTTTCCGACATTGTTGCCATAGCCAAAGCTCCTTTCCTGTGCTATAATGGAGAAAAAAGTGGACTGCTTACCATTATAAACGAAAAACGGTGAAAATCAAGGAGGTCATCGCATGAATCCCCATGTTATTGCCCTGGATCAGGGAACGACCAGTTCCCGCGCCATTGTGTTTGACGCCTCCGGCAGGATCGTCTCTCTCGCCCAGCACCCCTTTCCCCAGATCTATCCGCACCCCGGCTGGGTGGAGCATGACCCCATGACCATCCTCTATACCCAGATGGACTCCCTTTCGGAGGCCTTTCGCCGGAGCGGGCTCCCGCGGGAGGATATCGCCGCCATCGGCATCACCAACCAGCGGGAGACCACCATCGTCTGGGACAAGGCCACAGGCCGCCCGGTGTACAATGCCATCGTCTGGCAGTGCCGGCGCACCGCCCCTCTGTGTGAACAGCTCCGGCAGGAGGGCTGGGAGGAGAAGGTCCGGGAGAAGACGGGCCTTTTGATCGACGCCTATTTTTCCGGCACCAAACTGCGCTGGATCCTGGATAACGTCCCCGGCGCCCGGGAGCGGGCGGAGCGGGGAGAACTGCTCTTCGGCACGGTGGATACCTGGCTGATCTGGAACCTGACCGGAGGAAAGGCACATGTGACGGATTATTCCAACGCCTGCCGCACCATGCTCTTCAACATCAATACACTGGAATGGGACCGGGAGCTGTGTGAAGCCCTCCGGATCCCCCTGTGCATGCTGCCCAAGGTGGTCTCCAACTCCGAGGAGTACGGGACGCTGACGGCCCACATCATGGGCCTGGATGAACTGCAGGGCGTGCCGATCTGCGGCGCCGCCGGCGACCAGCAGGCGGCATTGCTGGGCCAGGGCTGTCTGTTCCCGGGAGAGGCCAAGAATACCTACGGTACCGGCTGCTTTGCCGTGATGAACACCGGCGCTGTCCGCCCGGTGAGCAGGAACGGCCTTTTGTCCTGCGTGGCCTGGGGCGTGGGCGGAAAGGTGGACTATTGCCTGGAGGGCAGCGTTTTCAACGCCGGCAGCACCGTGCAGTGGATGCGGGACGAGCTGCATCTGATCCAGAGCGCGGAGGAGACCCAGACGCTGGCGGAATCGGTGGAAGACAACGGCGGAGTGTATCTGGTCTCTGCCTTCACCGGCTTGGGCGCACCTCACTGGGATATGTACGCCCGGGGCGCCATCGTGGGTCTCACCCGGGGCACCACCCGGGCCCACATCGCCCGCGCCGGGCTGGAGGGGATCGCCTACCAGGTGACGGATCTGGTCCGGGCCATGGAGCAGGACGCGGGGGCCCCCATGCAGATCCTCCGGGTGGACGGCGGCGCCAGCGTCAACCGCTTTTTGATGCAGTTCCAGGCGGACATCCTGCGCTGCCCCATCGACCGGCCCGCCATGGTGGAGACCACGGCCCTGGGCGCGGCCTTCCTGGCAGGGCTGTACGCGGGAGTCTGGTCAAACATGACCGATATCATCCGCATCCGGGAATCCAACTGCATTTTCCGGCCCAAAATGGACGCGCAGCTGGCCAGGGACTATGTGGACCGCTGGCACAGGGCGGTGGAGCGTGCCAAGGCCTGGGAGCAATAAATTTCTGTAACTTGTTTTTCCCCTTACTTTGGAATATAATGCTTCTTTGAAAATGCGACTATTGTTTCCGTCCGTAAGGAGAGAGGTAAATGGCATCCTTTTCTGATTATTATTGGGGCGGCCGAAAAGGGCACCTTGTGGGCATCGGCGGCGTATCCATGTCGCCGCTGGCGGAGGTGCTGGCGGAGGCCGGTCTGATCGTCAGCGGCTCTGATATGAACGTGGGAGAAAACGTAAAGCACCTGCAGTCCCTGGGTATAAAGATAGGGATCGGGCACAAGGCGGAGAACATTCCCCCGGACGCGGAGTTCGTGATCCGCACCGCCGCTGTCCACGATGACAATCCGGAGATCGTTGAGGCCAATCGCCGGGGCATCCCCGTATTTGAGCGCGCCCAGGCCTGGGGCGCCATCATGCGGGACTACCGGAATTCCGTTTGCATCTCCGGCACCCACGGCAAAACAACCACCACCTCCATGTGCACCCACATCCTGATGGCGGCGGAACGGGAGCCCACGGTGATGATCGGCGGGACCCTGCCCATGCTCCACTCCGGTTTCCGGGTGGGGAAGGGGGACACCATCGTGATGGAGTCCTGCGAATACTACAACTCCTTCCTGTATTTTTGCCCCACCGTGGCCGTGGTGCTGAACATCGAAGAGGACCATATGGACTTCTTCAAGGACCTGGAAGATATCAAAAGCTCTTTCCGAAAATTTGCCTCCCTGGTGCCGGAGGACGGCTTCATCATCGCCAACCGGGAGGATGAGAACACCATGGACGCTCTGCGTCCGCTGAACCGGGATATCTTCACCTTCGGCCTGCAGCCCGGTGCGGATGTCTACGCCGCCAATATCAGGCAGCGGGGCGCAGGGACCGAGTTTGACGTGATCTACGCCGATGAGATCTACACCCATGTGACGCTGCACGTCCCGGGCATCCACAATGTCAAAAACGCCCTGGCCGCCTCCGCGGCGGCGATCTGTCTGGGCTGCAGCCCATCCGCCATTCGCTACGGTCTGGCCGGCTTTTACGGCACCAACCGCCGCTTTGAGTTCAAAGGGAAGTTTAAGGGCGCGGATATCTATGACGACTATGCCCACCACCCCGGAGAGCTGAAGGCGCTTCTGGACGCGGTGGAGCCGCTGGGCTACCGGCGTGTGATCCTGGTATTCCAGCCCCACACCTACAGCCGCACGGCCGCGCTCTTTGATAAATTCGTGGAGCAGCTGCGCCGGCCGGATGTGTGCTATCTCTCGGAGATCTACGCGGCCCGGGAACAGAACACCATCGGCATTTCTTCCGCGGACCTGGCAAAACAGCTGCCCAACGGCATTTTCTTTGCCGACAACACAGAGCTGGAAAAAACCCTGCGGGCCATGGCCTCACCCGGCGATATCATCCTGACGGTGGGCGCCGGCGACGTTTACAAGATCGGCGAACACCTGCTGCAGAGCTGAGAGAGGAAGCATGCCTATGAAAATCCAGGAATGGAAGTGGAAAGCGAAGGAACTGATCCGCACCTCCCGCCCGCCCATCATGCTGGTGGCCCTTGTGCTGACCACGGTGGGCTGGCTGTTTGCGCTGCTGGAACAGAGAATAGGAGCCACCCCCTTTTACATCGACCTGAGCGCGGTAGAGGCCATGGATGTGGAACACATGTTCGGGGTGGACTACAGTCATATGACCCCCTTTTCCCAGGTTTTGACCCTGGCGTTTCAGATCATGACCAATATCATGGGCTTTGGCTTTGTCCGCCATTGTCTGAACGTCCACCGGGGCGCCCCCGCCGGCCTCTCCGATCTTTTCAGCGGCTTTGAGTACCCCGGAAAGGTCATTGGGATGTGGCTGCTGAAGGGCGTGATGCTGGTGATATTCACCGCGCTGCTGATCGTACCGGGAGTGATCGCCGGTTACGCCTGGTCCATGTCCCGGCGGGTTTTGTGCGACCATCCCGACTGGTCTCCGGCCCGCTGTATGCTGGAGAGCCGGATGCTGATGCGCGGCCATAAGTGGGAGCTTTTCAAGCTGCATCTGAGCTTTTTGGGTTGGTTCTTCCTCATTGGACTGATCCCCGCATTTGCGGTTTTCGTCAATCCCTATCTTGGCCTGACCGAGAGCGGCTTTTACCGGGATTTGCTGGGTGACAGCGCCCCCTGGACACCGGAGGAACCCACGGATGACGACCAGCCTCCCAAGGACGACCAGCCGCCCAAGGAGGAATAAAGAAAAAAGCGGGAGCGCCCATCGGCGCTCCCGCTTTTTCATGTCTGGGGTTTTATATTGTGTTTTTTCAAAATAGAGGCATAGGCCCGCGGCTGCAGCCGATTGCAGATAGGCGTTGAGAGGACCCCGGCAGCCACACCGAAGATCCAGATCAGACGCCACCCGGCCAGAATCCCCAGAAGGATGATCACCGCGGCAAGGATGCTGTAGACTGTGCGGAAGCGCTTGCTCCATGCGTTCAGCTCCCCGACGACATCCACCCCGTCGGAGGCGTGGGGCGCGCTCTCAATATAATCCGCGGCGCCCGCGCTTCCGGAGCAGGAGCGAAAATCCTCGCTGCACGAACCGGCGGACCGGGCGTAGCTTTCCTTGCCCAGGACCTCCTCCACGGCCCGGCGGATCCCCTGAGCGGAATCATCCGTCAGCAGCACACCTGCCCCTATTTCCGTAACTCTCCGGGCCACCGCGCACTGCTCGCCGGTCTGGGGGTAGAGGATCATGGGGGCGGCCATGTAGAGACTCTCCGAAACGCTGTTCATCCCGCAGTGGGTGAGAAAGACGTCCGTCCGGGAGAGCACCTCCAGCTGGTCTACATAGGGGAAGATACGGATGTTTTCCGGCAAGGCGCCGAAGCTCTCCCGATCCACCGCGTTGCCGCAGGAGATGACCACATCGGCATTCAGGTCCTCCAGGGCCTTTATGCACTTGCTGTAGAAGTCCGGACGGTCATTGATGACGGTGCCCAGGGAAATGTAGACCAGCGGACGCTCTTTCTCCTTTTGGGGCCGGGCCTGGGAAAACACCGAGGGGCCCACGAAGCAGTAATGGTCCGAAAAGCTCTCCGCACAGGGCTGGAAACGCCGGGAGGTGTACACCACCGTGTCGGTGGCGTTGTCGTTCTGGATCAGGGAGAAGACGCCGTTCACATGGTACCCGTAGGGCTCCAGCGCCTTCAGCTCCCGGGCGATCCGGGGCAGCCCCAGGACCATGTCCGCCATCTCCCGGGGAGAGTTTTTCATGTAGCGGGAGGAGATCTGATTGAAGGCAAAGGTGCTGGTGGAGACCACCATGGGGACCTTGTGCTTCCAGGCGTTCAGCTTTCCCCAGAAACAGACGGAGTCGGTGTAGACCACGTCCGGCTGAAAGCTGCGAAACTCCCCGTCCAGAAAAGCGTCCATGGCCAGGGTGATCCGGAGATCCTGCACCGCCATCTCGGTGGAGGAAACGCTCTTCAGCCCGGCCTCTTCTTTTTCGGAGAGAGGGGGGAGATACTCGTCGCAGGGGACGAATTCCGCGCCGGATGCGAGGATCTTCGCCTCAAACTCCCGGAAGGAGTAAAACCGTACCCGGTCGCCCCGGCGCACCAGCTCCGCCGCCACCGGCAGCATGGGGTTGGTGTGGCCGTGGGCCGGAATGCAGAAAAAGGCGATGCGCTTCATTCTTCCTTTGCCCCCTCTTCCTGGAATACGGTGCCGAACAGCGAGGAAAAGGTCCCCTTGGGAGGGATGGCGATGCCCCTCTGCAGATCCCCCAGAAGGAGGAGCGTGTCCCCGGGCTTGATAGCAAACAGTTCCCGGGCCTGCTTGGGGATGACGATCTGCCCCTTTTCTCCCACCGTGGCGGTCCAGGCGTAAAGGCCCTTCGGTTCGTTCATAAGAAAGCACCTCCGCGGTATGATTTGTTATACTTATCATACCGCGGAGCGTTTGCATTGTCAAGAGGCAATAAGGAGAACGGATCTAAGCCTCCGGGGTAGGGGCGCCGCCCAGGAAGGCGTAGGCGTAGATGGGCCAGAGGGGGTCGGAAAGGGAGATCATGGACACCCGGTAGTCCTTGCCCCCGGGGGTGACGGCAAAGTTGGAGAAGGCCAGAAGATGGTTGCAGAAGGTGATACCGTAAATGGTGCCGCCAAACTCCTCCAGCGGTGCCTTGGCTATGATCTCCCGGAAGTCCGGGTTGAAAAGGTTGAATACAGAGTCCGTCGCCTCAAGGAATTGCTCCCGATTGAGGATTCGTACATAGTAGTCCTCTCCCACGATTTGCAGAGGGTATTTGACTTGATCAGCCAGAGTCTCCCAGTCACCGTCAGCGATGGTCTTTTGCACGGACGCCATAAAGGCCATTTCCTCGGAATCCTCTGCAAAGGTGAAGCTGGGATACTCTCCCTGATAATTCGCGGCAAATGGCTCTTGAACATAAGGCTCCAGCTCCCCGTCGGCTTTCACATTGTAGTGATCGGACAGACGGTTGATTCCCGACCCGTTCCAGCTGATATCCCCGCTCTCGGTAAAGGTAAAGGCGGGGGAGGGGACATCGTGGATGTAGCAGTCATTGAAGTGCAGACCGTCGCACTGGTAGAACTGAGCCGCCCCCTGGCTGCACTCATAGATCTCCGTGCGCCAGATGTCCATGCCAGTACTATAGGATGCCTGTACGCCCAGGATGCCGCAGCCGTAGAGCCGCATGCCGTCCAGCCGGACATTGCTGCAGTTCTGGAAGTTCAGCACGCCGCCGGAACACTCGCCCGGCTCCTTGGTGTGCCCAGCGGTGAAGCCCACCAGCATGAGATCGCTGCAGTTGTGGAAATTCAAAACGTTGGCGTAGCGGGGGATAGCGGCCAGGGTGGTGGCTTCGGGGTAGGCGGCCTTGGGGTGGACCGTGAGACCGGAGACATTCTGGATCACCAGCTCCGGGCCGTCGTGGCTTTGCTGCCAGTAATAATACTCTCCGCCCACGGAGCCGTAGTTGGAGGCCTGGGAGAGGTCAAAGACGTCTCCGTCCAGTACGATGGTCCGGTCCGGGCCGATGGCGGCCAGAAATTCGTCCACCGTGGCGACGGTGACGGTGCCGCCGGGACGCACGTCGACAGCGGAAGCGGCAGGCATAGGCGTGGGATAAGCGTCGGTGGGGTCCACCTCCCGGAGCTGCATGTTCTCAAAGTCCTCCGGGCCCAGGAGCTTGCCGCTGGCGTCGTGGGCGTACACGCCGCTGCTCTGCACCCAGCCGCGGATATCGCCGTTGTCGGCAAAGGAGCAGCCGTCCACCGTGGCGCCGTACTGCTCAAACTGGAACACGCCGCCGTCAAAGCGGTTGCCGCGCACCTCGTTGGAGAGGAAGGAGGCGTTTTGCGTGTAGCGGAGCTGCAGCAGGAACTGAGCGTTATTATCGTGAATGCTGCTGCGGCGGATCACCACGTCGTTGGAGTAGGAGGCGGTGAAGAGGGCCATACTGGCGCCCTGTCCCGCCCTGTCGCCGAGGCGGAAAACGTCGCAGTCCTCGATATGCACACTGTAGCATTGCTGCAGAGAAACGGCGTTGGAGCTGCACTCATAGATTTGGCAGCCGGTGACGCTCAGGTCGTTGGTGTTGCTGGCGTCCACGCCCACGGTGCCGCAGCCGTAGAGATCGCAGGAGTCGACGGAAACCCTCTGGCAGTTTTCCAGCTGCAGCACGCCGCCGGAGCAAAAGCCGGGCTGGGTACTGTGGCCCGCGGTCAGATCCTGCAGCGTCAGGTCCGTGCAGCCGTCAAAGCAGAGGACATTGGCGTAGCGCGGCACGGCGACCAGGCTGGTTTCCTCTGTGCCCTGGCCGAGGATCGTCAGATTCTTGACCCGGGAGATGACCAGTTCCGCGCTGGTTTTTCCGTTTTCGTCCCAGACCTGTTTCCAGAAATAGCAGGGATTCTTGGACTCCGCGGCGTAGTCGGAGGCTTTCGAAAGGTCGTATTCTCCGGCCTCCAGATAAATGGTGGTGTTTGGCCCGATAGCGGCAAGGAACTCGTCCACATTGCTCACCCGGACGGCCCCCTCCGGGATTACAGGCGCGGGGGCGCTGTCTGCCGCCGTGGACTGGGGCCCGGCGGCCAGACCGCAGCCGGCCAGCAGCACCAGGGTCAGCACCGCAGCCAGCACGCGCGCTTTGCTCTTTTTGTAATGCATGATCTGCTCCAATCTTTCTTTCAAATTCCGTTTCTGGGTGGAGAAGGTGGTGGCCACTACGCCCGCCGGCAGCGCCGATGCGGCCGCCATGGCAAGGAGAGTATGGCCATAGGATCGTTTTTCCTCCCGGCTCATGGAGCGCAGCAGCAACTCGTCACAGCTCAGCTCACAGGCCCGGGAGAGCTCTTTTCGGATCAGCCAGCTCAGAGGATTGAACCAATGGGCGGAGAGCACCAGGACAGCGACCCATTTATAGAGAGTATCCATCCGGCGATAGTGCATAAGCTCATGGCGCAGGATGTTTCGCAGCAGCTCCTCATCATATGCCTGTTCCGGCAGCACGATCCGAGGCGAGAGAAGCCCGAACATTAGGGGGGTGTTCACCGATCCGGAGAGGAAGAGCCTGGGCTTGTGCCCGGGGATGGAGGCATACACAGTGCGGATGAGGCGGTGAGGCGATCGCAGTCCGCGACGCAGAGGGATGGTAAAGTGCAGGTATGCCGTCAGCGTCAGCCCCAGGCTCAGCACAGTACCCAGGGTCCAGACAGAGAGCCAGAGCTTTGGCGATCGCCAGCTTACGGAAAACCCGCTCTCAGCCGACGCAGCGTTTTCCGGCGTCTCCGGGGCCTCCGATGCCGGGGATATCTCCGAGGGCGCTTGCGCGGGGAAGGGAACTGCGGGGAACGCACCGGGAACAGGGTCAGGTATGGCCTGCTCCGACAGCGGCCCATCGGCATCCTGCACATAGCTGCTTCCGACCAGGACGGAAGGGGAAGGGATTGCCTCCGCTTCGCTCGGGACCAGCCCCGGCAGGGGCAGGGCCAGGCGCAGCAGCACCGGCAGCCAGGCATAGTAATACACTGTGCTGGGCATCCGCCGAAGGACAATATAGCGCAGGGCCATGAGCAGCAGCGCAAGGACGCTGCCGCTCAGAGTAAGCGTCAGCAGCATTTTCATGGCTTAGTCCTCCACCCGGAACATCTGCCGCAGCTCCTGGATATCCTCCTGAGTCAGTCCGTCCGAATGGACGAGCGCCGCCACCAGATCATGTGCGCGTCCGTTATATACCCGGTGGATCAGATCCCTGGTGGCCCAGGCCCTGTATTCTTCCTCACTGATCCTGGGAGAGTAGTAAAAAACCTTCCGCTTCTCCTGTGCCACCGCACCCTTGGTCACCAGCCGGGAGACCAGAGTCTTGATGGTGGCCGGCTCCCAGCCCTTGGATTTTTGCAGTTCTTCCCGGATCTCCGTCACGGGCAGCGCGTCCTGCGCCCGCCAAAGGAGCTTCATGACTTCCAACTCGGATGCGGTGATTTTCTCGGCGTTTTCGTATGACATGGCAGCAGCCTCCCCAAAAAACAGTTTACAGTTGTAGCTCGAGCATCTACACGATAGCATAAGAGTCTACAATTGTCAACTGCAATTTTCGACAGAAAAACCGCCTGCCTCATCCGATCGACGGGGCAGGCGGTCAAGCGCGGATTTGGATAGGGGAGGGCTCACAGCAGCAGCGGCAGCAGCTCGGCGCGGACTTCGTCCATCCTCCGATCCGCCAGACCGAAATCCATCTCCTTATAGCTCCAAAGACAGTGGGCGATGCCGTGGCGCTCAAAGACGGCGTGCAGGTCCCGGAACCATTTCATGGCCTCCCGGGGAGGGACCACATCGATGACGCCGTATTCGCCGCAGTAAAGCTCGGTCCCCTCCCGGGCCGCTTTTTCCAGCGCCGGGGCCAGAAAGTCCTCCAGCCAGGCCTCGGAGACGCCGCTTTCCGCGTAGCTGACGCGGCGCTCCCGGTCAAAGCTCTCGTCCATCCAATAGGCGCCCTGGTGGGTGAAAATATGGGGCTCATAGAAATGGAAGTTATAAATCACCCGCGCGTCGTAGGGGGCGTCCAGTTCGGGGAGGGTCCTGGCGCTGTTCCACTGATAGCTGCCCAGCAGGATCAGCGTCTCGGGAGCATAACGCCGGATGCGGGCCGCACACTCCCGGGAGATGCGCTTCCAGGCCGGGAGGTATTCCTTTTCCGTCACCTCGTTGAGAAGGTCGAACATGACCCTCTCGTGCAGGGAGCCGTAACGTTTGGCCAGGCATTCCCAGATGGCGTAGAATTTTTCCTGGTACGCCTCGTTTTCAAAAAAGCCCGTTTCTCGTTCCCCGGCGTCGAAGGAAAAGCCGGGGGTCTTGTGCAGATCCAGCACCGCGTGCAGGCCGCAGCGCCGGCACCACTCCAGCGCCCGGTCGATGTATTGCAGTCCTTCTTCCCGCATGGAGCCGTCCTTGTTTTGGATCACGTTGTAATCCACGGGGATGCGCACATGGTCAAAGCCCCATCCGGCGATCCGTTCCAGATCCGGCAGTGTGATAAAGCCCTCCAGGCGCTGGGCGCTGTAATCGCACTGGCTGAGCCAGCCGCCTAAGTTGATGCCCTTGTAAAAACCTTGTTCTTTCAGCATGAGGTTATTCCTTTCCAAAAAACGGCCCTCCCGGCGGGAGAGCCGTTCTGATTCTTTGCTCAGGCCTTGACGGAGCCGGAGGTGACGCCCCTGATGATGCTCTTGGAGAGGATGATGTATACGATCAGCACCGGCAGGATGGCCAGCAGGATGAACATATACACCTTGCCCATGTCGAACTTGGAGTAGTCCGCGCTCCGGAGCTGGGCGATCATGATGGGGACGGTCTTCATCTCCGCCTTATCCAGCAGCAGGGCCGGGATGAAGTAGTTGTTCCAGGAGCTGACGAAGGAGAAGATCATCTGCACCGCCACGGCCGGCTTCATGATGGGCAGCACGATGGTGTTGAAGGTACGGAATTCACCGCTGCCGTCGATCCGGGCGGCCTCCACCATCTCCATGGGCAGCACGCTCTCCAGATACTGCTTCATGTAGAAGAACACCACCGGAGCCGCGATGCTGGGGATGATCAGGGGGATGTAGCTGTTGGTGAGATGGAGCTTGTACATCAGCTGCACAAAGCCCACGGCGGACACCTGGGGCGGGATCATCATTACCGCCATGATGAACAGGAACGCCGCCCGTCTGCCCTTGAAGCGGTAGGCGTGGATGCCGTAGGCCGTCAGGGCGGAGAAGTAGGTGGTCAGCAGCGCCGAGCTCATAGCCACGAAGAAGCTGTTGAGCATGCCCCGGGGAATGTTGATGGACTGGTCGGTCCAGGCGTTGCGAAGGTTATCCAGGAAATGCTCCCTGGGGAAGGGGGAGAAGCCCGCCTGGAGCTGGGCGTTGGAACGGCTGGCGTTCACGATCAGCAGGTAAAAGGAGAAGAGGCACAGCAGGCTCAGAAAGATCAAAATGGCGTAGACCACCACGCGGGTCACGATGAGCGAGACGCGGGCCTTGGTATTCTGGTTGTTTTTCATGGCCATCGTTCCTCCTTACAGCCGGTCACGGCGCCGGGGAGCGTCGGTGTACTGCCGGGACAGGGAGTTGTACACCACCAGGCTCAGCACCGCGGAGACAATGAACAGGACCATGCTCACCGCGCCGGCCATGCCGTAGTTCTTGCTGGTCTGCAGGTAGTTGTTCAGGTACATCACCATGGTCATGCTGGCCCGGTTGGGAGTGCCCTTGCCGTTTGTCAGCACCTGAGGCACATCGAACATCTGCAGGCCGCCGATCATGGCTGTGATCACCGTGTAAACCAGGATGGGGGACAGCAGGGGCATGGTCACCTTCCAGAACACCTGCCAGGAGGAGGCCCCGTCGATCTCCGCTGCCTCAAACATGCTCTGGTCGATGCCCTGGATGCCCGCCATCAGCAGGATGGTGGTGTTGCCGAACCACATCAGGAAGTTCATCAGGGAGATCAGCACTCTCACCGGCACTTTCATGGCGAGAAAGTCAATGGCCTTGTCCGCCCAGCCGGCGGAGAGAATCAGCTGGTTCACCGGACCGATGGGGTTGAACAGCGTGAAGAACAGCATGGAAAAGGCGGAGGCCATGATCAGATTGGGCATGTAGATCACAGTTTTGAAGAACTGCTGTCCCTTGATCTTCAGCCGGTAGCTGGTGAAGAACACCGCCAGCAGCAGCGCCACGGCCACCTGGGGGATCGCGCCCATCAGCCACAGGATCAGGGTGTTGCCGAAGTATTTCAGCATATCTATCGTGCCGCTTTTGGACGGGGAGAACAGCTTCACATAGTTCCTGAGGCCCACAAAGTTGGGACCGACCTGCTTCAGTCCGTCCCGGTAATTCTCAAAGAAGCTGTTGTAGAGCGTCATGAGCTGGGGGACCAGCGTAAAGCAGATGTAGGCGATGAAAAACGGCGTTATAAAAATATATCCCCATTTGGCGTAGCTGACGCCGCGCCTTCGGAGCGTTTTATCCTCTTTCATAGACTCAGCCCTCTCGTAATGTCACAGAGGCAAGGCAAAAGCCTTGCCTCCGTGAAGGAAAGAAACGAATGTGTCGATCCGCTGACGCTGCGGTCAGGGAGTCACGATGGTGGGATAGTTCTCGTTGACGGACTTGTAGAAGTTCTCCATGGCCTCGTCCTTGCTGACGTTGCCCTTGAAGTACTCCTGCAGAGCGGTCTGCAGACCCTCGTTGAGCAGCTGATCATAGATGGTGTGGTTCTCCCACACGATGTTGCCGGTCATGGCGGAGAACACGGCCACGTCGTTCTGGCCGCCCAGGAACTCGCTGCCGTAGTCGGGATCCTCGGCAAACTTGGCGTTGACAGCCATGTTGTTGGAGAACTGAGCCTGCTCGCTGACCAGCTTGGAGCAAGTCTCCTCGTCGTTGATGAAGAGGTTCATGATCTCGGCAACGGCCTCGGCGTTATCGGTGCCGGTGGGCGCCATCATCCAGGTGCCGCCCCAGAAGTGAGCCGCGGGGCCCTCGCAGATGGCCCAGTCGCCCATGCAGCCGTCAACGGGATCCTGAGCGTTGCCCATGCAGAAGTTGAAGTACCAGGCAGGCCCGAAGAAGCACATGGTCTTGCCGGTTTTAAACATCTGCGCGTTCTTGTCGGCGTCCCAAATGCCGGCGGTCAGGGTGTACTCGTTCTCAACGAACTTCTCGGTCTGGGCGATCCAGGCCTCAATCATGGGATCGAACTGCAGGTTGTTGTCCTCGTCCACCCAGGGGGAGCTGCAGTTGTTGGAGAAGGGACGGTAGGTCTCGGCAAAGGAAGCGGTCATGTAGTAGCCCAGAGCCTTGGCGTCGGCGGCCACGGCCTCAAACTTCTCCCAGCTATCCAGCTTTTCCTGGACCTCGGCGGGATCATCGGTGCCCAGCACGTCCTTGGCGATGGAGCGGCGGTAGATCAGAGCGGAGGGGCAGCACTGGAAGCTGACGCCCTTCACCACGCCGTCGGCGTCGGAAGCGGCCTGGACGGTGTAGGGGTAGGTGTTGCTCATGTCGGTGACACCGATCTGGGTGATGTCCTGGGTGTACTCAGAGTCGGCATACTTGGTGATGTAGTCGGCCTCGGCCAGGAACAGGTCCACCTTGTCGTTGTCAGCGGCGTTGGCCTGGGCCAGCAGAGCCTCGTCAAGCTTCTGCTGATAGGCGCCGTTGTCGCTGGGGGTGATGACGAAGTTGATCTTGGTCTCACCGTCGGGCAGATACCACTCGCCGTTCTTTTCCACGGCGTAGTACTCCTTCAGGAAGCCGATGAACTCTTCGTTCCAGGCGTACAGGTTGAACACCTTGGCTTCGGGGGCAGCCGGCTCGGCGGCGGCGGGAGCCTCGGCAGCGGGAGCGGCAGGGGCGGCGGGAGCGGCGGTGGCGGTTGTGGCGGCGGGGGCGCTGCTGCTGCCGCAGGCGGCCAGAGCAAACACCATTACCATAGCCAGAACCAGAGCGATGGTCTTTTTCATTTTGTTGCCTCCTATTGGTTTTTATTGTTTTTTATTTTTTGTGGGAAGCCCCACAGGATCACAAGGAAACGCGCTTTGCTACGCTGCCGCCCTCCAGCAGTCGGCCGGAGATCACAAAGCGGTCGATCAGCGCCGTCTTGGGATGTTCGATCAGCTCGATGAGCCGGGCGGCGGCCTCGCGGCCAAGGTCGTTGGTGTTCTGCTGCCAGGTGGTCAGCCGTGGACTTACGATCTCCGCCAGGCGGATCCCATCGTAGCCGATGGCGGAAATGTCCTCCGGGATCCGAAGCCCGGCCTCCAGGATGGCGTTGTAGCCGCCGATGTAGGAAAAATCGTCCGGGAAGAAAATGCATTCGGGACGAACGGGAAGGCCAAGAAGTTTTTTTGTCGCGGCATAACAGCCGGCGGCGTCGTGGAAGGCGGTTTCAATCACATATTCTTCCGGCACCGGGATCCCCAGCTCGCGGCAGGCCCGATAGAAGCCGGTGAGCCGATTCTCCGTCACGGTGGTCATCTCCCCGTGGATGAAAGCCAGCCGCCGGAGGCCCCGCTCCGCCGCGTAACGCACCAGCGTCTCCATGCCCGACACATTATCGGACATGATGGCGATGCGGCCGTTGAACACATGGTCTATGGTCACCACCGGCAGATCGGAGTGCACCAGTTCCCAAACCATGGGATCCTTGAAATCCGCCGAGGCGATGATCACTCCGTCCACGCCCCGGTAGCGGCAGTGCTGAAGGTAGGTGGTCTGCTTGAGCCCCACGTTGCGGTTGATGAAGGTGATGTCATATCCCCGCCGCTCGCTCTCCACCCGGATGCTGTCCAGCAGGGGAGAGAAGAAGTCGTGGGCCAGACCGCTGTGCATGGGGTCGATGAAAAGCACGCCCAGGTTGTAGGTCCGGTTGGTCTTCAGGGCCCGGGCCGTGGCGTTGGTCATGTAGCCCATTTCCTCCGCCGCCCGGAGGATCTTCTCCCGGGTGTCCCGGCTGATGTCCTGATGACCGTTGAGGGCTTTGCTTACCGTGGCCACAGAGACACCGCAGATCTGCGCTATGTCCTTCATGGAAACCACGTTTCCGCCCCCTCGTTACTTAATCGTTTTCGCAATGCAAAAATACTATATCCCCGGAAAAAAAGCAAGCACTATTTTGTGATTTTGATCATAATAACCCAAAGTTTGTAGCAGCCGCACAAAACAGAGAACGAAAATATGGAGATATTGCCTACGAAAATGTTTCGTAGAAAGAACGACTTCCCGATACATAGGAAAAATATTGAAAAAATACGAAAAAACACTTGCTTTTTATGTTGAAATCCGCTACTGTATTAAGGCGATATAAGAGCTTAAACGATTACTTTCACTTTCGGGAGAGGAGGCGTTGTCATGAGATTCGGACGCTTTGACGATACAAAGAAAGAATATGTGATCACCACGCCCTGCACGCCTTTGCCATGGATCAACTATCTGGGCAGCCGGGATTTCTTTGCCCTGTGTTCCAACACGGCGGGGGGCTACTGTTTTTACCGGGACGCCCGTCTTCGCCGGCTGACTCGCTACCGCTACAATAACGCGCCGCTGGATTCCGAGGGCTTTCATTTTTATATTAAGGATGGGGACACGGTGTGGAATCCCGGCTGGCAGCCTACACAGACGACCCTGGACCGCTACAGCTGCCGCCACGGTCTGGGCTACACGGTCATTGAAGGGGAGAAAGACGGCGTGGCCGCCCGGCAGGAGATGCTGGTGCCCACAGGGGACAACTGCCTGCTCCTCCGTATGACGGTGGAAAACCGCGGAGAAGAGAGCAAGAGCCTGCGCCTGTTCCCTTATCTGGAGTTCTGCCTTTGGGACGCCCAGGACGATTCCTCCAACTTCCAGCGCAATTACTCCATCGGCGAGGTGGAGGTGGACGGGACCGCCATCTATCACAAGACCGAGTACCGGGAGCGCCGGGACCATTACGCGGTGTTCTGGTCCAACCGGACGCCGGAGGGCTTTGACACAGCCCGGGAGTCCTTCCTGGGCGTATACGGCAGTCCGGCCCGGCCCCGGGCCGTGGCGGAGGGCCGCTGCACCGGCAGCGTGGCCCACGGCTGGCAGCCGGTAGCCGCCCAGCAGTATGACCTGGAGCTGGCTCCGGGGGAGAGAGAGAGCATCCTCTTCGGCCTGGGATACATCGAAAACCCTGTGGAGGAAAAGTGGGAGGCCCCCGGTGTGATCCAAAAGGCCCGGGCCCGGGCCATGATGGAACGCTATGCCGACACCGCCTCCTATGACGACGCTTTCCGGGCCCTGGCGGATTACTGGGACGGACTGCTCTCCGGCTTCCGGGTGCGGAGTGGTTCGGAGGAGCTGGACCGGATGGTGAACATCTGGAACCAGTATCAGTGCATGGTCACTTTCAATATGAGCCGCTCGGCCAGCTACTATGAATCCGGCATGGGTCGGGGCATGGGCTTCCGGGATTCCTGCCAGGACCTGCTGGGCTTTGTCCACATGATCCCGGAGCGGGCCAGAGAGCGGATCCTGGATATCGCCGCCACCCAGTTCCCGGACGGCAGCGCCTACCACCAGTATCAGCCCCTCACCAAAAAGGGAAATCTGGCCGTAGGCAGCGGCTTCAACGACGATCCCCTCTGGCTGATCGCCGGCACGGATGCCTATCTCCGGGAGACCGGGGACTGGAGCATCCTGAGCGAGAGCGTGGATTTTGACAACGACCCCGGCCAGGCCCAGAGCCTGACGGAGCATCTGCGCCGGAGTTTCCGCTACACCCTCACACACCGGGGCCCTCACGGCCTGCCCCTGATCGGCCGGGCCGACTGGAATGACTGCCTGAATCTGAACTGTTTCTCGGACAAGCCGGGGGAGAGCTTCCAAATCACCGGCCCAAGCGAAGGGCCCGTGGCGGAGAGCGTGTTCATCGGCGGAATGTTCGTCAAATACGGCCGGGCCTGGGCGGAGATCTGCGCCCATCTCGGCCTGGACAAAGAGGCGGAGGAGGTTCTTGCCGCCGTGGGGTCGATGGAGCGCGCGGTGCTGGACGCCGGATGGGACGGAGAGTGGTTCCGCCGGGCCTATGACGCTTACGGCCATGTGGTCGGCGGCAGGGAGTGCCGGGAGGGTCAGATCTTCCTGGAACCCCAGGGCATGTGCGTCATGGCGGGCATCGGCAAGGAGAGCGGAGAGGCTGCCAAAGCGCTGGAGAGCGTGGAAGAACGGCTGGACACCCCTTACGGTATTCTGCTGCTGCAGCCGGCCTATACCCGCTACCACCTGGAGCTGGGCGAGATCAGCAGCTATCCTCCCGGATATAAAGAAAACGCGGGCATCTTCTGCCACATCAACCCCTGGATCGTCTGCGCCGAGGCGGAGCTGGGCCACGGCCGGCGGGCCTTTGAGGTCTACCGAAAAACCGCCCCCGCCTATCTGGAGGACATCAGCCAGATCCACCGCACCGAGCCCTACGTGTACAGCCAGATGATCGCCGGCAGGGACGCCCCCAGCTTCGGCGAGGCGAAGAACAGCTGGCTCACCGGAACGGCGGCCTGGAGCTTTGTGGGAGTGTCCCAGTCCATCCTGGGCATCCGGCCCACTCTGGACGGACTCCGGGTGGAGCCCTGCATCCCCGGAAGCGTGAAGGGCTTCACGGTGGAGCGGCGCTATCGGGGCGCCCTGTACGAGATCACGGTGGAAAACTCCGAAGGGGTGGAACACGGCGTGAAGGAGCTGTGGGTGAACGGCCGGCTCGTGCCCGGCAGCCTCATCCCGGTCCAGGGACCCGGCGACACCGTCAAAGTCCGGGTGGTCATGGGCTGAAAAACAAAAGAAAAGCGGGACAGGGAGCGAATCCCTGTCCCGCTTACTATGTTTTCGAAATAGCTGCGCCTGCCGCGGTCCGGCTTATGTATTGTCCGCCGCGGAGCCGCTGCGCCGGGAATGGCGCCGGCCCCGGCCGCGCCGGCGGCTCTGGACGGCCTTGTCCCGGTA
The DNA here is from genome assembly GCA_017540645.1 of Oscillospiraceae bacterium. Taxonomy (GTDB): domain Bacteria; phylum Bacillota; class Clostridia; order Oscillospirales; family Oscillospiraceae; genus Apopatocola. Next base: position 39,034 of record JAFYAQ010000024.1, read on the forward strand.
AAACTGCTCTTTTTCATCGTCCGCCTTGTACAGGATGCGGTTGACGGACCAGGAGCTGTCCTCTGCCTTGCGGAACTTCAGCCGGACCAGGTATTTCCCGTGCTCGGAGCACTCACCCAGGGTCATATACCGCCGATCCCCCTGGTTGACCCAGCGGCTGAGACTCAGCTCACCGCCGCAGACAGGGCAGACGATCCTGCCTACCTCCGGGTCCAGAAAGGCCTCCGCACGGGAGGGGAAGCTGCCGAAGCTCCTGTGATCCAGCGCGTCCTCCTCCTCGCCGCTGAGCTTCGGCGCGGAAACGTGAGTGGAGAGCAGGCTGGCGGCGTTGTCGTACTGTTCCAGACCTTCGGCAAAGTCCAGCCGGGAACAGACCAGCGCCGTGTTGTAGGCATCCCCCAGGGCATCGTGGGCGATCCGGGTCTGCTCGATGGCGAAGTGCTCCATGGCCGTGGCGAGAGATTTCTGGTTTTTATCCCCGTCGGTTTGAATATTATAGATCAGCTGCAGGTTGATCCAGTCGCCGATCCAATCCCAATCCAGATCGTGAACGATGATGTTCTGCTCCATGATCCGCCGGTCGTCATTGCCCCAGGTGATGAAGGTCACATCCTCGCCGCACCACTCCCGGAAGCGCTGGAAAACAGCGGGGAAGGTGTCGCCGTGGCTCAGCCGCTCCTTATTCAGCCCGGTCAGCTTTTTCACCTTGTAGTGCATGCTGCGGAAGAAAACGGGCTTCACGTCCGAGCTGAACTCCTCGCCGGGACAAAAATCCTCATCCAGCTTCACAGCGCCGATCTGGATGATCTCGCCGCTGAGATGGATGGGAAGATAATTGAAGATGGAAGCATGAGAACTCATCGCCTGGTTCCACTCAAGATCCATCACGATATAGGACATTCGCAATTCCAGCCTTTCTTTTCTTTAACCAATTCAGTATACCAGTCTCTATGTAAAAACGCAATCCTTTTTCCGGGTATTTCGGGAATGCTGCCGCGATCTGTTCCTTATCGCGCAGGATTTGCGCAGTAAAGGGCAAAGAAAGGCTTTGCAATCATCGGAAAGTACGATATAATGAAGTTCGTATTTTCCACGATATCGGGAGGACTGTCTATGAATATTGCCGTTTTGTGCGGCGGTCTGAGTACGGAGCGGGATGTCTCCATCAGTACCGGGACCAATGTGGCAAAGGCCCTGCGGGAGCGGGGACATTGTGTGGCGCTGGTGGACCTGTTCCTGGGTGTGGAGCCCTTTGATAAGGCGCCCGCGGAGTATTTTACCGCCCAAAACGATACGGATGTCTTTCGGGTCGGGCTGGATTCGCCGGATCTGGAGGCGGTGCGCCGCCGCCGGGAAGGGGACACCCTCCTGGGCCCCGGTGTGCTGGAGCTGTGCCGCGCCGCTGACATCTGCTTTCTGGCCCTCCACGGGGCGGACGGGGAAAACGGGAAGCTCCAGGCCCTTCTGGATCTGAACGGCATCCCCTACACCGGCAGCGGGTATCTGGGCAGCGCCATCGCCATGGATAAGGATGTGAGCAAGATCCTCCTTCGGGACGCCGGAGTGCCGGTCCCGCCGGGGGTCTGCCTGCGCCGGGGCGAAGCGGTCCCCGCGTCCATCGGCTTTCCCTGCGTGGTAAAGCCCTGCTCCGGCGGTTCGTCCATCGGCACCAGCATCGTCCGGGCCCCGGAGGCGCTCTCCGCAGCGCTGGCCGACGCCTTCTCCTGCGATGAGTATGTCCTGGTGGAGAAATATATCCGCGGCCGGGAGCTGACGGTGGGCATCATGGACGGCAAGGCCATGGCGGTCATCGAGATCATTCCCAAAACCGGCTTTTATGACTATAAGAACAAGTACCAGGCCGGATTCACGGAGGAGCTGTGCCCCGCGCCCCTTGCGCCGGAGGACACGGCCCGCGTCCAGCGCCTGGCGGAGCGGGTGTACCAGGCCCTGCATCTGGAGGCCTACGGCCGGGCGGACTTTCTCATGGACCGGGAGACGGGAGAGATCTACTGCCTGGAGGCCAACACGCTCCCGGGCATGACCCCCACCAGCCTGATCCCCCAGATGGCCGCGGCCGAGGGCATGAGCTACGCCCAGCTGTGCGAGAGGATCATCGCGGTTTCCCAGAAAAAATACAGGAAGTAAGGGCATATGACGATACAGGAAATGCTCACGGCCAGCGGCGGACAGTGGCTGGGCCGGCCGGAGCTATTGGAAAGAACGCCGGACAGCATCGTGGTGGACAGCCGACAGGCCCGAGAGGGCAGTCTGTTCATCGCGCTCCACGGGGAGCGCACCGACGGGCATAAATACATCCCGGACGTGCTGCAAAAGGGCGCCCTGGCGGTGCTGTGTGAGGAGCCCGGCGCTCCGGGAGAGCCCCGGCTGCTGGTGCCGGATGTGATGGAGGCCATGCGCGCCATGGCCCGCGCCAACCGGCAGACCATGTCCATCCCCTTTGTGGGCGTCACCGGCAGCGTGGGCAAGACCACCGCCAAGGAGATGATCGCCGCCGCCCTGTCGGGGCGCTGGCGCACCTATAAAACACCCGGCAGCATGAACGGGCAGATCGGCCTGCCGGTCAGCCTGATGGGCCTGGATGAGAGCTATGAGGCCGCGGTGATCGAGATGGGGATCTCCCACTTCGGGGAGATGCGCCGTCTGACGGAGGTGGTGCGCCCGGATATGGCGGTGTTCACCAACATCGGCGACGCGCATCTGGAATTCCTCCGCGACCGGGACGGTGTCCTGCGGGCCAAGAGCGAGATCCTGGAGGGCATGGGGCCGGAGGGCCTGGTGGTCGCCAACGGGGACGACGAGCTGCTGCGCCGGGCGGATTTCGGCCGGAAGACCGTCCGCTTCGGCCTGTCCACCGCCTGTGAGGTCCGGGCGGAGGAGATCGATCCCGGGGACGGGACGGAGCTTCGCTGCCGGATCGTCACGGATACGGATTCCTTTCCCGTGTGCGTCCCGGCCTACGGGCAGTATATGATCTATTCCGTGCTGGCCGCCGCCGCGGTGGGCCTGGCCCTGGGGGAGAGCCCAGAGGAGATCGCCCGGGGCATGGAGAGCTACCGCACGGTGGGCCACCGCTCCCGCGTGATCAAAACAGCCCGCTTCACCGTGGTGGACGACTGCTATAACGCCAACCCCAGTTCCAACCGGGCGGCCATCGACTCCCTGCTGACGCTGCCGGGGCGGAAGGTCTGCATCCTGGGCGATATGCGGGAGATGGGGGAGGAGTCCCCCCGGCTCCATCGGGAGATCGGGGAGTATGCCAGGGAAAAGGGCATCGAATTGATCCTCACCGAAGGGGAGGAGGCCGCCTTCATCGCCCGGGGAGCGGGGGAGATCGCCCATCATTTCCCGGACCGGGCGTCCCTGCTGGCGGCTCTGCCGACGTGGCTGAAGACCGGAGACGCGGTTTTGATCAAGGCCTCCCACGGCCCCCGCTTCGACGATGTGGTGGAAGCGGTGGAAAAGCTTTAAGGGCATAAAAAACTCTTTTGAGCGGATGTCTCACGAGATCAGAAAAACCGGACGGCTGTATGGTTTTGAAGTGAACCCCAAAAGTTAGACAAATATTTTTAGTTAAGCGACCTGAAGGGTCTGGTATCTGTGTTGAGCAGGTGTCAGGCCCTTTAGTTTTAGCTTGATTCTGCGGTTATTGTAGTAGTCAAGATAGTCAATGA
>JAFYAQ010000025.1 GCA_017540645.1 Oscillospiraceae bacterium
ACCCCACCAAGGTGGACCGCAGCGCGGCCTACGCCGCCCGCTGGGTGGCCAAGAACATCGTGGCCGCGGGTCTGGCCCGGCGCTGCCAGGTCCAGATCGCCTACGCTATCGGCGTGGCGGAGCCGGTCAGCGTGAACGTGACCACCTTCGGCACCGGCACGGTCTCCGACGAAAAGCTGGCAGGGGCCATCCGCAAGGTCTTTGACCTGCGGCCCGCCGCCATCATCCGGGATCTGGACCTGCGCCGGCCCATTTACCGGCATCTGGCCGCTTACGGACACATGGGCCGGGAGGATCTGGGCGTGGCCTGGGAAAAAACAGACCGGGTGGAGGCGCTCCGCGCCGCCCTGGCAGAGGATTGAATAGATTAAAAAAGGAGTGCTGAACATGGAAAACGAAGTATTGAAGGCATTGAAAGAGCGCCGCTCCATCCGGAAGTTCCGGGAGACGCAGGTCAGCGACGAGCAGCTGGCGGCCGTGCTGGAGGCCGGGACCTGGGCCCCCACCGCCAAGGGGATGCAGATCCCCATCATTGTGGCGGTGCAGAAGGAGGAGGACCGGAAAAAGCTGACCGAGCTGAACGCCCTCTTCGCCCCCCAGTCCGACCCCTACTACGGCGCGCCCACCATTTTGCTGGTGCTGAGGCCCGCGAACGCGCCCACCGGCGTGATGGACGCCAGCGCCGTCACCACCAACATGCTCCTGGCGGCCCACGCCGTGGGTCTGGGGGCCTGCTGGATCAACCGCGCCCAGTATATGTTCGAGACCCGAGAGGGCAAGGAGCTTTTGAAGCAGTGGGGCATTGAGGGCAACTGGCAGGGCGTGACGTCCATCGCCCTGGGCATCCCCGCCCAGGAGGCCCCCGCTCCCAAGCCCCGCAAAGAGAACTATTGCTATATCATTCGCTGAGAGAAAGGCAGGCTCATTCTATGAATTACGCACTGATCGGCTGCGGCCGCATCGCCGTGAACCATGTGAAGGCCGTGGACAACAACGGCCTCAACTTCGTGGCAGCCTGCGACATCGTGCCGGAGCAAATCGATATCCTCTTCCAGAAGCAGCCGCCCAAAAACGCCCAGGCCATCGCCCGCTACACGGACTATAAGCAGATGCTCGCCGAGCATCCGGAGATCGAGCTTGTGGCCATTGCCACGCCCTCCGGCATCCACGCGGAGATCGCCCTTTACTGCATCGACCACGGGGTGAACGTGATCATCGAAAAGCCCATGGCCATGTGCATGGCCGATGCGGACGAGATCATCCGCCGTTCGGAGAAAAAAGGCGTCACGGTCTGCGCCTGCCACCAGAACCGCTTCAATGTGGCGGTCCAGAAGACCCGGAAGGCCCTGGAGGAGGGCCGCTTCGGCCGGCTCAGCCACGGCAGTGTCCATGTGCGCTGGAACCGGAACCGGGGCTATTACGACCAGGCCCCCTGGCGGGGTACCTGGAAGGACGACGGCGGCTGCCTGATGAACCAGTGCATCCACGGCATCGACCTGCTGCGCTGGATGATGGGCGACGAGGTGGACAGCATCTACGGCGTCACCCGCCAGCAGTTCCACGACTATCTGGAGGCGGAGGACGTGGGCCTGGCGGTGGTGACCTTCAAAAACGGCGCCGTGGCCACCATCGAGGGCACAACCAACGTCTACCCCAAAAACCTGGAGGAGACCCTGTATCTCTTCGGGGAGACCGGCACCGTAAAGCTGGGCGGCGCCGCCACCAACAACATCGACGTGTGGAATTTTGCCGACGAGACCGAGGCTGACCAGGCCAACAAGGGCCTTACGGAGCATGCCAGCAACGTCTACGGCAACGGGCACACCAGCCTGTACGCCGACGTGATCGACGCGGTGAAAAACCACCGGAAGCCCTATGTGGACGCGGTGGCCGGCCGGAACGCTCTGGAGATGGTGCTGGGGATCTATGCCTCCATGAAGAGCGGCGCGCCGGTGAAGCTGCCCCTCTCGGATTTCGCCAGCCTGGACATGCAGGGGACCTTCTGATGGCGGAGGAGGAGTTCCTGTCCCGGGCTCTCCGCTGGGACGACCCCAACCGGATCAAAACCATACAGGATCTGTATGACTGCGTGGACTGGGTGGGCTTTCTGCCCCTGTTCGCCAACGGCGTGCCGGGCAGCAGCGTGGAGGAGAGCACCGCCGTGTGGGACTGGTGGTCCGAGGACCCGGAGCGGGACCCCTGGCTCTGGCGGGAGCAGGCGGCCCGGGAGGGCCGGGTGGCCTACGGAAAGTTCTTTGACGGCCGGGCGGGCTTTCTCTCCCTTTCCTGGCTGCCGGTGTTTGCCAACGCCCGCCGGGACGGCTATGATTTTGACGCCCTCTGGGACGACGGAAAGGCCCGCTGGCGCGCCAAGCGGATCATGGACTGCTTTCAGGAGGGAGAGGTGCACCTGAGCTTTGAGCTGAGGAACATGGCGGGCTTCGGCAAGGGCGGCGAGCCGGGCTTTGAGGGGACCGTGACGGGTCTGCAGCACGATCTCTACCTGGTGATCCGGGACTTCCGCCAGCGGCGCAACCGGAGAGGGGAGCCCTACGGCTGGCCCATCACGGTCTACGCCACCCCGGAGAGCATCTGGGGCCGGGAAACCGTCACCAGCGCCTATTCCGAGAGCCCGGCCGAGAGCCGGAGAAGGATCCTCGAGCGGGCCCGGGGGCTGTACCCGACGGCGGAGGAAAACGAGCTGAAAAAGATATTCCTGTAAAAAAGACGGGAGACGCGCCGCCGCGGCAGCGCGTCTCCCATCTTCTTTTTTTATACGCCGGTGCCGTCAAAGGCGGGGATCTCCTCCGCCCCGGCGGCGGACAGCTCCTGGAAATAGCCGTCCTCAATGCCGGATTCCGCCAGCATGTCCTCCGCCTGCCGCCACTCCTCCGGCGTCAGGGGCCGCTGCAGCTCCGGGAAGTCCTTCAGCTCCCCGCAGGGGGTGTACTGGGCCATGAGGGAGAACAGCACCTCTCCCGGCAGAAAGCTCTCGGCCACCCAGCGCAGCACCTGCCGGGTGTTCTCCATCTGTCCCGGCAGCACCAGATGGCGGATCAGCACGCCCCGGATGAGCATCCCGTCTCCGTCCAGTTCATAGGGCCCCGTCCGACGGACCATCTCCCGGATGGCGGCCATGGCCGTCTCCGGATAGTCCGACGCCCGGGAATAGCGCTCCGCCGGGCCGGGCAGGGCGTACTTCATGTCCGGCAGGAACACGCTGACATACCGGGAGAGGGCCGCCACCGCCGCCGCGGTCTCGTAGCCGGAGGAGTTCCACACCACCGGGATGGCGGGCCTTGCCAGCTCCAGAGCCCGGAGGATCTGGGGCAGGTACTGGCTGCCGGTGACCAGGTTCAGGTTGTGGACCCCCCGGGCCTCCAGTTCCCGGAAGATCTCCGCCAGACGCTCCGCCGTGACGGGTTTTCCCTCCCGGCCTCGGGAGAGGGCGTAGTTCTGGCAGTAGACGCAGCCCAGGGGACAGCCGGCGAAGAACACCGCCCCGCTGCCCCGCTCCCCGCTGATGCAGGGCTCCTCTCCGTAGTGGGGCGCGGCCCGGCCGATCCGCAGCTCCGTTCCCGCCCGGCAGACCCCCGGGCCCCGGGACCGATCCGCACCGCAGCGCCGGGGGCAGAGACGGCAGTCACTCATGGAGCACCTCGGCGATCCACCCCTCGTCCGAGCGGGGTTCCGCCTGGGGCCGGGCCCGGCCGCACTCCGCGCCCTTCCAGGCCAGCTTCAGCATTTTCTTCAGGGTGTACTTGCTCTCCCCGGCCTCTCTTGGGCGCCGGTCATAGAAAACGGTGCCCACCCTGACCCCCAGCCGGTTCACCAGCCCCCGGAGGAACAGGTCGTCCCCGTGGTAGCGGGAGAGAGCCTCCAGGGCCCGGGTGTCCATCAGGCGATAATCCGCGTGGTTGTAGATCAGGTCCGAGCCCAGCAGCCGCATGAGCCCATAGTAGCCCTGGGCGGTGCTGCGCTTCCAGAAGCTGTCCGTGTCCCGCTTTTGGCGCACGCCGCAGACGATGCCGCAGCCGGCCTTGTACTGTTCCACCATGGCGTCCATGGCGTTGATGTCGTCCTGAAGATCGGCGTCGATGCTGATGGTGATGTCGCACTTGTCCCTGGCCCACATGAGCCCCAGGGTCAGGGCGTTCTGGTGACCCCGGTTTTGGCTCTGCCGCAGGCCGGAAAAGCACGGATCCTCCCGGTGGAGAGCGGAGATGATCTCCCAGGTGGCGTCCCGGGACCCGTCGTCCACCAGTACGATCCGGCTCTTCGGGGAGACGGCGCCCGTAAGCTCTCGGAGCTTGCGGCGGAATACCGGCGCGCTCAGGGGGAGGGCCTCCTCCTCGTTGTAGCAGGGGACCACGATATACAGCACGGGACAGGCTCTGCCGTTTTCCATAGTGTTTCCGTCACTCTCCAAAAAAATGGTATCACTTATCATACACCCGGGAACGCCGGACCGCAACGGGACTTTTGTCGGACAAAAGGGTTTTTTTCCGATTATTTTTCAACAGTTTGAGCGCAAAAGAGTATTGCATTATTTTTACGCCTGTACTAAAATATAAAGCTGGTTAAAACAAAAACTATACATGGGAGGATATATCATGAACTACAAGAAAAAAAGCATTCGCGATGTAGATTTCCAGGGAAAAAAGGTCCTGCTCCGGGTGGATTTCAACGTTCCCCAGGATAAGAAGACCGGCGAGATCACCAACGATAAGCGCATCCGCGCCGCTCTGCCCACCATCCAGTACCTGCTGGATCAGGGCGCTGCCGTGATCGCCTGCTCCCATCTGGGCAAGCCCGCGGCCACTTATGCCGCCTTCGTGAAGGCTCAGGTCAAGAAGGGCAAGACCGAGGCCGAGCTCAACGAGGATATGTGGAAGAAGTCCAACGCCAAGCTGACCCTGGCCCCCGTGGCCGTCCGCTTTGCCGAGCTGCTGGGCCGTCCGGTCCAGTTTGCCGCCGACACCATCGGCGAGGAAGCCAAGGCCAAGGCCGCGGCGCTCCAGCCCGGCCAGGTCCTGCTGCTGGAGAACACCCGCTTCAACGCCGGTGAGACCAAGAACGATCCCGCCTTTGCCAAGGAGCTGGCCTCCCTGGCCGAGGTGTACGTGTCCGACGCCTTCGGTGCCGTGCACCGCGCCCATGCCTCCACCGCCGGCGTGGCGGACTACCTGCCCGCCTACTGCGGCTTCCTGGTGGAGAAGGAGCTGACCGCCCTGGGCGGCGCCATCGACGATCCCAAGCGTCCTCTGGTGGCGGTGCTGGGCGGCGCCAAGATCGCCGACAAGCTGAATGTGATCAACAACCTGCTGGAGAAGGCCGACACCCTGATCATCGGCGGCGGCATGGCCTACACCTTCCTGAAGGCCAAGGGCTATGAGATCGGCGACTCCCTGCTGGATGCGGAGAAGATCGACTACTGCAAGGAAATGATGGAGAAGGCCGAGAAGATGGGCAAGCAGCTGCTGCTCCCCATCGACACGGTGATCGCCGACAAATTTGACGCCGAGGCCGAGACCAAGGTCGTCGCCTCCAACGCCATCCCCGCCGGCTGGCAGGGTCTGGACATCGGGCCCGAGACCCAGAAGCTCTTCGGCGACGCGGTGCGCGGCGCCGGCACCGTGATCTGGAACGGACCCATGGGCGTGTTTGAGTTTGCCAAGTTTGCCAAGGGCACCGAGGCTGTGGCCAAGGCCATGGCCGAGTGCCAGGGCATCACCGTGATCGGCGGCGGCGACTCCGCCTCCGCCATCGAAAAGATGGGCTACGCCGATCAGGTGACCCATGTCTCCACCGGCGGCGGCGCCTCTCTGGAATTCCTGGAGGGCAAGGAGCTGCCGGGCGTTGCCTGCCTGCTGGATAAATAATCAGGACCACAGTCTCCCCTTCGGTCCCGAAGGAGGGCCGAGGGGGAGACTTCCTGCGTGCAATACATGGATCGAGGAAAGAAACAATGAACAAAAAATACAGAAGAGTCATCATTGCCGGAAACTGGAAGGAAAACATGCTCCCGTCCCAGGTCCACGATTTTTGTGAGGCCCTGCGCAAGGAGATGCCCGAATCCGCCAACGGGAGCAGCGTGGTGCTGTGCGTGCCCGCCACCCATCTGGCCGCGCTGGCCAAGGAGAAGTCCCGCCGGCTGGCCGTGGGAGCCCAGAACATTTCGGAGTTTGACAAGGGAGCCCACACCGGCGAGATCAGCGCGGATATGATCGCCGATCTGGGTGCAAAATACTGCATCGTAGGCCACAGCGAGCGCCGGGCCTCCAACGGGGACACGGACGAGCTGGTGAACGCCAAGATCCGCGCCCTGCTGGAGCGGGGCATCAACCCCATCCTGTGCGTGGGGGAGAGCCTGGATCAGCGGGACCGGGATCTGACCATGGAATTCATCGCCTACCAGGTGAAGGCTGCCCTCTACGGCCTGACTCCGGAGCAGGTGAAGAAGGTCGTGATCGCCTATGAGCCCATCTGGGCCATCGGCACCGGCCGTACCGCCACGAATGAGCAGGCCCAGGAGGTTTGCTTCGGCATTCGGGAGCTGCTGCGCCGCCAGTACGGCGCTCTGATCTCCCGGAAGGTCTGCATCCTCTACGGCGGCAGCATGAACGCCAAAAACTGCGCCGGGCTGCTGGCCCAGCCGGATATCGACGGCGGACTGATCGGCGGAGCCTCCCTGAAGGCGGCGGACTTCGGCGTGATCGTCCGTGAAGGGAGCAAGTAAATGAACAAAAAACCCACCGTCCTGCTGATCATGGACGGCTTTGGCCTGGCCCCGGCCGGCCCCGAGAATGCCATCTCCTGCGCCAATACCCCGGAGCTTGACAAGCTCTTCGCCATCTGGCCCAACACCCAGCTCCAGGCCTCCGGTCTGGCGGTGGGTCTGCCCGAGGGGCAGATGGGCAACAGTGAGGTGGGCCACACCAACATCGGCGCGGGCCGGGTGGTGTACCAGGATCTGCCCCGGATCTCCAACGCCATCACCGACGGCAGCTTCTTTGAAAATCCGGCCTACAAAAAGGCCATGGACAATGCCAAGGCCAAGGGCAGCAAGCTCCATATCGCGGGGCTTCTGTCCGACGGCGGCGTCCACAGCCATATCACCCACCTCTTCGCCCTGCTGGAGATGGCCAAGCGGATGGGCCTCACGAAGGTCTATGTCCACGCCCTGCTGGACGGGCGGGACGTGGCCCCCACCAGCGGCGCCGGCTATGTGAAGGCCCTGTGCGACAAGTGCGCCGAGCTGGGCGTGGGTTCCGTGGCCAGCATCCAGGGCCGCTTTTACGGCATGGACCGGGACAAGCGCTGGGACCGGGTGGAAAAGGGCTACGCCGCCATGGTCTACGGCGAGGGCAACAAGAACCCCGACCCCGTGGCCACCGTGGAGGAGAGCTATAAAAACGGCGTCACCGACGAGTTCGTGGTGCCCACCGTCTGCGACGAGAGCGGCACCATCGGTGAGGGCGACAGCGTCATCTTCCTGAACTTCCGGCCCGACCGGGCCCGGGAGCTGACCCGCGCCCTGGTGGACCCGGCCTTTGACGGCTTCGAGCGGCGCAAGGGCTTCTTCCCCCTGTGCTACGTCTGCACCACCGAGTACGACGCCACCATCCCCAACGTGGACATCGCCTTCCCGCCGGAGACCATCGAAATGACCTTCGGCGAATATCTGGGCAAGCTGGGCAAGACCCAGCTGCGCATTGCCGAGACGGAGAAGTACGCCCACGTGACCTTCTTCTTCAACGGCGGCGTGGAGACCAGTTATCCCGGCGAGGACCGCTGCCTGATCCCCTCTCCCAAGCAGTTCCCCACCTATGACCTGATCCCCGAGATGAGCGCCCGCCCCGTCACCGACGAGTGCGTCAAGCGCATCCTCTCCGGGAACTACGACGTGGTGATCTGCAATCTGGCCAACTGCGACATGGTGGGCCACACCGGCGTAAAATCCGCCGCCATCGCCGCAGTGGAGACCGTGGACGAGTGCGTGGGCCGGATCGTGAACGCCGTGCTGGAGATGGAAGGCGTGATCCTGATCACCGCCGACCATGGCAACGCGGACCGGATCATGAAGCCCGACGGCAGCCCGGACACCGCCCACACCACCAACCCCGTGCCTCTGATCGTGGTGGGCGCGGGCAAGCATATCCAGCTCCGGGAGGGCCGCCTGTGTGACCTGTGCCCCACCATGCTGGACATCATGGGCCTCCCCAAGCCCGAGCAGATGAACGGAGTAAGCCTGATCAAATAAGACAGTCGCCTCGCGGCTAAATGACCGCGAGGCTTTGTCTATACGGAAAACATGTAAGGAGCGTTCTATGAAGCAGTATTTTGAGATCGTCGACGTTCTGGGGGGGGAGATCCTGGACAGCCGCGGCAATCCCACCGTGGAGGTGGAGGTCACCCTGGACAACGGCGTGATGGGCCGGGCGGCGGTGCCCTCCGGCGCATCCACCGGCATTTACGAGGCCTGTGAGCTCCGGGACGGCGACAAGGGCCGCTATCTGGGCAAGGGCGTGCGCAAGGCCGTGGAGAACGTGAACGGGGAGATCGCCGAAGCTTTGTACGGGCTGAACGTTCTGGACCAGACGGCCATCGACAAGCTGCTCATCGAGCTGGACGGCACCCCCAACAAGACCCGCCTGGGGGCCAACGCCCTGCTGGGCGCCTCCCTGGCCTGTGCCAAGGCGGCGGCAGCCGCGGTGGAGCTGCCGTTGTACAACTATATCGGCGGCGTGAATGCCAAGACCCTGCCCGTGCCCATGATGAACGTGCTCAACGGCGGCGTCCACGCCCCCAGCAGCGCGGCGGATATCCAGGAGTATATGATCATGCCCGTGGGCGCCAAAAGCTGGCGGGAAGCCCTGCGCATGTGCTCCGAGGTGTTCCATGTCCTGGCCAAGGTCCTCCACACCTCCAGCGTGGGCGACGAGGGCGGCTACGCCCCCACCGACCTGAAGAGCGACGAAGACGGCCTGAAAGCCCTGGTGGAGGCCATCGAAAAAGCCGGCTACAAGCCCGGCGAGGACTTCATGCTGGCCATGGACGCCGCCTGCTCCGACTGGTTCAGCGCGGAGGATCAGTGCTACCATCTGCCCAAGCGGGGCGTGACCCTGACGAGGCAGGAGATGGTGGACATGTGGGCGTATCTTTGCGAGCGCTACCCCATCATCTCCCTGGAGGACTGCATGGCCGAGGACGACTGGGAGGGCTGGAAGATGCTCACCGATCGCCTGGGCGACAAAGTGCAGCTGGTGGGAGACGACCTGTTTGTCACCAACGTGAAGCGGGTGCAGAAGGGCATCGACCTGGGCGTGGCCAACGCGGTGCTGATCAAGGTCAACCAGATCGGCACCCTGACCGAGACGCTGGACACCATCCAGCTGGCCAACCGCCACGGCTATACCGCCGTGGTGTCCCACCGCTCCGGCGAGACCGAGGATACCACCATCGCCGATCTGGTGGTGGCCATGAACGCCGGCCAGATCAAGACCGGCGCCCCCAGCCGCACCGACCGGGTGGCCAAGTACAACCAGCTTCTGCGCATCGAGGAGGAGCTGGACGACGCCGCCATTTACCCGGGCCGCGCCGCCTTCTTCTCCATCCACTGATTGATAAGGACCTGCTGCACCGGGCGGGAGGAGCGCGCTCCGTCCGCTTGGCAGCAGGTCCTTTTTCTTGCAATGGCGATCCTTGAATCCGACGAAAAGGCAGAGTGAATGATGTGAAAGACGCGTCTGTGATCGTAAAAACAAGCTCCGGCATGATCCGGGGCCGGGAGGGTTATCGTTTCCTCGGCATCCCCTATGGGCGGGCGGATCGGTTTCGGCCCGCACAGAAGGCAAGCTGGGAGGGCGTGCTGGACGCCGGGCAATACCGCAGCCGTTCGGCCCAGCCCAACGCCCTGGGCAAATGGCCGGAGGGCCTGCCCTTTTCCCTGGTGGGCGGGGAGGACTGTCTGAACCTGAACGTGTGGACGCCCACCCTCTCCCCGGAGGCCAAGCTCCCGGTGCTGATCTACGTCCACGGGGGCGCCTTCCAGGTGGGCGGGAACGATGAGCCCGGCCGGGCCGGGGACCGCTTCATGGGCGATACGCCCATGGTGTTCGTCTCGGTGAATTACCGGCTGGGGGCTCTGGGCGGCCTTTATCTCGCCGACCGGCTGGGCCCGGACTATGCCGACTCCGGCAATCTGGCGGAGCTGGACGTGCTGCTGGCCGTCCGCTGGGTGAAGGAGAACGCAGCGGCCTTCGGCGGCGACGGGGAGAAGATCTGCCTTTTGGGCATCTCCGCCGGAGCCAAGTGCATCGGCGCTCTCATGACCCTCCCGGAGGCTGACGGCCTCTTCTCCCGGGTGGTTTTGGAGAGCGGCGCCCAGCAGGCCTTCCGGGATACGCGCACTGCCTCCCAGGTGACGGAGCGGTTTCTGCGCACCGCCCGGGTCCGGGAGGCCGGGGAGCTGCTGACCATGGACCTGGAGACACTGATCCGGGCCCAGGCGGAATTCTGCGACTGCGAGGGCTCCACGGCCTTTTTCGGCCCCGTGCTGGACGACCGGACCTTTTCGGAGGACTGGAGAGCCCGGTGGGAGGCCGGCCGCTGCTGGAAGGGGGAGGCCCTGGTGGGCAGCGGGCACTGCGAGATGGTCCTCCTGACGGAGTCGGAGGTCTTTGAAAAGGAAAAGGACCGGATCCTCTCCCAGCTTTTCGGCGACCGGGCGGCAGAGGTGCGCGAGATATGCGCAGCGGCGGGGGTTGACTGGACGCGGGGCCTCTCCGACGCCATGTACCGCTCCCCCAGCGACACCATGGCGAAAACCCTTGCTCTCGGCGGCGATCGGGTGTGGGTCTATTCCTTCGACTATCCCCCGGCCCACCACGGCATGGGCTTCCACTTCCTTATGCGGCAGCAGGAGACCGCCTATTGCCGGGTACCGGAGCAGGAGCGCCCCGGCGCCGCCGCCCTGGCCGGAGCCATGAACCGTGCCGTCCGGGCCTTCATCGCCGAGGGGAATCCCGACCCGGCGGGGAAGCTGGGCTGGGAGCCGCTTTCGCCCCGGGGAGAGGGCGAGAAGCTGTGCTTCGGAAAGACCGTGGGCAAGCGCGGCTTTTCCGGGGATTCCCTGACCTTCCGGGGCATGTACACCCTTGAATTAGGATAAAAGGAATCGATTTGATGAACGCGGCGGCACCGCCGGCCGCCAAGAAGAGAAAAAAAGAATGAGCGCCGCGGAGCCTGTCCGCGGCGCTCATTCTATCGTCGCTTGTCTTCGGTTTTCAGACGCTCACTCGTCGGACTCGTCTTCCTCGTCCTCAAAGCTCAGGGGCTTGATCTCGGCAATGCCGAAGTCGATCTTCTTGCCGCACTCGGGGCACTCGATGTCCCCCTCGGCCAGCAGATCCTCGTCTACGACCAGATCGGTGTCGCAGGCGGGGCAGGTGACGGAGTAGAAAACCTCTTCCTCCTCGTCCTCATCCTCTTCTTCGTCCTCATCCTCGTCCTGATCGCCGTCGATCTCGGCGGGGTCGAATTCCCCGTAGACCGAGTCGTAGAACTCATCCTCCAGGGCGCTCAGATCATCGCCCATCTCATCCAGAGCGTCGTTAAGCTCTTCCACGGCACCGCGGGTGTCGGCCAGGTCCAGAGAGAGGTCCTCCAGAATGTCGATGATGACGTTCATCAGCTTGCCCTGACCGGCATTCTCCATGCCCATGCCCTCGGCAAGTCCCTTCAGGTACGCGACTTTTTCGGATGTGGTCATGATATGAACCTCCTGTCATCTGTTTTGCCGCGGCAGAACGGCGGCAAAAACGATTTTTTCAGTCAAAGGAACGGGAGAACGACAGACGGCGCGGGAATCAGCCCTTGGCGCGCTCCAGATACTCGCCGGTGCGGGTGTCGATCTTGATGCGGTCGCCGGGTCCGATGAACAGGGGGACCTTGATCTCGGCACCGGTCTCCAGGGTGGCGGGCTTGGTCACGTTGGTGGCGGTGTTGCCGGCAAAGCCGGGATCGGTCTCGGCCACTTCCAGCTCAACAAAGGTGGGGGGATCGACGGCGAAGACCTTGCCCTTGTAGGAACTGATGGTGCAGACCATGTTTTCCTTCACAAAGCGGAAGGCGTCGGAGAGCATGCTCTCGTCGATGGGCTCCAGCTCGTAGGTCTCGGGGTTCATGAAGTAGTACAGGTTGCCGTCGTTGTAGCTGTACTCCATGGAGCGGCGCTCCACAAAAGCCTCTTCAAACTTGGCGGTGGGGTTAAAGCTGGTCTCGACCACGGCGCCGGTGATCACGTTCTTCATCTTGGTGCGGACAAAGGCCGCGCCCTTGCCGGGCTTTACATGC
Source organism: Oscillospiraceae bacterium (assembly GCA_017540645.1). GTDB lineage: Bacteria > Bacillota > Clostridia > Oscillospirales > Oscillospiraceae > Apopatocola. The sequence continues at coordinate 12,358 of JAFYAQ010000025.1, forward strand.
TGGAATTCCACCACCTGCATGACCTGGCCGTCCATCTCAAAGGTGATGCCGTTGCGAAAATCGCCTGCGGAAATCATAGGGGGTCCCTCCTCGTAAGAATATCTTTAATTTTTTTGACTACCTGTAAATCGGCGAAAATATTTTACTCTATCAAAGGAAATAATGCAAGGATTTTCTTACGGCTCCCGGGACTGGCCCATGGCGTCGTAGAGCGCCTGCAGCGCCGCCTCCCCGTAACCCTTCACATTCAGCAGCTCCGCCGGGGAGGAAAAGGGCCCGTGCTCGTCCCGGTAGGCCACGATGGCCTCCGCCAGGGCCGGGCCCACCCCCGGGAGCGCACGCAGCTCTTCCGCCGAGGCGTGGTTCAGATCGATCTCCCGGCGCAGGGTGACGATCAGGGCGTCCTGGGGCAGGGACTCCTGGGCAGGACCCGGGAGGACAAAGCTGTTCTCCGGCCGCAGGGGAGCGTCGGAGGCCGGCAGCAGCCACAGCGCCAGGGCAAAAAATACCGCCGCTGCCGCCAGCAGGATCTTTTCAAACCTTGTCATTGTTTTCCACCCGCCTTTTGGGGTTGCTTTTCCGGCAATTATCCAGTATAATATGAATTCAATGAATAACGGAGGAAGCTCATGGCGGACAGATTCTGTCCCGCGATGAACAATTATATCATTCCCATGGGGGATAGACAATGAAAAAATTGCGACTGACCACCGTCGCCGTGTTGCTCGCGCTGCTCGCGTCCCTGTTCGCCCCGGCGGCCCTTGCCGTGGACGAGCCCCAGATCGACAGCACCTACGCGGCGATCCTCATGGCGGAGGACGGGGACAACGAATCCCTGGTCTACGCCAAAAATGAGCGGGAGCGAATGTACCCCGCCAGCCTGACCAAGGTGATGACCGTGCTGCTGGCCCTGGAGGCCGTGGAGAACGGCAGCGCCTCCCTCTCGGACATGGTCACCGCCCAGGAGGGCTTTGACTTTGACATGCTGATCGGCGGCACCACGGCCAACATCGTAGCGGGGGAGACCATGAGCCTGCAGAACCTGCTTTACTGCGCCATGATCGCCTCGGCCAACGAGGCCTGCAATGTGATCGCCATGCACATCAGCGGCTCTGTCAGCGCCTTTGTGGAGCGGATGAACCAGCGCGCTACCCAGCTGGGCTGCACGGACACCCACTTTGTCAACACCCACGGCCTGCCCAGCCCGGAGCATTTCACCACCTGCTGGGACTTCTCCCGCATCCTCCGGGAGGCGGTGCGCCACGATTTCTTCATGGAGATCTGCTCCACACTGAACTATGTGGTGCCGGACACCAACATGTCCGCGGAGCGGCGGCTGGAGAACACCAACTCCCTCATCAACCCCACCAACGCCCTCTACCCCGGCGACTGGGGCTATGAGTACGCCCGGGGCGTGAAGACCGGCCACACCAGCGACGCGGGCTACTGCCTGGCGTCCAGCGCGGTGAAGGACGGCGTCACCCTGATCTCCGTGGTGATGAAGTGCGAGGCCTGGCAGAAGGACGACGGCAGCTGGTATTACGGCCACTTTGCCGACACCCGCACCCTGTTCCAGTGGGCCTTCGCCAACTACAGCTACCAGGAGATCGTCCGCGCCAGCGAGGTGGTGGGCGAGGTGGCGGTGGAGATGGGCTCCGACGCGGACAGCGTCTCCGTACGGCCCAGCAGCTCCATCACCGCCTATCTGCCCAACGACATCGACATCAGCACCTTTGAGCGCAGCATCACCTTCCTGCCCGAGGCGGACGGCAAGGCCCTCCTGGCCCCGGTGGAGGCCGGCCGGAAGGTGGGGGAGATCAGCGTCAGCTTGAACGGCACGGTGTATGGCAGCGCCCCCCTGGTGACCAGCACTTCCGTAGACCTTTCCCGTACCCAGTACATGAGGGATCAGATGGCCGAGACCCTGCGCCAGCCGGGTGTGGTCTTTACATTCTGGGGGCTTACCTGCCTTTTTCTCCTGTACCTGCTGCTGGTGATTCGTTACCGGGCTAAGCGGCGGGCGTACCAAAAGCGGCTGGAGGCCGCGCGCCAGATCCGCCTGGATCTGGAGGAGGAAGAGGACAAGATCCACTATGAGCGCCGCGCCCGCAGCGGGGGCGGGAGCAAGCCTTCGCCCGGTAAGGTGGAAGTAGTGCTGGAGCCCGAGAGCGCCCGCAGGGAGGAGACCGCGGAGGCGGAAACCGAAAAGGACGCCGCCGACGAGCCCACCCGGGTAGAACCGGTGACCGGGAGCGACGAGCCCACCCGGCCCACGCCCCCTCTGGCGGGGCAGACGCCCTCCCAGGCTGAGCGGGAGTATTTCAAGGAGTTCTTCGGAAAGAAGTAAGCTGCATATAAAAAAAGACGCCGTTTCCCGCGCTTTACCGCGGAAAACGGCGCCTTTTCTTTTTTATTCTTCCTTGCCGGGGAGGAAATCCTCCTTGGTGATGGTCATCAGCTCGTCCTTGCTGGGCTCGCCCTCCGCCGCCGCCAGCCGGTCAGCCTGCCGGGAGACCACGTCCTCAAACCAGTTGCGCACGTCCCGGCCGTTGCCGAAGTTGTCGTCCCGGTTTTCGTACATCTCCGCAAAGAAGGCGATGGCGGCCTCCTCCGCCTCGGGAGAGAGGGTGTAGCCGTTTTTCTTGCAGCGGATGCGGAACATGGCCATCAGCTCCTCCCCGTTGTAGTCGGGGAAGTACATATACTTGTTGAAGCGGCTCTGGAGGCCCGGGTTGGAGTCGATGAAGCGCTCCATGGGCTTGTCGTAGCCGGCCACGATCACCACCAGATCGTCCCGGTGGTCCTCCATGGCTTTCAGGAGCGTCTCAATGGCCTCCCGGCCAAAGTCGTTCTCTCCGCCGGAGGCCAGGGAGTAGGCCTCGTCGATGAACAGCACCCCGCCCAGCGCGGACTGGATGACCTCCTGGGTTTTCAGGGCGGTCTGGCCCACATAGCCCGCCACCAGGCCGGAGCGGTCCACCTCCACCAGCTGACCCTTGCTCAGCGCGCCGATGGCCGCATACAGCCCCGCCATCAGCCGGGCCACCGTGGTTTTGCCGGTGCCGGGATTGCCCAGGAACACCATGTGCAGGCTCATGGCCGCGTTGGGCAGACCCGCCGCTTCCCGGAGCTTCCGGACCTTGATCAGGTTCATCAGGCTCTTGACTTCTTTTTTTACGGTCTTCAGGCCCACCAGATCGTCCAGCTCGGCCATCAGCTCCTCCAGATTGGGCTTTTCCGGCTCCTCGGTCTGGGCGGCCTTCTCCTCCGCCTTGGACGCGCCGCCGGCGGTGTTCACTCCCGCCTGGGAGATAAAGGAGGGCTCCGCGCTGGTGACGAATTCCCCGGGGTTCAGCGGCCCCTTGGACTTCATCACCCCGGCCCCGTCGCAGATGGCGCTGAGCTTGTCGCTGCACTCGGTGATATACTCCGCCTCCGAGAGGGTCACCTCGTCGTCCACGGCGGCCAGATACAGCAGGATGTTGGTGAACATCCGCACGAACACCCGCGAGTGAGTGGTATGCCGCCGGGCGTCGTTCTCCGTCAGATTCCAAAAGAACAGGGGCGGCAGGAAGTCCCCCGCCTTCACCACCCGGTCCGTCAGCTCCCACAGCAGCCAGCGGGGCTGGGGCCGGCCCTTGGAATAGAGCTGGTTGAGACTGTCCACATGCTGCTGGCCCAGCGAGCGGGTCTGCTTCCACAGGCCCAGGGCGCTGGAGGCCATAAAATCGTCCAGTTCCTGATCCAGTCCCCGACCGGCGACCTTGTAAAAGGCCTCCGTGTTGGCGATATAGGTTTTATGCAGCTCCTCCGGGGAGCGCTTCCAGGGTGTAGGCATAGATCATCCGTCCCTTTCCGATGTAATTGATCCAAACACGGCTTTCCCCTATTATACATCATTTTTCTCATTTGTGAACAATCATTTAAATCTTTGGATTGCGCTTGACAAGGGAGGCCAGGCGTGGTAAATTAGCACTCGGAAGAAGAGAGTGCCAGCACTCCGCCGAGCGCGGGTGCTAAATCGGAGGGAGCCCCAGTGGAGATCAGCCAGAGAAAAAAGAAGATCCTGGCCGCGGTGGTGGATGAGTACATCCGCTCGGCGGAGCCGGTGGGGTCCAAGACCATCTGCGCCAAAGCCAACCTGGGCTGCTCACCCGCCACCATCCGCAACGAGCTTTCGGAGCTGACGGCGCTGGGTTATCTGGAACAGCCACACACCTCCGCCGGGCGCGTCCCCTCGCCCCAGGGCTATCGCTTCTACGTCAACGAGCTGATGGAGCGCCAGAAGCTGAGCCTGGAGGAGTCCGAGGCCATCAACGCCCGTCTGAACGAGAAGATGGAGCGGCTGGACCAGATGATGGCGGACGCCGGAAAGCTGGCCGGTCAGCTGACCGGGTACCCGGCGGTGGCTCTCTCCGCCCCCGAAAAGGTGACGGTGCGGCGCTTTGATCTGATCTATATCGACGCCAACACCTTTATCATCGTTCTCCTGATGGAGAACAACAAGGTCTGCAACAAGCTGGTGCGGCTGCCCTTCAGTGTGGAGCAGCCCATGATCCAAAAGCTGTCCTCCCTGTTCAACGCGGGCTTCACCGGTATCGGCGAGGAGGACATCACCCCGCTGCTGATCTCCTCCACGGAGCGGGCGGCCCGGGACACCATGGGCCTGACCTCCATCATCGCGGCCTACACCATCTCGGCCCTGACCCAGAGTCGGGCCGGCGCGGCCTACGTCACCGGCGAGAGCAGCCTGCTGCAGCAGCCGGAGTTCCGGGACCCGGACAAGGCCCATCGGGTGATCAGCTATCTGTCCGATTCCAGTCGCTTGATGGACGTGGCGAACAGCGGCGACCGGGGCAGCGTGAAAGTCATCATCGGCCCGGAGAACGTGGCCGAGGAGCTGCGGGATTCCAGCGTGGTCATGGCCAGCTACGACGCCGGCGAGGGCCAGCGGGGTCTGATCGGCGTGGTGGGTCCCCTTCGGATGGACTACAGCGCCGTGGCTGCCAAGCTCCAATACATCGCCGACGGGCTCAGCCGTCTTTTGGGGACGGGAGAGGCCCCGGCGGGATTCGGGAAAATGATTTTGAAGGGAGATACCTCAGACGATGAACACGGATGAGCGGAACAATACGCCGGCGGAGGAGAGCGCCCCGGAGACCGAGACCGCCCCGGCGCCGGAGACTGCGGCGCCGGAGACCCCGGCGGCGGAGACGCCCGAGCCGTCCTCTCCGGAGGAAGCGCTCCGGAAGGAGCTGGCGGAGGCAAAGGCCGCCATCGCCGAGGACAAGGATAAATACCTCCGGCTGCTGGCGGAGTATGACAACTTCCGCAAGCGCTCCAGCCGGGAGCGGGATAATATCTACGCCGACGTGAAGGCGGACACCATCGCAAAGCTCCTGCCGGTGTACGACAACCTGGAGCGGGCCCTGAAACAGGAGACGGCGGACGAAGCCTACCGCAAGGGCGTAGAGATGACCATGAACCAGTTCATGGAAGTGTTGAAGGGCCTGGGCGTGACGCCCATCGAGGCCCTGGGCAAGACCTTTGACCCCAAGGAGCACAACGCCGTGATGCACCTGGAGGACCCGGAGAAGGGCGAGCAGGAGATCACCGCGGAGTTCCAGAAGGGCTTCCGCATGGGCGAGCGCGTCATTCGCTTCAGTATGGTCCAGGTGGCCAACTGATAAAATATCCATTTGAACCCGCTTCGCGAGATCTATTAATTTTGTCAAAAAATATATTCGATATATAGGAGGAAATCATCATGAGTAAGATCATTGGTATAGACCTTGGTACCACCAACAGCTGCGTCGCCGTTATGGAAGGCGGCAAGCCCGTGGTCATCCCCAACGCCGAGGGCGCCCGGACCACTCCGTCCGTAGTAGCCTTCTCCAAGACCGGCGAGCGCATGATCGGCCAGGTCGCCAAGCGCCAGGCCATCACCAACCCCGACCGGACCATCTCCTCCATCAAGCGGGAGATGGGCACCAGCTACCGTGTGAACATCGACGGCAAGAGCTACACGCCCCCCGAGATCAGCGCCATGGTGCTGCAGAAGCTGAAGACCGACGCCGAGGCCTTCCTGGGCGACACCGTCACCGAGGCGGTCATCACCGTGCCCGCCTACTTCTCCGACAGCCAGCGGAAGGCCACCAAGGACGAAGGCAAGATCGCCGGTCTGGACGTGAAG
>JAFYAQ010000026.1 GCA_017540645.1 Oscillospiraceae bacterium
CAGATAGGCACGAAGTGCTTCCAGAGCGGCCTCACGCGGTCGGACAACATACTCTTGCAACGCTGCACACCCTCTTTCCGCCTGTAAGTATTCAATAAAGTATAGCACGAAAAGCCATCCGAACGCAAGTAAAAGATCGGCCTAGCTAAAGCGCAAAGCGCAAAAAGAAAGCAAACACGAAGTGATTGAAATCGAGATTGTTGTTTGTGACGAGCCAGGCGCATAAAGCACAGAGCCTGCTACTCCGTGAGTGGAGAAGCAGGCCCTTTTTTCTTGCTCTCAATGCCACATGTTATTGGCTTGGCGTTGCTTGTTTGCGTGGTCAAGCAAAACGGCACAACATGCCTCAAAAGCGGCTTTTTCATAAGAAGGATCGATTTTCTCTGCGCTTTCAAGAAAGTCTTTCAGTTTCTTGGCGCAATCAGCTATCTGATAAACCTGATTCTGATGATGCTGAAGTGCTTGCTGCTGTTGGATATAGTCCCAATTCCACATGTTGTTAAATGAGTTGTACATCTTCCTTAAAGAAAAGACCCATTGTCTAATGGGCTTTCAAGCATCGATATCGCCCCATCGTTCAAACCTTGGCACCTTGCCGCCACGCGGTAGGTTGTCGTGCAGTCATCGAGCTTGTCTCCCGCGCACTATTTTATGGTGGCTTGACTATTACACGGGGTGCTCAGGAGCGCAATGGGTAGGGCAGTTAAAAATCTCTATGGCTCCGGCCCTCGGGCTACGGCGCGGGGTCTTTTGCACAAAAAAAGCGAAATCAAAAGGGTAATTAACCTCTTAGATGAGCGGGAGCGCAATAGGGCATATTCCGTCATCCGGTTTAAAACCCAATGAGGCGAAATATTTTTCCTCCTGCCCATGCCATACAGAAACTGTTGTTGCCCTTACCTGATATTCATTCCTTATCCAGGCAAAGAAGTCAATGAAAACTCTTTCGTCCATCTCATACCCCGGACGAATATAGGCAGACATTTCGCTTTTCTTTTCTGCCAATTCCCTTAAGTCAAAAATTCCAAGTGCCTGATTGTCGTCGCGACGAAACAGTAAGAAAATGTGGGCTGCACTCGGATAGTACTCTTCAATAATATGTTGATCCCCAATCGGAAGCCCATCATCCCCTGTGTAGCGATTTAGCTCCAAGTAGGACCTACCCAACGCGCCGTGCTCATACATGAGAGAGCAGAGCGCTTCTTTATCTTCCTCTTGAAGGCTACGGATATAGAAATTCTGAGTTTCAACAACCGCGTTATCGGTATGGATAAAATCTTCTATGGAAACGGAAAACAGCTTAGCTAATCTCGCGATGGTGTATATATCAGGCATGCTTTCGCCCTTTTCCCATTTGGCAACAGCCTGCCGCGTCACAGAGCATTTGTCAGCGAGGGCTTCTTGCGTCAGCCCGAAGTTCTTTCTATAGTTTGCGACTTTTTCTCCGAAATTCATATGAGTTCCTCCCTGATGATTTATGGCTTTATCATATCAGGACATTTTCATTTTCGCTATTCACCATTTCTTGCCAATGACGCAACCGATGGTTGCTTTATTTTACAATTGATTCTGGCTTCTGGCAATAGAAAGGGGTGGGATCGTGCCAACAAAATCAAACAATACCGGTGGTCTACGTCCATCTGGATGAATTTTGAAAATTCTCTTTCCAAACAAATAGTTTACATAATCTTAACCCCGCTCTATTTCCCACAAGAGAACGGCAATTCGGATAGAATTGCCGTTCCTTTCTTTTTATGTTATGATGAGTTCACATGAAAGGCCAGCGGTCTGCCTGTGCTGCTGGATGATGGGTACGCAAAGAGGCAAATCGGGATATGCCGAGATCCCGTGAAAGCGTTTTTTCTTTCAAAAAATGAAAAATCCCCCTGCGTAAGGTATTGCTTGTTACGCTGCGTCATGTAGTAAAATCCATGGCGTAAGGAGGTGAGAGCTATGTCAAAATACACCACGGGAGAGATTGCGAAGCTCTGCGGCGTCACAGTCCGGACGGTACAGTACTATGATATCCGGGGCATCCTGATTCCCAGCGAACTTTCCGAAGGCGGAAGACGACTTTATTCAGAGGATGATCTGAAACGTATGAAGGTCATCTGTTTTCTGCGGGAGTTGGACATTCCCATCGATGCTATTTCTCAGATCCTTAAAGAAGAGCATCCCGAGAAGGTGATCGAGCTGCTGATTGAACAGCAGGAATCGGTTCTTTCGGATGAGATTTCTGAGAAAAAGGAAAAGCTGGAAAGACTGCATGAGCTGAAAAACGGACTGAAAAACAAAGCGGCATTCTCTCTCGAATCCATCGGTGACATAGCCGTATGTATGGAAGGCAAGAAAAAACTGAAAAAGATGCGCTGGATGATGATTCTGACCGGAACCCCGGTCACGGCGCTGCAATGGTTTTCCATCATTTTCTGGATCGTCAAAGGTATATGGTGGCCGTTTATCGTCTGGGTCCTGGCGGCTGTTCCCTGGGGTATAATCGTCAGCCGGTACTACTTCAATCATGTTAAGTACATTTGCCCGGAATGTCATGAGGTGTTCAAGCCCACACTCAAAGAGGCATTATGGGCAAATCACACCCCCACCACCCGTAAGCTCACCTGCACCAGATGCGGTCACAGAGGATTCTGCGTAGAAGTCTGGGGCGGTGATGGGAAATGACGACAGGTCTGAACAAATTCAAAAAACCTCTGCTGTTTGTTCTGGCGATCGTTCCCATCGCAATTGTCGGCGGGTATTTTACGGGGATCTATGGCTGGGCTGAACTTACCGATGACGTTAAAAGTCAGATTCTGGCGCAAATCGGAAACAATCAAAACTTGTATTATCTGATCACCACTGTGCAGGCCCTGATCTATGCGTTGATATTCGGCTTTTTCGGCTGCATTCTTTCCGAAAAAACCGGTCTCATGAAACCGGTGAGATTTGAAAAAAAGCCGATTATGGTTACAATCGGGATGACGCTGTTTACCGGTCTTGTTCTCTGCACGGATCTCTTCTATTTCAGGAAGCATATCCCGCAAGTCGCGGCGATATATCAGGGAAAGCCGTCCTTTGCCTACTGGATGGCATCGGTGCTCTACGGCGGTGTGATCGAAGAGGTCATGCTGAGATTGTTCATGATGTCGCTCCTCGCCTTTCTTGCGTGGAAGCTTTTCTTCCGCCGAGAGGCAAAGCCCCCTACGGGCGTCATTATTGCGGCAAATATCATGGCTGCGCTTCTCTTTGCGGCAGGCCATCTGCCGTCAACCATGCAGATGTTTGGCGAAATCACGCCGTTGATCCTGCAGCGATGCTTTCTTCTGAACGGCGTCGGCGGGTTGGTCTTTGGATATCTGTATCGCAAATATGGCATTCAGTATTCCATGATGGCACACGCCGGGGCCCATATAGTTTGGAAGATCATCTGGATTCTTTTTTTGTAAGAAAAAAACGGTCAAGAGAAACAGTGCAGGCAAAGCCGAAGGATTGTCTGCACTGTCTGACGACGATTGGAAACATGTGAACAAAAATTAAGGAGAAAGAAAATGATCTTACTTGTTATTGACATGCAGAAGGGTCTTGTTGATGACGATTTATATGCCTTTGATCTTTTCATGGACAGGACCGCACAGCTGGTTGCCGCCGCGAGGAAAAACAAGGTCGAAGTAATTTTCGTTCAGCATGACGCCGGTTCCGGCAGCGGCATGTCCGCAGGCGATGAAGCGTTTGAGATCATCGATGAATTGCGCCCCGAACCGGATGAAAAAGTCTTTGTCAAGACGATCAACAGCTGTTTCGGAAACCGGGATTTCAAAGCTTATCTGGAGCAGCAGGAGGACAAGCGCCTGATGATCATCGGCCTGCAGACGAACTACTGCATCGACGCCACGGTGAAATCCGCTTTTGAAAGAGGTTTTGAGGTCATCATTCCCGAAGGGACCAATTCTACCTTTGACAACGATTATATGACCGGCGAAACAACGTATCGATATTACAATGAGGATGTCTGGGAAGAACTTATCAACGCCGTAACATTCGAAGAAGCCATAAAGCTTTTGGAGGAGTGACAGCCCAGCCAAATACAAATCGCCCCGCTTTTTGTATTGACAAGCCCGGTCTTCCGTGCTAATATTTATAAGCTTGCAATGCTGGTATAGCTCAGTCGGTAGAGCAGCTGATTCGTAATCAGCAGGTCGTGTGTTCGAGTCACATTACCAGCTCCAGAAAAAACCGAGGCCCTTTTCGGGTCTCGGTTTTTTCTTTTTGCCCTTTTCCCGGCGGGCAGCGTCATGGTCGGGGCGGTCTTTGCCGGTCCGGGCAGGAGGCGCCGCAGGAGGCGCAGTCCCCGCCGCAGCTCCCCTTCCCCGCTCTCCGGCGGCGGACCATGCCCCGGAGGATCAAAATGCAGGCCAGGACCAGCAGGGAGATCACCAGGAGATCCGCCCCGTGCTCTGTAAACCACAAAAGCATTCTCTCCCTCCTCTCAGGCCCGGTACCGCCCCGCGCTTTTCCAGCGGCCGGAGAGGAGATAGGCCCCTCCGATCATGATGGGCACGCAGCCGGCCAGGGCGTCCCCGTACCAGAAGCCCTGGCAGCCCAGGCCCAGGCCAAAGCCCAGCAGCGCGGCAAAACCGATGCGGCTGATCATCCCGTCGATCAGGGCCACGGCCAGGTTCAGACGGGTATTGCCCGATCCGTTGATGATAGCGAAGGCCACGCTCCGGGTGGCGGAGCCGAAAAAGTTCAGCACACAGGGGCCCACCAGGACCGCGGACACGGCCAGCACCGCCTCGTCGCCGGTGAAGACGCCGAAGACCTGCCGTCCGGCAAGGAGAAGGACCAGGCTCAGCACCAGGCAGATGGAGAGGGTGATGGCGGCGATGGTGCGCAGGATCTTGGGTACCCGCTCCGTCTTCCCCGCGCCCAGGTTCTGGCCCACCATGGTGCTGCCGGCGGTGGTGAAAGCGTTGGAGACCACCGCCACGATGGTGTTGATCTTGTTGTAGATGCCCGCCAGAGCGGAGTAGACCACGCCGCTGGCGTTGATCCAGCTCATCAGCACGATCTTGGAAAAGCTGATGGCGGCGGACTGGATGGCCATGGGCACGCCCAGGTTCACCAATCTCCGAAGGGCGTCCCGGTCCGGGCGGAAGCTCCGGAGCCGGAAATCAAAGGCGAAGGAGTCCCGGTGGCGGTAGAGGTAGGCCACCGAGAAGAGGAAGCTGACCCCCTGGCCGATCACCGTGGCCAGGGCCGCGCCAAACACAGCCATGCGGAAAACCACCACGAACAGCACGTCCAGCGCCATGTTCAGCACCGCGGCAATGGCCACGAACAGGAAGGGGCGCTTGCTATCCCCCATGCCCCGGAGGATGGCGCTGACCAGGTTATAGCCGTAAATGAACACCAGGCCCGTGATACAGGTGACGGTGTAATCCATGGTGTAGGCATAGGATTCATCGGGTGTGTTCAGCCAGGCCAGCAGGGGTACCCGGATGACATAGCAGAGAAGGGCGATGACCAGACCGGCGCTGAGCATGAAGCTGAACATGGTGCCGATGGTCTTGCGCACCCGCTGCATCTCCCCGGCGCCCACACTCTGAGCGATGAGCACCTGACCGGCGGAGGAGAAGCCCATGGCCACGAAGGTCAGCAGGTGCAGCAGATCTCCCCCGATGGACACGGCGCTCATGCCGGCTCCGCCGATGAACTGGCCCACCACCACCATGTCCACCAGATTGTAGACAGCCTGGAGGGCGTTGGAGACGAACAGCGGCGCGGCAAAGGCCAGGAGCTTGCGCGTCACGCTCCCCTCTGTCAGGTCGTTGATCATGCTCTTTCCCGTACTCATCTCTCTCCTTCTCTCCGTTTATGTGGTCCGAAGCCGCGGGCCAAACGGTCCGCGGCTTCGGTCTGGATCAGTGATGAAATCACCACTGCTCGGTGGGATAGTCGGACTTGCCGGTGATCTTGCGCTTGAGGATCTTCACCGCGCGCTGGGCGGCGTAGGGTCCCACCACCTTCATCATCTCCTCGGCGGTGTGCATGTCGCTGGCCGCCGGGAGGTCACGCTGGAGGTGGATGGCGTCAAACTGGCAGCGGGTGGTGCACATGCCGCAGCCGATGCACTGGTTCAGATCCACCCAAGTGGCGCCACACTTCAGGCAGCGGTTGGCCTCGATCTTCACCTGTTCCTCGGTGAGGGGCAGCCGCAGGTCATCAAAGGTCCGGGTGGCCTCGCCGGGACGCACGGACGGGATCTGGCGCTTGGCGGTATCGTAGCTGCCGGCGCTCACATCCTCCCGGTCCAGCTCAATGAAGGTCCGCAGGTCACGGCCGATGGTCATGCTCTGGCCCGGGTGGACAAAGCGGTTGATGGACTGGAAGGCGATCCGGCCCGCCGCCACCGCGTCGATGACGAACTTCTGACCGGTGTACACGTCGCCGCCCACGAAGATGTCCGGCTCGGCGGTCTGGAGCGTCACGGGATCGGCCTTCACGGTGCCGTTCCGGTTCAGCTCCACCTTGGTGCCCTGGAGCATGGCGCCCCAGTCGGCCCGCTGGCCGATGCAGTAGAGGACCACGTCGCACTCCTGCTGGGCGGTGTGGGTATCGTCAAACTTGGGATCAAAGCGGCCCTCGGCGTTCTTCACGCTCAAGCACTCCCGGAATTTGATGCCGGCGCAGTCGCCGTCCCGGGTGATGACTTCCGTCTGGCCCCAGCCGGCGTGGATGCGGATGCCCTCTTCCTCGCACTCTTTCCGGTCGGCTTCGCCCATGGGCATCTCCTCATAGGACTCCAGGCAGTACAGGTCCACGCTCTCCGCGCCGCAGCGCAGAGCGGTGCGGGCCACATCCGCGCCGATGTTGCCGCCGCCGATGACCACGACCCGGCCCTTCAGGCTCCGGTTGGCGCGGAGGTTCACGTCCCGCATGAACTCGATGCCGCTCCGGACGCCCCGGGCGTCCTCGCCGGGGACTCCCAGCTTTCCGCCGTCCTGCAGGCCGATGGCCACATAGAAGGCCTTGTAGCCCTGGTCCCGGAGCTGCTGGATGGTCACGTCCTTGCCGACCTCCACGCCGCAGCGGATCTCGGCGCCCATGCGCCGGACGATCTCGATCTCACTTTCCAGGATATCCTTTTCCAGACGGAACTCGGGGATGCCGGCCATCATCATGCCGCCGGGGACCGGCTCCTTTTCAAACACGGTGACGGGATAGCCGTCCAGCCGCATGTAGTAGGCGGCGGAGAGACCCGCGGGACCGGCTCCGATCACGGCGATCTTACAGTCGTCCCACTGCTTGCCCTCCATGTTCTCGCATTTGAGGACAAAGCGGTCCAGATTCTTCCGCTCGTACTGGCAGAGGAATTTCTTGATCTCGTCGATGGAGACGGCCTCGTCCACCGTGCCCCGGGTGCAGCGATCCTCGCAGCGGCGGTTGCAGATGGCGCCGCAGACCGCGGGGAAGGGGTTATCCTGGCGGATCAGGGCCACAGCCTCCTCATAGCGTCCCTCGGCGGCCATGCGGATATAGCCCTGGACGGCAATGTGGGCCGGGCAGGCGGTCTTGCAGGGTGAGGTGCCGGTCTCGTAGCAGTTGAGCTTGTTGGTGTCCCGGTAGTTGTAGTTCCACATGTCCTCGCCCCAGGGGTGGTCGTCGGGCAGGATGTGCATGGGATAGCGGACCCGGGAGCCGTCCGCCTTGCACAGCTTCTGGCCAAGGCGGGCCGCCCCGGCGGGGCAGACCTCCACGCACTTGCCGCAGGCTACGCACTTTTCCGGGTCCACATGGGCCCGATAGGCGCTCCGGGACATGTTGGGGGTGTTGAACAGCTGGGAGGTGCGCAGGCCGTAGCAGCTGCCGGGGGAGCAGTTGCAGATGCCCACGATCCGATTCGGGCCGTCCAGATTGGTGATCTGGTGGACGTAGCCCTTTTCCTCGCAGCGCATGATGATCTCCAGAGCCTCTTCCCGGCTGATGTAGTGGGCGTCCTTGCCGGTCTCCACCAGGAACTCGGCGATATCGCCCAGGCCGATGCAGGTATAGCCCTCGATGTCGCCCACGCCCTCGCCCCGGACCCGCTGGGCCTTCCGGCAGGCGCAGACCATGGCGCAGAACTTGTCGTACTTATTCAGCCAGTGGCTCAGATGCTCCACGCTGACGGACTGGGTCTGGGCCTCGATGGCCTTTTCCACCGGGATCACGTGCATGCCGATGCCCGCCCCTCCGGGGGGGATCAGCTTGGCGGCCAGCTCCAGGGGCTCCTGGGGGGCCAGGTTGAACATGGTGGCCACCTCGGGGTTGGTCTCGCACAGGGTCTTGTGCTCCACCATGTACTCGCCGGAGCCCACTACCCACTTGGGGATCCAGTACTGGATATGCTGGTCCGGGTTGTCCCGGTTCTGCTCCAGGATGCCGATCCACAGAAGGTGGTCGATGATCTTCTGGGCCTCCTCCTCGCTCATGCCATTGGCCTTCGCCAGCTCCGCCGTGGTCTTGCCGGTGCGGCGCTTCTGGAAGCTGAGCATGAACTTGACCTCTTCCTTGGTCAGCAGACGGTCCAGAATCCAGAAATCCATATGGTTTTCCTTCATGCCGCCGGGAAGCTTGCGGGGGATGTTGTCGGTGATCATCAGCGCCAGCTTCATGACCAGCTTTTTCTTCTCCGGGTCGTCGCAGCGGTGCTCCGTGACAGGGTAATCCCGTTCGTTCACATGGATCTTGGGGTTTACTTCTTTGACCATGGTCCTACTCCCCTTTTATATGAAATCTTGTTTTTTTCGGGTCTTTTTCCGACATAGACAGCATAGCATATTTTCCGCCCGATGCCAAGGGAAAAATGCTCCGTGAGGGGCCGGGAAAGGCGGTGTCAGAATCCCTGCATCTCGTCCAGCACGGCGAAAAGAGCGTGTTCCCCCTCGTCGGTCATGGCCGTCCCGTCCCCGAAGCCCATGAGCCGCTCGGAGCGTGTATTCTGCTCCCAGAAGGGCAGGTCCTCTCCGTTTGGGTCCCCGGTGCGGACAAAGCCGAGCCAATAACCGCTCATCTGCCCGCTCAGCTCCCGATCCCGCTCATCGTAGAGCCGGGAGCGCTCCGGCAGGTTCCCAAAGAAGTAGACCATCTCCCCGCTGTGCCAGGGGCCCAGGCGGCCGTTGCTTTTGGAAAAGCGGTACTCCCAGACCGGGATGCCGTTTTCCGCGGCCAGCCGGTTCAGGCAGTGGTGGGGATAGTCGAAGAACACCGCGCCGTAGATCTCCGCCCAGTACGCCCGGGCCTCGTTGTCGTCCGCGGCGGGATACAGCTCGAGGACCCGGTCGGCATAGTCGCCGAAATAGTCCCGGACCCGCTGCTCGTAGTTTTTCATATTGGCCTGGGAAAAGAGCAGGAAGGGGGCGCTCTCGGCGCTGTTGTAGCCGTGGAGGATGGCCTCCTCGTTGTGGACGCCCCGGCGGTAGGACTCATAGGGCGTTTCCGTGAGCGCGTAGCCGTCCACACAGATGTGGTGCTGGGTCTCCGCCTCGGCCACCAGCTTCTCCGCCGGGAGGGCGCGCAGCTCCCGGATACTCGTCACGCCCAGGCGCTCCTTCATCTCCCGGCCGCTCTCCAGGGCCTCCTCCAGGCTGCGGAAGGAGTGGGGCGGCTCTTTGGAGGCCAGGGTGGAGCTTTCCAGGATCACCCGCCGGAAAAGGCCCTTCGCCAGCGGGGAGGTGCACAGGGCGCTGACCGACGCCGCCCCCGCCGACTCCCCCGCCAGGGTCACGTTATCGGGGTCGCCGCCGAAGGCGAGGATGTTCTCCCGCACCCACCGGAGGGCCGCGATCTGGTCCAGAAGGCCGTAGTTGCCCGTGGTGTGGGTATCGCTCTCCTCCGCCAGCTCCTCATCGGCAAAATAGCCGAACACGCCCAGGCGGTAGCCGAAGTTGACCACGATCACGCCCTCCCGGGCCAGACTCTCGCCGCTGTAATCGGCGTACCAGGTCTGCCCGGTCTGTAGAGAGCCGCCGTGGATGAACATCAGCACCGGCCGCAGTTCCCCGGAGGTCCGGGCGGGTCTCCATAGGTTTACATAAAGTGCGTCCTCCCGGTTGGGGGCGATATAGTTGTCGTCCGCTCGGATCGCATAGTCGTGATAGCCGATGATCTGGGCCAGGGAGTCATAGATGGGCAAATGGGTCGGCTGCATGCTCATGGCGCGGAAGTTGTCGCAGATCAGGGTGCCCGACCAGGATTGTTCCAGGGGCGGCTTCCAGCGCAGCTCGCCCACCGGGGGCTGGGCATAGGGAATGCCCGCGAATATCTCCACCTCCCCGTCGGCGCTGCAGACGCCCCGGACCCGGCCGCGGCGGGTGGCGACCGTCTCCGACGGGGCCGGGTCCTTTTCCCGCACCGCCGGGACGGGTCGGGTCCGGGGCCAGGTGAGCAGAAGCACCGCCGCAAAGACCGCGATCCAGACCAGCCAGCCCAGGACCCGGAGGCCGGGAGCATGGACCGCCCAGTGGAAACGGGCAAAGGCGCCGGCGGCCCCCAGACAGAGGATAAAGCCCGTCAGGCTGTTTTTATTCAGTTCCAGCGCCGCCAGCATCAGCAGCAGCGCCAGGGCAAAGGCGATCCAGAACCCCGCCATATTCTCATCATCCTCCAAGTCCATGGCGATCCCTCCCGCAAAAGCAGCGGGCGGGGACAAGTCCCCGCCCCTGTGATCTTATGATCTGCCGTGTTTTCCCCTTAAAACTCCCGCGCCAGGCACTCTACCTCCCCGCGCTCCGGCATGGAGCGGATGGCGCCCTTGCGGGTGGTGACGATATAGGCGGCGGTGTTGGCAAAGTGGAGCATGGCGCGGAGATCTTCCTCCGTCAGCCCCTCCAGGCCGTGGTCCAGAACGAAATTCAGCACACTGGCGCAGAAGGTGTCTCCGGCGCCGGTGGTCTCGATGACGCCGCCCTTGTGGCAGGCGTCCACAAAAACATGGGTCTGCCCGTAGAAGCTGTAGCTGCCGCTCCCGCCGGCCGTGACGTCCAGCAGCCGGATGTTGGGATACTCCTTCTGGAGCTTGCGGGCGCCCGCGACAAAGTCGCTCTCCCCGGTCATCAGCAGCAGCTCGTTGTCGGCGATCTTCAGGATGTCGCAGCGCGCAAGACCCCAGCGGATCTGCTCCTTTCCCGCCTCTTCGCTGTCCCAGAGAGGGGCGCGCCAGTTGGGGTCAAAGGAGATCAGGGCGCCGCCCTCCTTTGCCAGCTCCAGGGCGCGCACCGTGGCGCTGCGGCAGGGCTCGCCGGTCAGGGAGAGGGTGCCGAAGTGGAAGATCCGGCAGGACCGAAGAATGTCCTCCGGCAGCTCGTCGGCCGAGAGACGCACATCCGCGCCGGGCTTGCGGTAAAAGCTGAAATCCCGATCCCCGTTGGGGAATGTGTGCACCACGGCCAGGGTGGTGGGGATCTCCTGATCCCGCCGGAGGCCGGTGATATCCGTGCCGGTCTCGGCCACCGTGCGGGCCAGCATATCGCCGAAGGCGTCCGCGCCCACCTTGCCGATGAAGGCGCAGCGGCGGTCCAGCTTGCGGAGCATGGCCAGCACATTGGCCGGCGCGCCGCCCGGATTCGCCTCAAAAAGGGTGTTCCCCTGCTCGCTGATCCCGCTCTGGGTAAAATCCACCAGCAGCTCGCCCAGAGCTGCCACATCATAGTTTTTCGTCACGGCCTTGATCTCCTTTTTCGGGCGGCAAAGCGCCCGGAGTCTTTTTCCTTTGTTTTTCCATTATAGCGGAAGCGCTGGATAATGTAAACGGGTTTCTTGTTCCTTCCGGCGTTTATTTGCTCAGCTCCAGCATTGCGAAGGCGGCGGCAAGGCCGTCCTCCTCCACCGGCGGGGCCACCATGCGGCTGATGCTCTTCAGCCGCGGGCTGCCGTTGCCCATGCAGACGCTGAAGCCCACGGTCTGGATCATCTCCGTGTCGTTCACGCTGTCCCCGAAGCCGATGGTGTCGGCAAGATCCGCTCCCAGGGCCTCCGCGATGCGCCGTACGCCGCTGCCCTTGTCGAACTTCCGGTTCACCAGCTCCCCGTTCACACAGCCGTGGCTGTCCTCGTCCTGGATCGCGAAGTTGAACTCCCCCTCCAGGGCCCGGCGGGCGGGCTCCAGCTGCTCCATGGATCGGCACATGACCACGATCTTGTAGACGGGCCGGCCGTCGTACTCGCTCATGGGGCGGATGTTCAGCTCCTCGGCCAGAGCCCGGCGCCAGCGCTCCATTTCGCTGTTGCCGCCCCCGACGGCGGACAGGAAATCGTCCATATACTCGTCGCCGTAGGTGCCGTCCAGGGCCTCCAGGGTGCGGAGAACGCCGCCGCGCTTTAAAAGCTCCATGGCGGTGTCCCGCTGCCGCTCGGTCATGGGGCAGTCGTACAGCACCCGGTCGCCCAGCATCACATAGCCGCCGTCGGAGGCCACCACCCCGTCAAAACCGTAGCGGAGCAGCGGGGAGAGCATGTCCAGATTCCGGCCCGTGCAGAGGATCATCTTATGCCCCCTTGCCCGGGCGGCCCGGATGGCCCGGACGGCGCTCTCCGGCGGCGTGCTGCCGCCGGGGAGCGTCAGGGTACCGTCGATATCCAGGAATACGATCTTCGATCTCAAGCCCGGGTCTCCTCCGCCGGCTTGTCAAAATCGCACAGCAGCCACATAAAGCCGCCGGAGGGCAGCTCCAGAGCGCCCACATCCTTTTTCTCCCCGGTCAGGAGGTCGGTGAAATCGCCCTCCTCCCAGCCCAGGTAGATATAGCGCTCGCTCTCGGAGAAGTTGAACAGAGCCAGCAGCTTCTCCCCCTGGTAATAGCGGCCGATGGCCAGCACGCCGTCGTCTCCGGTGTAGGGCAGCCAGGCGTCCGCCGCCTGGTCGAACACCCGGTGGGAGGCCCGGAGCGTTTCCAGGATGCGCAGGGTGTCAAAGATGCGCTGTTCCACGCTGCCGGGGGTCTTGCGCTCCCTGGCGGCGTCCCAGTTCATGTTGCCCCGGTGGAGATAGCGGCTGTCGGCGGCCTTCAGGGGATCGTTGTGATAGGAGTAGTCGTTCTCCTGGGCGATCTCGTCCCCGGAGTAGAGGACGGGCACGCCGGAGAAGGTCAGCAGCAGGGCGTGGAGCATCAGATCCTGCCGCACGGCCCAGTCCAGCTTGACCTCATCGCGCTCGTAGCGGGCGGCCTCGATGCCGCACAGGGAGGCGGTGGTCCCGCACAGACGGGCGTCCCCCAGCCGGGGATCGTCGTTGTAGAGCTCGCCCCGGGCTGGGCTGCCGGGCCATTTGCCGGTGAGGTAATCGTTCAAAAAGTGCTTGTGGGGCACCTGGTCCTGGCCGAAGAACGACAGGAAAGCATAGTCCAGGCCCCAGCCGATGTCGTCATGGCAGCGCAGGTAGTTCAGGAAGCCGTACTCCCGGGGCAGGGCGAAGACCTGCTCCAGCTGGTGGCGCAGCAGCCGTACGTCCTTGGTAGCCACGGTGTTCCAGATGCTGGCCATGGTGGTCACATTGTAGAGCAGATGGCATTCCGGCCGCTCCACACTGCCGAAGTAGGGCACCACTTTGCTGGGCTCCATGACCACCTCTCCCAGCAGCAGGGTGCCGGGGCAGACGATCTCGCAGGCCAGGCGCATCAGGCGAACCAGGGTGTGGACCTGGGGCAGGTTGCGGCAGTTGGTGCCCAGCTGCTTCCAGATGTAGGGCACCGCGTCCAGGCGGATCACATCCACGCCCTGGTTGGTGAGGAAGAGCATGTTCTCCGTCATGTCGTTGAACACGGTGGGGTTGGCGTAGTTCAGATCCCACTGATAGGGGTAGAAAGTGGTCATGACTACCTTCTGGGCCTCGTCGCACCAGGAGAAGCTGCCCGGGGCGGTGGTGGGAAACACCTGGGGCACGGTCCGCTCGAACTGGTTGGGGATGTCCCAGTTGTCATAGAAGAAGTAGCGCTCCTGGGCCTCCCGGTCCCCGGCTCTGGCCTTGCGGGCCCACTCGTGGTCCTCGCTGGTGTGGTTCATCACGAAGTCCAGGCAGATGGCGATGTCATACTTATGGCAGTCCTTGGACAGCTCCGCCAGATCCTCCATGGTGCCCAGCTCCGGCTCCACCTGCCGGAAGTCCGACACGGCGTAGCCGCCGTCGCTCCGGCCCGGGGGGCTCTGGAGCAGGGGCATCAGGTGCAAATAGCGGACGCCGCACTCCCGGATATAGTCCAGCTTTTCCCGCACGCCCTGCAGATTGCCGGCGAAGGCGTTGACGTACATCTGCATGCCCAGCATATCCCGGCCCGTGTACCAGCCGGGGTCGGCCAGGCGCTTGCGGTCCTGTTCCTTCAGTGTCTCTCTCCGGTCCTGGTAGCTCCGGTACAGCATGTCGGTGAAATACTCAAAGGCGTGGTCGTCCCAGGGATAGAGGGAGAAAAAGAGCTCCCGCAGCTCGCTCTCCCGAGATGCATAGCGCTCGGAAAATTCCGTCACCCAGTTTTCTCTGTCCATGATCATGACTCCCCTGTTCTTTTTAATTTATCTTATTTATCGCCCCGGCATCCCGCCGGCGGCAGGCTTACGATTGTTGACGCAGGTATTCCCCGGCGGCGCGCAGGACCTCCCGGTCGGAGGCGAAGGTCAAGGCCCTCAGCGCCTCTTCCAAGGGCAGGAACTCGGCCTTGCGCAGCTCCTCCGGCTGGGGGATGATGTCCCCCGCCTCGGCCTCGGCGGTGAAGAACACCACGTCCTTCTCCACCCCGGGCCGGGGAGAGTAGCGGATGGTCCGGCGAAAAGCGGTGTCCACCCGGGCACGAAGACCGGTCTCCTCAAAGATCTCCCGGCGGGCGGTCTCCTCTTCCGTCTCCCCGGGCTCAACATGCCCTTTGGGAAGAGAGACATGCCCCTGGATCATGGTCTCGATGAGGAACAGCCGTTCTCCCTTTTCCCGGCGATACACCACGGCGCCGCAGCTCTTCTCTTTCTTCACGCTCTCGTACCCCACATCTTTCTCATCATACCTTCACTTATTTTACACTTTAACATAAAATCTTCCCGTCGACAAGACGGAAAGGGAGAGAGAATCACCGTCCGGATTTAGGCAGAATGACGGCCCGGCGGTATTCCCGCAGTTCCGTCCCCAGGGCCAGCAGGCCGAGCGTCAGCCCGGCCGGGGGATACGCCCGCAGCAAACGGTTGGTAGTGCCGTAGATCTCCAGGGCGCCGGCAAGCAGGGAGCCCGCCGTCAGGGTGGCCAGGGCCCAGTTCCACCACAGCCGTGTCCAGGTGTGGGGGATGCGGCGGCACAGGGCCGTGTAGGCCAGCCAGGGCCCCAGGCCCAGGATCAGGGGGATGAGGAAGGCGAAGACCATCCGGGGGGAGCAGACCCCATGGCTGAAGCTCTCGTACGCCCCGGCGAAGATCAGCAGCAGCGCCGCCGCGGCCAGGTAGCGCAGGCTCCATTTCCTGCGCAGGGCTTTATCCGATATAGACAATATCGCTCACCTCCCGTTCTTTGATGGAATTGCCGGTGGTCGTGGGATTGTTCACCACCCGGCCCAGGAACACCATGGTGGAAGAGCCTCCCCCGTCCAGATTGTAGGCCGTCTCGCAGCCAAGGCTCTCCATGAACTCCGCCAGTTCCCGGAGGGTAAGTCCCTCGCTCTCCCCGGTGCGCCCGTCGGAGACCACGAACACATAGTGGCCCGGCTCGATCATGCCGATGGCGGTGCGGGGGTTGGAGGCCATGGCTCTGCCCACCTCCTGGGCTGCGGAGACGGTGACCTCTCCCTCCTCCACCAGCCCCGGGCCGAAGCTCCAGGCCTGCCACACTCCCGCGTCCAGCAGCTCCTGAGCGCTGTACTCCTCCGGGGACACGACCTCCATGCGGCCGTCGGCATAGAGGCAGAGAACGTCGCTGCTGCCGGCCGCGCTGCGGTACAGCACGCCGTTGCGGATCACATAGCCCCGCTCCTGCACGCCGTAATAATCCCCGTTGACGGCCAGGATGGCGTCGTGGTCCCCGGCGATGCGGGAGGTAGTGTCGGTGATGTTTTTGCCGTAGCTGTCATCGGCCAGCGCCGTCTTGAGATACTCCGCCGAGGTCAGGGTGACGTCCGCCACATAGACCGCGGTGCCGTTGACCTCCTGCCGGGTCAGGGTGAGGGAGATATTCTCGTCCCGGTAGCTGTCGTCCGACGAGGCGGCCACGGAAGGCGTCTCCGCCTGTGCGGGAGCCGCCGTCTCCCCGCTTCGGGAGCCGCCGCTCCGTCCGCTTGGGCGGTGCCGGCTGGCTGATCGGACGCCGGGCGCGGCGGACGGGGCCGCGGCCGCATCCTCCGTCTCTCCGTCGTCGGCGGTGTGAAAGAGGGCGGTGTTCATCTCCCCGGCGTCCGCGTAGCTCCTGCTGAGGACAAAGGTGTCCAGCGCGACAAACATACTGTAGGCGCTCAGCACCCCGGCCAGGGCCAGGGAGAGCGCGGTTTGCTTTTTCATGGCATTCGCCTCCTGTTTGGTGATGCTGCCATGATAGGATGGGAAAATTAGCTGGACCTTAAAGCCGCATTTTTTGTGTCCGCTTGTTTTCCGGCCTGCGGCTTGGTATAATCGACCCAAGAAATGATGAACGGAGGGCATCGGGATGCTGCGTTTGATCCTGGGCCGGGCGGGGACCGGCAAGACCGGGCAGATCCTCGCGGAAATACGCCGGCGGGTGGAGAGCCACACCCCGGGCAGCTTTCTCATCGTGCCGGAACAGTACAGCCATGAGGCCGAGCGGGAGCTGGCCGCCGTGTGCGGGGACAGTATGTGCCTGTATGCCGAGGTGCTGTCCTTCACCCGGCTGGCCCACCGGGTCGCCGCGGAACGGGGCGGCGCGCACCTGACCTATATGGATCGGGGCGGCCGGCTTCTGGAGCTGGCCCTGGCGCTGGATCAGGTGGGCCCGGCCCTGCGGGTGTACGGCGCCGCCGCACGGCAGCCGGAGACCATGGCCCAGCTTTTGTCCGCGCTGGAGGAGCTGCGTCTGGCCCGGGCGGACAGTGCCTCCCTGCTGGCCGCGGCGGAGACCTCCGGGGGCGCGCTGGGGGACAAGCTCCGGGATCTGGCTATGCTCCAGGAGGCGCTGGACGCCGTCGCCGCCCGCAGCGGCGCGGGAGAGGCGGAGCGGCTGGAGGTCCTGGCGGCCTCCATTCCCGAAAGCGCCGCGCTGAAAAACGCCCGGATCTATATCGACGGCTTCACCGACTTTACCGCCCAGGAGCGGGCGGTGATCCGCGCTCTGTGGGGCGTGGGGGATGTCACCGTCTGCCTGGGCTGCGACGATCTGTACGCCGGCAGCGAGGTGTTCTCCCTCTCCCGGGCCACCGCCCGGCGGCTCCGGGAGGCGGCGGAACAGGATGGGGTGGCGGTGCAGATCGACATCGCCCCCTCCTGGAAAAAGGGCACCGCTCTGGGCTTTTTGGAGGAAAACCTGTTCGGCTACACGCCGGAGGTCTTTGACGCCGGGGACGCGGTGCGGCTGCTGACCGCCCCCAGCGCGGCGGCGGAGTGCGAGCTGGCCGCGGGAGAGATCCGGCGGCTGGTACGACAGCGCGGCTGCCGCTGGCGGGACGTGGCGGTGGCGGTCCGGGGCTTCGGGGATTACCGGAGCGTGCTGGAGGAGACCTTCCGACGCTATGAGATCCCCCTCTACACCAGCGCCCGGACGGATATCTTCACCCGGCCCCTCCCCGCTCTGGTGGGGGCCGCCTTTGACATTCTCTCCGACGGCTGGAGCTATGAGAGCATGTTCAGCTACCTGAAAACCGGTCTGACCGGCATCAGCCGCTCGGACTGCGACGAACTGGAAAACTATGTGCTGCTCTGGTCCCTCCGGGGCACGGCCTGGACCCGGGAGGCCCCCTGGCGGCAGCACCCGGACGGCTTTGACGGCAAGGACAGCCCGGAGAGCGCCGCCCGGCTCTCCCGTCTGGACGCCCTCCGGCGGCAGGTGGCCGCCCCGCTGCAGAAGCTGCAGCGCGCCGGAGCCCAGGCCGGGGACGCCCTGGGCCAGTGCCGGGCTCTGGCGGAATTTTGGGACGATATCGCCCTGCCGGAGCGGCTCTCCCGGCGCTCCCGGGAGCTGCGCGCCATGGGCGAAGAGCAGAGCGCCGCGGAGTATGAGCAGCTCTGGGAGCGGATCGTCTCCGCTCTGGAGCAGTGCGCCGCGGTGCTGGGGGATATGCCCATGAGCCAGGAGGTCTTCGGCCGGCTCTTCCGCCGGATGCTCTCGGAGTACGACGTGGGGACCATTCCCGTGGCGCTGGACCGGGTGACCGCCGGGGACTTTGACCGGATGCGGCGCCGGAGGATCAAGCACCTGTTCGTCCTGGGCGCCACGGACGAGCGTCTGCCCCGGATCGGCGAGGGGGCCGGCGTGTTCACCGATCCGGAGCGGGACCGGCTCCGGGATCTGCAGATCGAGCTGGCGGATTCCGACGACATCCTGGACCGGGAGTTCAGTCTGATCTACAACGTTTTCACCCTGCCGGAGGAGAGTCTCACCGTGATCCGGCCCGCCTTTTCCACCGACGGGAGCGAGCTGCGCCCCTCCTTTGTGGCGGAGCGGCTGGAAGCGCTTTTCGGCCTGCAGAGCCGTCCGGGGGATCTGACCGGGGCCCGCCGCAGCGCGCCCCGGCCCGCTCTGGAACTGGCCTGTGCCGGGGACGAGAGCGCCCGTGCCTGGTGGGAACACCAACCCGATGGGGCGGAGCGGCTCCGCCGTCTCCGGGAGGCCGGGGCCCTGGGCCGGGGCCGTCTGGGCCGGGAGGCCGTCCGTTCCCTCTACGGGGATACCCTCTGGCTGACCGCGTCCCGGATCGACAATCTGGCCTCCTGCAAATTCCAGTATTTCATCCGCTACGGCCTGAAGGCAAAGCCCCGGCAGAAGGCGGAGTTCGCTCCCCCGGAGCTGGGCAAATTCCTCCATTTCCTGCTGGAAAACGTGGCCCGGGCGGTCAGCGGACAGGGGGGCTTCGCCGCAGTGACGGACGAGACCGTGACCGAACTGACCGACCGCTTTGTGGCGGAATACGTCCGCACGGAGCTGCAGGATTTCCGGGAGAAGAACGCCCGCTTCATCTACCTTTTCCGCCGTCTGACCCAGACCGCCCGCCGGGTGGTGCTGGACACGGCCCGGGAACTGCGCCGCTCGGACTTCCGGCCGCTGGACTTTGAGCTGGACTTCTCCCACACGGAGGATCTGCCGGCGGTCAGCATGGGCCGGGGCGAGGACGCGCTGATGCTCACCGGCGTGGCGGACCGGGTGGACGGCTGGGAGCATGACGGCAAGCTCTATCTGCGGGTGGTGGACTACAAGTCCGGCCACAAGCAGTTCTCCCTGACGGACGTGTGGTACGGCATGGGGCTGCAGATGCTCCTCTACCTCTTCGCGCTGGAGAAAAACGGGGAGGCGCATTACAAAAAGCCCATCGTGCCGGCGGGGGTGCTGTATGTCCCCGCCCGGGACGTGCTGCTCAGCACACCGGAAAAGCTCTCCGAAGAGGAGATCGTGAAAGAAAAATCCAAAAAACTCCGGCGCAGCGGGCTGCTCTTGTCCGACAAGGAAGTCCTCCGGGCCATGGAGCACTCCGACGCGCCCCAATACCTCCCCGTCCGGCTGAACCGGGAGGGAGAGTACGCCGGGGACGCCCTGGCCACGGCTTCAATGCTGGCAGCCCTCAGCCGCTATATTGAGAGCCTGCTGGGAAAGATGGCCGGGGAACTGCGCCGGGGCAGCATCGCCGCGGACCCCTGGTTCCGCAGCGAGAACGAAAACGCCTGTCTCAACTGCGATTATTTTGACGCCTGCCATTTCGACGAGAACGCCGAGGGCTGGCACTACAAGGCCGGCGTCAAGGCGCCGGAGTTCTGGCAGCGGCTGGAGGAAAGGGAGAAAGGAGGGGACGAGCATGCCTCTGACGCCTGATCAGGAACTGGGCTGCGAGAGCCGGGGCGGCAGCCGCCTGGTCTCCGCCGCCGCCGGCAGCGGGAAGACCCGGGTGCTGGTGGAGCGGCTGATGCGCTATGTGGACCGGGGAGCGGATATCGACTCCTTCCTGGTGGTGACCTATACCCGGGCCGCCGCCGGGGAGCTGCGTGCCCGCATCCTCGCCGCTCTGCGGGAGCGGATCGCCCGCGACCCCTCGGACCGGCGGCTGCGGCGGCAGACCGAGCTCTGCTGTCGGGCCCCCATCGGCACCATCGACAGCATCTGCGCCCGTTTTCTCCGGGAGAACGCCCATCTGTGCGGCATCGCCCCGGATTTCCAGGTGATCGAGCCGGACCGGGCGGAGACGCTGCGCGCCTTGGTCCTGGACCGGAAGATGGACGCTCTGTACGAGCATCTGGACCAGGACGCGGCCATGGCCGCCCTGGTGGACTCCTTCGGCAGCGGCCGGGACGACCGGCGGCTGACGGAGCTGGTGCTGCGGCTCCACGCCGCCGTCCAGAGCCACCCGGACCCGGCGGCATGGATGGAAGAGCAGCGCCGCTCTCTCTGCCCTCCCGAGGGCACGGACGCCGGGGACACCCCTTGGGGCGCCTATCTCCTGGCCCGGGCCGCCGCCCAGACCGATTACCTGGCCCGGCGCATGGAGGATCTGCTGCGCCGGCTGTACGAGTCGGAGGAGGAAAAGCTTCGGACCGCCTACGCTCCCAGCGTGGAAGAGACGGCCCGGGCTCTCCGGACCCTGTCCCGGGCCGCCGGCCAAAGCTGGGAGCAGGCCCGGGCCGCGGTGCCCGTCCCCTTCCCCCGTCTGGGCGGCTACCGGGGAGACGACCCTCTGGCCGACACCGTGAAAGAGGCCCGGCAAGCAGCCAAGGATGCCCTGAAGCCTCTGGAGGCCGCCCTTGCCGACGACTCCCCCGCCCTGATCGCCGAGCTGCGGGCCGCCGCCCCGGCCATGGACGCCCTGCTTCGGCTCACCGGTGAGCTGGAAGGGGCCTATCAGGCGGAGAAAAAGCGCCAGGGGCTGCTGGACTTCTCCGATCTGGAGCACTGCATGCTCGCCCTGCTGGAGCGGGAGCCCTCTCTGCGGGAGAGCCTCTCCGGGCGCTACACCGAGGTGCTGGTGGACGAGTACCAGGACGTGAACGCCTGTCAGGATCGGCTCTTCACTCTGTTGAGCGACGGCGGGCGGAAGCTCTTCACCGTAGGGGACGTGAAGCAGTCCATCTACCGCTTCCGGCTGGCGGACCCCGGCATCTTCCTGCGCAAATACGACGCCTTCCCCCCCGCCGCCGGGGACATGGCCCCCGGTCAGCCCGGGCGCATCCTCCTGCGGGAGAACTTCCGCTCCCGGCGGGAGGTGATCGACGCGGTGAACCACGTGTTTAAAAACATCATGTCCCGCTCCCTGGGGGAGTTGGACTACGACGCCGACGCTGCTCTCCGCCCCGGCCGGGAGCTGCCTCCGGGAGGGGGCGCCCCCGCGGAGCTGACGGTGCTGTCCCTCCCGGAGGGGGACGGGGCCCAGAGCCCGGACAAGATCGCCCTGGAGGCGGAGTACGTGGCACGGAAGATCCGCGAGCTGGTGGATGCGGGCACCCTCGTCACCGAGGGAGAGGGCCTGCGCCGGGCAAACTACGGGGATTTTGCCATTCTGCTGCGCTCCCACAAGAGCGCCACCGGCCGTTTCCGGGCCGCTCTCTCGGCGCAGGGCATCCCCTCCATCTCCCAGCAGGGCGGGGGCTTCTTCCGCTCTCTGGAGGTGACGGTGCTGCTCTCGGTCCTGGCCGTGATCGACAATCCCCGGCAGGACGTGGCCCTGATCGCCGCCCTCCGCTCCCCCCTCTTCGGCTTCACGGCGGACGATCTGTCCGCCATCCGGGCCACGGACAAGAACGTGGATTTTTACACCGCCCTGACCCTGGCCGCGGAAAAAGAGGATCGCTTTGCCGCCTTCCTCCGGCGGCTGGAGGACTGGCGGGCCGTGAGCGCGGACCTCGCCATCGAGGCGCTCCTGTCCCGGCTGGTGGACGAGACGGATCTCTTTGCCCTGCTCTCCGCCATGCCCGACGGGGCGGCCCGCCGGGAGAACGTGCAGCTGCTGATGGACTACGCCCGGGACTTTGAGCTGTCCGGCTACCGGGGCATATTCCGCTTCATCGAGTGGATGCGCACGCTGGAGGAGCGGGGGCAGGAACCCCGCACCGGCGCCGTGGAGCGGCGGGAGGCGGTGCAGATCATCTCCATCCACCATTCCAAGGGCCTGGAGTACCCCGTCGTGTTCCTCGCCGGCACCGGTCGGAAGTTCAACAAACAGGACAGCAGGTTCCCGGTGCTGATCCATCCCCTGCTGGGGATCGGCGGCAAAGTGGTCGACACGGCCCGGGGCATCCAGTACCCCTCCCTCGCCTGGCGGGCCATCGCCCGGAAACTGGACGAGGAGACCCTCTCCGAGGAGATGCGGGTTCTGTACGTGGCCATGACCAGAGCCAAGGACCGGCTGTACATCTCCTGTATGGTCCCGGGCGGGGAGAAGACCGTGGAAAAGCTCTCCCAGGGGCTCAGCTCGCCTCTGGAGCCGGAGCTTCTGCGGGGCGACCTCATGCCCGCCTACTGGCTGATCCGCGCCGCCCTGCTGCCGGACAGCCCGCTGCATCTGCATCTGCAGAGCGCCGGGGCCGCTCCGGCAGATGCCCCGCCGGAACCGGACAGCTCCGAGGGCGAGGCGGCCCCGGAGGCGGAGGCGGAGGATCTGAGCGCCGCGCTGGACTGGCGCTATCCCCGGGAGTGGGCTGTGTCCCTGCCCAGCAAGATCACCGCCTCCGCTCTGGAGGGGCGGGAAGAGCCCGACGCGGACAGCGCGGATTTGGCCCCGGAGCACCGGGGACACAAGGCGCCCCGGCGGCCGGTATTCGGCTCGCCGGCAAAGGCCCTGACCGGCGCGGAGCTGGGCACCGCCGCCCACGCCCTGCTGCAGTACATCGACTTTGCGAAAACCGACAGCCGGGAGGCCATTTCGGCGGAGACGGAGCGGCTGCGCTCCCAGGGCCGCCTCAGCGACGAGCAGGCCGCCGCCGTCGATCCGGCCATGATCCTCTCCTTCTTCCGCTCCCCCATCGGGCAGCGGGTGCTGCGCGCCGACCGGGTGTGGCGGGAACTGCGCTTCTCCCTGCTGACCGGCGCGGAGGAGTTCTTCCCCGTGCCCGCCGGAGAGCAGCTTTTGCTGCAGGGCGTGGCGGACTGCTGCATCCGGGAGGGAGACGCCCTGACGGTGATCGACTTCAAGACCGATCGTGTGACGGCCCAGACCATGGAGGAGAAAATCGTCCTCTATACCCCGCAGCTGCGCGCTTACGCCGCCGCCCTGGAGCGCATCCTGGGTCTGCCGGTGAAGGAAGCCGTGCTTTTCTTCCTGCGCGGCGGCCTGAGCGCGGCGGTGGAGCTGTCTCCTGTGAAAAAAAGCGAATAAGAGCAAAAAAAGCTTGCATATTCTCTCCGCCTTTGTTATAATCCACTTTGCGCCTTGTATCCCCGGCAAAACCGGTCTCAGGGCAGCTCAACATGAGGTGAACGATCATGAAGGAAGGAATCCATCCCAAGTACGAGCATACCACCATCCGCTGCGCCTGCGGCGCCGTCTACGAGACCGGCTCCACCAAGAAGGACATCAGCGTGGAAATTTGCTCCAAGTGCCACCCCTTCTACACCGGCAAGCAGAAGCTGGTCGACACCAGCGGCCGCGTGGAGAAGTTCAACAAGAAGTACGGCCTGAAGTAATGGGAAGAAATAAGACGGAACAGTTTGACTGTTCCGTCTTTTTCGTTGGGCAGCAGGTAACCTCTCGCTGTGGCCGACTATGGCATGGCGAAAACGATACGAATAGGAAACCCCTGAGATCGTAAAGATTTCAGGGGTTTCCTGTTCATATCCCAAGGGGTTAGAAACTGATCTGACTGTATCTGTTTCTGCCCATTTTTTCGAAACAGACGGTTGTAGCCGTCCGCAGTGAAAAAGCCGCCCTCCGGCGCTTCCATCCGCCGCCCATCGACCAGACGCATTATCCGCGCAACTATGGGATAAAAGTGACCGACAGCCATTGCCAAGCAGAATACGGGATCTCCGCCAGACACTAATCAAAACACGCCGAAAACCTCGTTTTTTTGTTGCTCTGCCGATGAATCATTCGCTGGGACTCAGTCCGGTCAAGTTTTTTCTGCGCTCGATTGTTTGTAAACGGTCTCACAAGTATCAAGCGATTTCAGAAAAGTCTTGAGTCGAAATAAAAAGTAAAAACGATTCTGTGGGTATTTTTAAACTATATCCGGTCTTTTCATAAACTCTCGAAATCCTATATTGAAAAGTGTTTCGGTGAATGTAGAGGGCATTCGCACAATCCTTAATACTGCCGTCATATTTATAATACACTTGAATCGTACGTGTAAATTCCTTTTTTTCTTCCGGCGAACAGGAAGAAAATATCAGATTATTCAAGTCTTTCCTGATAGAGCTTGGAATGCTTTGAGTAATAAACTCTATGGACATTTGGTCATAACAGATGATAGTGCTTGCCGGAGCCCGGACAGAGACGGCGCAGGCAGTTTTGGCTTCCGCATAACAATGACGGATATCAAGGCAATTGTTGGACTGGTTGCTGATACCGCCGCAAACATTTACTCCATAGTAGCTCTTGATCCCAGAACAAATTGATTTAAGCATTGAATAGGCTCTGTTCCGTTGACACCGATATAACAATATGAAAATCCGATTGTTAATGATCGTACAGTAATTTTTATCTTTTTCCTTGATGTAATTTTTAATAAACCTGAGAAGGACAATATTTTGAACTTCTGTGAGATTGTCGCGAGAACCTATATGTGACTCGTTGCTGTTCATTACTTGCAATATCGCAACGGTGTACGGCGAAGTAATGTCGAATCCAAGCAGCTGGCCTCTGGTTTCCAGTTCTGCGACATCAGGATCGGAAGCAAAAAGCCAGCTTTCAATAAAAGATAGTCTCGCACGGTCGAGAAGGTCGGACTCCTCACGCTGCCGCATTTCAATCATCATTATCTCTGTCATACGCTTAATGATGTCGCCGAAAACTGATACTTCACCAGGGTCTCCGGTAATGCCGATAACTCCAACGATTGTTTGATCAATAAATATTGCCATATTGATGCCTCGTTTAACCCCGGCGCTTGGATCATCTTCGTATATTGAAAGGGACGGAAGCCTGTTTTGAATGACTTGTAAAGCTCCACAGTGTACAGTACCGACACGCGAGGGATCGGTACTGGCAATTATTATTCCACTGCGATCCATAAAATTGATATCTCTGTGAATAATGGATTTTAATTCATCGACAATTTGCTTTGCATGATGAACCGCAAGCATAAAGCGCCCTCCTTGGTTTGTAATTATCACTATAATAATACTGAATATTTGTAACAATTACAAGTATTGTTTTGGTATTATCACGCTAGGCAAAAAGATAAATTGCACAACATTTGGATTATGCCGATAGTATTTGTATGTGATTATCACAAGGACAAGCCGTAAAAACAGTCTTTAAGCCAGATACTCCGCTTTGATCCATTATTTCAAGTTTTCCTTAATGTGGTTAATCTAATAGGATAAGGTCTTTTAGAAAGGACACGCCATGACTAACACATGCTCTGAAAGAATATCGATGCGGCAGGATGCCCTCTGGATCATTGATAGATCAATAAAGGAAAACATGCCGGATAAAGCTGTCGAAAACGCATTGAAGTGCAAAGACTTTTCGGGAAATGTAATTTTGGTTGCAGTCGGAAAAGCAGCCTGGCAGATGGCATATACCGCGAAACAATGTCTCGGTCGCAAAATTACCGCGGGGATTGTGTTAACTAAGTATCATCATGTGAAAGGCCCGATAGACGGTATTGTCTGTTTTGAGGGTGGGCATCCGGTTCCGGATGAAAACTCGATAAAAGGTACCCAGGCCGCCTTAAAGCTTGTCAAAGATTTATCCGAAAAGGATAACGTGCTGTTCCTTTTGTCCGGAGGAGGAAGCGCACTCTTCGAGGACCCTCTGGTTTCTTTGGCCGAATTGCAGGACATTAACCGACAACTGCTGGAAAGCGGTGCTGATATAGTTGAAATCAATACAATCCGCAAGCGCTTGTCAAGAGTAAAGGGCGGAAGATTTGCCCAAAGCTGCAGCCCCGCAAATGTTTTTTCGGTTATCCTGAATGACGTTCTTGGCAATAGTGTGGATATGATCGCCTCTGGCCCGGCTTGTGTGGACACTTCCACTTCTCAGGACGCAATATCCATAGTTGAAAAGTACCATATGCAAATCAGTGACAAGGCTCGTGGATTATTGCAGTGTGAAACCGTCAAAAAGCTTGATAACGTTGAGTGCATTATTTCAGGGAGCGTACATCAGCTCTGCGAGGCGGCAGCTAACGCCTGCATGGAGCTCGGATACGAGCCGCTTATTTTGACGGATTGTCTTTGCTGCCATGCAAGTGATGCGGGATTATTTTTGTCATCGGTTGCTCGAAGTCATCAAAACCATGAAAAACCATTGGCGATAATAGCTGGCGGAGAGACAACAGTTGTGCTTACCGGAAACGGAAAAGGCGGAAGAAACCAAGAACTGGTCTTGGCTGCAGCAGAAGGCATTAAAGGAACTGAAAATATTGTCATTTTTTCAGTTGGTTCTGACGGGACAGATGGGCCCACAGACGCTGCCGGTGGAATAGTTGACGGATTTACCGCTTCGGCAATTCAAGGCCTGGGCTATTCTGTTCACCAGTTTCTGCAGAACAACGATTCTTATCATGCGCTGGAATTAGTCAATGGTTTGGTTTTCACTGGACCGACCGGAACGAACGTTAATGATATTTCTGTAGCGCTGATCCGCCCGTGTACAGCTTGTGAATAGAGAGAAGACAACCAGGCTGCTTTAGGAATACGTCAGCGTTATAAAAGCAATAGAGGTTTTGTTTAATTGGGAAAAAAGATTCATTGAAAGGAGGCCGCGTCGGAGAGTAAGAAAAGCATAAAAAGGTGGGGGTGTTCTGTTAATTCAGTCTGGAAAAAGCCGTGAAAAAAAAAGAAAGCAAAGAAAAGAAAGCAAAGAAGGAGGATCAAAATGAAAATGTCTAAAGAAAAAACTCGTAAGCAACCGAGCGTATTTGCCGCTTTCTCACCTCTGGTAGTGATGTTCCTCGTCGTTGGTATCGGGTCAGGTTTTCTCGGCCTTGACTCCAGAATGCTTTTCATGGCATGCCTTCTCTACACCATTATTGTTGGATATGCCTGCGGTTTTAGCTGGGCAGAAATGGAAGCTGCTGCAGTAAAGAAACTGTCTAAATTTGTTATTCCCTCTGTCATGCTTATGGTTTTGGGTGCTTTTCTTGCTTCGACCATGCTCTCAGGTGCGACTCCTGTTCTTGTCGTATGGCTTAGTAAACTTGTTACTCCCAGACTAATTCTTCCCCTTTCTTTCCTTTTGTGCAGCTTCATGTGCACTTTGATCGGATGCAACTGGACAACTTGCGGTACTCTCGGATTGGTTCTTTTCAGTATTGGTATTGTTCAGGGCGTAAATCCGTTCCTTCTTGCCGGTGCTGTCGTCAGCGGTGCTACCTTTGGCACCTACGTTTCCCCGATTTCTGATGTAATGATCCAGCACGCGGCGTTCGCTGAAGTCCCGGTTACCTCTTTTATCAAAGAAATGAATAGGCCCTCCTATATTTCTCTCGGTATCTGTGCTATACTTTATGCTGTAGTTGGCTTTCTCACCACGAGTGCTCCCACTGCTGAGCAAACCGAATTGTTGTCCACGTTTTCTGCGAATGTAAGCGCTATTTATCACGTCAATCCGATAGTCATCCTTCCTATTGTTGTGTGTATCGTTCTGGCCTATAAACGGGTTCCCATCATTCCCACGATGCTTATCTCCACAGCAATTGGTATTGCGATTGGCTGCTTCCTTCAGGGCTTCAATTTGGTTACCAGCTTTAAAGCCTGCTATAAGGGCTTCTCTTCTGCAAGCATGCTTACCCAAATAGCTCCCGATGTTGAAATCAGCAGTCTTTTAGCGACATTAACTGACCGCGGTGGTGTTCTTGACTTTATTGGAGCAGTGGTTACGCTGCTGCTGCTTATTACCAACGTGGCGATTACCGAGCTCTTTGGCGCTTTCGGTCATCTTCGCAGATGGTTCTTCAAATCCAACAACGGCTCGCTTTGGGGACTGCATCTCAAAATGGCTGCCTTCTGCAGCATCGCTTCCGTGCTTGTTTTTAATACAAATGCCGTTATGGCCGTTGCGGCTGAAGTGTTCGAGGAGCCCTGTGAGAAGATGGGCGTAAGCAAGATTAAGATCGCCTGTACAAGCAAAACATGGGGCACAATGGTCATGAATGCGCTTCCCTTTATGACCACTCCCCTGACCTTTGCGGCTGTATTCGGCTTTGATTCTTCCATGCGATACTATCCATACGCCTTTATCTTCTTCGTCATTTCTATTGTTATGACCGTCATGAACTCCCTTAAGTTGAATGAAATAGATCACCCTGAACTGGCTGTAGCAAAAACTGTATAAAACAATCAGGAGAGGTGTGAGCCCTTCTCATGCCTCTCCTAAAAGGTTTTCAGCAATTCGCGCAACAGGGCAGAATAATCGAAGAAAGGAGAATTGCGAATATGAAAACATCGAAAACTGTAATGTTATGTTTTGTTGCCGCGTTGCTGTTTGCAGTTCTGGCTGGATGCGGGGCAAAAAAGGAAAAAGTATTGATCTACACCAGCTCCGAAGACTTTAAAATTGAAAACATGACAAAACGCCTGAATGAAAAGTTCCCAAACTATGAGATAACCATTGAGTATATGCCTACCGGAAATCATGCCGCGAAACTTCTTGCTGAAGGCCTAAACACAGAATGCGATATAACGCATGATTTAGAATATGGGTATCTGGCTCAACTGGATAATGCCGGCTATTTGGCGGATTTATCTGACTTTGACAAGAGCAGATATACCGATGATGTTAATCTAAGTGATAACTATATTATAGAACTGCGCAACAGCGGTTCCATTATTTTAAATACTGACGTATTAAGGGATAGAAACTTACCTGTACCGAGCAGCTATGATGACTTACTGAACAGTGTATATAAAGGCCTGATTTCAATGCCCAATCCCAGATCATCCGGTACGGGTTATATGTTTTTAAAGTCTCTTGTCAATGCCTGGGGAGAAGAAAAAGCATTCGTATATTTCGACCAGCTTAATGAAAACATTTTGCAGTACACATCTTCCGGATCAGGCCCATGTAAATCGTTGATTATGGGGGAAGTTGCTATAGGGCTTGGCATGACGGCGCAGGCCGTCAATGAAATCAACAAAGGTGCTCCTCTGCAGATCGTCAGTTTTGAGGAAGGGCTGCCATATACCTTGTACGGCCAGGCTATAATAAACGGGAAGGAGCAGCGCAAAGCAGTTAAAGAGGTTTTTGAATATCTTGTTAATAAGTATAACTACGAGAACAATGAGCTGTTCTTTCCGGAAAAAATCTATAAGGACAGGGATTACTCCGTCGAGAATTATCCTCAAAACATCAAGTATTCTGACATGCGAAACGACAGCATAGAAGAAAAAGACCGGCTACTTAAGAAATGGAAGTATTAGGGAGCATAGCGCATTATGTATGCCACCAGGAATGTCAAATTACAAGTTAGGGACATCCATATGCAATTTGGAGACAAAATTGCCCTGAATCATGCAAGTTTTGATGTTTATGAGGGCGAGTTTCTCTCAATTCTGGGTCCTTCAGGATGTGGAAAAACGACAGCATTGCGCATTCTTGTCGGATTGCAGGAGCCTGTCTCTGGTACAATCTACAAAGATGGGATAGACATTACTTCGGAACATCCTTCTAAACGCGGAATGGGGATCGTCTTTCAGAACTATGCGCTGTTCGAAAACATGACCGTTTTTGAGAATGTTGAATATGCATTAAGAATAAAGAAAGAAAACAGATCTGCGGAGGCAAGAAAGGAAATCAGAAAAAAGGTAATTGCTCTGCTGGAACAGCTTGAATTGTCTGATCATCTTGATAAAAAGCCTGCGCAAGTATCCGGCGGCCAGCAGCAGCGTGTTGCTATTGCCAGAACGCTGGCCGTTAATCCGGACATAATCCTTTTTGATGAGCCTATGTCTGCGCTTGATGTCGCAACTAGGCTATCCTTGCGAAAAGAACTTAAGCGGATTCAAAATGACTTTGGCACTACGATGATTTATATTACACATGATCAAGAAGAAGCGTTTGCCATGTCCGACAGAATTATGGTTATGCGAGAGGGCAATGTCATTCAGATCGGAACACCAGAGGAGATAATCCGAAATCCAGCAGATGAATATGTCCGTGATTTTGTATTGCGTAATCTGGAACTGAAAGTTAATTCTTTATCCAAATTCATAAAAGTCTCAAATGGTACTTGATACGATGAAATATATGAGACACAATGGGGAACAATACTCTTTTCGGTCAAAAATACAAAAAGCAGGTGTTTTAAAAGCTATTATTGCTGTATTTTTAGCTGCTTTTATTCTTGCGCCGCTTGTACGCATGTTTTTTTACATCGGCAGGGACAGCATTAATAATGTAATTACTTCACCTCTTACTGGTACGGCAATCAAGAATTCGTTGGTTTCTTCGGCTATAGCAACTGCAATTACTATGGTTCTGGCTTATACAACTGCTTATGCAATTGAACGCTCAAACATGAAGGGGCGTAACTTCTTCAGCATTGTATTTGTCGTTCCCATGCTGATTCCCTCTATTTCACACGGCATGGGGATTCTTCTCGTGTTAGGGAACAACGGTCTTCTTAGAAAGCTCCTAAATCTGAAATTCAGTATTTACGGTCTGCCCGGGATCTTGCTAGGATCTGTATTATATGCTTTTCCTATAGCATTTCTAATGCTGTCCGACGTTATGAAATACGAAGACAGCTCCCCTTATGAGGCTGCCCAAGTATTGGGTGTGGATCGATTACATCAGTTTACCGCAATCACTTTTCCATATATCCGAAAACCGATTATTACCATTGTCTTTGCCATCTTTACGGTTATTATTACCGATTACGGCGTACCGCTGATGGTGGGAGGAACTTATACAACTATTGCCATTGTTTTGTATCAGGAGGTCATCGGGCGTCTTAATTTCGGAACTGGAGTATTATATGGAATCTTTTTGCTTATTCCTGCAGTAATAGCCTTTATTATTGACCTGAATAACAACGACAGCGGGAATAGTTCTTTTGTCACAAAAGCTTTTACGTCGACGAACAGCCGGTTGAGAAAATGCGTTGGATATATTATTTGCAGCGCGGTTGCAGCCATTATACTACTGTTAGTGATTTCGTTCGTGCAGCTTGGTTTTACTGGCAGTTACTCTAATAGCACTTTGTTTACCCTTGCATATTTTAAAGAAGCGCGGAATTACCACTTGGGAAAGTATCTTTTAAATTCTGTTATTATTGCCGCTGCTGCTGCATTTGCCGGGATGAGCATTGCACTTGCCACTGCCTATTTAACAACGCGAATGGAATCAAAGGCAAGCAGGGCACTACATTTGTTGGCAATAACGTCAGCTGCAATTCCCGGTATTGTACTTGGCTTGTCTTATATTCTGACATTTAAAAATACCGCATTATATGGTACCCTGTTTCTTCTGATGCTTGTCAACACCATCCACTTTTTTTCCTCTCCCTATCTGATGATGTATAACAGCCTCTCAAAATTGAACGAAAATCTGGAAGGTGTCGGTTTTACATTGGGCATTAGTCGTGGTCAACTGATCAGAGATATAATAATCCCTCAATGCAAAGGCACTTTGGTCGAGATGTTCATTTATTTCTTTGTCAACTGCATGATTACTATTTCAGCTGTCTCGTTTTTAGCGACTTCAGTGACAAAACCAGTTTCCCTGATGATTACGCAATTTGAGGCACAGATGAAGCTTGAATGTGCGGCTATTGTATCCTTGTGCATTTTAATTGTTAATATTTGCGCCAAGGCTGCGGCGTATTATTTGAAAAACAGGGAATTCAAAACCACCAAGTTGAAACATCTATGAGCATTTTTAAATCCTAAAACTGTTTAGAAAGGTTTTTCATTATGAGTCTCGTTCATCTTATTCTTATTGACGGTATGCGTCCCGATTCCCTGGCTGCATGCGGAAACCCCTATGTCCAAGATCTGCTGGAGAACAGTCTGTATTCATTAGAGGCAAAAACCGTCATGCCATCTCAGACTTTGCCTTGTCATATGTCCCTGTTCCATTCTGTTGATCCATCTCGTCACGGAATAACCACTAACGTTTATACTCCTCAGGTTCGCCCCATTAATGGTATCTGCGAGCAGCTCTGCGCAACTATGAAGTGCGGAATGATATACAATTGGGGTCAGCTGAGAGACCTTACTCAGCCTGCAAGCTTGGTGTATTCTCAGTATTATTCTATCAAACAGCCAGATCTTGCACCTGCTGACTGTGACAATTTGGTGGCTGAAGCATCTGTCAAGGCCCTGAAGGAGATGAATCTTAACTTTCTGTTTACATACATGGGAGGGACAGATGCTGTGGGACACAGCAGCGGCTGGATGGGGACTGCATACCTGAGCACAGTCAATAATGCTTTTAACAATATTAAGAAGCTGATTGAATGTTGTCCGAACGATTGCTTGTCTATTGTTATCGCCGATCATGGCGGTCATGAACGAACACATGGAACGTACCTCGAAGAAGACATGACTATTCCTGTGATCCTCCACGGTATGGGACTTCGTGGTATTCTTAAGAGCGGCGTTACGATTAAAGACATTGCACCTACAATTGTGAAAGTTCTTGGGGCTCAGTGCGATCCCGAGTGGGAAGGCACCAGTTTAGTCTGATGCCTTTTTCTTCAAATGATTAATCCGTTCAGAATTGGGCAAAAATGATCGAAGCATTGCTTATTACCCCTGTCTGAAATCATTTTCAAATAATAATGTGATATTTTTGTCATCACCATTTATGACAAAACCTCCTGTGTACTTTTGTGTGGCTACCAGACCGCACTTAGCTTAACACAGGAGGTTTTCTCTTCCGTATAATAAGATTTTTGATCACCAGTTGAACTAGGGGTATTATTGTATCAAACAAGCCAACAAGAAATCCCGGAAACCCTTAAGTTTCCGGGATTTTTTGGTGGAGACTAATGGGCTCGAACCATCGACCTCATGCGTGTGAAGCATGCGCTCTAACCAGCTGAGCTAAGCCTCCATATTGTGCCCCTCAAGTGGTTGAGGGGCGTGGTGACCCGTACGGGACTCGAACCCATGTTACCGCCGTGAAAGGGCGGTGTCTTAACCACTTGACCAACGGGCCGTAAAAAAAGGGGGCGCAGGGCCGCTGTCGCCCCCATGGTAGCGGCGACTGGATTCGAACCGGTGACACTTCGGGTATGAACCGAATGCTCTGGCCAACTGAGCTACGCCGCCATATTCAAAAGCAAAAGGATTATACCGGATCGCGCATGGTTTGTCAAGGCCTTCGGGAGTCCCGACGCCCTTACGGACGCCGGGGTCCCTGTGGCAGGGGAAGAAGGCTTCGAACCCTCGGCCTACGGTTTTGGAGACCGCCGCTCTACCAGCTGAGCTATTCCCCTATATATGAAAAGGAGCAGATCGGATATTCCTTTGAGAATGTGCAGAACTGGTGGGCC
>JAFYAQ010000027.1 GCA_017540645.1 Oscillospiraceae bacterium
TACGGCCGGATCTCCATATTGAAGATCTCGTCGTTGTTGCTGTCGAAATACTTCTCCGCCTGCAGCGCACGGGCAAGGCGCTCCCGCTGTCCTTCATCGTAGTATTCGAACTCTTTGTCATTCCAGTAAAACTCGAAGGTCGCCGCCACCTTGTCAATGGTCTCCGGCAGATCCTTCTTTGTGATCTTTGTGTTCCACTCCAGTCCGCTGGTCAGGGCTGCATTGGAAAGGTTGGACGAACCCACATAGGCCGTCGTGAAGCCGGTATCCCGGTAGAAGATGTATGCCTTCGCATGGAGGCGCGTGATCTTCGTATTGTAACTGACCTTGATCTGTGTATTCGGGAGCTTGCGCAGTTCTTCAATCGCCTTCACGTCGGTTGCACCCATGTAAGAGGTCGTAATGATCCGCAGCTCGCCGCCGTTTTGGGTAAAAGCGGTCAGCTCATCCATGATGAGACGCAACCCGCTCCACTTGATGAAGGAGACCAGCATATCAATTCTATTGCAGGATACGATCTCCTTTTTGAGTTCTGTGTACATCTGCGGCTCGTGA
This sequence comes from Oscillospiraceae bacterium, assembly GCA_017540645.1. Classification (GTDB taxonomy): domain Bacteria; phylum Bacillota; class Clostridia; order Oscillospirales; family Oscillospiraceae; genus Apopatocola. Next base: position 556 of record JAFYAQ010000027.1, read on the forward strand.
ACGGCACCGGTGAACAGGCTGGATTGTGCAATAGAGGTCTCCGGGCGGACAACCTGGGCCTTTTCGTCTACCGCCCAGATGCTGTTCTGCCGGTCAAAAAGCGCAAGAAGCTGCTCCGCCCGCTCTGCAACTGAGAGCGCGTCGAAGTCAACTTCTTTTGTTTCTGCCTGGATCGTTGTAATAATTTGATTGGCCAGCGCGACCTGGGCATTCAAATCTCCGCCATTGTCGCGCAGATTGTCCAGCCCGCGCTCCACCACTTCGGCCACATACTTTGCCAGCACTTTGGACGCTTCAGCAGTATCAATGGGCGCAGTTTGACTGAGCTTGTCTGCATTGGCAAGCTCACTGTCTAGTCCTTTATTGATGACCTGCTCGTATAGTCCGTCGTGTAGCATAGGGTTCCTCTCCAATTGGCATTATGAATGTAGTCGTACTCTGATTGAAACTGCCGAAATTGCGATTACTCTAATATCCCAGCTCTCATTTCTCCACATCCTATCCAGGATCTAACATCGACCAGAGCTTCCATACAGTTTATATAGCAGTGAGCTGAACACGCTTGAAAAATGCTTAATGGTGATCATGCGCAGCTAAAGAGCGCTAAAACGCCCACCTCGGCCTGTGTCTAATAAAACTCAGTATAAAAGCTGTGCACGTCGACGGTGATGTAAGATCTCACATTAACGCTCTCTCTCCCTTACATAAAGAATCGAAAATCGTATGCTTTATCAAAGATCGCCTCATTCTGCTTTGACATCCGTGCTAAGACTTTAGCAAAATCTAGGGTAACGGGAAGCGTTTTGTACAGGCTGTCTCCGCTGTTCCAATTCATTTTTGTGAGCATAAGGATTTCTTTAGCCAAGGTATCACCACTTGCATTTCCTGCAAAGCGTCTTACAAGTAACGGAGCAGGTATTCCCCTCGCCCCTTTGTAGTAATTGTAGGTACCGGATAGTTCAGGATGAATTACACACCCATGTGTCCACAACAAGAAACTATCACGGTCTATCTTTACGGCGAGGCCCCGTTTTACTGCAAACCCGTATGCCTTGGGCCCGGGATCTGTTCCAAATCGAATTCCCCGCCATGGGCAATAATCCTGTATCTGCACTAATTCAACTTCGATACCACTAAAGGCTTGCATAATCCCAGCGATTTCTTCTCGAATAAATGGTGTGGTTTTGTGGATTACAACCCTCTTTAGCGTGTTTACAGGTGCTGAGTGATAGTATTGTTCACGTAGTTCTGTCATCATAGTGCGAGCATCATCTTCTCGCATGTAGGGATTACTTTTACCAAGAAGAATCGGATTGTTGATTTTTCTGAGAACCATCCTAATTCCGGTTCCAGTAGAATCAAAAAGCTGACTACAACCGATACATATTCTTTTTTCTTCCGAGAAAGCATAGCTGATGCCTATGTATGCTGTATCATCTTGAATAGCTTCCGGGTGCCAGAGAACACCAGTGGCTTTGGCATACAAACTCGTGGATAATCCCCACATTACTTTGCATGGATCATAACTGTTTATTGATTTTTCTTCAATCAATTGAAGTTTAATCCCTTTTTCTGTCGCATATAGCTTTAGTGCATCATGCAGATTGAAATCAGGCGAAATCTCTGAAGCAGTGCGAAAAGATGCAAAGCTTTTGGGAATATAAATGATAAGAATATCAAAGTCAGATGCCCGCTGCGAATAAGCCTCAATCCCTCGTTTCATGAAAGCGAGAAACTCCGCGGGTTTCATCTTTAGTACCGAATTTGCATTGTAGCCTATGCAGATGTCTCTTTGCTCCTTTGTTGGAACAGAAAGAGCACGTCGATAAACACGTTCGAATCCCTCATAATGAGGCAGGAAGGTGTCTTTTCCACTGTTTTGTACATGGGTATTGAGCCTATTTAGGTGCGCCAGAATCTTATCCATGTCACGATCTGGCGAAAGAACTGCGAGCCGGACAGATGGACGCGTAGCCCCACTTCTCATGTATGAGCAATCAATCGGCCCGTACTGACACAGTCCTTTCAATTGGTTTACAGCGCTCTTTGACCTGTCCGTATCCGAGAAAAGCATCAAAGGTTCGTCATATTTACAAGATGGCAATGTCCCCCATCTGGGATTTCGCTTATTTCCGCCCAAGCTGATTGCCGGGGCAATAAAGGAAACGGAGAAGCCATCATTATCAAAGACGAGCTTTCCAGAAGTCAGTAAAAGTGTTTCCCAAAATCTGAGATTCTCATTGTATTGCTGATTATAAATGTTCGAAACAACGCGATTGACTTGGATCTGGTATGTTTCCTTATCTAAACGGTCGCCGCGGCTGCTACGCACATGGACTGTCGGCAATAGATTCAAGTATAATGCTCCATCTATGAAGCTAACAGCAATCTCCACAGCATCAAAGATTTGATAACCACCGTTAGCTTTACAAGAATTGGGATTGTAAACCTTGTTCTTTGCAAAGGAAAGCATACCCTTAGAAAGGAGCGTTCGTTTGACTAACTGATAAATTAGTCCTATGTAAATGGAATCATATTTGTTTATGATTCTATCCGGAACTTCTTCTCTCGTTATTGGAGATAGAATGTGCTTGTGAAAAACAGCTTCCAGCTTTTCCTGCGAAGAAAAGGCATAGATATGCTTGTTATACAAGGCTGCCAGCACATCGCTGCCTGCGGCGACTGTACGTAGTTCTGCCCAGCTTGTAATATCGGTCTCAAACACATTGCAGAGAGGGCAGCCTTCAGCTCGATATGCATTCAGTTTTACAAATGAATCTACAGGTTTTCCGGAAAGCCGTATATGACTTCTTTCACGCAACAACCGCCCTTGCCCATCAATGATCTCATTGTGATAATTCTGAATTTGATAAATCGAAAACATCAGTTGGTCAAAACCGTCGGTCTCGATTATATCAGCAGATTTACCGTTAGCCTTCGCTTTTTCGAGCAAATTGCTTACTCTTGGATTAACCCGACTTCCTTTCCGTATTGCCCACAACAGCCCCTTTGATAGTAAAGAAGGATTCTCTACGCAGCTCTCCAGAAAAGACATAATAGACTCGTCATTCCCGGAATAACCAACAACCACCAACTGCTTGCCTGTCAGCTGACTTGCCGCATATGCTTTGATCTCCTCTTCCAGCTGCTGCAATTCACTTTCCGTATTTTTTAGCCAGTCATAGCGATAATCACCGTGCAGTTTTCCAATTACCGGATACTGAGGATTCAGTAATCGAATATTGTCACGGTTTGCCTCACTGCACACAAGGACATTGCTTGTATAAGAAAGTCGATGAAGTGCATTTTCAAGCAACGGATCGAAATTGGTCGTCCAAACGTTTTTTACCTTTCCTTGCACCACGGATTCTGCCAGGCAAAGATAGCCAATAGATGGTTTCCGATCTGAAACGATACTCTCAATAAACCGCTTTCTGGCCAGCGGATCGCTATAACACTGTTCAAAGTAGAACGAATACTCCTCTGGTGAGTATTGATTCGGGTAGCCTCCTTTTTGGTCAAAATATTCTTGCAACGTTCGCCGTGTGGAGGGCAATGCCAAATCTTTATACTTCTCCGTAGATATGCCGCATTCTGAGCAGTATAAGGTGCGTTTGAATTCCCAAATCAGGTCTCCGCCTGTAGGGATACCCGAAGCTATGGAGGCGCCTGCGCCGAGGAAGAAATCAACTTCCCCGTCTGCCATCACGCTATAATTACGAATGAATTGTTCTTGTGAAAGCATTGTATGCCCCCTGTAGTATTTCTGTAGAATTCGTAGACTTCATATTACTTCTGCGAAATCGCTTTCTATTGCACGTTTCCATTATGCAAAAAAGCCATATTACGCTTCCGGAAGAATAATACTATGGAAGTGCAATAAACAAGACTTACTCGATGCTGTCAGGCAAAAACTCCATAATATCTCCAATGTTCACACCGAGTGCAGCACAAATCTTATTTAAAACTGTCAGAGTTACCTCTTCGTCCCTGCGAAGTTTTGTCATTGTATTGGGTGCGATCCCGGCAGCACGGCGAAGATCCGCCTTGCTCATTTTTTTATCAACAAGCAGTTTCCAGAGCTTGTTATAGGAAATGGCCATGTCTTTCGACCTCCGGTCATCAAGATTGGCAATATTATACTATAATCGACTTTATACAGCAAGAGAGTTTCGCACGATCGTGCGAAACTCTCTTGCATTTTTGGATGGGTTAATTTCATTTTTTACACGAACGGCCCTAAGAAGTACGGTCTTAGGCTCCTACTTTTCCTCAAATATGCTATCAAAAACCAAAATCCGCAGAACAAATAAGATTTGTCAAGTAAATTCCAAATTTACTTGACTTTTTTCATTCCTCATTGGATATTATTGCTGAGGAATCATTCATCAGTAAAGGAGGTGCGATATGAAACAGAATCAAATAGTAGAGGCTTCACTTCAATGCTTCAAGCCAAATGAATTGATATTTGCAAGCAAGCTATTCAGTGAAAAGCTCGAAGACGAAGTGAGTGAAGCGGCCTATTACAAAACTCTTGAACGGATGTGCAAAAGCGGAAAACTTGTTAAGGCTGCAAAAGGGACATATTATATTCCAAAGGCAAGTCGTTTCGGCACAATTCCCCTTTCTGAAGAAGAAATCATATCGGCCTTTACAAAAGCGGAATCCGGAACAATTGTTGGTTATTCCCTTTATAATCAATTAGGGATCACCACACAGATTTCGAAAGCAACTGAAGTACTGTCTTCCGCTCTGGATTCTCAAACGAAAACAATCCGGAACGTTGTCGTTCATTATTTGCCTCTGAGGTATACGGAAGCTGTAAAACAAACGGTTCAGGCGTTGGATGTCCTGCAGAATCTAGAAGACATTCAAGAAATCAATTACCGTGCTTTAGTTTCATACACTAAGTCAATTGCAGATAATTACGATCAGTCTGTTTTTGAAGAAGTAATTGTGAAACGAAAGTACCCGAAGGCCACGATCGCGTTTCTGCAAAGTATTCTGGACTATTACGGGAAAGAGAACCAATTAAACAAATATTTGTCTTCATTGTCCACATACAAGTATCCCAGGATGGAGGAATTATTGGCTGCTACACAACACCCCGATAAATCAGCGATTTGATTTCTTTTCCTGAAGCTATATCGCTGTAGCGATATAGCCATTCGTTCCTAAGATAGAAAAATGAGATTAACTTCTGCGGTTGCAAAAGTTAATCTCATTTTTTCGTGTCCATTCTCTTGGTCGCTTTCTAAATTATAAGAGATCGACCAACACTTCCCAATGGCCGCTGCGTTTTCCGTTGGCACGGCGGAGATAGCCTTTTTCCTGCAGCGCGACCGTGCGTGTTTTGATCGTGCGCTCCGATTTACCGATCGCTGCGGCAAGATCTTTTTGCGTGATCGACGGATTTGCGGCAATCGTGCGAAGCACAGCCAGTTCTTCCAAAGTGCAATCCAAAGTGCAATTTTTGCACTTTGAAATTTCTGCCGCTGCACTTTGGATTGGAGCATCGGCTTTGTACTCCACATGGAGGTAGCGGTTTTTCAATTCATGTTGCGCGCCGAGGAGCAGGTTTTCAAAAAACATTTCGAGATACTCGCTCGTGGCGTGAATACCTTTTTGTAGATTGTTGTAGTTGGCGCGAACAAGCGCATTTCGGAAGTACCAGGAGTTCGCGGCGAACACATCGTTGTTCACAGCAAAGCCGAAGGTCTTCAAATACTTCACGATGAAGACCGCAGTCGCGCGCGTGTTTCCCTCGCAAAAGGGATGGATCTGCCAGATGCCGGACGCAAACTTTGCCATGTGTTTGATCGATTCCGGAACAGAAAGCGCGTCGTAGGAGAACTGTTTTTCCTGCGAGAAATCATAATCCAGCGTGTCGCGGATGCTCTCCCAGGAGGAATAGACAACCGTATCGCCGCCGAGCACCCACTCATTTTTCGTGATGTTGTAGGTGCGGAATTGTCCCGCATGATCGAACACACCGGTAAACAAACGGCGGTGAATGCTCTGCAGCTCAGCCGGGGAAAACTGAAAAGTTTTCTCCCCCAACAGCTCGGTGATGCGTGCGGAAACGATGTCCGCCTCCATCGTGCCGTCTTCCTCCGCTTTGCGGTTGGCCTGCACTTTGTAGTAGCTTTGGATACGGCGCTGCGCCCCGGCAATGTCAATGTCGCCTTCGATGTGCGCCTTTGCAGTCTCCAATAAATAGGTCGAAGTTTTCAGTCCATCCACCGCCTGGAGCCCGATGGCCGTTTGCCAGGCAGCACTTTTTTCGGCGCGCTCCGGCTCGCCCTGGCGGATGTATTCACTCAATTCAAGCTGCCATCTGTCCTGCTCCGGCATGAACTTCAACTCCTTCCCGTTGTGTTTTTCTAAAGATATTTTATCATGCTTACGCTGTTATATCAAACAGAATTGCGCAAGACGCGTTCACTTTTTCTTTTCAAAAAATCCCTTAGGAATCTAAGGGCGCACTTATGTATCACTCCGGTGATACGTGCGTCATTCACAGTTTTTTCAAATACTTTTTTTGAAAAAACTGCGGAACTTTGTTCCGGAAAGGGCGCTGCCCTTTCGCTGCCGTTGGCAGCTATCCCGTAAAAAACAAACGAAAAAATGAACAGCGCAAGCTCTTTTAATGCAAGCACCGGACAAGCCGGGCGGCGTCACAGGATATCCACGTTCTGCTGACACTGCCCGGCTTTTGCTTTTGAAAAGCGCACATAATTTTTTCAGAAAAAGTGGGCCAAATCCGAAAAAATTGTGGAATAGGGAAGTGAGGGAACTTTTATCAGCAAGGGTTGCTAAAAACGAAAAATTTATGGAATAGGAAAGTGGAAAGATTTTTCAAAAGATTTCCTCTCCATGTCATAAAATCACCGTTCTCACTGCCTCGTATAGTGAGGGGACTATTTCATACTATCTGAAAAAATTTCCCCGGCGGGTTGTAAAAACGCCTTTCCCACTGCCTCGTATAGTGAGGGAAGATTTCCTCACTGTATGAGCAGAAGAGCGAAAACTCTATCCGTAAGGGGTGTAAAAACGCCTTTCCCACTGCCTCGTATAGTGAGGGAAGATTTCCTCACTGTATGAGCAGAAGAGCGAAAACTCTATCCGTAAGGGTTGTAAAAACGCCTTTCTCACTGCCTAGTAAGTGAGGGCATTTACTCATCAAAAAATATTTAGGAGGATACACGAATGACAGAAAAAGAATATCAAGAATGGCTCCGCGACCAGCTGGATGAAAAACGCGCTCAGATCGAAAAGCGGGAAAACGAACTCGAGATCCTGACGAACAATCTGGAACGGGATCGGCAAAAAGAAAGATACCTGCGAAAGAAATGCGACCGTGCACGCACGCACCGGCTGATCCAATACGGCGCTGCCTTTGAAAGCCGCGTGCCTAAAATGAAGCAGCTGAGCATTCCGAAGATCTACGACACGATCGGATTCCTTCTCGACATGCCGGAGGTAAATGACGCGCTCGACTTTCTTTTGGAAGAAGGTGATCCCTGATCGCCCTCTATCATTATCACCGCGATGTAATTTCCCGCGCCAAAGGAGCAAGCGTAATGGCATCGGCCGCGTACCGCGCCGGCGAAAAACTCTACAGTGAACGCTACGGTGAGACCAGCGACTACACACGTAAGCACGGCGTCGTGTGCAGCGGGATTCTTCTTCCCGCACACGCGCCGCCCGAATACGCAGATCGCCAAACCTTGTGGAATGCCGTGGAGAAAAACGAGCGAAGGCGCGACGCACAGCTGGCTTACAGCGACGAGTTTTCTTTCCAGAACGAATTCACGTTTGAAGAAAACATGGAGCTGGCACTGCGATTCCTGCAGGAGAATTTCGTCTCAAAAGGATTGATCTGCGATTACGCAGTGCACGATCCCGAGCGCGAGCCGGGCGGCACACCCAATCCGCACATGCACGTTCTGATCCCCATGCGGGCCATCGAGCCGAACGGACTTTTCGGCAAAAAACAGGAGCAGGTTTTCGTCCTGGATGAAAACGGTGATCGCATCTGGGATGAAAAACGCGGGAGATACAAAACCGAAAGCCGCAGCTGCAACGGTCTCGACAAGTACGGCGCTTTGGAAAAACTGCGGGAAAGTTGGGCAAGGCTCTGCAACGAAAAGTTTGCGGAAAAGGGTCTGGACATACACCTGGACAATCGCTCCTATGCGCGGCAGGGCGTGGAACTGCTCGCGCAGATCCACGAAGGGCCAGCAGTACATGCGATGGAAAAGCGCGGCATCCACACTGAGATCGGTGACTACAATCGCTTTGTTCGTCAGCTCAACGCCGTGATCCGCGAGACGGAACGCAAACTCAAAGATCTTCGAGAATGGCTGCAAACCGCACGGGAGGAACTGAATCAACTCCCGACGCCGGAAGAGCCCTCGCTGGCCTGGGTCGTGCAGGAGCAATTGAACAATCTTCCGTCCCGCAGCAAATCTCTCCGCCACGTTCAGGAGGCTTCGCAGGCTCTGATCGATCTGCAGGAGATGGGGATCACCAATGCGGACGAGCTCGATGCCAAAGTTACAGAGACCAGCAAATTCTACGATGAGCTGACAGAGCGTGTGAAAAACAACGAAGCCCGTGTGAAAAAACTGGAGGAAGTGATCAAGCAGGCTGCGATTTACAAAAAGTATCTTCCGGTCAAGCAAGCTCTGAACGAGCCCCGGCTTCACTTTGAAAAAGCGCGAAAGAAATACGAGGCAGAACACGATTCCGAGCTGACTCTGTTCAAAGCCGCACAGGGAGTTCTCAAGAAATTCAATCACGGTAAACAGTGGACAGACACCATGGTGGCTGACTGGAAAAAGGAAGTCGCCGAATTGAAAGCGAGCTTGGAAAAGGAAGCACCCCAGGTGAAAGTGGCCCGCGACGAAATGCTCAAGCTGCGCGGCATCCAAGGAACCTTGGAAAGCTATCTGAAACCGAGAAGAGAGAGAAACCATGAACAAGAGCGTTAAGTTTGTACAAGCACAATTTGAAAAACCGTGCATAGACGCCGGAAAGATTTGGAAGAATAAAAAGTGAGGTGGGCAAATGGAAATTGAAGTCAAAGACAAGGAAAAACGTGTGAACATCTGGCTCACCCGTGCGGAGAGCCAGGACCAGGCGCTGCTGGACTCCTTGAAGCCGCTCTACAAGGAGTATAAGGCCAAGAAGTATCTGGTGGCGGTCTTTCATTCCGGGAACGGAAACATGAAGGAATCGATCCGGGATCTTCTGCTCTACAACAAAACACGGATCCGGGAGCTGGAAATGGAGAAGGAGAAGCAGGCCGTTGGGAAAAAACAGCGGGCGGTCAAGCGGGAAATGGCGCTATAAAACGGGCGCCATTTCCCGTTTTCAAAAATTTCTCTTGCAAAGCTGAAAAACTGTGTTACAATACCATCAGTAAGCAAAAAAGAAAGCTGGTGATTATTGTGATAGAAACCTTCGACATTGCGGGATACTGCCGGATCTCCGTCGATGAAGAACTGGATCGGGACAACACCTCGATCGAAAACCAGAAGTCGATCATTGCCGACTTCGTCAAAGAAAAATTCCCCGGCAGCAGCCTGACCTTCTTTGAAGACCGCGACCGCTCCGGGTACACCTTTGAGCAGCGGGAAGGGTATCAGAAGCTGCGCAGGGGACTGCTCAATCACACATACGACATTCTGGTGGTCAAAGATTTCTCCCGTTTCTCCCGCCGCAACAGTCGCGGCCTGGTGGAGCTGGAGGATCTGCGCGACGCCGGGGTGCGCATCATCTCCATCGGAGACGGGATCGACTTTCCCAACGATGACGACTGGCTGAAGATCCAGTTCCAGTTTCTGATCAACGAGATGCCGGTCACAGACGCCTCAAAGAAAGTGCGCGCCGTGGTCAAGCGTCGGCAGAAGGACGGCAAGTGGATCACCGCCGCGCCCTACGGCTACAAGGTCAACGCCCGGCAGGAATTCGAAGTTGTGCCCACCGAGGCCGAGGTCGTCCGCAAAATTTTTGAACTCTACATTGACGGCTGGGGCTATAAGCGTATCGCGAACTGGCTGACCGACGAGGGCATCCCCACGCCGCGCATGTCCGAGCGGGAGCGCAAGGAGGCCGAGGGCAAGGAGTACAAGCGTCCGGTCAAGCAGGCCTGGGCCATCGTTACCGTGCAGGGGATCCTGGACAATGATTTTTACATCGGCACCATGCGCCAGAGCAAATACACCCGAAAGAAGATCAACGGCAAGGACGTCAAGAAAGACGTCGATGATCAGATCGTCATCGAGAACCACCACCAGGCGATCATCAGCTACCGGGACTTCCGGATCGCGCAGGAACTGCGGAAGTCCCGCTCCAAGAGCGACTACCGGGGCGTAAAAAAATACGAGAACACCTATACCGGTTTTCTCGTATGTGGAGACTGTGGAAGCCCCATGTTCTCTATGAGCCGCCCCGATCTGCGGGACGCCTACCGCTGCGGCACCTATCATCGGCAGGGCCTGAAGGGCTGCACCAGCCATTACATCCGGGTGGACGTTCTGGACAAGCTGCTGAAGGAATATCTCCGAAAAGTGCGGGAAACCTCGGCAGATATGATCGAAATCCTGCAAAATGACATTCAAAAGCAGGATGAAGACCTGGCCGAGAAAGAGACCGCTGCTGACAACATGGAAGCGGTTCTCGAGGAGCTCCAGGAGGAGCTTCAGATCGCAAAACGGCAGCGTGTACGCGATCTTCTCAAGCGTCCGCAGAACGAAGCCATCATCAACCGAACCTATGACGAGATGGAGGCGGATATCGAAAATCGAATTTCCAGCCTAGAAAAACAGATAGAATTGACCAAAAATCGCGAAAATACGATCATTCGGGTCAATAGAGCCGCCAAGACCGCCATTGAGGTCTTTGATGAGATTTTGGAGAAGGACAAGCTCGATCCGAAGGATCTTCACTTGATCATCGACAAGATCTACGTCTATGAAGATCACGTCGATATCAAGCTCAAGGACGACATCGACAGCATTTTGCGCTGCGGCATGTTGCCGGAAGAAGCAAAAGAGCCTGAAATGTCAGAAAAGAGCGCCGAAACTTTTAATTCAGGCACGAAAGATAGCTTAAATGTCACAATAGTCCAGGAAACGGAGAAGCGTCCGGACAAGGTTTTTCGTGCCAATGTTATCTGTGACGGTGACCCGCTGGAGATATTCACGGAAAAGGACGGCGAGGTCATTTTCAAAAAGTACTCCCCCATGGGGGAGCTGTCCGGCTTTGCCGGAGAGATCTGCGAATCCCTCAGCAAGTCCACCGGGAGCATCACGGCGGTATGCGACCGGGACAGCGTGATCGCCGTGGCCGGGGGCGGACGAAAGGAGCTGCTGGAGCGCCCCATCAGCAAGGCGCTGGAAGAGATCATGGAAAACCGGCGCCCGGTGCGCCCGGCGTCCGGTCCCCGGCAGCCACTGGCGGCGGAGGGCGTGGAAAATTACAGCATCGGCGCGGCGGCCCCCATCCTTGCCGAGGGGGACGTGCTGGGCTGCGTGATGTTCCTCTCCCGGCCGGGAAGCGGGGAGTGTTCGGAGCTGGAGTTCAAGCTGGTCCAGACCGTGGCCGGATTCCTCGGCCGCCAGATGGAGAGCTGAAAAAACGGCCTCCTGTGCTGTCAGCCCTTGCGGGCGGGACAAAGCACAGGGGGCGTTTCCTTAAGATCGACGGAAAATCCCCTTGCGGAACCGTGGAATTATTCCAGGAAAGACCGGGAAAAGCTTGACATTTCCCCAAGGGCTACGCTATAATTCATATTTGTCTGACTATCTCTTCCGCCATCTGCGCCGGTGAGAACCGGTGTTGAGAATATGGGAAAAACTACAGAAAGGATGTGTCAAACATGACCGTACGTACCTACCAGCCCAAGAAGCGTCACGCTGCCAAGGAGCACGGCTTCCGCAAGAGAATGTCCACCGCCAACGGGCGCAAGGTCCTCTCCCGCCGTCGTGCCAAGGGCCGCAAGGAACTGACTCTGTAAGGTAAACGCGGATCTGACGTTTACCAACGCCGACGTCCGGGCGGGACGCAGGGAGGAAACTTACGCGCATCCCGCCCGGCAGCAGGGAAACGGGAAAAAGGATCGTGAGCCATTGCAGTTTACCACACTGAAAAAGAACAGCGACTTTCGCCGTCTGTACGCCAAGGGGCGCAGGATCGTGATGCCCACGATGGTGATATACCTCCACCGGAACCGGTGCGGGGAGAGCCGGGTGGGCTTTACTGTCTCTACCCGTCTCGGTCACGCCGTGGTCCGCAACCGGGTGCGCCGCCGTCTGCGGGAGATCTACCGCCTCCACAAGGCGGAGCTTCGCCCCGGACTGGATATGGTGGTCGTCGCCCGGAGCCGCAGCGTGGACGCCGCCTACCGCAGTCTGGAACGGGACTTCCTCTCCGGCTGCCGCAAGCTGTCCATCCTGCGGGAGGGAGCGGAGAAAGAATGAAAAAGCTGCTGCTGGCCCTGATCCGTTTTTACCGGAAGTACATCTCACCTCATACGCCGCCCACCTGCCGCTACATCCCCACCTGTTCGGAGTATGCCCTGGAGGCCATCGAGAAATACGGGGCGGCCAAGGGGGGCTGGCTGGCGCTCAAGCGCATTTCCCGTTGCCATCCCTTTCACCGGGGGGAACATGATTTTTATGACCCCGTGCCCTGAAGCCGGCGCAGTCGAAAAGAAGGGTAAGCACACTTACCCATCGGACAACAAAAGGAGGGAATCCCCATTCAACTCATCTATCGCGGCGTTGGTGCCGTATTGTTGTTCTTTTACAACGCCTTTTTGAGCTACGGCTGGGCGGTGCTGGCCTTCGGCCTGATCGTCAAGCTGATTTTGCTTCCCTTCCAGATGAAGAGCAAGAAGAGCATGATGCGCACCACCATGCTCCAGCCCCAGCTGAAAGCCCTGGAGAAGCAGTACGGCTCCAACAAACAGAAATACCAGGAGGCAGTGGCCCGGCTGTACAGGGAAGCCAAGGTTAACCCCATGTCCGGCTGCCTGTGGTCCCTGTTGCCCTTCCCCATCCTGATCCTCCTCTACCAGGCGGTGCGCCAGCCCCTGTCCTTCCTGATGGCCCTCGGCGCCGAGGAGATCACCGCTCTGACCGACGTCATGGTCAAGCTGGGACTGTACACGGTCCCCGCCCGGGCGGACGCCTACGCGCAAATGACCCTGGCCAACCTGCTGCATGAGAACTTCCAGACTGTGATCTCCAACTCCGGTGTGGCTGCCTTTGCAGACAAGCTGGTGAACATCAACTTCAATTTCCTCACCATGAACCTGACCTCCCGGCCCCAGCTGTTCTTCTGGAACGCCACCGAGGGGGCGGGTACCGCCGGCATGGTCTCGGCCGTATTGCTGTTCCTGGTTCCCTTTGTCAGCGCGGGACTGACCGTGCTCCAGACCAAACTGACCCAGCAGCTCAATCCCCCCGCCGACGCCCAGGCCGCCCAGACCACCAAGAGCATGAACCTGGTCATGCCCATCATGAGCCTTTACATCTGCTTCATCATGCCCGCCGCCATGGGCGTGTACTGGATCGAGCAGAGCGTGCTGGGTATCATTCAGGAGTTCATCCTGAACCGGCACTATAAAAAGATCCTGGATGCGGAGATGGCGGAGTTCAACGCCGCCCAGCAGGCCAAGGAGGAGGAGATCGCCCGCAAGAAGGCGGAGACCGAAAAGCTCCGGGCCGAGGGCAAGACCCAGGTGAACGCCTCCACCAGCAAAAAGCGCCTGGCCGCCCAGGAGAAAAACGAGAGCGAACAGAAGGCCGCCGCCTACCGGGCCGCCGAGCGCGCCGCCAAGGGCATGGCCAAAGAGCTGCCTCCCTCCCAGGTGGGCAACCGGGTGTTTGCCCGGGGCCGGGCCTATGATCCGGACCGCTATGCCGAGGAGATCGCCGCAGCGGAGCGGGAGGCTGCGGGCCTTGACGAGGACGCCGCCTCCGACACAGATATCACGGTCCCTGCGGACGAGAATAAGGAGTAACGCATGATCCATTCGATTGAGAAGGAGGGCAAGACCCGGGAGGAGGCCCGCCGCGCCGCGCTGGAGGCCCTGGGCATCACCGAGGACGACGACTTCCACGAGACCCTTCTGGTCAGCCCGAAATCCGGTTTCCTGGGCATCGGCGCCCGGCTTGCCAAGGTCCAGGTGACCTTCGACGACGGGAAACCCGAGCCCAAGCCGGAGCCCAAGAGCGCTCCCAAGGCCAAGACCGGACCCCGGCCCGAGACCAAGGGCGCTCCCCGCAGAGCGGACGCCGCCAAGGAAACCGCCAAGAGCGCGTCTCCCGCGCCCAAAGCGGAGGAGCCCAAGACCGCGGCCCCCGCGGAAGCCGCCCAGGCCATCACCGAGTTTGCCCCCGGCAGCCAGGCCGAGCGCACCTATCAGTTCCTGACGGGCCTGCTGCGCCACATGGACGTGGAGGCCACTGTGGCCATCTTCCCCCGGGAGACGGGCGGGCTGGACGTTAAGCTGGACGGGCCCAATATGGGCGCCGTCATCGGCCGCCGGGGCGAGACCCTGGACGCCATCCAGCACCTGGTGAACTACTCCGTCAACCGCGGCAGCGACAAACACGCCCACATCAGCGTGGACGCGGAAGGCTACCGCAGCAAGCGGGAGGAGTCCCTGGCCCATCTGGCCCAGAAGATGGCGGCCAAAGCCATCAAGTATAAGCGGAGCATGGCTCTGGAGCCCATGAATTCCTACGAGCGGCACGTGATCCACGCGGCGCTGCAGGATTACGAGGGCGTCACCACCAGCTCCACCGGCACCGAGCCCAACCGCCGGGTGGTGGTGAACTATGTCCGCCCGGAGGGGGAGAGCCCCGCCGAGCCCCGCCGCCATTCCCGCCCGGACCGCCGGGATCGGGGAGAGCGCCGGGACCGCCCCCAGCGTGCCCCCAAGGCGGAGACTCCCGCCGAGCCCAAGACCGAGACCAAGGCCCCGGAGGCCAAGGCCGAGACCCTGCCCCCGGATTTCCCGGAGGATTACACCCCCCCGGTGAAGAATAAGCCCCAGAGCCGGGAATGGTGCTGAAACAGCGCAAGACAGCCGCGGTTTTGACCGCGGCTGTTTTGACAGGACGGCAGCGAGCCGGTACGTTTTATGCCGAAAATGCGATTTCCGGCATAAATGATTTCACGGATCTGCGCCTGCGGCGCAAACTCGGCGAGGAAAAATGAACAGCAAAAAAGCCGCGGCGGCTGCCGCGGCTTTTTTGCTGTCGGTTTGTTTAATCTTCCAGCCCTTCCAGTTCCTCCACCAGCTCTCCGAAGAGTTTCAGCGTCTCGTTGACGGGGGCGGGGGAGGACATGTCCACGCCGGCGATCTTCAGCAGGGAGATGGGGTCGGTGCTGCAGCCGCCGGAGAGGAAGCGCTTGTAGTCCGCCACGGCGCCGGCCCCCTCGCTCAGAATGCGGTTGGCGATGGCCACGGCGGCGGAGATCCCGGTGGCGTACTGGAATACATAGTAGTCATAGTAGAAATGGGGGATCCGGGCCCATTCATAGGCGATGCCCGGGTCGGAGACCATCTCCGGGCCGAAGTAGAGCTTGTTCAGCTCCAGATACTTTTCGCACAGCAGTTCCGCGGTCAGGACCTGGTCGTTTTCGGTCATGCGGCCCATCTCCCGCTCAAACTCGGCGAACATGGTCTGGCGGTAGACGGTGCCCTTGATCTCGTCCAGGAAGTGGTTCAGAAGATAGGCCCGCTGCCGCTTGTCCCTGGTCTTGCCCAGCAGATGCCGCATGAGCAGGATCTCGTTGCAGGTGGAGGCCACCTCCGCCACGAAGATCACATAGTCGGAGGTGTTCACCGGCTGGTATTTGCAGGAGTGATAGCTGTGGAGGGCGTGGCCCATCTCGTGGGCCAGGGTGAACATGCTGTCCAGATTGTCCTTGTGGTTGAGCAGCACATAGGGGTGGGGGCGGCCGGAGCCGGAGGAGTAGGCCCCGCCCATCTTGCCCACGTTCTCATACACGTCGATCCAGCGGGAGGAGAAGCCCTCCTTCAGCAGGGCGACGTAGTCCTCTCCCAGCACGGAGAGGGCCTCCAGCACCGTCTCCTTGGCCTCTTCAAAGGGGATCTTCGCGTCCGCGTCCGCCACGATGGGGGTGTACACATCGTACATGTGCAGTTCCTCCACGCCCAGCCGCTTTTTCCGCAGGGCCACATAGCGATACATCTTATCCAGATTTGCGTGGACCGCGTCGATCAGATTGTCATAGACCGCCTCGGGCACCTCCGTGGCGTCCAGGGCGGCGGCCCGCAGGGAGGGGTAACGGCGGGCCTGGGCAAAGAAGCGCAGCTGCCGGAACTGGGCGTCCATGGTGGCGGCGGCGGTATTCTTGAAGGCCGCGAGCCGCTCATAGTAGCTTGCAAAGGCTCTCCGGCGCAGCTCCCGGTCCGGGCTCTGGAGCAGCAGGACAAAGGTGCCGTTGGTCAGCTCATGCTCTTCTCCCCGGCTGTCGGCCACCGGAGGGAAGCGCAGATCGGCGTTGGTGAAGACGGAGAAGATGTTCTCCGGGCCCCGGGCGATCTCCCCGGCGGCAGCCAGCAGCTTTTCCCCCTCCGGGGAGAGGACATGCGAACGCATGCGGCGCAGCCGGGTCAGATTCCGCCGATAGGTCTCCAGGGCGGGGACCGCGGCGTAAAAGCCGTCCAGGGTCTCGTCCGGGATGGCCATGATCTCCGGGTCGGCGAAGGCGGAGGCACTCTGGAGCTCCACCAGCACGCTCATGGCCTTGCCCCGCAGATCCTGTCCCCGGGGATCGCCGGTGTCCTGATCGGCCCGGCAGGCGGCGTAGCCGTAAAGCGCCTCCGAGCGCAGGGAGAGGGCGTCCGTCAGCCGCAGCCAGGAGAGCAGCTCCTCTCCGCTTTTGCCTAGACGGCCCTCATGGGCGGCGATCTCCCCGCCCAGGGTTTTCATGGCCTCGTATTCCCGGAGCCAGTCCTCTTCCGTGGGGAACAGGTCCCCCAGATTCCATGTGAATTCCTCCGGCACATCCTGCCGGGCGGGAATGGGATTGGGTGCCATACGCATGATATTCTTCTCCTGATCCGTTATTATTTTTTGGCCCCGGCGGGGACAGCGGTCCCCCCGGAGCCGGTATACGGCATCATGGCCGTGATCACTGTCTCTTTTTCAGCTTGTGCTTCACGCCGTGCTCGTCCACGATGCAGGTGTTTTCCAGCACCTGGATAGCACCCTGACGCCACTCGGCGATATACTCTTTCCGCAGGGCGGCCTGCTCGGCCTTTTCTTCCTCCGTCAGCGCCCGCTCCCGGGAAAGACGGGCCAGGGCGTTGATCCGTTCCAGCTTTTCCTCTATCATAACCCGCTCGCCCCCAGCTCATCCAGATTTTTCTCAAAGGCCGGCAGCGCGTGGACCAGAAACCAGTCCACCTCCGGCAGCTCCATGGCGCACAGGTATTCCCGGGTCTGCCGCTCGGCGGAGAGGAATTCCCGGTTGCCCGCCTTGCGTTCCTCCATGCACTTGACCAGGGCCGAGAGCTTGTCCGCAGCCTTCACCAGCGCGGCCTCGTCCCCCTGCGGGGTCAGGGCCGGACGATAGGCCGCCCGCAGGGTCTCCGGCAGCATATCCAGCAGGGTCTCGTCCGCCCGGCGCTCCACTTCCTTGTAGGCACTGCGGATGGCCGGGTCGTGGTATTTGATGGGTGTGGGCAGGTCCCCGGTGAGGATCTCCGAGGCGTCGTGGTAGAGCGCCAGCACCGCCAGGTGCTCGGGATCGCAGTCCCGGTGGAAGATCTCCCGGCGGATCAGCCCCAGCGCGTGGGCATACACCGCCACCTCGTGGCTGTGCTCCTGGATGTTCTCCGGGATGCTGCGGCGCATCAGCCCCCAGCGGGAGATGTAGCGCATGCGGTAGAGAAGGGCAAAGAAATTGGTGTCGTCTCCCATTATCGCAGCTCCTTTTTCAGCTCCCGGATATCCCGGCCACGGAAAGGCAGCCACTCATACTCCCCTTTCAGCCGGGAGGCCAGGGCCGCGCCGTAGCGCTCGGCGATGCCGTCATCGTCCAGATTGGTGGAGATGATGGTCTTTTTCCCCGCCCGGATGCGTCCGTCCAGCAGGGAGTAGAGGGCGCTCTGGGAGAAGGCGGTGGACATCTCCGTACCCAGGTCGTCCAGGATCAGTAAATCGCAGCTCATCAGCTGCCGCACCCGGCTGGCGGCGTCCGCCTGCTCGTCCGTGTCCCGGCTGAACTTCTCCCGCTCAAAGGCGGAGAGGGTGGCGCTCACCGTGTCATAGGCGACGCCGGAGCCCGACTCCGACACCACCCGGGCGATGGCGGCGGAGAGGAAGGTCTTGCCCAGCCCCGGCGCACCGGTGAACAGCAGGTTGGGGGAGCCGGGACCGAAATTCTCCGCATAGCTCCGGCAAATGGTCAGCACCCGCTGCATCTGCTCCCGGGGGGAGAGCTCTCCCTCCGGGGCGGCGGCGCTGTAGTAGTCCAGGCGAAAGCGCCCAAAGGTTTCCCGGCCGTCCCGGAGCAGGGGGGCCAGCTCCCGGGTCTGCTCCTGCTTATAGAGCTTCCGGAGACAATCGCAAACGGCCCCGTCGGCCCAGCCCGTGTCCCGGCAGCGCCGGCAGGAGAAAATGGGGTCCAGATAGTCTGCAGGGTGGCCCGCCTTCTGCAGCAGGGCGGCGCGCCGTTCCCGGAGGGCGAGACCGGCCGCCTCCAGCTCCTCCGGGCTCCGGCCCGGACGGCCCAGCACACGGCCCACCAGCTCGCTCATGATGCCCCGGAGTTCCGTATCCAGCCGCTCCAACTCCGGGACAGCGGCGTAAACCTCCCGGCGGCGGCGGTCCTCCTCGGCCTTGTTGTCCGTGCGCAGCTGGGCCTGTTTGGCCCGGGCCCGGGCCAGCAAGCGTCCTTCCATGGCATTCACCTCTTCGTGTTATCGGTCAGCGCTTTCAAAAGCGCTTCTGTGTTGTCCGGACCTTTTTTCGCCGGGGCGGCACCGGTGCCGCTCCGAACGGTACGGGCGTTGTAGTTCCCGGTCTTCCGGGCGTCGCCCTTTTCCACAGCCTCGGGGGTGAAGAGCCCCTTCTCCGCCCAGGAGCGGACGATCTTGTCCATATAGGCCCAGGCCAGCTTGCCCGTGCTGGTCACGGTCCGGTCGTAGGCCAGGGCCAGGACCTCCGCGCGGAAGCCCATTTGGAGCCAGCTCTCCATGTAGCGCCGTTCCGTGGGGGAGGGGGCCCGGTCCCGGAGCTGCATCAGCTCCCGGAGCTTTTCCGCCTCCTCCGCTCTGCGCTCCTCGGCGGCGATGTACTCCTCCGCCTGGGGGGCGGTCAGGATCTCCAGCCGCGCCCAGCGGAAGGCCTCCCGCTCGATGCTGCGCATGGTGGGCAGGCGGCCCTCCCCGCAGCGCCGGCGAAGGCTGTCTGCCTCATAGTTGATGAGCAGCATGATGCACTCCGGCGTCAGACCCAGGTGGTCGTAGATGCCGAAGAGCGTTTTCAGATCCGCGCTGCTCAAAGCGTGGCCCAGCACCCGCTGGGTCTCCCCCAGCAGGCTCCGGAAGGCGGAGTCCTCCCGGCTGCGGCGGGAGATGTCCGCGGCGGTGTATTCCGGCAGCTCTTCCGGACCGGGCAGGGGCGCGCTCTCCGCATCAATGATCCCGGCCCGGCGGAGCTGCTCCGCCAGATCGCGGATCTCCGCCTCGCTCCGGCCCAGCTCCCGGGCCGCCAGGGCCGGGTGCAGCGTGCCGCCCCGGCGCAGCACCTGGAGATAGAGCAGCGCGCAGTCCCCGCTGCCCAGCGCAAGGAGCTTGTCCGCGTCCGACACCGGAACGGAGAGAGCGCCCGCGCCCCCCAGGCGATATGTTTTTTCATCCATAGAGAACACCTTTATCTTTCGCTGTTGCGGTGGAAATTCAGTATACCACATCAATTGGGCTTGAAGCAAGGGGGAGAGTTGTGTTATAATCACAGATTGAGGAAGTACCCATATCGGGATGAGGTGTAGCATGCTGGAATTGATATCCTGCGCCGGGTCGCCGGAGGCGGTGACCGCCGCGGTGCAAAATGGCGCTGACGCCGTATATCTGAGCTTTGACGAGCTGTCGGACTGCCGCAAGGCGGAGAACTTTTCCGACGCCTCTTTTGAGGCGGCGGTCCGCTATTGCCGTGTCCGGGGCTGCAAGGTCTATCTTGCTCTGAACATCCCCGTGCGGGAGGACGAGATGCCCAAGGCCGGCGGCCTGGCTCTCCGGGGCCAGCGGGCCGGGGTGGACGCGGTGATCGTCCGGGATCTGGGACTCTTCCTGGTGCTCCGGCGTCTGCTGCCGGACATGCCTTTGTTTGCCGACAAACATATGGGCTTCACCACCCCCGAGAGCGTGGAGACCGCCGCGTCTCTGGGCTTCCGGCGGATCTTCCTGCCCCCGGAGATGAGTCTGGAGGAGATGCGCCGTCTCTCCCAATGCGGGGTGGAGACCGCGGTTTACGTCCAGACCTCCCTGTGCGCCGCGGCCGCGGGCACCTGCCGCATGAGCATGGTCGCCGGTCAGCAGAGCGAGGACCGGGGTTTGTGCAGCGAGCTGTGCCGGGAGAGCTATACCTTCGGCGGGCGCTGGGACACCACGCCCCTGAGCTTCAAGGACCGCTCCCTGCTCTCCAAAGTCAAGGAGCTGAGCGAGGCCGGGGTCTGCGCCGCGGCCCTGGGGGACCGGGACCGGCGGCCGGAGTATGTGGCCGCCTACACCGCCGCATATCGCGCGGCCATCCGGGAGGAGACCCAGCCCGCGCCCCAGGATCTGGAACAGATGGAGAATGTGTTCGCCCCCCGGGGAGTGGCAAAAGAACAGCTCTATGAGATCGCCCAGCCCCGGGAGACGGACCGCCGGACCCTGGACCGGTATTATGCCGAGCTGCGCAAGAGCTATACCGAGGCCGAGGATCGCCGGGTGCCGGTGAGCTTTGCCGTGGTGGCCCCGGGACCGGACAAGCCGGTGGTCCTGGGAGTGCAGGACGAGGAAAAGCACACCGCCGCCATCGAGGGACCCAAGCCCGATCCCCTGGGGGACATGGAGCTGACGGAGGAGAACCTGCGGGAGGCCATGTACCGCACCGCCGGCACCCCCTTCCGCAGTGAGGACGTGGGCGTGTCCCTGAAAGAGGGACTGCGGGTGTCCGCTCTGGAGCTGGACGCCGCCCGCCGCCGTCTGCTCTATAATCTCTCCGAAAAACGGGCCGTGCCGCCCGAGCGAAAAGAGGGGAGCTTCCCCTCCGCTCCCGCCGCCGGCGGACGCCCCCATGTGCCGGTGATGAACTTCGCGGTACAGACCGCCGCGCAGATGACGACCCAGCTTGCCGAGCTGCGCCCCGCCTGTCTGTACGTCCCCCTCTCCGTTCTGGCGGAGAACCCGGAGGCGGCCGAGCCCTTCCGGGCCAACGGCTGCGAGGTCACGGCGGTTCTGCCCCAGGTGGTCTCCGGCGTCCGGGAGGAAGAGGAGCTGCGCTCCCTGCTGCAAAAGGTCCGGGAGCGGGGCGTGGAGAGGGCTTTGACCGGAAACCTGGGCCTGGCGGTGATCGCGGGCCAGGAGGGGATGAAGCTCCGGGGGGATCTGGATCTGGCGGTGACCAATTCCTACGCCATCAAGGCTCTCTCTTCCGCGGGCTTCCTGTCCGTGTGCCTGTCCCCGGAGCTGACCCTCCGGCAGGTGCGGGATATGCCCAAGCCCACCAGCACCGAGCTTGTGATCTACGGCCGCCTGCCCGCCATGGTGACCCAGACCTGCCTGATCCGCGCCAGCGCGGGGCGCTGTGTCTGCACGACCCCCGGCCAGATGGCGGACAACACCGGCGGCGTTTGGCCCGTCACAAAGGCCTTCGGCTGCCGCAACACCGTCTGGGCCTCCCGAAAGCTGTGGCTGGGAGACGTGGTCAGCACCTGGGCCGAGAGCGGCTTGTGGGGCGTGCGCCTGAACTTCTCCACCGAGAGCCCCCGGGAGTGCCTGGACGTGGCGGAGAGCTACATCCACGGCACCGGTTATCGGCCCAACGGCATGACAAGGGGGGCATATTACCGTGGCGTCCTCTGAGGTACGGCTGATATTGGCCTCCGGCTCCCCCCGGCGGCGGGAGCTTTTGGGAAAATTTTCCATCCCCTTTGAGATCCTCCCCGCCGTCGGGGAGGAGGAGCCGCCCCTGGACCGGAGCCCCGGGGACTACGTCCTGGCGCTGGCGGAGCAAAGGCCGCCCAGGTCTGCGCCCGGGCGGGGGACCCTGCGGCGGTGATCGTGGCGGCGGACACGGTGGTGGAGCTTGACGGCCGCATCCTGGGCAAGCCCCGGGACGGGGAGGACGCGGCGCGGATGCTGCGTGCCCTCTCCGGCACGGTCCACCGGGTGTGGACCGGCGTGTGCGTACGCCGAGGCGATACGGTCCGCAGCTGCGCGGAGAGCGTGGAGATGCATTTCCGGGAATTGACACAGGAGGAGATCCTCTCCTACGTGGCCACCGGCGAGCCCCTGGACAAGGCGGGGAGCTACGGCTATCAGGAGCGGGCCAGTATATTTGTCCGGGAGATCCGGGGGGATTTTTACACGGCGGTGGGCCTGCCCATGTGCCGGCTCAGCCAGCTCCTCCGGGAATTCGGAATTGAATTGATGTGATAGAACGATGAAAAAATACTTGAAACAATACGGACTGCGTCTGGCGGTGCTGATCGTTGCGGCGGCGCTGGTGGTGGGTCTCGCCACCGGAGGGCGGTCCGACGGGACCGCCGGGCCCCTGTCGGGACTGAGCAACTCCCTGCGCATCCCCATCCAGGGAGCCGTGGGCTCCGTGGTGGACTGGATGCGGGGCATTTACGGCTATATCTACCAGTACGATAAGCTGGCGGCGGAGAACGAGAGCCTCCGCAAGGATCTGGCCGAGGCCCGGCAGCAGGTCCGGGAGAGTCAGGACGCCGCCGAAGAGAACGTGCGGCTGCGGACGCTCCTTGGCTATCTGGAGAAGAACACCAGCTTTGTCACCGAGTCGGCCCGGATCATCTCCTGGGACGCCTCCAACTGGACCAGCGCCTTCACCATCTCCAAGGGCGCCAAAAACGGCATTGAGATGGGCGACTGCGTGATCACCGAATCGGGGATGCTGGTGGGCCAGATCATGGACCTGGGGGACAGCTGGGCCACGGTCCGCTCCGTCATCGACGTGAACATGGGCGCGGGCGTACTGGTGGGCGAGGGCTCCATCGCCGCCATGCTGGTGGGCGATTACGCCCTGATGCAGGACGGCAAGTGCAAGCTCAGCTATTTCACGGAGGACGTGACCCTTTTCGCCGGGGACGATATCATCACCTCCGGCAGCGGCGGCGCCTTCCCCTCCGGCATCACGGTGGGCAAGGTGATCGAGCTGCGCAGCGAGGCCGGCGGCCAGAGCATGTACGCGGTGGTGGACCCGGCGGTGGATCTCTCCACGCTGAGCCAGGTGTTCATCATCAAGGATTTTGAGGTCATCGAGTGACAAGCTTCCGTTCAGACCCGCTTCGCTGGGCTCTGAACGGAAAGGAGATGCGCTCCGCGCCCGCGCCCCGCGGGGGAGGGCACAGGTGCTCCGCGAGAGGTGTTTTCACCGAAAATGCGATTTCCGGTGAAAATGATCTCGTTTGTTCGCATCTGCGGATGCGAACTCTGCGAGGCCGTTGGAAGGAGTGAAGGGCAACGAAATTTCAATTTTCGGAGATCAATTTCAGAAGGATATGGGTGCAGATCCGGCGTACCGTGCTCTACGGGCTGTATCTGCTGCTGTTTTTGCTGCTGCAGAACGTGGTGTTCAGCCATATCGCCCCGCTGGGAGTCCGGGCCATGTTCATGCCTGCCCTGGTGGTGGGTGTGGCGGTGTTCGAGGGCGGACGCACCGGCGGCGTTTTCGGACTGGCCGCAGGGATCGTGTGCGATCTCTTTTTCTCCTCCCAGCGGGTGCTGTTCACCATCCTGTTCCCTGTGATCGGCTTTACCGTGGGGCTGCTGGTGGACTTTTATCTGAACCGCCGGTTTTTCTCCTACGCGGTGATGGCGGTGGCGGCGCTGTTTCTCTCGGCCTTTGCCCAGATGTTCGCGCTGCTGTTTTTCCTGGGCCAGGCCTCCTTCCGCCTTTGGGCTACCGCCATCCTCCAGACGCTGTGGAGCCTGCCCTTCGTCCCTCTGGCCTATTATCTGTGCAAGATCTTTCCCTGGCGCTCCCACGAGCACGCCCCCAGCCCGTATTAACTCAAATGCGAAACACGTTTCGCATTTGAAAAACTCGCGCTTATCGCACGCGACGGACGGAGGACCCGTCGCGTTTGGTCGGCGCGAGGGCTCGCTTCGCTTGCCTCAAGGTGTTTTTACCGCGGCAAAGCTACGGTAAAAACAGATTGAAATGTTATGGTGTCAAAATAAAGAGGTACAATTCCCATGCAAAACCTGATAAAACCTGTCCGTTTGGTCATTATGGCCGTGATGTTCGCGCTGATACTGGCTATCTATTTTGTGGCGCTCTACAAGCTGCAGATCATCGAAGGCGCCAAGTATTACACCCAGAGCGAGAACAGCGTGGAAACCAAGGAGCGGGTCCCCGCGGCCCGGGGCAACATCCTGGACCGCTACGGCCGGGTGCTGGTGTCCAACTCCCCGGTCAACAACCTCTCCATCAACGTCACGGAGCTTTTCGAGCAGGACGACCCCAACGCCATCATCCTGCACCTGTGCCGGGCGGTGGAGCGCTTCGGCGACAGCTATACCGACACGCTCCCCATCACCATGGCCCCGCCCTTCGCCTTCACGGAGACCACCGTGCTGCAGCGGGACATGCTGGAGGCCTGGCTGAAGGCCAACAAGATGGATCCGGAGTCCAGCGCCGTGGAGATCATGTCGGCCATGCGCACCCGCTACGGGGTGGGCAGCGAGTACTCCGCCGAGGATGCCCGCCGGATCGTGGGCGTCCGCTATGAGATCAACGACCGGTATAACATCAACACCACCGACTATATCTTTGCCGAGAACGTGAGCATGCCCCTGCTGACCTATCTGATGGAGCAGGACATCCCCGGCTTCAAGGTGTCCACCTCCTTCGTCCGGGAGTACAAGACCGACTATGCCGCCCATCTGCTGGGCTATATCGGCCCGGTCACCCAGGAGGAGTGGGACAAGTTCGCCGGCAAGGATTATGAGCTGGACAACCAGGTGGGCAAGGACGGCGTGGAATTCACCTTTGAGGACTATCTCCACGGCGTGGACGGAGAGGCGACCATCACCTCCACCATCGAGGGCGTGAAGGTCTCCACCGCCTACACCAAGGAGCCCCGCCCCGGGGACCATGTGTACCTGACCCTGGACATCGGCCTGCAGGAGGTGTGCGAGGAAGCCCTGGCCGCCCATATAGAGACGCTCAACGAGGAGCGGGCCGAGATCATCCGCAACGCGGAGCTCTACGGCACGGAAAGCACGGAGATGGTTTCCGGCGGCGCCATGGTGGTGGTGGACGTGAAGACCGGCGAGCCCCTGGCCCTGGCCAGCTGGCCCACCTACAACGCGGAGACCATGCTGGAGGACTATGAGGACCTGGTTGCCGACCCCAACGCCCCGTTGTACAACCGGGCGCTCATGGGCGTCTACGCCCCCGGTTCCACCTTCAAGCCCTGCACCGCCACCGGCCTGCTGGCGGAGAAGATCATCTCTCCCACCGTCACCCTGCAGACCATGGGCCAGTTTACCAAGTATATCGACGACGGCTACGCCCCCGAGTGCTGGATCTTCTCCACCTATAAATACACCCACGGGGAGATTAACGTGGCCCAGGCCATCACCTATTCCTGCAACTACTTCTTCTATTATTACGGCGACCTGCTGGGCATCGACAAGATGAGCTATTACGCCAAGCTCTACGGCCTGGGAGAGCATACCGGCATCGAGCTGCCGGAGATCACCGGCCAGATGTCCACCCAGAGCTTCAAGGAACAGTACACCGGCATCCCCTGGTTCCAGGGCGACACGCTCCAGAGCGCCATCGGCCAGAGCTTTACGGAGTTCACTCCTCTGCAGCTGGCGGAGTACTGCGCCACCATCGCCAACTCCGGCACCCGCCACAGCGCTTCCATCCTCAAGGAGGTCCGCAGCTACGATTACTCGGACACCATCTTCCACCGGGAGACGGAAGTGCTGAGCGTGGTGGACGTGGATCCGGCGATCTTTGACGTGCTGCACTACGGCATGTGGGGCGTGATCTACGACGCGGCCAGCACCCTGACCGATACCTGGCTGGACTGCTCCGTGATCGTGGGCGCCAAGACCGGGACCGCACAGCGGGGCGAAGGTCTGGTGAACAACGCCAACTTCATCCTCTATGCCCCCTATGAAGACCCGGAGATCGCCATCGCCATGTGCGTGGAAAAGGGCGGCGCCGGCGCCACCCTCTCCCCGGTGGTGCGCAAAGTGGTGGATTATTACTTCAGCTTCCAGTCCCAGATCAACGTGGTGGAAAACGACTACGCGCTGCTGAAATGATGCGGCCTCCTGTTGGAGGAATAGTCAAAAAATTTTGAATTATCAACGTTTTTTTGTTGCAAAACGGGAAAAGGGCGGGTATAATATACTCGTCATAAATGTGTAGTGGAGGAGTGAGAAGAGAAGCATGAATATCGCCTTGTTGTCCCACGACGGGAAGAAAGAACTGATGGTCCAGTTCTGTATCGCCTACTGCGGGATCCTCGCCAAACACAATGTCTGCGCTACAAACACCACCGGCAAGCTGGTCAGCGAGGCCACCGGCCTGCCAGTCATGCTATATCTCCCCTGTTCCCAGGGAGGAAGCCAACAGATCGGGGCACGCATCGCCTATAACGAGATCGACATGGTGCTGTTTTTTGCAGATCCCAACCAGAAAGACAAATCGGACGTAGTGGAGCTGACACGCCTGTGCGACCAGCACCTGGTCCCCATCGCCACCAACGTGGCCACCGCGGAGGTCCTGATCCAGGGCCTGCGGCGGGGCGATCTGGACTGGCGGGACATCGTAAACCCCAAAAAATGAAAGACAGACCTCGGCGGATGGATCGTTGGTACGCTCCGGCGATCCATCCTTTTTTGATTATCTTCGATTGCGAAACTCGTTTCGCAATCGAGGGACTCGCGCTTATCGCACTCGGCGCACGAGGGACGCGCCGAGTTTGGTCGGCGCGAGGCCTCGCCAGGCTCGGCTCAGGGTGTTTTTGAGGCGGCAAAGCTGCCTCAAAAACAGATTTCATTTTGATTGTTTTCTTGAAAGGAAAGAAAGAATATGCCTCAGGTAAGACCCCACACGCTCTCCGGCTTCATGGAGCTGCTGCCCCCGGACCAGATGCAGATGGAGCGCATCATGGAGACACTCCGCCAGAGCTATGCCCTCTACGGCTTCACACCTCTGGACACCCCGGTCATCGAGAGCGCGGAGGTGCTTCTTGCCAAGGGCGGCGGCGAGACGGAAAAGCAGATCTATCGCTTTGCCAAGGGGGAGAGCGATCTGGCTCTCCGCTTTGATCTCACGGTGCCCCTGGCCAAATATGTGGCCCTCCATTATAACGAACTGAGCTTTCCCTTCCGGCGCTTCCAGATCGGCAAGGTCTACCGGGGCGAGCGGGCCCAGCGGGGCCGCTTCCGGGAGTTCTATCAGGCCGATATCGACGTGATCGGCGACGGAAAGCTCTCCATCATGAACGAGGCGGAGATCCCCGCGGTGATCTACCGCAGCTTCAGCGCCCTGGGCCTGCGGCGCTTCCGCATCCGGGTGAACAACCGGAAGGTCCTCAACGGCTTTTTCGCCATCCTGGGCCTGGGAGACCGGGCCGGGGACGTGATGCGCACCATCGACAAGCTGGAGAAGATCGGCCCCGACAAGGTCCGGGAGATCCTCTGCGACGATCTGGGCGTGGGCGGGGACCAGGCCGAAGAGCTGCTGGCCTTCATTGCCTGCCCGGGCAGCAGCGCCGACAAGCTTGGTTTCCTGCGCCGGTATCAGGGCCGGAACGAGACCTTTGACCGGGGCGTGGAGGAGCTGGCCACCGTAGTGGAGTATCTGGGGGCTTTCGGGGTGCCGGAGGAAAACTTTGAGGTGGACCTGACCATCGCCCGGGGGCTGGATTATTACACCGGCACCGTCTATGAGACCGTGCTGCTGGATCACCCGGAGATCGGCTCCGTCTGCTCCGGCGGCCGCTACGACAATCTGGCCGAGTACTACACGGACCGGACGCTCCCCGGCGTGGGCATCTCCATCGGCGTCACCCGGCTCTTTTATGTGCTGCAGGAGCAAAAGATGCTCTCCCAGGCCCTGCTCACCGCCCCGGCGGAGGCGGTGGTGATCCCCATGGGGGAGGACTGCCGCGCCTTTGCCGTGGAGACGGCCACCGCCCTGCGCCAGGCGAACATCCGCACGGCGGTGTATTTTGAGGACCGGAAGTTCAAGCAGAAGATCGGCTACGCGGACAAGGCGGGGATCCCCTTCGCCTTGATCGTGGGCTCGGACGAGGCCGCGGCGGGGCTGGTGTCCGTGAAGGATATGGCCTCCGGGGCCCAGGAAAAGCTGACGCCCGCCCGGGCGGCGGAGCGGATCAACGCCGCTCTCGAAGAGCGCCGGGCGGCCAAACCCATCGCATAAGCATACCGCACAGGAAGGGGGGCGTCCCATGGTCGCCAAGATCCGGTCCCTGGGTCTCCAGGGCATCGGCGGATATGAGGTTTCCGCGGAGATCTATCTGGACCGCGGACTGCCCCAGTTTGACGTGGTGGGGCTGCCGGACGCGGCGGTCCGGGAAGCCCGGGAACGGGTCCGGGCCTCCATCAAAAGCTGCGGCCTGGAGTTCCCGGTCAGCCGTCTGACCGCCAATCTGGCGCCGGCGGACCGGAGAAAGGCGGGCACCGTGTACGATCTGCCCATTCTTCTGGGCATCCTGCTGGCCTCCGGGCAGGTGAAGCAGATCCCCCCGGACGCCGCCTTTATCGGAGAGCTGAGCCTCTCGGGGGAGCTGCGCCCGGTGCGGGGGGCCCTCCCCATGGCCCTGGCCGCGGAAAAGGCGGGCATCCGCTCTCTGTTTGTCCCGGAGCTCAACGCCCGGGAGGCCGCTTACGCCGACGGTCTGGCGGTGTACGGGGTGCGGGATATCCCGACCCTGCTCCTGCATCTGAGCGGCGAGGCGCCCCTGGCCCCCGAGCCCTGTCCTCAGACGGAGCCAGAGGAACTGGTATTCCCGGATTTTGCCCAGGTCAAGGGCCAGGAAAACGTGAAGCGGGCCCTGGAGGTGGCCGCCGCCGGCGGCCATAACGTGCTGATGGTGGGACCGCCGGGCAGCGGCAAGTCCATGCTCTCCAAGCGCCTGCCCTCCATCCTGCCGGAGATGAGCCGGGAGGAGACCCTGGAATCCACGGGGATCTGGAGCGTGTGCGGCCTGACGGATGCGCGCCATCCCGTGCTGCGCCAGCGGCCCTTCCGGGCCCCCCACCACACCCTCAGCGCCGCGGCTATGGCCGGCGGGGCCCAGCTCCAGCCCGGGGAGGTCAGTCTGGCCCACAACGGGGTGCTGTTTCTGGATGAGCTGCCGGAGTACCGCCGGGACGTGCTGGAGGTCATGCGCCAGCCCCTGGAGGACGGAGTGGTCACCGTCTCCCGAGCGGCGGGCACGGCGGTGTACCCCAGCCGCTTCATGCTGGTGTGCGCCATGAACCCCTGCCCCTGCGGCTGGTACGGCCAGCCCGGGGGACGCTGCCGCTGCAGCGAAAAGGCGGTCCGGGCCTATCATCAAAAGCTCTCCGGCCCGCTGCTGGACCGGATCGATATCATTGTGGAGGTCCCGGCCCTGCCCTATGAGGACCTGCGCCGCCGCCCGGACGGGGAGGACAGCGCCGTCATCCGTCAGCGGGTGAACGCCGCCCGGAGCATCCAGCGGCAGCGCTTCGGCCCCCGGGTGTCCTGCAACGCCCAAATGGGACCGGGGGAGATGGAACAGTTCTGTTCTCTCACGCCCGAGGGAGAGGGGCTGATGCGCGACGCCTTTGCCTCTCTGGGCCTGACTGCCCGGAGCTACGATCGGATCCTGCGGGTGGCCCGGACCATTGCGGACCTGGCCGGGGAGCGGGAGATCGCCCCCATGCATCTGGCGGAGGCCATCCAGTATCGGACCTACGATCTGAGTCTGGACGCCGGGGAGGTCAGGGCATGATCCGGGCGGTGCTTTTCGATCTGGACGGCACGCTGCTCTACACCCTGCCGGACATGGCCGCGGCGCTGAACGCCGCCCTGGCCTCCCGGGGCTTTCCCGCCCGGACGCTGTCGGAGGTCCGGGGCTTTGTGGGCAACGGCGTGCGCAAGCTGGTGGAGCGCGCCTGTCCCCCGGGAACCGATGAGGCGGCCCGGGAGGCCGTCTATCGGGAGTATGAGCGCCGGTACGCCGCCCACTGGCGGGACAGCACCGCCCCCTATCCCGGCATCCCGGAACTGCTGGGCGCGCTGCGCCGGCGTGGGATCGCCGCGGCGACGGTCACCAACAAGGCCCACGGCGACGCGGCGGCCATGATGGAGCATTTCTTCGGCCCGCTGATCGCCCACACCGAGGGGAAGAAAGACGGACGGCCCACCAAGCCCGGCCCGGAGAGCGCCTTTGCCGCCCTGGCGGCCCTGGGAGTCTCCCCCGGGGAGGCGCTGTACGTGGGGGACTCCGGCGTGGACGCCCAGACCGGGGAGAACGCGGGGATGGACACGGTGCTGGTGAGCTGGGGCTACTGGGACGAGGAGCGTCTGCAAAGCTGCAGGGCCCGGGGGATCATCCATACGCCGGCGGAGCTGCTGGATTATTTATAATGTGAGGTACATATGCGCGATATCATCCTGTTGAAGCTGGGCGAGATCGTCCTGAAGGGCCTGAATCGGCGGTTTTTTGAGCAGAAGCTGCTCCAGAACGTCCGCCGGCGCCTGTCCCATGTGGGAGAATTCGAGGTCAACTGCCTCCAGTCTACCATCTATGTGGAGCCCAAGACCGACTTTGAGGACATGGACGCGGCGGAGGAGGCCCTGTGCAAGATCTTCGGCATCGCCAGCGTGGTCCGGGCCGCGGGCTGCGAAAAGACGCCGGAGGCCATGGCCGCCCGGGCCATCGAGTACATGCGCGACGCCATGCTCTCAGCCAAGAGCTTCAAGGTGGAGACCAAGCGGGCGGACAAGAGCTTCCCCATGACCTCCATCGAGATCAGCCGCTACGTGGGCGGCCATCTGGCCGACGCCTACCCCGGAACAAAGGTGGACGTGAATGAGCCGGAGCTGACGGTGCGGCTGGAGGTCCGGGAGCGCCAGGCGTATGTCCACGGCGCGCCCCGGCCCGGCGCGGGGGGCCTGCCGGTGGGCTGCGGCGGTATCGCGGTGACGCTCCTCTCCGGGGGCATCGACTCCCCGGTGTCCACCTATATGATCGCCAAGCGGGGCGTGCATATGATCCCGGTCCACTTCTTCTCCTTCCCTTACACCTCGGAGCTGGCCAAGCAGAAGGTGCTGGATCTGGCCTCCACCCTCACGGCCTACTGCGGGAGGATGACCGTGGAGGTGGTGCCCTTCACACATATCCAGACCGAGATCCGCCAGAAATGCCCGGAGGAGTACTTTACAATTTTGATGCGCCGGTTTATGATGCGCATAGCCCAGGCCATCGCCGACCGGAACGGGGCCAAGGCCATCGTCACCGGGGAAAACCTGGGGCAGGTGGCCAGCCAGACCATGGAGGCCCTGGGCTGTACGGCGGCGGTATGCCGCGTGCCGGTGCTGCGGCCGCTGATCGGCTTTGACAAGGAGGAGATCGTCCAGCGCTCCCGGCAGATCGGCACCTTTGAACTGTCCACCCTGCCCTATGAGGACTGCTGCACGGTGTTCACGCCCCGGCATCCCCGCACCCGCCCCCGGCTGGACGCCGTGGAGGAGGCGGAGAGCGCTCTGGACGTGGAGGCCCTGGTGCAGGAGGCTCTGGCGGGCATCGAGCGCGTCCGGGTGGGTCCGGATGCGGAAGGGGGAGTAAAGCTATGAATGCGGAGATCCTCTCCGTGGGGACGGAGCTGCTGCTTGGCTCCACCACCAACACCGACGCCCGGGACGTGGCCCGGGCCCTGGCGGAGCTGGGCATCAACGTGTACTGGCAGAGCACGGTGGGGGACAACCCCGCCCGTCTGACCGAGTGCGTGTACCGGGCCCGGAACCGGGCGGATCTGATCGTCACCACCGGGGGCCTGGGGCCCACCTGCGACGATCTGACCAAGGAGATCCTGGCCAGGACCTTCGGGCGGGAGCTCTATCTGGACAAAAAGGCCGAGGAATCCGTCCGGGCTTATTTTACCGAGCGGGGCCTGCCCTTTACGGACAACAACCTGCGCCAGGCCATGCTGCCGGAGGGCGCCACGGCCCTGCCCAATGACTGCGGCACCGCACCCGGCTGCGTGTTCCGCGCCGGGAACGTGATCGTGGCCATGCTCCCCGGGCCGCCCAGGGAGTGCAACACCATGCTGCGCAAATACCTGATGCCCTGGCTGCGGGAACTGTCGCCGGAGACCATCCGCTCCCACATGGTCCGCATGTTCGGCATCGGGGAGAGCGCCATGGAGACCCGGCTCCGGGATCTGATGGACGGCAGCAACCCCACCGTGGCGCCCTACTGCCACGAGGGAGAGTGCATGGTCCGGGTGACCGCCAAGGCCGCGGATGAGGCCGCCTGCGAGGAGCTGATGGCTCCGGTGGTGGCGGAGATCCGGGACCGGATGGGGGATCTGATCTACGGGATCGACAGCCCCTCTCTGGGGCACCGGGTGCTGGAGCTGCTGGAGGAGAAGAATCTTTCTCTTGCCGCGGCGGAGAGCTGCACCGGCGGCATGCTCGCCATGACTCTCACAGAGATCCCCGGGGCCAGTCTGCATTTTCGCGGCGGCACGGTGGTCTACACCGAGGACGCCAAGACCCGCCTTTTGAAGATCGATCCGGCCTTCATCGCCGCATTCGGGGTGGTCAGCGCCCAGGTGGCCGCCAGGATGGCCAAGCGGGTGCGCAAGAAGCTGGACGCGGATCTGGGCATCGGCATCACCGGCTGGGCCGGACCGGACGGGGACGACGTGGGACTGGTGTACGTGGCCCTGTCGGTGAAGGGCCAATGCTTCGTGCGGCGGCTGCAGCTGGGGAAGACCACGCCCCGGGGCAAGATCCGCACCCGGGCCGTGGGCAACGCCCTGGATATGGTCCGACGGTATCTCTGCGGTTTGGATGTATAAAACGAAAAAACAGTATGGAGGAATGCAACATGACCTATCCCATGGACATCGCGGGGCTGAAGCGGGATCTCCCTCTCTGCCCGGTCAACGAGAATCTGTACATCGGCGCTTTCGTGCTCTTCGGCGACGTGGAGATGACCATCCACGCGGCCAAGGAGCTGCTGAAGCGGGCTCCGGCCTTTGACTACATCATTGCCCCCGAGGCCAAGGCCATCCCCCTGGCTTACGAGATGAGCCGTCAGAGCGGGATCGAGTATCTCCTGGCCCGGAAAAAGGCCAAGGCCTACATGTCCGGCGTGTTTGAGGTGCGGGTCCAGTCCATCACCACCAAGGGCGAGCAGACCCTGGTGATCGACACCGCCGACGCGGAGAAGATGCGCGGTAAGCGCATCGTCATCGTGGACGACGTGATCTCCACCGGCGAGAGTCTGCGGGCCATGGAGGAGCTGGTGAACAAGGCCGGCGGCAACATCGTGGCCAAGATGGCCGTGCTGGCCGAGGGCGACGCCATCAACCGCCCGGACATCACGGTCCTGGCGCCCCTGCCGCTGTTCAACCCGGACGGCACTCCCAAGGGCTGAATCCCCGCTATATACAGAGAGGACCGGCGCGGTGGAAACCGCGCCGGTCCTCTTTTAAAAATCTGAGCGTTTACAGCTTTTCGATGGCGTCGGCCAGACCATCCAGCCAATCGCCCTCGAAGAGCTCGATCTCGCCGTCGTCGCAGCAGCCGGCCAGAGCCGTATCAAAGGGGATCCTGGCCGTCAGGGGAACAGCATGCTCCGACGCCAGCGCCTCTACCCGGCTCTTGCCGAAGATCTCATGCTTCTTGCCGCAGTCGGGGCAGACGAAGTAGGACATGTTCTCCACCAGGGCGATCACGTTTTTCTTCATCATGCCGGCCATGCGTACGGCCTTTTCCACGATCATGCCCACCAGCTCCTGGGGGCTGGTGACGATGACCACCGCGTCCACGGGCAGGGACTGGAACACCGTCAGGGCCACGTCCCCGGTGCCGGGAGGCATGTCCACGAACATATAGTCCACATCTCCCCAGTGGAAATCGGTCCAGAACTGGCCTACGATCCCGGCGATGATGGGACCGCGCCACAGCACGGGCTCCGTCTCCTCTTCCAGCAGGGAGTTCATGCTGACCACCTTCACGCCGCCCCGGGAGACAGTGGGCTCAATGCCCTCCTCGCTCTGGTAGCAGGGCTCATGGATGTCGAACATCTTGGGAATGGAGGGGCCGGTGATGTCGGCGTCCAGAATGGCGGTCTTGAAGCCCCGGCGCCGCAGCGTCACCGCCAGCAGGGAGGTGACCAGGGACTTGCCCACGCCGCCCTTGCCGCTGACCACGGCGATCACTTTTCCCACATGGGAGGCTTTGTTCAGGGGCTTGCGCAGGTCTTGGGGAGCGGTACGCTGGCCGCAGCTGGAGCCGCAGGAGCTGCAGTCATGATTGCATTGTTCACTCATAAAAAACTCCTATAATTATAGATTGTAAATTAAATACATTTTTGCCGCAGCTTCGCCGCGGCAAAAATACCATAAGCCGAGCACAGCGAGGCCTCGCGCTTATCGCACCCGGCGCATTCCCCGTGCGCCGGGTGCGATAAGCGCGGGTTCTTCGATTGCGAAACTTGTTTCGCAACCGACTATAAGCCCAGCAGGGTGGTGGCGATGAGGAAGTAGACCAGCAGGGACAGGGCGTCCACGATGGTGGTGATGAAGGGGCTGGCCATGACCGCCGGGTCGAAGCCCAGGCGCTTTGCCACCATGGGCAGGGTGCAGCCCACCACCTTGGCCACCAGCACCGTCATTGCCATGGTGATGCACACCACCGCGGCGGTGAGAGCGGTGACACCCGCGTTGCCCATCAGCAGCCGGTCCACCAGCATGATCTTGCCGAAGCACAGCACCGACAGGGCCACGCCGCAGAGCACCGCCGTCTGGATCTCCTTCCAGATCACCTTGGGCAGGTCGGAAAACTCCAGCTCGTCCAGAGACAGGGCACGGATCACGGTGACGCTGGCCTGGGAACCGGAGTTGCCGCCGGTGTCCATCAGCATGGGAATGAAGATGGTCAGCACCACCTGGGCAGCCAGGGCGCTCTCAAAGCTGTTGAGGATCATGCCCGTGAAGGTGGCCGAGACCATCAGCAGCATCAGCCAGGGGATCCGGTGCTTGAACAGGTCCCAGGCGTTGGAACGCAGATAGCTCTTTTCCGAAGGGGTGATAGCGGCCATCTTTTCGATGTCCTCCGTGGCCTCTTCTTCCAGAACGTCGATAGCGTCGTCAACGGTGACGATGCCCACCATGCGGTTCTCCGTGTCCACCACGGGCAGGGCGTTGAAATTGTACTTGGAGAACATCTGGGCCACGGTCTCCTGGTCTTCGGAGGTGGGCACGGAGATGATGTTGGTCTCCATGATGTCCTCCACCCGGTCCTCCTCGTTGGCGAGGATGAGCACGCGGAGCGAGACCACGCCGATCAGCTCGCCTTTGTCGGTGACATAGCAGGTGTTGATGGTCTCCTTGTCCACGCCGGTGCGCCGGATGCGCTTGATGGCCTCCTCTACGGTCATCTTGGGCCGCAGGGAGACGAACTCCGTGGTCATGATGCTGCCGGCGGAGTCCTCCGGGTAGCGGAGGATCTCGTTGATCATCCGCCGGGTCTCCGGGTCCGCCTGACGCAGGATCCGCTTGACGATGTTGGCGGGCATTTCCTCTACCAGGTCCGCGGCATCGTCCACGTACAGCTCGTCCACGACTTCCTTCAGCTCGGTATCGGAAAAGCCCCGGATCAGCAGCTCCTGCTCCTCCGGCTCCATCTCCACGAAGGTCTCCGCGGCCAGCTCCTTGGGCAGGAGCCGAAACAGCCTGGGCAGGGCGGCCTCGTCCATGTCCTCAAACACGGCGGCCACGTCCGCCGGGTTCATGGTGATCAGGATATCCCGGAGCGTAGCGTACTTTTTCCCCTCGATCAGCGCCGAGAGAGTCGCTTCAATGGTAACATTGTTTCTTTCTGCCATTGCCTCTCCTCCTTTGACTGTATGGATAGAAAAGGCACGGCAAAGGGTCGTCTATACGCCGGCGGTCACAGTAGCCGGCCTGTGTATGTGCCTAGATCGGCCCTCGCCTGTGCCGCTGGTACTGTGACCGGATTCCATGACCTTCACCTCACAAATGATTGGATTTTGCCCGTGATTTGTAACTATAATATTATATGTTGATTTCTCCGATAAGTCAAAGGGAAATTACAGCGTTCAAAACAGTTTCCACTCCGCCGTGTCCCCCTGGCCCCGGTCCGTCTCGCCCAGTACGGTGACGGAGCCGTCCGCGTGGACAAAGGCAAAGTGGCTGCCCCCGGCGGCCATGGCCCGCACGTCCCGAAGGGCGTCCGTATCCACCCGGTCCCCGCTCCGGAAAAAGTGGGAGAGGACCCGGCCTTCGTCCGTCAGCGCCAGCACGCCCACGCCGCTGACGCTCAGCGCCGCCACATGCTCCCAGTCGGGCAGCTCGGCCTTGGGGGAGACCACCGTGCCGTCCTCCCGAAGGCCCACGGCAAAGCCGGTGTTCAGCGCCAGGTCCACCAGCCCGGTCAGCTCCTCCGAGCGGGCGGACATGTGGGAGATCAGCGCGTCGCCGTCCCGCAGGGCGCCCAGGTCATAGGAGCCGCCGAAGATCCTCTCCACGCTGCCCCAGTCCGGCAGCATGTAATAATCCACATAGCCGCAGCAGACCACCGTGCCGTCCGACAGCCGGGCAAAGGTGGCCCAGTCCGCGGCGGCGATCTGCGTGACCCCGGTCCAGCCGGACACGTCGCACTGGTGTTCGCTGCTGCGGCCCGCCGCCACCACGGTGCCGTCGGCGCGCAGGCCCACCGTGTGATAGGCTCCGCAGGCTACCGCGGTGATGTCCGTCCAGTCCGCCACATCGCACTGGCCGAACTCGTTGCTGCCGCAGGCCAGAACGCTGCCGTCGGCGCGCAGGCCCACGGTGTGGAAGAAGCCCACGTCGATGATGTCCCGGGGCAGGGAATCGCGAAACTCCCGGAGGCCCAGACGGTGCTCCGCCTCCGCGGTCGTCAGATTTTGGGCCACGGCCGCGGCCTTGTCCAGATCCGGCTCCCCGCACAGCTCCACCGCCAGGGCGAGAGCGCGCTCACGGGCGTCCCGGTGATCCCCCAGGGCGGCAAAGAGCAAAAAGCTCTCCTTCGGTTCCCCGGCGGCCGCCAGAGCCTCCGCCCGGGCATAGCGCATGTCCATGGCCCGCACGGCGCTGTCGGCATAGCCGGAGATGGCTTTGAACAGGGCCTCCGCGCTCTCGAACTCTCCCCGGGCAGCGGCCGCCTCCGCCTGAGCGTAGCGGCACTGGTTGACCCGCTCCGGGGCGTCCTCGTAGCTGCCCAGCCGCAGGAAGGCCGCCAGGGCCCCGTCCAGATCGCCGGCGGCCTGCAGGGCGTCGGCGTCCAGGTAGTCGCAGCGCTGCAGATAGACGCGGGCGGTCTCCCGGTCCTCCAGCTCCTCCGCAAGGGTGCGGACCAGAGCGGTGTCCCCGGCGTCCATGGCCTTCTGCAGACGGCTCAGCTGCCTCTGGGGCGCCAGGCGCATGGCGCCCCAGAGAGCGCCCACCAGCAGGAAAAAGACCAGCGTGGTGAAAAAGAGGGTACGGCGCACCGACCGTCTCTCCCGTTCCCGGCGCTCCCGGATCTCCCGGGAGGACCTGCGCACGGCGCTCATCCCTCACCCCGGCCGTAAATGGCGCCGTAATCCGTGTTCAGGTATTTTTCCATCAGTTCCTGATACACATAGCCGTTGAGGGAGGTATAGGTACACATGAGAAAATACACGTCGTCCACTTCGTACTCCTCGATGTATTGCCGGATGCTGCCCCCCGACACCACCGGATTGTACATGTCGTTGCGCAGATCCGTGGAGATGATTCGGTCATAGCAGGTGGTCATATAGGGCAGGAAGGCGTGATAGAAGCTGTCGCCGATGATGAGGGCCGTCCGCCCCGTGTGGTAGCCGGTCTCAAACAGCCGCCAGGGCCGCCAGCGCCCGCCCAGGTAGATGCCGTAGCCTTTGAAGCGATCGCTCTCCAGGTAGACCGAGGGGGAGCGCTGGGTCATGTAGCGGAGAATGTAGCTCTCCACCGGGGTCACGGGCACGGGGTAGCGCCGGTTCTGCCGCTCGATGGTCATATTCTGCAGCTGCTCGGGGGTGTAGGGGCTGCCGTGGAATTCGTACTCCAGCTTGTATTTCCACTCGTAGAACTCCGTGACGGGATAGCCCAGATCCTCCGTCATGGCCCGGGCCATGTGCCAGGCGGCGATGGCATGCCAGTGGTGGTCCCCGGCGGGGTAGAGGTCCTCCGTGAACAGATAGGGCCGCAGGATGTCCGCCGCGTCGTAGATGTACACGCCCTCGCCCACCAGAGGCTGCAGCACCTCGTCCACGTCGCTGTCCCAGTCGGAATAGGCGCTGGTCAGAACGTTGAAGTAATAGGTGGAGACGGGCACGTTGACAAACAGCACCTTGCCGTCCTCCGGCAGACAGGCGCGGTATTCGTCCAGCACCGGGGCGATGGTGGAGAGGGCCTCCGCGCTGTAGGTCTCCTGGACGTTCCGGGAGCCGTCCGTCCGCACCAGCCAGAATTCCGCGTCCCGCTCCGCCTTTTTGGCCGGGGCGGCGGGCGCCGCCGTGGCCTCCGGGGCGGCGGCCTCGGCCGGAGTCTCGGCCTCTGGTTCCGATGCCTCCTCCGGCGCCGGGGTGACCGTGGGCGCCGGCGTCTCCGGCACCGGGGACGGCGTCGCGGCGGCCTCCGCGGGCGGTTCCTCCGCGATCGGCGGCTCCTGGGCGGTCATGTTCTCCTCCATGGCCAGGCTCTCCGCCTTGGCGATGGCCTCCTGCGCGGCATAGTCCTCGTCCCGCTCTCCGAACAGGCCCAGCACCCGGCGGGACAGATCCGTCAGTTTGTCCCGGGCGGGGAAGGCGTCGGAGAGGTAATCCTCAAAGCCGTCCATGAACGCGCCGGAGCGCAGTTCCCGGGCACCCAGAGCGGGGAAAGCCGCCAGCATCCGGTTTTCCCCGTCGGAGGGACGGGCCTCCTTCGGGGCAAAGAGCAGGATGACCGCGCCCAGGAGCGCCAGAGACAGCAGGCAGACATAGGTCAGGATAAACAGCAGTTTTTTCTTCATAGCTCAGAACCTGAAATAAATAAAAGGATTGTAGCTCTGCCCGATCAGGAAGATCAGCGACAGGCCCAGCAGCGCCGGGGTGAGGATCGCGCCGAGGAAATAGGACAGGCGCTCCGTGAAGGCGAAACGCTCCGACAGCGACTGCAGCCAGGGCCGCAGCGGCAGGGACAGGAGGAAGGCCAGGGCCGGGAAGAAGCCATACTCCCGGAGGACCCGCTGCGCCGCCGCGTCCAGCAGCGGAAGGCGCACAAGACCGCCGCCCGGGCTCACGCGCAGGCCGATCATGGCCAGCAGATGCTCGCCCACCGCCGGCAGATCCACATAGTAGAAGATGACCCAGCCCACGATCACCGCCAGCATGGTCAGCACATGGCGCAGCGCCCGGGG
The DNA here is from genome assembly GCA_017540645.1 of Oscillospiraceae bacterium. Classification (GTDB taxonomy): domain Bacteria; phylum Bacillota; class Clostridia; order Oscillospirales; family Oscillospiraceae; genus Apopatocola. Next base: position 40,482 of record JAFYAQ010000027.1, read on the forward strand.
CAGGGCCTCCAGCCACCGGGAGAGCACAAAACGCTCAATGAGCAGCAGCAGCCCGTAGTACAGGCCCCAGAGGATGAAGTTCCAGCTGGCCCCGTGCCAGAGACCGGTGAGCATCCAGACAATCAGCATGTTCCGGGCCGTGCAGAGGCCGCCCCGGCGGTTGCCTCCCAGGGGGATGTACACATAATCCCGGAAGAAGCTGCTCAGGGAGATGTGCCAGCGCCGCCAGAAGTCGGTGACGGAGACGGCGGTATAGGGGTAGTTGAAGTTTTCCTTGTAAGTGAAGCCCAGCACCCGGCCCAGGCCGATGGCCATATCGGAGTAGGCGGAAAAGTCAAAGTAGATCTGCAGGGTGTACAGCAGCGCACTGAGCCAGGCCCCCAGCAGCGACATGTCCGCCCCGGTGCCCGCCTGGGCGGTGGCCGAGAGGGCGGCGCCGCAGATGTTGGCCAGCAGCACCTTTTTGCCGAGACCGCGGATGAAGCGCTGGAGCCCCTCGGAGAAATCCTTCGGCCGCACCCGCCGCCGGGTGAGCGCTCCGGCCACGTCGCTGTACTGGACGATGGGCCCGGCGATCAGCTGGGGGAAGCAGCTCACATACAGCAGCAGACGGAAAAAGCTCCGCTGCACGTCTGCCTTCTTGCGGTACACGTCCACGGTGTAGGTCAGCACCTGGAAGGTGTAAAAGGAGATGCCGATGGGCAGCCGGGGGGAGGGCACCTGCAGCGGCAGGCCGGTGAGGGATACGAGGATGCCGCCGAAGAAGGCCGCATATTTGAAGTAGAACAGAAAGCCCAGGGAGATGATCACACCCAGCGCAAGGCACAGCTTGCGTACCGCCCGGCTCCGGGAGCGGTCCATCAGCAAGGCACAGAGGTAATTGACCGCCGTGGAGAACACCATGGCCAGGATCCACACGGGCTCGCCCCAGCCGTAAAACAGCAGCGACGCCGCCACCAGCACGCCGTTCCGCCAGCGCCAGCCGGGCCGGAGAAAGTACAGCAGCAGCAACACCGGCAGAAACAGGAGCAAAAAGGTCAGACTGGAAAAAACCACGTCGATTCTCCTTTTTCAGACAATATCATAAGATTTTACCACGCCCCCGCCGTCGTGTCAATTCCGCTCCGGCGGCGGGGGAGGGGAGAAAAAACCCCTGTCCAATCCGGCAAAGCTGTGATATACTGGAAAAAAAGAACGCAGGAGGAAAAGACCATGTTCGGTGCGGCCCGTCCCGGCGGGGAGATCAGCTCCACCACCGCCGCCAGGGATTACCTGGATTCCATTTTGATCGAGACCCGTTTTCTTGACTCCGATCTGCCGGAGCTGAAAACGACTCTCTTCGGAGAGCGCTTTTCCACCCCCATCGCCACCGGCGCTTTGAGCCATCTGCCCTCTTACGGGGAGGGGCGGCCCCTGGGCCTGCTGGAGATCGCCCGTGTGGCCGGAGAGCGGGGGATGGCCAATTTCGTGGGCATCACGGACGACGAGCTGTTTGCCCAGATCGCCCCGCTGGCCCGGACGGTGCGGATCGTGAAGCCCTTTGCCGACCGGCGGCGGACGGTGGACGCCTTTGCCTTTGCCCGCTCTCACGGCGCCCTGGCCGTGGGGGTGGATATCGACATGGTGTACGACAAGTCCGGCGGCTACAAGTCCATGCACGGGGCGCCCCTGCGCCCGGTGCGGACCGAAGAGCTGCGGGAGTGGATCGCCGGCGCGGGGCTGCCCTTCGTGGTCAAGGGCGTGCTGAGCACCGCCGACGCCCTGGCCGCCGCCCGGGCGGGGGCGGCGGGGATCGTCGTCAGCTCCCACGGGGGCTATACCCCCTGGGCCCAGCCGCCGGCGCTGGCTCTGCCCGGGATCCGCGCCGCTCTGGGCAAAGACTCCGGGGTGACCGTGCTGATCGACGGCCGGATCGACCGGGGCGCGGACGCCTTCAAGGCCCTGGCCCTGGGGGCCGACGCGGTCTGCAGCGGCTCGGCCATGATCCCCCTGCTGAAGGAAAAGGGCCCGGAGGGCCTCAGGGAGCAGTATGAGGCCATGGACGGGGAGCTTGCCATGCTGCTGGCCTCCACCGGGGCCCGGAGCCCCGGAGAGGCGGACCCGGCCTGCCTGATCCTGCCGTAAAAAGAGAAAAAACGGTCCTCTGTGCCGGCGAATCGAACTGCACAGAGGACCTGTTTTTATGTGTTCCTGTCTTATTTTTCGATCCGTACAAAGCCTCTGGCCGGTACGTTCACGCCGAAGTCCTCGGCAAACACATCCCGGCGGGAGCGGTTGACCAGGACCAGGAGCTCCTCGTCCTCGTTCCAGCGGCGGCAGCCCAGCACATCGCTCCCGAAGGACACGGGCTCATACTCGCCGCTGCGCAGCGCCGGATGCCGGTGGTAGAACTCGCTGAGACCACGGATATAGGCGATGAATTCCCGGTCCTCCCGGCCCCAGGGGTAGGGGTCCCGGTTCCAGGGGTCCTTGCCCCCGGTCATGCCGGCCTCGTCCCCGTAGTATACGCAGGGCACGCCGGGCAGGGCAAAGCAGAGCAGGAAGGCCTGCTTCCAGGCCGAACGGTCGCCGCCCAGCATGGTGAAGATCCGTTCCCGGTCGTGGCTGCCCAGGAGATTCATGGCCGCATACAGGTTTTCCCGGGGGTAGTGCTCGAAGAGGGTCCACAGCCTGTCGCAGGCGGCGAGAGCGTCGCAGCGGCCCAGCAGGAAGTCCAGCAGGATCTCCCGGAAGGGATAGTGCATGGTGCAGTCCAGCTCCTCGCCCCAGAAATAGGCCCGGAGCTGACCGTAGCTCTCCTTGCAGCTGGCGTCCTCCCACACCTCGCCCATGAGCAGGGCGTCCGGCTTCTCCGCCTTCCCGGCGGCCCGGATCTCCCGGATGAAGGAATCGGGCAGCTCGTCGGCCACGTCCAGCCGCCAGCCGGAGGCGCCGGCCCGCAGCCAATGGCGGACGACCCCGTCCTCCCCGCAGATGAACTCCCGGTAGGTCAGGTCGCTCTCCTCCACGTTGGGCAGGTCCGGCACATTCCACCAGCTGTCATAGCCGTTGGGGTACTGCTTGCCGAAACGGAACCAGTGGCGGTACTCTCCCCGGGTGCCGTAGTTGCCGAATTTGTCAAAATAGATGCTGTCGGCACCGGTATGGTTGAAAACGCCGTCCAGCACAATGCGCATCCCCCGCTCCCGGCAGTCCCGGCACAGCTCGGCAAAGTCCTCATCCGTGCCCAGCAGGGGGTCGATGTGCCGATAGTCCGCGGTGTCGTAGCGGTGGTTGCTGGTGGCCTCAAAAATGGGGTTCAGATACAGCACCGTGATCCCCAGAGACTGGAGGTAGGGCAGCTTTTCCCGGATGCCCCGGAGAGTGCCGCCCCAGAAGGGCCAGGAGCTGACGCTCCCGTTTTCCGCCTTGGGGTAAAAGGCCGGAGTGTACCAGTCGTTGACCAGGAAGCGATGGGTGCCCCGGCGGGGGGCAGGCTCCCGGGGCTGCCAGTCGCTGTGACGGGCAAAGCGGTCCGGGAAGATCTGGTAGACCACGCCCTCCTTCCACCAGTCGGGGACGGCGGCGTGCTTGTACACGGTGATCTGCCATTCGCAGGTCTGCTCATCGCCGGCCTGGAAGGAGTACCACAGAACGCAGGGTTCGGCCGGGGTCGTCAGCTGCAGGGAAAAACGGTTGTCCCCCTCGCTGACCATGGGGATGATCCGGAGTTCACCCGTATGGAAGCGGAGGCGAAGCATCACATCTCCGCCGCCGAAGCAAAGGGCGGACAGATAAAGGGGGGAGCATACCTCCGCCGCCCCAAAGGGGCGGCGGAATTTTGCATTTCGGGATTCGTGAACGATCATGCGAGAAGACTCCTGTACAGCTCCCGGTAAGCCAGGGCGGAATTGTGCCAGCTGAAATCAGCGGCCATCGCCTGCTCCTGGAGCTTTTTCCACGCGGCCGGGTCCTCCCGGTACAGGGCACAGGCGTCTTTCACGGTGAAGAGCAGCTCGTGGGCGTTGAAATTGGCAAAGCTGAAGCCGTTGCCCTCACCGGTGAATTTGTTGTAGGGAAGCACGCTGTCGGCCAGCCCGCCGGTTTGGCGGACCACGGGCAGAGTGCCGTAGCGCATGGAGATCATCTGGCTGAGGCCGCAGGGCTCAAAGCGGCTGGGCATCAGGAAGAGATCGCCGCCGGCGTAAATGCGCCGGGAGAGGGGTTCGCTGAAGAGGATCTGGGCGCTGAAGCGGTCGGGCCGCCGGGCGGCCAGATCCCGGTAGTGGTTTTCATAGGCCGCATCGCCGGTGCCCAGGATCACCACCTGGGCGGTGTCCAGCAGCTCCTCCACTACCGCGTCCACCAGATCGAAGCCCTTCTGCTCGGTCAGACGGCTGACCGCCACGCAAAGAGGTACGTCCGGCTCCTCCGGCAGACCCAGCTCCCGCTGGAGAGCGGCCTTGTTGGCAGCCTTTCCCTCCGGAGAGGAGTAGTTGTGGACGATGGCCTTGTCCTTGGCGGGGTTATAAGAGTTCGTGTCGATGCCGTTGAGGATGCCGGAGACCACCTGGCTGCGGCGGATGAAGATGTCCTGCATGCCCTCGCCGAAGTAGGGGGTGCAGATCTCCTTGGCATAGGTGGGGCTGACGGTGGTGATCCGGTCGGCGTAGTTGGCCGCGCCCGCCAGGTAGTTGACGCAGCTGCCGTCGTGCCAGGAGAGCTGATTTCGGGCGGCCTCGCAGCCGCTCAGGCCCAGAATGTCCCCCAGAATGGAACTGCCGTACACGCCCTGGAACTTCAGGTTGTGGATGGTGAATACGGTCTTGATCCGGTCGTAGCCGGGGGCGTAGCGGTACTGCTCCCGGAGGAACACCGGGGCCAGGGCCGTGTGCCAGTCGTTGCAGTGGATCACATCCGGGAAAAAGTCCGGCAGATAGCGGCAGCACTCGCAGATGGCCTTGGAAAAATAGGCCATGCGCTCGCCGTCGTCATAGTAGCCGTAGGCATTCTCCCGGTTGAAGTAATACTCGTTGTCCAGGAAGTACCAGGTGATCCGGCCCATGCGCAGCTCAAAGAGACCGCAGTACTGGCTCCGCCAGCCCAGGGGAACATAGAACGAGCAGATGAACTTCATCTTTTCCCGGTATTCCTCGGGGATGATGGAAAGCTTGGGCAGCACCACCCGGATGTCGATGCTGGGGCACTGCACCGCCTTGGGCAGCGCCCCGGCCACGTCCCCCAGACCGCCGGTTTTGATGAACGGAGCCGCCTCGTAGGAGGCGAAGAGGACGTTCAACTTGCTCATATAGAGGCTCCCTTGGGGATCACGCAGAGATTTTCGCCGGTGGAGCGGAGCACGGTGCCCACGGAGACGGTCACGTTCTTATCCACAATCACATTTTCCAGGATGGCTCCGGCCTTTACGACGGTGCCCTCCATCAGCACGCAGCCCCGGACCTCGGCGCCCTTCTCCACCCGGACATCCCGGAAGACGACGGAGTGCTGCACGGTGCCCTCGATGTAGCTGCCGGTGGTGATCACGGAGTTGCGGACGTTGGAGCCCGCAGCGTAGACGGCGGGGGGCGCGTCGTGGATCTTGGTGGCGATCTGCCGGTCCCGGGAGAACAGCTCATGGCGGACCTCCGCCTTCAGCAGATCCATGTTGGCCTTGTAGTAATCCTGCTTGCCGTCGGCAAAGTTCACATAGCCGTCAAAGCGCCAGGAGCCCATGGGGATGGAGCTGAGACTCTCCCGCAGGATGTGCATCAGATCCATGTGGCCGAGATTGGCGTAGCTCTGGGCCAGCTGCAGCACCAGGGTGCGGTCGATGATGAAGGTGTCCAGGAAGAGGTTGCCGGTCTTCTCCTCGGGCAGGATGGCCCGGACACGGCCGTCGTCGGCCAGATCCAGGGAGCAGACCCGGCCCTTTTCGCCCTCGCCCCGTTTGCGGTACATCAGGGTCACGGGCAGGCCGGACATCTCGTGCTGGAGGATCATGGGCTGGAAGTCGATATTGGCGATCATGGTGCCGGTGGTCACCAGGACGTAGTCGCCGTCGCCCTGGATGAAGTAGCTCAGATTGTGCAGAAAATCCCGGAACAGGAAGCGGGTGTTCTGGTTGCGGACGCCGGAGACCGTGCCGGGAAGGAAGTAAAGACCGCCCTGCTTTTTGTCCATGCCCCATTCCTTGCCCGCGCCGATGTGGTCCAGGATGCTCCGGTAGCGGTAGGGGGTGATGAAGCCCACCGTCTGGATGCGGGAGTTGACCATGTTGCTCAGGGCAAAGTCCATCAGGCGGAAGCGGCCGCCGAAGGGCATGGAGACGGGAGGACGCTCCCGCACCAGGTTTTCATACGCGGGGATCTCATAGTTGCCGCAGATCAGGCCGATAGTACGATTCATGACGATTCCTCCCTTACACTTCAATAATGGCGTTTTCGCCAACCACGGTGATCTTGTCCGGGCCGCCGATCACGGCCTCCGGGGCGATGGAGGACCTCTCGTTGAGGATGGTGCGCTCCACAACGGCGCCGGCGCCCACTACGCTGTCGGGCAGCAGGATGGAGTCCTTCACCACGGCGCCGGCCTCAACGATGGCGCCGGGGGAGAGGATGGAGTGGATCACGGTGCCCTCGATCTCGCAGCCGTTGCAGATCATGGAATCCTCCACACGGCCGTCCTGGCCGATGAAGTGGGAGAAGTGGTCATGCAGGTTGGAGAAGATGTGCATGCGGGAGTCGGTGATGTTGAAGGCAGGATTCTCGTCCAGCAGCGCCATCTGGGTGTCGTAGTAGCTGGGAATGGTGCCCACGTCCTCCCAGTAGCCGCTGAACACATAGGCATAGAGATTCTTGCCCTGGGCCAGCATGGTGGGGATGATGTTCTTGCCGTAATCGTGCTCGCTGCCCTCGGTCTCGTGGTCCTCCAGCAGGGCCTTGCGCAGTTCCTTCCAGGTGAAGATGTAAATGCCCATGGAGGCCAGGTTGCTCTCGGGCTTGGGCGGCTTCTCGTCAAAGCGGGTGATGCGCATCTCATCGTCCACGTTCATGATGCCGAAACGGGGGGCCTCGTCCCAGGGAACGGTCTTTACCGCCACGGTCAGGTCGGAGCCCATGGCCTTGTGGTAATCCAGCATCAGATTGTAGTCCATCTGATACAGATGGTCGGCGGAGAGGATCAGCACATAGTCCGGGTCATACTCGTCGATGAAGTCGATGTTGTGGTAGATGGCGTCCGCCGTGCCCTCGTACCATTCGCCGCCGGTCTGGGTGGCGTAGGGGGGGAGCACCTGCAGACCGCCCCAGTCCGCGTCCAGATCCCAGCCGGCGCCTGTGCTCAGGTAGCGGTTGAGAAGACCGGGCTTGTACTGGACCAGGACGCCCACGGTATCGATGCCGGAATTGACGCAGTTGGACAGAGAGAAGTCTACCATCCGGTACTTGCCGCCGAAGGACACGGCGGGCTTCGCGATCTTCTCCGTCAGGAGCTTGAGCCGGCTGCCCTGCCCTCCGGCGAGAAGCATGGCAACGCATTCTTTTTTGCGCATGGGGCATTCCTCCTAAAAATATTTTTACAATCAACTGGAAACTCCGTTTCGCAATTGAGGAGTTTACTGGATGTGCCAGATCTGGTCCGCGTACTCCCGGACGGTCCGGTCGCTGGAGAACCAGCCGGACATGGCGATATTGGTCAGAGACTTGCGCTGGAAGTCCAGGGTGCCCACTTGCCCGGCCAGGGAATCCCAGGCGGAGAGATAGGGGGCAAAGTCCTTGAGGACAAAGAACTCGTCGTTGTGCTTGATCAGCGTGTCCTGGAGATCCCAGAACAGGGTCTTCAGCGTGCCGTCGGTCATGTGGGAGATGACCCGGCTCAGCACCGGATCGCCGTCTTTGACGTTCTGGGCGGAGTAGCCCCCTCGGGTGGTGAATCGCTCGGTCTCCTCCGAGGTCAGTCCGAAGATGGAGATGTTGTCCCGGCCCACCCGGTCGGCGATCTCCACATTGGCTCCGTCCAGAGTGCCCAGAGTCACGGCGCCGTTCATCATGAACTTCATGCAGCCGGTGCCGCTGGCCTCTTTGCCGGCGGTGGAGATCTGCTCGGAAATGTCCGCCGCGGGGTAGATCACCTGAGCCATGCTGACGCCGAAGTTTTCCATGAACACCACCTTGATCCGGTCACGGACCACGGGGTCGGAGTTCACCAGGTCCGCCACGGCGCAGACGAAGGAGATGCTGTCCTTGGCAAATTTATAGCTCTGGGCCGCCTTCCCGGCGAAGACGAAGGTGCAGGAAGGCACGGGGGCGCGGGGGTCGTCCTTGAGCCGGTCGTAGAGAGCCAGGATCTTGAAGGCGTTGAGAAGCTGGCGCTTGTAGGCGTGGATGCGCTTGACCTGCACGTCCATGGCGGCGTGGGGATCGCAGTCGATGCCGAAGTGACTGCGGATATAGCCGCACAGCCGCTCCTTGGCCGCCAGCTTTACCAGACCAAGCTCCCGCAGGGAGTCCTCGTCGTCCCGGTAGGGGAGCAGGCGCTCCAGCTGCTCCGGCTCGGTGATCCACCCGTCGCCGATGCGCTTTGTGATAAAGCCGGCCAGCCCCGGGTTGGACTGGAGCAGGAAGCGCCGGTGGGACACGCCGTTGGTCTTGTTCTGGAATTTCTCCGGCTGGAGAACATAGAAGCTGTGGAGGACCGTGTCCTTCAGGATCTCCGTGTGGAGCTTGGCCACGCCGTTGACCGCGTGTCCGGCGATGATGGACAGATTCGCCATCCGGACATCGCCGCCGTAGAGGATGGCGGTGTCGGTCCAGAGCTTGTACCAGTCGCTCCGGCTGGTGTCAAAGCCGGCGCGCCAGCGGCGGTCGATCTCCTCGATGATCTGGTAGATCCGGGGCAGCAGGGAGCGCATCAGGGCGTCCGGCCATTTCTCCAGAGCCTCGGGCATGACGGTGTGGTTGGTGTAGGAGACGGTGCGGCAGGTGATGTCCCAGGCCTCGTTCCACTCCAGACCCTCGATATCCATCAGCCGGCGCATCAGCTCCGGGGCGCAGAGGGCGGGGTGGGTGTCGTTGGTGTGGATGGCAAAGCGGTTGGGCAGCTCGGACCAGGGCAGCCCGGTCTGGCGGAAGCGGCGCATGATGGTCCCGATCCCGGCGCAGACGAAGAAGTATTCCTGCTTCAGGCGCAGGCGCTGGCCTGCGGCGGTGTGGTCCGCCGGGTAGAGCAGGGTGGAGATGGCCTCCGCCTCGTTGTTTTTCTTCTGGGCCAGACTGTAATCGCCGTTGTTGAAGGCCTCCAGGTCCAGCTGGCGGTGGATCATGCCCGCCCGCCACAGCCGGAGGAGGTTGGCGGAGCGGCCGCCGTAGCCCAGGATGGGCACGTCGTAGGGGATGGCCAGGATATCCTCGGTGTCCCGCAGCTCATAGGCCACCCGGCCGTTTTCCATCCGCCGGTCCACGCGTCCGCCGAAGGGGACCACCTCGGCCTCGGTCTGGGTGATGGACTCCCAGGGGTATCCGTCGGCCAGCCACTCGTCCGGTTCCTCCCGCTGCTGCCCGGCATAGATCACCTGTTTGAAGAGCCCGTAGCGGTAGCGGATGCCCATACCCACGCAGGGGATGTCCTCCGCTGCGGTGGAATCCATAAAGCAGGCCGCCAGCCGGCCCAGACCGCCGTTCCCCAGACCCGGGTCCTTTTCACACTCCAGGATCTCCTCCAGGGGTGTGCCCAGCTCGTTCATGATGTCCGAGACCATGTCCCGGATCCCGATCTGGATCAGGTAGTTTTCCAGCAGCCGTCCGATCAGGAATTCCAGAGAGAAGTAAAAGACCACCTTCCGCCCCGCCTCCTGGCGGCGGCGGACAGTCTCGGTCCGCAGACCTGTGCAGCTGTCCCGGACCATCGTCGCCAGGGCGGTGTATTTGTCCAGGGTGGAGCACTCGGAAAAGGGCTTGCCGATGATCTGGGCGATGTATTCCAGGTATTCTTTTTTGAATTCCTCCCGCTCGGATTGTTTACTTGATAATTTGTTTATCTGTTTCTTTTTCAGCTTTATTTTTTCTAGAAGCATGTTTTATCTCTCCCATGTATTTCAGGAACGTTCCGCCCAGGGGCGGCACTGTCAGGCGGATGGACTGACTCTGACCGTGACAGGGCTTTTTGGTGGTGTAGAGCATCCGGGGATTGCGTTTGCCGCTGCCGCCGAAACGCTCCTCGTCGGAGGAGAGGATCTCCTTCCACTTTCCGGGCAGCGGCACCCCGGCCCGCCAGTCCTCCCGGCTCTCATACTGGAAATTCAGCAGGCAGAGGATGACCTCCCCGTCGGGGGAGCGGCGGACGAAGGAGAGGATGCCCTGCTCGTTGTTGTCCGCGTCGACCCACTGGAAGCCGTTCCAGCTGTGGTCGTCGGCCCAAAGGGCCGCCTCCCGCCGGTAGACGCGGTTCAGCTCCCGGACGAAACTCTGGACGCCCCGATGGGTGTCGTAGTCCAGCAGGAACCACTGGAGGCCCTCATAGTCCCGCCACTCGATGAACTGGGCAAACTCGCTGCCCATAAAGCTCAGCACGCCGCCGGGATGGGCCGCCGCGTACATCTGCAGCAGCCGCGCGCCGGCAAACTGCCGCCACCAGTCTCCGGGCATGCGCCCCACCAGGGAGCGCTTGCCGTGGACCACCTCGTCGTGGCTCAGGGCCAGGATGTAGTTTTCGCTGAAGGCGTACATCATGGAGAAGGTCAGCAGCCCGTGGCAGTTTTTGCGCCAGTCGAAATCCGTGGACATATAGCGCAGGGTGTCATTCATCCAGCCCATGTCCCACTTGTAGTGGAAGCCCAGGCCGCCCCTATCCGGGGGATAGGTCACCAGGGGCCAGGCGGTGCTCTCTTCGGCATAGGTGGCCGTGCCCAGGGCAAAGTGCCCAACGGCGTCGTTGATCTCCTGCAAAAGGGAGATGGCGGCCAGATTGCCCTCGTCGCCGTACTTATTGAAGACCTTCTTCTGGGGGTCGTCCACGCCGAAGTTCAGGTAGAGCATGGCGCTGACGCCGTCCACCCGGATGCCGTCCGCGTGGTAGACCTGCAGCCAGTAGAGGGCGGAGCTGATCAGGAAGGAGCGGACCTCGTACTTTTCGTAGTTGAACTTGTAGGTGCCCCAGCCGGGCATGTCCCCGGCCTCGTACAGGGGCGTGCCGTCAAAGCGGCCCAGGCCGTGGGAGTCCCGGCAGAAGTGGCCGGGGACCCAGTCCAGGATGACGCCGATGCCCGCCCGGTGGAAGGCGTCGATCAGGCGCATCAGGCCGTCCGGGTCGCCGTAACGGGAGGTGACGGCGTAGAAGCCCACGCACTGATAGCCCCAGGACCCGTCAAAGGGGTGCTCCATCACGGGCATGATCTCCACATGGGTGTAGCCCATGTCCGCCACATAGGGCACCAACTGTTCGGCAAGCTCGTCGTAGCTCAGGAAGCTCCCGTCCTCATGGCGGCGCCAGGAGCCCAGATGGACCTCATAGATATTCCGGGGGCCGGACATGGAGCGGCGCTTTTCCATCCAATCGTTGTCGCCCCAGTCGTAGGCCAGAGACCAGATCCGGCTGGCGGTGCCGGGGCGCAGCTCACCGGTGAGGCCGAAGGGATCGGCCTTCCATGCCGTGCTGCCGTCCGCCCCCTCGATGACGTACTTGTAGTACATGCCTTCCATGGCCGCGTCCACGTGGCCGGACCATACGCCGCTTTCATCCCGGACAAGGGGATAGCCCCATTCGTCCCAGCTGCAGAAATCCCCGGAGACCCGCACACTGCGGGCATTGGGCGCCCAGACGGTGAAATCCGTGCCTGTATCGCCGGGGTGGGAGCCAAAAACGGTCCATGCGTCGAAGAGTCTTCCATCTCGCCATTCGGCCAGTTTTTGCGAGCGGGTTTTCATAAACGAACCTCCCTAAGGACAAGCTGTTTTGTGTATTTTGCAGTATAACATACTTTTCTGTATCTGAAAAGGGGCAAATTTTTTTCCCGCCGGGATTCTTTACAGGAGAGGAAAAATGATGTATTCTATTATAACTGAGTTTTATTCCCGGCACAGCGGAAGATTTCGGAGGAGGAAAGCCATGAAAATGCAAAACGGCGGCCTTCTGGCGCTGCTGGCGGCGGCGCTGCTGCTGTGCGGCTGCGCCGGAGCGCAGAAAGCGCCCGCGGCAGCGCCCGTCCCCACAGCGGCCCCGACGGCGGAGCCAACGACAGCCCCGACAGCGGAGCCAACGGCAGTTCCCACGGCTGCCCCCGCCCCCACGGAGGCGCCTACCCCCACGCCGGAGCCGACCAGCGAGCCCACTCCCGCGCCCACGGAAACCCCGGAGCCGGGTCCCACCGCCACACCCGTGGCCCCGGGGACCTACGTATGGAACGGCCCGGAGGGGAAATGGACCGTGCAGCTGCGCGCCGACGGCCTTTTCACCCTGACGGACCCCAGCGGCGCGCCCCACACCGGGGAGGGCTGGACCACCGAGCCAGACGGCACGGTGCTCTGCGGCCCCACGGATATCTATTATGAATCCTTCGCCTTTGACGGCGGCTGTTCCCGCTGGACGGTGCAGGGCCAGAGCTGCGCTCCGGCGGAAAGACCCTGAGCGGCAAGGGAAAGGATAAAAAGGAGAGATCCCCCATGACAGCCAGAAAATTTTTGGAAAAACACCAGATGTACTATGAGCAGATGCCCATGGCTCAGCTGCGGCAGGCTTACCGGCAGGACATGGAGGCCGCCCTCCGGGGAGAGAAGTCCTCGGTGATGATGCTGCCCAGCTTTCTCCGGTCGGACGCGGAGCCCGCCCGGGGAGAGCAGGTGCTGATGATCGACGCGGGGGGTACCAATCTCCGGGCGGGTCTGGGACATTTTGAGCCGGACGGCAGCGTGCAGGTGGACGCGCTGAAAAAGCGCCGCATGCCCGGCACGGACGAACCCGTGGAGGCGGAAGAGATGTTCCGCCAGATCGCCGCCTTTGCCCTGGAGTATGCCGGGGAGGCCCGGCGGGCCTGCATCAGCTTTTCCTACGCCTTCGACTCCCTCCCCGACGGGGACGGGCGGATCGTCCGCCTGTGCAAGGAGCTTCAGGTGCGCCACGCGGAGGGAGCGCCCATCTGCGCCAGCCTGGAGACGGAGCTGCAGCGCATGGGAGCCCCCGGCAGCCGGAGCTGGCGGGCCATCAACGACAGCGTGGGCTCCCTGCTGGGCGGCATGGCCGGGGCGGCCCGGGGCAGCTACGACGATTACATCGGCTTCATCCTGGGTACCGGCACCAACGCCTGCTGCTGCCTGCCCTCCGCCTGGGTCACCAAGTCCCCGGCCGCCATGGCCATGGGGGGCGAGACCATTGTCAACACGGAGTCCGGCTGCTTTGACCGCCTGCTGCGGGGTACGGCGGACCGGATACTGGACGCCGCCTCCGAGCTGCCGGGGGACCACATCGCCGAAAAAATGGTGTCCGGCAGCTACTATAAACAGCTGCTGCGGGAGACCCTGCTCCTGGCCTGCCGGGAGGGCATCCTGAGCCCGGAGGCGAGGGATCGCATCTCGACGCTGCACTTCACCAGCGCCCTGGTGGACCAGTTCTGCAAGGACCCCCATGGGGACAACCCCATCGCCCGGGCCCTGCCCGCCGCGCGGGAACAGGATTTTGCCAACGAGCTGAACCTGGCTCTGCTGGAGCGGGCCGCCAGAGTGGCGGCGGGCTGCCTGTGCGCCATCCTGGATATGCGCGCCCTGCAGCCTGGCAGCCGGGTGTGCGTGTGCGCCGACGGGACCATGCTGCGCAAGAACCCGGTGCTGCTGCCCCGGATGGAGGCCGTCATGGCCGCCGAGCATCCGGAGATCAGCACCAGCTTCCGCTTCGTGGAGGACGCCACGATCCTGGGCTGCGCCTGGGCGGCGCTTATATAACTCCGAGGCAAAACCGCGTTTTGCCTCGGTTGAAGCTCGCGCTTATCGCACTCGGCTTACGGGGGACAAGCCTCGTTTGGTCGGCGCGAGGGCTCGCTTTGCTCACCTCAGGGAGTTTTTGAGGCGGCGAAGCTGCCTCAAAAACGGATTTTAATGTTTGTTATGATAGACCGTAAGGAGTATTCCATGGACAGTAAGCACAGCGCGCCCCGGCGGCAGAACGTCCACCGGCGTCCGGCGGAGCCGGGCAGGACCGGGCACAGCGGCGATCCCCGGCGCAGCAATGATCCCCGGCGGCGGCGCCCGACCCGGCGGCCGGCGCCGAAAAAAGGCAGGGGCAGCGTCTGGACGCGGCAGGCCGGCTGGATCTTTCTGGCGGCGGTGCTGCTGATCCTGGCGCTGGCCCTGGGGCTGCGCGCCTGCCGCGGCAGGGAGGTCGCCGCTGCAGAGCCCGATCCCACCCCCGCGGCGCCCGGCAGCGCCTTTGACACCGCGGCTACCGCCGCGCCCATCCGCACGGCGGAGGGCTCCGGCGGGCGCAAGGTGGAGGTAGGCTCCATCCAGACCGGCTTTGCCGTCCCCGGGAGCGTCACCGTAGGCGTGCTCAAGAGCGTGGATCTGACGGCGCTGGGGGAGACGGTCCGGGCCAACGTGGGCGCCTCCGGCTGGGGAGAAGTGGTATACTCCCTGGGACAGAACGGAGAGCTTTTGCTGCGGAACGCCTCCCAGATCGTCTTGAACGGCGCGGACTTCCAAAAGCAGCAGGATTTTCTGGCCACCGACCAGCCGGAGAACCTGGCCAGGACCTTCCTGGAAAACAGCGGGCTCATCCCCCTGCTGCGCGGCTACGGCCTGGAGTTGAGCGTACAGGCGGAAAACAGCCAGGGGATGATCACCTTCCGGGGCAGCGGAGACGCCCCCGGCGCGGAGTGCGCCATCTCCTTCAGCTTCCTCTATACCGGCGCCTTTAACCAGGCGGTGCTGCGGGCCTCCTTCCTGGACGGGGCCATCACCACAGACCGGGTCCTCACCCCTGCCCGGGCCGCGGAAAACGCCGTCACCTGGAGCAGCGCCGACAACGGCCGGATCACCGTGACGGATCTGGAACTGCGGCAGATCCGGGGGCTGCCCTTCTATGTGTACACCGGCTCGGACGGCACGGTGGCCTATGCCCTGGCGGTGGAGGAGGCGGTCCTTGACCCCGTCCCCCGGGAGACATACCGGGAACTGCTGCGGGACGGCATCCAGGAGTATGTGGAGATCTCCGGCGCCGCGTAAATCGCGTAAACAAAGACTGAACCTCAGGAGAAGAGAAAGAGACATGAGAGATCCCCGGTTCAAAACACGGGTACTGGCCGTCATACTGTGCGCCGCCGCCCTTCTGGCGGCGGCGGGAGCCTATGCCCTGGCTCTCCGCGCCGTAGACCGGCCCACCGTGAGACTGGGGCTGGAAGGGGAGCCGGAGGACACCACGGCTCTCTTTTTCAACGCCGTCTGCCTCCGGGAATGGGACGCCGCCGCCCGGTATGTGCTGGGCGAGCCGGACCTCTCTCTGGGCGCGTCGCCCCGGGATGAGCTGGCGCGCACGGTGTGGCTGGCCTATCAGCAGAGCTGGTCCTGGTCCATGGGCGAAGGGGGCATGATCGACTCCCTGAACGCCTGGCAGACGGTCAGCTTTTCCGCCCTGCGGCCGGAGCTGCTGTTTGACGGCATGTCAGAGGAAGTGCAGGAGATCCTGGCCCGCCGGGTGGAGGAGACCGACGATCTGGACACGGTCTACGACGACCAGGGGCAGTTTCTCCCCGCGGTGATCCAGTCCGCCCTGCAGGAGGCCACCCGGGCGCGGCTGGCCGAGCCGGAGCGCTACACCGCCCCGGCGGAGGTGACCCTCCATCTCAGCTTCCGGGATGATCGCTGGCAGATCCTGCCGGAAGAGGCGCTGTGGGAGCTGCTCTCCGGCGGAGGAGGGGACGTATGAACCGACAGCGAGAGAAGCGGCGCTCCGGGGCACAGGTGCTCCGGCAGCTGGCCGGCTGGGCGGCATTTTTCGGCATCCTGTTCTCCCTGGGACTGACGGCCTTGTTCGTCCCCGCCGAGATCGCGGAGGAGAGCTGGCCCGCCCCGGGCCTTGACCGGCGCCTTTCCGCCCGGATAGAGGCGGCCATCGCCCCCACGGTGGAGGGCTATGTGCATGTGAACAAGCACTATGTGATCCCCGAGGGGAGACTCCCCGGGGTGCCGGAGGAGCAGTCCTTTGGCCAGAGCAGCGATCCCCTGGAGATCCAGGCGGTGATCGAGCGGGCCGGGGAACTTCTGGGAGGAGAGACGGTGACGGGCTGGACGACGGAAACCGTCCTGCGCCCCGACACCGGCGTACAATATTATTATGATGAGACCATCCTGGTCCTGGTCTGGCAGGAATTGAGTCAGGGGCGGATCTGTACCTGGTGCGAGGTAAAGCTGGCGGATCCCTCCCAGCTCCGGCGAAAGCTGTCGGGGGACCGTTACGGCTATTCCATCCGGCTCCCCGCCTCCCAGCTGGCTGTCCAGGACAACGCGGTGGCCGCCGTCAGCGGCGACTTTTACGCCTTCCGGCAGGCCGGCATCCATGTGTATGACGGGGAGCTGTACCTGGTCTCGGGCGACAACGCGGACACCTGCTTTTTCGACAGGGACGGGGATATGCACATCGTCCACCGGAACGAGATCACCACCTGGGAAGAGGCCGAGGCCTATATCCGGGAAAACGACATCGACTTTTCCGTGGCTTTCGGGCCATCGGTGCTGGAAAACGGGGTCATCAACGTGCCGTACAACTACCGCTGGGGCGAGAACTACAACACCTACGCCCGGGCCGTCCTCAGCCAGGTGGGCCAGCTCCACTATCTCTTCCTGTGCGCCAACTGCCGGGCCGAGGGCTACGACCGTTTCACCATGGAGGAGGCGGCGGAGCTGATGGTCTCCCACGGCTGCACCATGGCCTACGCCCTGGACGGGGGCCAGACCGCGGAGGTGATCTTCCGCGGACAGACGGTCAACCGGCCGGAATTCAACTTTGAGCGGCAGGTCAGCGACGTGATCTGCTTTGCCAGCGCCCTGCCGGCGAAGAAGGGAGGGAGCGAATGAACAGCGTTGCCTTTCTGCTGGGCCGCTGGAGCGTGACCTGGCCGGGGGTGTTTGCCGCCCTGGGCGCCGGCTGCGCCATGCTCCTGGCCCTGGGGCTGTGGGTCGGCCGGGGCCGCCGGGCCGCGGCGCTGCTGTGGCTTTTTGCCGCGGCGCTGCCCCTGGGCCTGGTACTGGGGCGGCTGGCCCATTGGTACTGCCACCCCATGCAGTACGACTCCCTGGCGGAGGCCCTGACCGATTATCTCCGGGGGGATTTCTCTCTGTGGGGCGTTTTTATCGGGGTACTGCTGGCTGCGGTGCTGTTTGCCGCCTCGGGCCTCTCCGCGCCGCCGTGGGAACTGCTGGACCTGCTGGCCCCGGCCGCCGCTCTGGGCGTGGCCGTGGGACGGCTGGGGGCCCTGCTGGATCTCAGCGACCGGGGGAAATTTGCCCTGGCCTCCCCGGAGCTCCACCGCCTCCCCTTTTCGGCTTTCACCGTGCTGACCGGGGAGGAGGGACAGTGGCGCTTTGCCACCTTCACTTTCCAGAGCCTTTATTGCCTGGTCCTGGCCCTGGCGCTGCTGGCGCTGCTGCTGTGGGCGGGCAAACGCCTGGAGAGCGGCACGCTTGCCTTGTTCTTCGCCCTTTTTTACGGCGCGGGGCAGATTTTGCTGGACTCCACCCGCTACGACGGGGATTTCTTCCGCTTCAACGGCTTCATCCATGTGCCCCAACTCCTCTCCGCTCTGGCGGCGGCGGCGGCTATGGGAGTGCTGGCGGGACGCTCCATCCGGCGCCACGGCTTCCGGCGCATCCACGCGGGACTTCTTTTGCTCGCCCTTTTGTGCTTCGCCGGCAGCGGCGGCATGGAATACTATTCCCAGCGCTACACGGGGAGCTACGCCCTCTGCTACGGCGTCATGGGGCTGCTGCTGGGGCTGCTGTGCGCCGCGGGAGTGGCGCTCTGGGCCTGGAAGCCCGGGAAAAAGGCTGATTTTCCCGAGAGAATTGAGCAATCTGAACGAAGGGAAGACTTGACAACGTAAAGTTAGGAGGGTATAATCTACAAACTGAACAACAGTGCAGCGAAATAAAGTTTTTTATCGGTATTTGACGCAAAAAGCGTTGAATATATTATTGTTGCAATTCAACAAGGAGGAAAGAAAAAACATGAGCAACACCCTGAAAAAGGCACTGGCTCTGGTTCTCGCGATGACCATGGTGCTGGCCCTGGCCGCCTGCGGCGCCGCGCCCGCTGCGCCTGCCGCCACCGCCGCCCCCGCCGCTGCGGAGCCGGCCGCCGAAGAGCCCGCTGCTGAAGAGCCCGCCGCTGAAGAGCCCGCCGAGGCCGAAGAGCCTGCCGAGGTTGAGGAGCCCTACGAAGGCCCCGATTCCTACTCCATGCTCGACAACTTCGACATCACCACTCTGGACTATGTTTACAACAACAAGTCCTCCAACGGCGACTACACCAGCAACTTTATCGAGGGCCTGCTGACCCAGGACAGCCACGGCACCCTGATCCCTGGCATGGCCAAGGAGTGGAGCGCCAACGAGGACGCTTCCGAGTGGACCTTCGTGATCCGTGACGACGCTGTCTGGTCCACCAGCAGCGGCGAGGAATATGACGCCGTGACGGCCGAGGACTTTGTCACCGGTCTGAAGCACGCGGCTGATTCCAAGTCCGAGACCCTGGGCCTGGTGGCCGACCTGATCGCGGGTCTGCGCGACTACTCCGAGGGCACCGGCAGCTGGGAAGACGTGGGCATCAAGGCCGACGGCGACACCCTGACCTACACCCTGACCGGCCCCTGCGGCTACTTTGACGGCATGACCACCTACTCCATCCTGTGGCCCATCAACGCTGAGTTCCTGGAGTCCAAGGGTGAGGACTTCGGCGCCGTGCAGCCCGACTCCATCCTGTACAACGGCTGCTACATCCTCTCCTCCCTGGTTCCTGCCCAGGAGGTCCGTTTCGACGCCAACCCCAACTACTACGACGCTGACCATGTCTACGTGCAGCACGTGGTCGTCACCTATACCGACGGCAAGGATCCCTCCCAGAACTTCAATATGTTCGTCAACGGCGAGGTCACCGCTACCGCCATCAACTCCTCCCTGCCCGATGTGGTGGAGAAGGCCAACGAGCTCTATGCTGACAACCAGTACAAGAGCATGACCACCGCCACCTCCTACTGGGGCGCCTTCAACTGGGACCGCCGTATGTACAACCTGTACAACGATCCCTCCGTCTCCACCACCAGCAAGACCACCGACGAGCAGAAGGCTGACACCCGCGCCGCCATTCTGAACGCCAACTTCCGCCGCGCCGTGTACGCTGCCTACTCCGCCCATGCCGTCCTGGCCATCACCGAGGGCGAGGAGCGCGCCGATGACGCCATCCGCAACACCCTGGTGCCCTACACCTTCGTCACCACCTCTGACGGCCGTTCCTACGGCTCCATCCTCACCGGTTACGTGGAGGAGCTGGTGCCCGAGTACGCCGGCATCAACCTGAACGACGGTCAGGACGCCTGGTACAACCCCGAGCTGGCCAAGTCCTTTGCGGAAAAGGCCAAGGAAGAGCTGGGCGACACCATTACCGCCTGGCCCATCCACCTGGATGTGCCCGTGTACGCCGCTTCTGAGAACCAGAAGAACATGCAGCTGGCCATGAAGAACGCCATTGAGAGCGCTCTGGGCGACTACGTCGCCATCGACCTGCAGTACCTGGAGGGCAACTCCTCTGTGTACTACTCCGCCTTCTACAACCAGCCCGACGGCGTGTCCAACTCCATCGACATGGTGTTCGGCGCCGGCTGGGGCCCCGACTACGGCGATCCTCTGACCTACATCCACTGCTTCGACATCCACGACGGCGACATGCTGAACTACTCCGGCATCAACTATGAGAGCCAGGGTCAGGACGACGAGCAGAAGGCTGTTCTGCAGGCTCTGGGTCTGGAAGAGTTCCAGGCGATCGTTGACAAGGCCGTCCTGGCCACCGGCGACGAGCGCATCGAGCTGTTTGCCCAGGCCGAGGCCATGCTGCTCACCGGCGGCATCCTGCGTCCCTTCGAGACCAGCGGCGCTACCCTGACCGTGAGCAAGGTTCAGCCCTTCACCGCGGCTTACGGCCTCTACGGTCAGGCTTCCTACAACCGTGTGCCTTACTTCAAGTACATGAAGCTCCTGGACGAGCCCGTCCTGGCTGCCGATTACTACGCTGCCAAGGAAGCTTGGCTTGCCGGCGAATAATCCCTATCCGTAATATCACGGAAGCGTTAAAGAACTAAACAGGGGGAGCCAGATGAAGTCGCTTCTCTGGTTCCCCTTCTTCTTATTAAAGGAGTGACCCCTCCTATGCAAAAGAACTACATATGGAAGCGACTGCTCCGGTCGCTGATATCCATTCTGATCATCATGGTGATCGTATTTACCATGGTCTATACCATGGTGCCCAGGGATAACATTTTCTTTGAGGACAGCACCTACCGCAAGCTGGCCAGCAAATCCGATGACAAGACGGAGTATGTGTACTCCACCTGGGAAAAGCTGGGCTACCTGGACTATGAGCGGATCAACGACTACTGCCTGACCCTGTACGAGGCCGGCAGTCCGGAGATGAGCGCGGCCGTGGAGCCCGATTCCCCCGAGAGCCGGGAGTTCGTAGAGCTCTATACCTCCAGGGGCTACACCGTGGAGCAGTATCTGGGCAGCGGCCGTTACTTTGCCTATAAGGACGTGCCGGTGATCCGCCGGATGCTCTCCTGGCTGAGCCAACTCGTTAAGATCGACACCCCCTACGCGGTGAAGGACGAGACGAATCCGGACCTGGTCCGCAAGCTCTCCTTCGGCCGTACGCCCACGGGCGGCGTGGCGCTGATCGGCAGCGGCAGTCTCCACAAATACCTGCTCTACACCGACAGCCACTTCCCGTGGATTCACCAGAATATTATCAAGCTGAATTTCGGTACCTCCTACCCCACCTATCAGGGGCTGGAGGTGCTCCGGGTGCTGTTCCAGTCCCAGGGCGGCGAGGTCAAGCGCCATGTGGTCTTCGAGACCGGCTATGAGACGGATTCCGGCATCAATTTCGGCACGCTGAAATATAAGTCCATCCTGGACCGGATGGACCGGAAGAAATTTGTTGACAACTACGCCAACTACGAGACCTTCAAGGAGCAGCCCTCCATGATCGGCACCTCCTTCATCATGGGCATTTTCGCCATGGCTCTGGCCTATTTCCTGGGCCTGCCCATCGGCGTGCTGATGGCCCGGCGGAAGGACAGACTGGCGGACAAGCTGGGCATGGTGTATATCATCTTCATCATCGCCGTGCCGTCTCTGGCGTACATTTATCTGTTCCGCTATCTGGGCACCACGCTGCTGAACCTGCCCTCGGTGTTCACCACCTACGGGCCCGGGGACGTTCGCTCCTGGATCCTGCCCATCATCTCCCTGGCTCTGCCCTCCATTGCCAGCCTGATGCTCTGGACCCGGCGCTATGTGGTGGACCAGATGAACTCCGACTATGTGAAATTCGCCAAATCCAAGGGATTGAACCAGCGGGAGATCTTCAACAACCACATCTTCAAAAACGCCATCATCCCCATTGCCCAGGGCATCCCGGCCTCTCTGGCCGGCTGCATCACCGGCGCCATCATCACCGAGTCCATCTACTCCGTGGGCGGCATGGGCAAGATGCTCCCCAACGCCATCAACCAGTACAACAACGTGATGATCGTGGCCCTGGCGTTCATGTTCTCCACGGTGTCGGTGCTCTCCGTCCTGGCGGGCGACATCGTTCTGACAAAGGTGGATCCCCGGATCTCACTCAGTGAAAAAGCAGGGAGGTCGTAAAAATGGATACGGAAAATACCAACCTGTTTGAGTTTGCGGCATTTGACGAGCTGGAATCCGAGCATATTGCTGCGCCCCGTTACTCCTACTGGAAATCCGTCTGGCGGACCTTCTTCAAGAACAAGTTCACCGTGGCGGTGGCGATTCTGCTGATCTTCATCGTGGCCTTCGCCCTGATCCAGCCTATGAAGTCCGGCTACAGCCCCACCGTGACCCCCAACATCAACAACGCGGACATGAAGTTCCTCAAGCCCGGCCCCGGACACATTTTCGGCACCGATCATGTGGGCAACGAGGTATTTGACGCGGTCTGGGCCGGCGCCCGGAACTCCATCATCATCAGCTTCATCTGCACCGCCATCAACATGCTGGTGGGCATCCCCATCGGCGCCCTGTGGGGCTTCTCCAAGAAGATGGACAAGTGGATGATCGAGGTTTACAACATCATCTCCAACATTCCCTTCCTGCTGCTGGCCATGATCCTGTCCTACGTCCTGGGCGCGGGCATGCGCTCGCTGATCATCACCATGACCTGTACGGAATGGATCTTTGTGGCCTATTTCATCCGCACCCAGGTCATGATCATCCGGGACCGGGAGTACAACCTGGCCTCCAAGTGCCTGGGTACCCGCACCGGCACCATGATCGTGAAGAACATTCTGCCCTATCTGATCTCCGTGATCATGACTTACATCTCCCGGCAGATCCCCAACCTCATCTCCTATGAGGTATTCCTCAGCTATATGGGCCTGGGCCTGGGCACCACCAACGCCTCCCTAGGACAGACCATTTCCATGTATACCTCGTACATGAAGGGCTATCCCCACCTGTTCTGGATCCCCGTCAGCGTCCTTGCCATCATCTCCATCTCCCTGTACATCGTGGGACAGAAGCTTGCCGACGCGGCCGACCCGCGTACGCATATGTAAGGGGGCAAGAGCATGGAAGAAACAAGACAAGTGATCCTGTCCGCCAAGGACATCGAGGTCAAATTCCGCGTCCGGGACAACTATCTGACAGCCATCCGCAACGTGTCCCTGGACCTCTACCAGGGGGAGACCTTCGCCATCGTGGGCGAGTCCGGCTCCGGCAAATCCGTCTTTACCAAGACCTTTACCGGCATGCTGGAATCCAACGGCAGCATCACCAACGGCTCGGTCATGTTCGAGGGCAAGGACCTGACCAAGCTGAAGACCGACAAGGACTGGGAAGGCATCCGGGGCGCCAAGATCTCCACGATCTTCCAGGACCCCATGACCTCCCTGAACCCCATCCGCACCATCGGCTCCCAGATCACCGAGGTCATCGAAAAGCACCAGGGCGTCTCCCGGGCCGAGGCCAAAAAGCAGGCCATCCAGATCATGGAGCGGGTGGGCATCGTGGACGCGGCCAACCGCTTTGACGAGTACCCCTTCCAGTACTCCGGCGGCATGCGCCAGCGCATCGTCATCGCCATCGCCCTGAGCTGCCACCCGGAGATCCTGATCTGCGACGAGCCCACCACCGCCCTGGACGTGACCATCCAGGCGCAGATCATCTCCCTGATCCGGGATCTGCAGAAGGAGCTGGGCTTCACCACCCTTTACATCACCCACGACCTGGGCGTTGTGGCCAATGTGGCCGACCGGGTGGGCGTCATGTACGGCGGCCAGATCATCGAGTACGGCACGGTGGAGGAGGTCTTTTTCGATCCCCGTCATCCCTACACCTGGGCTCTGCTGTCCTCCCTGCCCCAACTGGGCGTCAAGGGAGAGGATCTGTTCTACATCACGGGCACGCCGCCCTCTCTGTACAACGAGATCAAGGGCGACGCCTTCGCGCCCCGGAACGAGCACGCCCTCAAGATCGACTTTGAGCAGGAGCCGCCCTTCTTCAAGGTCAGCGACACCCACTATGCCAAGACCTGGCTGCTGGATCCCCGGGCCCCCAAGCTGGAAAAGCCGGAGGTCATCCGGGACCTGCACGAGAAGATCAAGAAGATGACGGATAAGGGAGGTGCGTTCCATGTCGAATGAGCAGCGGGAAGTGATCCTGTCCGTCAAGCACGTGGACATCACCTTTGACAAGTTCAAGGCCGTCAAGGACGCCAATTTCGACATCTATAAGGGCGAGACCTTTGCCCTGGTGGGCGAGTCCGGCTCCGGCAAGACGACCATCGGCCGCGCCATCATGCGCATCAACCCCTGCAGCGCCGGCGAGATCCTCTTTGAGGGAAAGCGCATTTCCGGCAAGATCAGCAAGGAGGAGGACCGGAACGTGGTCCGGAACATCCAGATGATCTTCCAGGACCCCGCCGCCTCTCTGAACGAGCGCGCCACCATCGAATACTGTGTCTCCGAGGGCCTGTACAACTTCCATCTGTACAAGGATGAGGAGGATCGTATCGCCAAGGTAGACCATGCCCTGGAGTCGGTCGGCCTGCTGCCGGAGCATAAATCCCGCTATCCCCACGAGTTTTCCGGCGGCCAGCGCCAGCGGGTGGGCATCGCCCGGGCCATGATCATGGACCCGAAGTTCATCGTGGCGGACGAGCCCATCTCCGCTCTGGACGTGTCCATCCGGGCCCAGGTGCTGAACCTGATGAACAAGCTCAAGGCGGAAAAGAACCTGACCTATCTGTTCATCGCCCATGACCTGTCCGTGGTGCGCTTCATCGCCGACCGGATCGCGGTCATCCACCACGGCGAGATCGTGGAGATCGCAGATTCCGAGACCCTGTTCAAATTCCCGGTGCATCCCTACACCATCTCGCTGCTGTCCGCGGTCCCCATGCCCGATCCCGTTGTGGAGCGGACAAGACGCGCCATCGTCTATGATCCCTCCGTACTGGATCAGTCGGGGGAGAAGCGGGAGATGCGGGAAATCCGCCCGGGCCACTTCGTCTACTGCACGAACCGCGAATACGGCGACTATGAGGATAAGATGCTCCAGATGGAGCGGGAAATGGCATAAAAAAAGAAGATCAGATGCGAAGGCATCTGATCTTCTTTTTTTCCTGTTCAGAGAATGACATAGGCGATAAAGGCCGCGGCGGCCAGATAAACCAGGGAGAGGAAAAGGGGATAGTTGAAGGACTTCTCCCGGTTTTCCCGCAGATCTGCCAGGTATTCCCGAAATCCCTTCTTTTCACCGCCCCGCGCGCCCCGCCGGAGCAGAAAGCCGCTGATGTCAAAGTCCCCATGGAGGATCATGGCGTAGATAATGCCGCCGATGAGCATCACCAGAGCAATGATGGTCATCACATCGATGAAGACCATCAGCTTGTTGGACTCGGCGATCAGGGCCTTGCATGCGGGATAGGCCAGAGTGACGATCATATGGGACAAAAGCACCCGGGGGTTGATGTTTTTCAAGCGTTTGAACAAGGATTCCACCTCGGCGATCGATTGGATGTTTTCCTCATATTAGCAGACCGGCGCCGCCGCGTCAACAAAAAGCGGGCTGTGAAAAAGGAGAACCTTTTTCACAGCCCGCCGGCTTTTTACAAGCTTACGGATGGATCAGATATCCACGCCGCCGTCCACGCGGATCAGCTGGCCGTCGATGAAAGAGGAATCGCTGGTGGCCAGGAACAGAGCCGTAGTGGCGATCTCCCGTCCGGTGCCCACGCGGCCCAGAGGAGAGCGCTGCTTCATGAAGCCCATGGCCGCCTCGCCGCCGGCCTCGTCCAGCATGGCGGTCAGAATGGCGCCGGGCTGGATGCCGTTGACGTGGACCTCGGGCCCCAGCTCCAGGGCCATGGCCTTGGTCAGGCCGTTCATGGCGTGCTTGCTGGTGCAGTAGGCAACAGGGCCCCAGTGGGCGGCGCAGCCGGCCACGGAGGAGGTGTTGATGATATGGCCCTCGCCCTTGGCCTTCATGATGGGGGCGCAGAGCTTGGTCAGCAGGAAAGCAGAGGTGACGTTTACATTCATGACTTCCTGGAACTCCTCCAGGGACAGGTCCAGAATGGGCTTCAGGCTGAGCTTGCCCGCGTTGTTGAAGAGAATATCCACGGTGCCGTAGGCTTCCATGGTGGCGTCAAAGATCTTCTGCGGGGCATTGAGATCGCTGGTGTCGGCTACCACATAAATGGCCTCGCCGCCGGCGGCGCGGATCTTCTCCACGACAGCCTTGGCACGCTCCTCGTTGCGGCCGGTGACAACGACCTTGGCGCCTTCCTCGGCAAAGAGGTAGGCGGTGTCTCTGCCCATGCCGGAGGTGGAGCCGGTGATGATCGCTACTTTTCCGTCAAGTTTTCCCATTGGTTGATAACATCCTTTCGTTTTTTTCCAGGGATTGAACCCAGAGGGGATTATAGTATAAAACCCGCGCCGCCGCAAGCCCCGGGAGGGGATAAATCGGGAAAATCCGGTATTCTTTTACCCGCTCTGTCCGATAGATCTCCGGAAACGCCAGGCATGCTTCCCGCCGCGCTGGATATCCGAAAGCTTACGGCGCCGCCGCGTCAAAAAAACGGGCTGTGAAAAAGGCAGAACCTTTTTCACAGCCCTTGCGGTTTTTGCTTAGATGATCAGGCGACGGTGCAGTACATGAAGTACTTGTAGCCGAGCGGGTTGGAGAAGAAGCCCTCCACATCCTTGCTGATCATGTAGGTGTCGGTGTAGAAGTACAGGGGGCAGATGCAGCCGGTGGACATAAGCAGGTCCTCGGCGCGGTGCATCAGCTCGTAGCGCACGGTGTTGTCGGTGCAGGTCTTGATGGTCTTGATGAGCACATCATAGGTCTGCGCCCAGGTGCCGTTCTCCACCTTCACGTCGTAGCCCAGGTCGGTCAGATCCAGGCTGTAGGCGGCAACGTCCACATGCTCGCCCTTGCCGAACTGCACGTCATTGTTGCCGGAAGCGGTGGTCCACATATCCAGGAAGCAGATGGGGTCGTTGTAGTCGGCCAGCCAGCCGTTGCGGGCGATGGAGTAGTCGCCCTGCTTACGGGTGTTCAGGAAGGTGGCCCACTCCTGGTTCTCAAGGTTCATGGTGATGCCGATGCCGGCCAGAGCGCTCTGCAGGTACTCACCGATGGCCTTGTGGCCCTCAGAGGTGTTGTACAGGTAGGTGAGAGTGGGGAAGCCGGAGATGGTGCCGGTGGCCTCGTCGTAGGCGTAATACTTCTTCAGGACCTCGAGAGCCTGGGTGAAGTTGTCCTCGAAGGCGTCAGCGTCCACGTTGTAGTAGCCGTGGAAGCCGTCGTTGTGGCCGGCGGTCTCATAGAACTGGGTGCCGTCGGGATTGGTCATGCCCATGGCTACGAAGGAGGAAGCGGGGACCTGGCCGGCTTGGCCGATCTCTTCCACGATGTAGTTGCGGTCAAACAGCAGGGCAATGGCGTTGCGGATCTCGGCGCGGGCGTTCTCGGCGTCAACACCGGTGAGGCCGCTGTCGGCGGGGAGGATGTCCTCGTTCACGTTCCAGCAGACGTAGTAGGTGCCGATCTGGCCGGCGACCACGTACTCATCGGGATAATCGGCCTTCAGGGTGGCCATCTCGTTGGTGGGCACGTCGTCGATCAGCTGCCAGGCGCCGTTCTTGAAGTTGGCGACCATGTTGTTGGCATCGTCGGAGAGGAAGAACTCGACGGTGTCCATGGTGACTTCGTCAGCGTCGGCGTAGTTTTCGTTCTTGGTCAGGGTGATCACGCTGTTGTGATCCCAGCCGGTCATGGTGTAGGCGCCGTTGCAGACGTAGGTGGAGGGATCGGTGGCCCAGCTCTCGTTGGCGACCACGTCCTCACGGACGGGGAAGTAGGTGGGGAAGGCCAGCAGCTC
Organism: Oscillospiraceae bacterium; assembly: GCA_017540645.1. Classification (GTDB taxonomy): domain Bacteria; phylum Bacillota; class Clostridia; order Oscillospirales; family Oscillospiraceae; genus Apopatocola. The sequence continues at coordinate 68,118 of JAFYAQ010000027.1, forward strand.
GTTCCAGTAGGAGACGGCGTTGTACAGGGTGACCTGCAGGGTCTTGGCATCCAGAGCTTCCACGTTCAGCTTGGCGTCCTCGGCAGGCTCGTCCGCCCAGACGTCATTGTAGCCGTCAACGACCTCGAACATGTAGCCGTAGTCGGCGGCCAGCTCCACGGAGGCGGCGCGCTGCCAGGCAAAGGCGAAGTCCTGGGCGGTGACATCCTGGCCGTCGGACCACTTCAGGCCGTCGCGCAGGGTGTAGGTGTAGGTGACGGTGCCGTCTTCGTTCTCAACGCCGTCAACCAGCTCCTCGGCAGCGTCGGCCACGATGACCAGAGCGCCGTTGTCGTCCTGGGCCCACTTGGCCAGGCCGGAGAACAGGTGCACCAGCATGGTGGCGCCGTCAACTGCAGAGTTCAGAGCGGGGTCCAGGGTGTCGGGCTCGGAGGCGAGGCAGACAGCGATGGAGCTGGGGCCTTCCTCGGCAGCGGGCTCGGCGGCGGGCTCGGCAGCGGGCTCAGCAGCGGGCGCAGCGGCGGCCGGAGCCTGAGTGGCAGCCGGGGCCTGAGCGGCCGGGGCCTGAGCGGCCGGGGCTTGGCTTCCGCCGCAGGCAGTCAGGGCGAAAACCATGGCGAGGGCAAGAATCAGTGCAAGGGTCTTCTTCATTTTGCGATGTCCTTTCGCGTTCATATTTTCAAACCGCTCGCTTTTCGGGCGGATTTGAAGCGGATTTAATGGAGCGGGCTCAGTTGAGCTCCGCGATGCGGTGGCAGGCGGCGAAATGGCCGGGCGCCACCTCCTCAAAGGGAGGCATCTCCTCGGCACAGGCGGCCGTGGCGTTGGGGCAGCGGGTGCGGAAGGGGCAGCCGGAGGGGGCGTTCAGGGGACTGGGGATGTCGCCCTCCAGCACGATGCGCTTGTTGGCCCGGGCCACCTTGGGGTCGGGCTGGGGCACGGCAGACATGAGGGACTTGGTGTAGGGGTGCAGGGGGTGCTCGTAAATCTCCTTGGCGTCGGCAAGCTCCACCATCTTCCCCAGATACATGACGGCGATCCGGTCGCTGATGTGGCGGACGACCAGAATGTCGTGGGCGATGAAGAGATAGGTCAGCCCCATCTTCTCCTGCAGCTCGTCGAACATATTGATGACCTGGGCCTGGATGGAAACGTCCAGCGCCGAGACCGGCTCGTCGCAGACGATGAACTCGGGGTTGAGAGCCAGAGCCCGGGCGATGCCGATGCGCTGGCGCTGCCCGCCGGAGAACTCGTGGGCGTAGCGGGCGGCGTGCTCGCTGTTGAGACCCACCTGATCCATTAGCTCCAGGATCCGCTCCTGCCGGGCGGCCTTGTCGCTGTACATTTTATGGATATCCAGGGGCTCGCCGATGATGTCGGAGACGGTCATGCGGGGGTTGAGGGAGGAATAGGGGTCCTGGAAGACCATGGTGGCCTTCTTGCGGAAGTTGTGGATGTCCGCGGCGGTCTCGATGGGCTTGCCGTCGTAGATGATCTCGCCGCCGGTGGGCTTGTAGAGGTGGAGCAGGGTGCGGCCCACCGTGGTCTTGCCGCAGCCGCTCTCGCCCACCAGGCCCAGGGTCTCGCCGCGCCGGATGGAGAAGGACACGTCGTCCACCGCCTTGAGGGGCTTGGACTTGAACATGCCGACGGTAATATTAAAGTACTGCTTCAGGTGGCGGACTTCCACCAGGGTATCATTTTGGGCTTCACTCATGGAGCTCACCGCCTTTCTGCTCTTCGCGCTCCCATTCGATGCTGCCGTCTTCCACGCCCTGCTTTACGTTCATCCAGCAGCCGGCCGCGTGATCCTCGTTGATTTGCATTCTCGGGCAGCGCTGGGTCAGGCAGATCTTCATGGCGTTGTCGCAGCGGGGAGCAAAAGGACAGCCCTTGGGCATGTTCAGCAGGTCGATGGGGGTGCCGGTGATGGGATGCAGCCGGGTGCCGGCGGTGTCCGCCGTGGGGATGGAGCGCATCAGCCCCTTTGTGTACTCGTGACGGGGATTGTAGAAGATCTCATCAGCCGTACCCTGCTCGCAGATGGAGCCGGCGTACATGACGATGACCTCGTCGCAGAGCTGGGCCACCACGCCCAGGTCATGGGTGATCAGGATGATCGCCATGCCCAGCTCCTCCTGGAGAGACTTCATCAGATCCAGGATCTGGGCCTGGATGGTCACATCCAGTGCGGTGGTGGGCTCATCGGCAATGAGGATGTCCGGCTCACAGGCCAGAGCCATGGCGATCATCACCCGCTGCCGCATGCCGCCGGAGAACTCAAAGGGGTATTGGCGCATGCGCTTTTCCGGTTCGTTGACATTCACCAGACGCAGCATCTCCACCGCACGGTCCCAGGCCTGTTTCCGGTTGCGGTCGGTGTGCAGGGTGATCGCCTCCATCAGCTGGTGGCCGATGGTGTAGGTGGGGTTCAGAGAGGTCATGGGGTCCTGGAAAATGATGGAGACCTTGTTGCCGCGCACGGTCTTCATGACCTTTTCGCCGGCATTGACCAGCTCCTGACCGTCCAGCTTGATGGAGCCGCCGACGATCTTGCCGGTGCTTGCCAGGATCTGCATGATGGAATAGGCGGTGACGGATTTTCCGGAGCCGCTTTCGCCCACGATGCCCAGGACTTTGCCCCGCTCCAGGTTGAAGGAGATGCCGTTGACGGCGCGGACCTCACCGGCCGGGGTGAAAAATGAGGTGTGCAGGTCTTTGACTTCTAACAGTGCCATTTCGCCTCTCCTTTCTCAGGTCCGCAGCTTCGGGTCGAAGGCGTCCCGCAGACCGTCGCCGAACAGGTTCAGGGAAAGGACGATCAGGGAGATCACCACCGCCGGGATGACCAGACGATAGGGATAAGAGGTCAGGCCGTTCAGCGAGTCTGACGCCAGAGAGCCCAGAGAGGGCATGGGGGCGTTGACGCCCAGGCCCAGGAAGGAAAGATAGCTCTCGGTGAAGATGGCGCTGGGGATCTGCAGAGCGGTGGAGATGATGACCACGCTGATGCAGTTGGGCAGCAGGTGCTTGCGGATGACCCAGCCGCCCCTGGCGCCGGCGGCCCGGGAGGCCAGCACATATTCCTGCTCCCGCAGGGACAGGATCTGGCCGCGGATCAGCCGGGACATGGACACCCAGTACAGCACGCCGAAAACAATGAACAGACTGATGATATTGCTGCCGATCTTCTCCAGGGCGGTGCCCTCCAGGGCCGGACCCAGGGTGACCTTCAGCACAGAGGCCAGCAGGATGACCATGAGCATGTCGGGGAGAGAGTAAATGATATCCACGATACGCATGATGATCAGGTCCACCCTGCCGCCGCAGTAGCCGGCGATGGAGCCCACTGTCAGGCCGATGACCAGCACGATGATGCTGGCGAAGAAGCCGACCGCCAGGGAGATGCGGGTGCCGTAGACCACACGGATGAAGTAGTCGCGGCCGGAGGAATCCGTACCGAACACATGGGGGAAGACGGACTCCCCGTTGTCGATCCGCTTCAGCTCCGTTTTCCCGTAGGTGAAGGGCGCCAGATTGTTATAGGAGGCGTCCACGGGCTTGCCGGGCCGGACGCCCAGCATGCTGTCATAGGAATAGGGCCAGATCATGGGGATAAAGATGGACGACAGGGTGATCAGCACGATGATGATCAGGCTGAGGGTGGCGATATGGTTTTTCAGCAGGCGCTTGACGCCGTCTTTGAAGAAAGTAGAGGAGGGGCGCATCTGCACCATGTATTCCTTTTCTTCATCCGTGGCCGGGAGGAATGCATCCACGTCCACATGCATGGAAAACTTCTTCGACATGAGCGGCACCTCCTTTACTCCAGATTGATCCGGGGATCAACAATTTTGTACATGATATCGCTGATCAGGTTCATGACGACGATCAGCACCGCCAGGACGATGGTCGTGCCCATGACCATGGGATAGTCACGGTTGGTGATGCTGCTGACAAAAGCCCGGCCGATGCCCGGCACGGCGAAGATCTGCTCCACCACCAGGGAGCCGGTGACGATGTAGGCCAGCATGGGGCCGAAGTAGGTGATGACCGGGATCAGGGAGTTTTTCAGCGCGTGACCGAAAATGATCTTTACGCCGGATACACCCTTGGCTTTGGCCGTGCGGATGTAGTCCTGGCCCAGCACATCCAGCATGGAGGAGCGGGTCAGACGGGTGATATAGGCCATGGGGTAGAGGGCCAGGGTGACAATGGGCAGGATCAGACCGTTCTGTGCCGCGCCGTTGGCCGGCAGGACCGCCAGGCGGATGGCAAACAGCACCAGCAGCAGGGAGCCCATGATGAAAGAGGGCATGGACACGAAGGCCGTGGTGAGCACCATAATGAACTTGTCGATCAGCTTGTTGCGGCGCAGCGCCGCCACGGCGTCCAGAACGATGCCGATCGCCGCCGCCACCAGAGCGGCAATGACGCCCAGCTTGGCGGAGGTCTTCATGCCGTCGGAAATGATGTCGATGACCATGCGGCCCCGCTGCTTCAGAGAGGGGCCGAAGTCAAAACGGGTGACCACGTCCCGCAGGTAGGTGAAGTACTGCTGCATAAGGGGCTTGTCCAGACCGTACTTCGCCTCCAGGGATGCCTGGGCGGCCGCGGAGATAGCCTTTTCTCCCATGAAGGGACCGCCGGGCACCGCGTGCATGATGAAGAACGTCACGGTAATGACCACCCATACCGTCAGGACAGCCAGACCGATCCGTTTCAGGATGTAGACCATGGTTTTTGAGTTCATGGTGCGAAAACCACCTTTTTTTTGATAAAGCCGCACAAAAAGGGGGATTCCCCGCTGGGCGGCGGGCAGGGTATAACATAACGATGTTGTATTATACTGGATTTATTTCGGGAATGCAATTCTTTTTTAATGTAAATAGTTATAAAGCCATGAAAAGCAGATATTCCCGCCTTATTCCTCCCGTTCCACCCGGTAGATCACCAGGAAGGCCCCGGTGCGCTTCCCGTTGCGCAGGATATCCGACAGCTCCCGGCAGCGCCGGGCGCTCTTGTCCTCGTTGAAGCGGTTGAAGATCAGCCAGCTCCCGCCCTCCCGGGCCTCGTACATCCCGGCAAAGGTGTGCAGGCCTTTGAAGGGCATCCGCCGGTCGTTCCAGATGGAGAAGAGAAAGACCTCCCCGTCCCGGAGCAGCCCCAGCTCCTGATCCCGCCGGAGATGGGACGGCAGCACTACCCGGCTCCGCGCGCCGTAGTGCCGCAGAAGCGGGGAAAACCAGGGGGTGGCCCCCATATAGCCCCACGCTCGCATGTACCCCCGCAGCTCCATGTCCCGGATGATCTCCGGCAGGGGGCGGGGGATGCCCAGGCACACCAGGGCATTGTACACCCCAATGGCCTCGCAGCCGGCGCGGGCGACCAGGGAGCGGCCGAAAGCCAGCTCTCCCAGGCGGCCCCGGGCCTGACCGTTCAGCACTCCATCCCGATCCGTCTCCGCGCTGAGATCGGAGCGGAGATTCTGCTCATAGCGGCGGCGGGCCGCATCGTTGAAAAAAGCCATAGACGGGACCTCCTGCGTGAAAGTACGGTTTATCGGACGGACAATAGGCGATAATCAAAGCATCCAAGGGGGAAGACCCCGCGAAGGAGGATGCGATATGCGCGGGTATTATACCAACGGCGGTTTCTTCGGACTGGTGAGCGGACGGTACATGCTCTTTGCCAGCGAGTGCGATTACTATGATTTCATGGAACGGGAATGATCATGGCCCCGTCGGGCATACTGTGCAGGGGTGATACAGATGGAAAACCATCGCTACAGCCGGGGCATCCACAGCGACCTGGATCAGGCGCTGACGGAAAACGCCCAGGCAAAGCTGCGCTTTGACGCCATGACGGAGGAGGAGCGGCGGCGCTTTCGGAGGAAGGCCGAACAGGCCCGGGACATGGAGGAGATCCGAAGGCTGACCGACGGTCTGGCGGGCTGGCAGGAGGGCCACCCGCCGTATCAGCTGTGAGCGGAATAATCAGGGGCGCGCTGCAACCTGCAGCGCGCCCCTCGTATTATCGGAGGAGGTCAGCCCGCCACATACAGCGGCATGTACACGATCTGTCCCACCAGGTAGGTGGACAGATTCTCCCGGTTGTTCAGCCGCTGGAGGAAGGCCACGTTGTTGGTGTAGTTCAGGCCGTAGCGCTGGCAGAGGCCGTACACCGTGTCCCCGGCCACCAGAGTGTGGGCCATAATCTTATAGTAGGGCCCGGAGGTGGGGTAGGTGTTGGAGGGGATCAGGATCAGCTTGTTGGGCATCAGGTAGTTGTAATCCACGATGTTGCTCAGCTGCATGATCCGGTCGTAGTTGGCCGTGAAGTCCACGCCCATATCGGCGCAGATCTGAGAGACGGTCTCGCCCGCCTTGAGGGTGTGGGGGATGATCAGATAGCTGAGCGTGTCCTCGGCGGGAATGCCGGTGGCAGCGGGCGCGGCGGGATCCGTGGTGGTGGGCGTAGTGGGTGTGGTGGGCGTGGTCGGGGTGGTCGGCGTAGTCGGGGTGGTGGGCGTAGTGGGTGTGGTGGGCGTTACCACGGCAGTGGTGGCCGCAGGCACATACATGGGCAGGTAGGCCGTCTCACCGACCATGAAGCTGGCCAGATTCTGCCGGTTGTTCAGCCGCTGGAGCATGGGCTCATAGGTGTAATAGTTCAGGCCGTAGGTGGCGCACAGATTGTACAGCCGGTCGCCGAACACGATCTTGTGGGCCATGACCTGGTAATAGGAGCCGGAGGTGGGCTTGTTCGCCACGGGCAGCAGGATCACCTGGCCGGCCTGCAGGGCATTCCAGTTCAGGATGCCGTTGATGCCGCGGATCCACTCGGCCTGGTTGCCGAAGTCGATGCCCATGGCCGCGCAGACGCCGGAGACGGTGTCGCCCTCCCGGAGCACATACTGGGCCAGGTAGAACTCCAGCGTGTCCCCGGCCACGGGAGCCGCGGCGGCGGCGGGTGTCGTGGCGGTCGTGGTGGTCGTCGCGGCCGGTGTGGTGGGCGTAGTGGGCGTGGCGGGAACCTTGCCGGTGGGATCCACGTACAGAGGCAGGATGAAGCGCTGGCCGGCCATGAAGGTGGTCACGTTGCTGTTCAGGGCGGTCAGGATATGATAGGTCCCGTTATAGTCCACGCCGTACTCCTGGCAGAGGCTGGCAGGAGTGTCCCCGGTCTCCAGGGTGACGGCCAGCAGCGTGTAGTAAGGCGCATCCGTGGTGGCCGTGGTGGAGGGCAGCCACAGCACCGTCCCGGGCATCATCCAGTTGAAATTGGTGATGTGGTTGATCTGGGCGATCTTGTTCCGTTCGGTGTTGGGGTTCAGATTCCGGGCCAGGCACAGGGAGTCCACGGTGTCGCCCGCCTTGAGAGTATATTTCACCAGGTAGCCGGCCACGGTATCATCTTTGGCGGCAAAGGCGGTGGCGGCAGTGCCGACAACAGCCACGGTCATCAGACAGACCGCCAGAAGAAGGGACAGGATTCTTTTTTTCATCTTTTCTTTCTCCTCTCTGAGAGCATGGATCAAAAAATGAGGGATCAATTTGGTTTTGGGGAACTTCACTTTTCCAGGCGGATCGGGTCGATCTCATGCCAGAGGATGCCGATCTTGACGCCCTGGTCGTTGGTGATGTCCTGGAACACCTTCCCGGTGTAGGTCATCACATCGTCCTCCAAGGTCAGGGTGTACTCCGCGTCAGCGTCCTGGATGACCCAATCCTGCTGAGCGATCCCGGCGGGGAAGAAGTCGTTTTCCTCCAAAGAGCAGAGGCGCACATCCCCGGGGAATTGGTTCTGGGCGGGCTGATTGATCCGGTGAGTGTACCACAGACCGGTCACGCTGCCCTCCGTAAAGCTCACCAGCACCTTGTCGGACATGGTGTAAAGCAGCCAGGTATCGTCCCCCTGGGGGATAAACTCGGTGAATTCCACCATCTCGTCGTCCAGCCAGGCCCGCACGCGGAAAGCGCCCAGATCGCCGTTGCACTCCCAAACGCAGCGGCCGCTGCGCTGTACCTCCTTGCCGGAGGTCTTGTCCACGTAGGTGTAAGAGGCGGCATAGGCTCCGGGCTGGGGGTTGCTCAGCTCCGCGTCCGGCCAGCGCTGACGCAAAACGGTCTCCGCCGCCGTCAGATCGCCGTCCCGCAGGTCGCTGCCCATGGCGGGGTAGTCCGGAAGGAAGAGGGTGAAGTCCTGCATCAGGTAGTTGGAGTTCATGTAATAGCTGTCCGGATACTGGGAGCGCAGCACCGCGTTGTGCATCTCCAGCCGCCGCTGCACCTCGTCGGAGATGGCGGCGTACACCGCCAGGTACTGGAGGTAGATGTCCTGATAGGACTTGGCAGAGGGGGAGAGAGTGGGAGCGGGGGTCGGCGTCGGGGTTGCGGTGGCCTCCGGGGCTGCCGGGGCCGCCGTCACCACGGGAGCGGGGGCTTCCGTCACCGAAGGAGCGGCGGCGGGAGCGGCGGAGCCGCAGGCCGCCAGGCCAAGGACCAGCGCTGCGCAAAGCAGACAGCAGATCAGTTTCTTACGCATAAGGGACCTCCTTTGACCGGGCCGGGAAGCCCGGCAGGGATGTTGTTAAGATTAACATAATATTATGCCATACACGGGGGATTTTGCAAGAGCATAAATGCCTTTTTCCCGAAATTTGGCGAAAATGGAGAGAGGTTTTTCTGCCGGAACGCCCCTCAGTTCACGTCGTCCTCCACCTTTTCCGGCGGCAGCTCCAGCAGCGCCGGATTTTTCAGGAAATACTTCAGGCATTTCAGGGCGCTGGCATAGTAATAGCTGTCGGCGATGCGCTCGTCGGCGGTGATGCGGTAGTCCACATAGTGGCGCGTCACGGCGCTGCCGGTGTCGCTCACTTCCCGGACCTTCCGCTTGGCGCCGAAGGACATGGCGGCGGAGACGGTGCCGAAATCGGGGATATGGGGGTCCGCCGGGGTGATGCCCAGGGAGCCCAGATCCAGAACACTCAAAGAGGCGTGGAAGGGGCTGGCCTCCAGCCAGCGGGCGGGCAGCCAGTCAAAGTAGTCCATCAGCCGCAGCACCGCCGTCACCAGCCGCAGGATGGGCCGGGGGAGCTGGATCAGAGAGTCGGCGATCCGCTCCGGCTCGCTGACGGCCACGTCGGCCCGGACCTCGTCCACGGCCTCGGTGAGCTTGCGGTAGACGTCGAACACCGTGTCGGAAGGGGAGAAGGAGACCTTCACGCTGGTCTCCGTGGCGCTCACGGAGGGAGAACGCTTAACCGGGAACACCACCTGGATATCATAGCGGGCGAACAGCCGCCGGCCGGACACGAAGCGGTTGATCCCCGGGCGCATGCTGACGGTGCGGACGTAGGCCGCCGTCATCAGATGGACAAAGCCCAGACCGGCCCAGCCCTCGGCCCGCTTTTCCCGGAGCCACTGCTCGATATGGGAGACCTCCACACTGTCGGAGAGGGTGCACTCCGCGTCGCTCCGGCGGCGGAGGAGGTAGGGGACGATCCGGACATATCCGGGCAGAGAGCGGAGCTGCCGCCCGTCCCGGCGATCGCTGGCCCGCTTGGAGTAGCTGATATCGGCCATGGAATTGGCCCTCCTTTGGACGTTCCGGCGCAAGGGCGCCGGTCATAAAGTTACAAATTATTATATAATACTATCCGCCGCTTTGGCAAGACCAAATTCCTTTTCCAGGGGGACAGGGCGGCTGAAAACAGATAATATTTCCTTCATTTTGAACATGGAATGGCGGTAATTATTCATCACGAAAGTCTTGCAAATCAAAAAAACAGACTATATAATTAATCTGATATATTTTTACGCGCTGGGGGAGGTGGAAGCAAATGGCGCTGGAAGCGATCACCATTGTGGAGGAAGCGGAGGCCGCCGCAGCTGCCCGAAAGACGGAAGCAGCGCTGGAGGCCCGCAAGCTTGCCGACGCGGCCCGGATCGAAGGAGAAAAGGCCCTGAAGGAAGCCCGGGACCGGGCGGGGCTGAAGCTCCGGGAGCTGGACGCGGAGGCGGAGGATCGTATCCGCGCGGAGGCGGAGGCCATCCGTTCGGATACGGAAAAGGAAATGTCCGTGCTGCGCGCCCGGGCGGAGGACCGTCTGGATAAGGCGGCAGAACGGATCGTGGAAAGGATCGTGAGCGGATAAATGAGCATAGTAGCCATGAAAAAGCTGCGGCTGATCGCTCTCCGGTCGGAACGGGAGCAGCTCCTGCGGGATCTGATGCTCCTGGGCTGCGTGGAGGTGTCGGAGCCCACGGAGGAGCCGGAGGGCCCCGCCCTGGGCCGGGACAGCGATAAGCTTCTGCAGCGGCGGCGCGCCGAACAATCGGAGATCCTCCAGGCGCTCCGGGAGCTGGACCGCTATGCGCCGTACAAGAAGGGCCTTTTGACTCCGCTGCCGGAGGTATCCCTCCAGAAGCTCCTGGACGAGGGGGCGCTGGACGGGGATCTGAGCCTGGCACGCCGGATCACGGCCCTGGACGGACAGGTGAAGAACATCACCGCCCAGGAGAGCCGGGAGAGGGCCGTGCTGGAGGCCATGAAGCCCTGGACCGAAATGGACCTTCCCCTGGAAAAGAAGGGCACGGCCACCTGCGATCTGATGCTGGGAACGGTGCCCGCGGCGGTCACCGCGGAGGCCGCGGAGGCGGCCCTGGGAGAGATGGAGGCGGATATCACCTCCATCTCCGAGGACAAGACCGCCAGGTACATAGCGCTTGTCTTCCGTAAGGAGTGCCAGGAGGAGGTCACCAACGCCCTGCGGAGCGTGGGCTTTGCTCCGGTGAGCATGACCGGCTTCACCGGCACGCCCCGGGAGAACATCGCCCGCTCGGAGGCGGAGCTGAGCAGACTCGCCGCGGAGAAAGAAAAGCTCTCGGCCGAGATCTGCGCGCTGGCCCCCCGCCGGGAGGAGCTGCGTCTGGGAGCCGACACCCTGGGCACCTGCATCGAACGGGGCGAGGCCGCCGAGAAGCTCCAGAATACGGAGAGCACCTTCTCCTTTGAGGGCTGGATCACCGCCCCGGAGGAGGAAAAGCTGGGGAGCGTGCTGGAAAAGTATACCTGCGCCTGGGAGACCGAGGAGCCGGATAAGGACCACCCCGAGCAGGTCCCCATCAAGCTGAAAAACAACAAGCTGACCCAGCCCTTCAACGTGGTCACGGAAATGTACTCCCTGCCCTCCTACAAGGGCCTGGACCCCAACCCCTTTATCATGCCGTTTTTCGCCTTCTTCTTCGGCATGATGTTCGCGGACATGGCCTACGGTCTGCTGCTGCTGATCGGCGGCCTCCTGATCCTCAAAAAGGCCAGACCCCGCGGCACCATGAAGAACCTGGCCGGCCTGCTGGTGGAGTGCGGTATTTCCACCTTCCTCCTGGGCCTGCTGACCGGCGGCTTCTTCGGAGACGCGGTTTCCCAGATCGGCAGCTGGTTCGGCAAGAGCTGGAGCATCGTGCCCCACCTGGGCACCCTGCGCCTGGGCGGCATCAGCCTGGACTTCCCGCTGAACCTCCTGTCCGGCAACAACCCCCTGTATGTGCTGATCTTCGCCGTGGCCCTGGGCGCGGTGCATCTGCTGATCGGCACCATCATCGGCTGTTACCTGAAGATCCGGGACGGAGAGTGGATCGACGCCATTTTCAACGATTTCAGCTGGTGGATCATCCTGGCCGGCCTGGGGCTGATGATGCTGGGCAAGGGCAAGGCCCTGCTCTTCGTCGGCCTGGGCATGATGGTGCTGGGCAACGTCCTGACCAGCAAGGGCCTGGGAAAGGTCACGGGGCTCTTCGGCAAGATCTACAACGGCGCCACCGGCTATCTGGGAGACTTCCTGTCCTACTCCCGTCTGATGGCCCTGATGCTGGCCGGCAGCGTTATCGCCAGCGTGTTCAACCAGCTGGGCGGTCTGGGCAACGCCAAGGGTCCCACGGTGGGCGGCACCATCCTCTTCATTCTGGTGTTCGCCATCGGCCACACCCTGAACTTCGCCCTGAACCTGATCGGCTGCTTCGTGCATACCCTGCGTCTGCAGTTCCTGGAATTCTTCGGGAAATGGTACCGGGACGGGGGCCGTCCCTTCAAACCTCTCAGTGTCAAAACAAAATTTGTAGATATTATCAAGGAGGAATAACATCATGGGTAACTTCTTTGCGGATTTCGGAGGCCTGGCTCTGGGCTTCCTGGGCGGCGGTCTGGCCTGCGGCATGTGCTGCGCGGGCTCTGCCAAGGGCACCGGCATCGCCGGTGAGGCCGGCACCGGCCTTCTGGGCGAAGATCCCTCTGCCTTCGGTAAGGTCATGATCCTGCAGGTCATCCCCGGCACCCAGGGCCTGTACGGCCTGGTGGTCTGGTTCTTTGCCCTGCTGCAGATGGGCGTGTTCGCCGGCACCGCTGTCGGCATGAGCATTTCCGACGGTCTGCGGGTCTTCGCGGCCTGCCTGCCCATGGCCATCGGCGGCGGCATCTCCGCTCCCGCTCAGGGCCGTGTGGCCGCCCGCGCCGTGAACCTGATGGCGCAGCGCCCCGACGACTGGGCCAAGGGCATCGTGCTGTGCATCACCGTTGAGTTCTACGCCATTCTGTCTCTGCTGGCCTCCTTCCTGATGCTGCTGAACCTGAACCTGGGCGCCTGATCGCCGGAGGGGGTTTGTGCCATGAAAGGTATGGAGAAAATCACCCGCCGCATCTCCTCCGAAGCGGAGGAGGCCGCGGCCGCGGTGATCGCCCAAGGGCAGAAGGCCGCCGACGACATCCGCGCCCGGTATGAAGCCCAGGCCAGGGAGACCGAGGCGGAGCTGCTGCGCCAGGGCCGGGAGAAACTGGAGCAGAAGGTCCAGCGGGCGGAGCGCGCCGCAAAGCTGGACGCGAAAAAGGACATCCTCTCCGTCAAGCAGGAGATGGTCTCCGCCGCCTATGAGAAGGCCCGGCAGCTGATCCTGGCTCTGCCGGAGGAGAAATACGTGGCGTTCCTGGCCCGACAGGCCGGAGCGGCTGCCCTGACCGGCCGGGAGGAGATCATCCTCTCCCCGGAGGACCGGAAGGCTCTGGGCGAAAAGCTGCTCGCCGCGGCCAACGCCGCCGCCGCAAAGCGGGGCCTGCCCGGCACTTTGAAGCTCTCCCAGGAGACCCGTCCCATCCGGGGCGGCCTGGTGCTCCGGGAGGGCGATATCGAGGTCAACTGTACGCTGGAATCTCTGCTGGAGCTGAGCCGCGGCTCGCTGGACGCGGAAGTGGCCCGGACCCTGTTCCAGTGACGGCCTCCCGGAAAAGGAGGAAGTGAATTGGCTGTAAACAAGATAACCTTTGGGTCCAACGGACGCGGTGGAGACCAGGACTACCTTTCCCTGGCGTCCATGATCCGCATGCGGAGCCGCGAGCTGCTGACCCGGGAGCAGATGGACCAGCTGCTGCGCTCCGAGAGCGCCGACGCGGCGGCAAAGCAGCTGCAGAAGGCGGGCTGGCCCAACATGGTCGGGCTCTCCGCCCCGGAGATCGACGCCGCTCTGGCCGAACGACGGGAGGCGCGCCTCCGGGAGATCGGCAGCGTCATCGCCGACGACGGGGTGGTGGACACCTTCCGGCTCAAATACGACTATCACAACGCCAAGGCCCTGATCAAGGGCGAGGGCGCCGGCGTGGAAGCCGGGGACATGATCTCCCAGAGCGGACGGGTGGCCCCCGCCAAGCTGCGCGCCGCCTTTGAGGGCGACGATTACCGGAGCATTCCCGGCACCCTGGGCCACGCCATGGCAGAGGCCAAGGCGGTGCTGGCCCGGACCCAGAACCCCCAGCTGTGCGACTTTATCCTGGACAAAGCCTACTTTGCCGAGATGAAGGAGCTGGTGACGGGCATCGGCGCGCCGGCGGACCATCTGACCCCCCGGGTGAGCAGCGATACCCTGGACCCCTTCATGGTCCGCTACCGCAATCACCTGGCGGACAGCGCCAACCTGCGCATCGCCGTGCGCTGCCTGCGCATGGGCCGGGACCCGGAGTTCATGCGCACGGCCCTGATCCCCGAGGGGGGCATCGCCTCCGAGCGGATCTACCAGGCGGCCTTCGGCTCCGACGGTCTGGAGGCGCTGTACGTCTCCTCCCCCTTCCGGGCCGCGGCGGCTCTGGGCATGGAGGCGGTGAAGGGCGGCGCCATGACAGCCTTTGAAAAGGAATGCGACAACGCCCTGATGCGCTGGCTCGCCGCGCAGCGGATCCTCTTTGTGGGACCGGAGCTGTCGGTGTGGTATCTGAACGCCGAGGAGACCGGCATCGTGGACGTGCGGATGATCCTCACCGGCATGAAGGCCGGGATCGATCCCGTGCGACTGAAGGAAAGGCTGCGTGATACCTATGTATAAGATCGGCGTACTGGGCGGACGGGAGACCGTCATGGGCTTCAAGGCCCTGGGACTGGAGGTCTACCCGGTGGAAGATTTGGACGAGGCCCGGCACACCTTCCGGCGCATCACCGCCGAGGAGGACCTGGCGATCCTGTATGTGGAAGAAAACCTGGCGGAGGGCTTGAAGCGGGACATCGACAAGTTCAAGGATAAGCCCAACCCCGCTGTGATCCTCATTCCCGGCAGAGACGGCCCCCTGGGGCTGGGGCTGTCGGCTCTCAGCGCCGCGGTGGAACGCGCCGTCGGCACCAACATCCTTTAAGAAAGAAGGTATAGGTTTGAGCGGAAAAGTTACGAAAGTTTCCGGCCCGCTGGTGGTAGCCAACGGTCTGGCGGACGCCAACGTCTCCGACGTGGTCCGCGTGGGACCTCAGCACCTGATCGGCGAGATCCTGAATATGACCGGCGACAGCGCCTCCATCCAGGTCTATGAGGAGACCTCCGGCCTGGGGCCCGGGGCCGAGGTGGTCACCACCGGCATGCCCCTGAGCGTGGAGCTGGGACCGGGCATGATCGAGAATATTTACGACGGCATCCAGCGGCCTCTGCCGGAGATCCGGGATCTGACCGGCGAGACCATCACCCGCGGCGTCAGCATCCCCGCCCTGAACCGCAAGCGCATCTGGCACTTTGACCCGGTGGCAAAGCCGGGCGACGAGCTCCAGAGCGGCGACGTACTGGGCACGGTGCAGGAGACCAGCGCCATCCTCCACAAGATCATGCTTCCTCCCACCATCCGGAAGGCCACTCTGGTGTCCATCCGGGGCGGCGACTTCACCGTGGAGGAGAAGATCGCCACCATCCGGCTTCCGGACGGCACGGAAAAGGAACTGGACATGATCCAGCGCTGGCCCGTGCGTATCCAGCGGCCCTATGCCCGCAAGTATACCCCCGCCCGGCCCCTGAACTCCGGGCAGCGGATCATCGACACCCTCTTCCCCGTGGCCAAGGGCGGCACCGCGGCGGTCCCCGGCCCCTTCGGCAGCGGCAAGACCGTGGTACAGCACCAGCTGGCCAAGTGGTCCGACGTGGACCTGGTGGTCTACATCGGCTGCGGCGAGCGCGGCAACGAGATGACCGACGTTCTCAATGAGTTCCCCGAACTGAAGGACCCCCGGAACGGCGAGCCCCTGATGAAGCGGACGGTGCTGATCGCCAACACCTCCGACATGCCCGTGGCCGCCCGTGAGGCGTCCATCTACACCGGCATCACCATCGCCGAGTACTTCCGGGACATGGGCTACGACGTGGCCGTCCTGGCCGACTCCACCTCCCGCTGGGCCGAGGCTCTGCGTGAGATGTCCGGCCGTCTGGAAGAGATGCCCGGCGAAGAGGGCTATCCCGCGTACCTTGCCAGCCGTATCGCCCAGTTCTACGAGCGGGCCGGCGTGGTGGAGTGCCTGGGCTCCGAGAGCCACAAGGGCTCCGTCACCGCCATCGGCGCCGTCTCGCCTCCCGGCGGCGACACCTCCGAGCCCGTCTCCCAGGCCACCATGCGTATCGTCAAGGTGTTCTGGGCCCTGGACAGCTCCCTGGCCTACGCCCGCCACTTCCCGGCCATCAACTGGCTGACCTCTTACACCCTGTATGCCGACACCCTGAAGGAGTTCTACGACGAGCAGTTCGGTCCCGCCTACATGGCCAACCGCACCAAGGCTCTGAGCATCCTCCAGGAGGAGGCCGAGCTCCAGGAGATCGTCCGTCTGGTGGGCCAGGACGCCCTGTCCGCCTCCGACCGCATGACCCTGGAGACCGCCCGTATGATCCGGGAGGACTTCCTGCAGCAGAACGCCTTCGTCACCGAGGACGCCTACTCCGACTACGGCAAGCAGTATCGGCTGCTGGACCTGGTGCTCCAGTACGACGTGAAGTGCCGGGCGGCCCTGGAAAAGGGCGCCGACCTGCAAAAGCTCTTCAACATCCCCCAGAGGGAGACCATCGGCCGTGCCAAGACCGCCGATCCGGAGAAATACGCCGAGATCTATGACGGCATCCTGGAGAAAATGGACCAGGAGATCAACGCCGCAGTGCAGGGAGGTGAGGACGAATGATCCGGGAATACAAAACCATCAAGGAGATCGCCAGCCCTCTGATGATCGTTGAAAACGTGGAGGGCGTCACCTTTGACGAACTGGCGGAGATCGAGCTTCCCAACGGGGAGGTCCGGCGCTGCAAAGTGCTGGAGGTAGAGCAGAACCGCGCCGTGGTGCAGCTGTTCGAGGCCGCCCAGGGCATCAACCTGAAGGAGAGCAAGGTCCGCTTCCTGGGCCACCCCCTGGAGCTGGGCGTCAGCGAGGATATGCTGGGCCGGGTCTTCAACGGCATGGGCGAGCCCATCGACGGCGGCCCCGCCATCATCGCCGAGGAGCACCGGGATATCAACGGCCTGCCCATGAACCCCGCCGCCCGGGCCTACCCTGCCGAGTTCATCCAGACCGGCGTCTCCACCATCGACGGACTGAACACCCTGGTCCGGGGACAGAAGCTGCCCATCTTCTCCTGCTCCGGCCTGCCCCACGCCAACCTGGCCGCCCAGATCGCCCGCCAGGCCAAGGTGCTGGGCGAGGGAGAGAACTTCGCCGTGGTGTTCGCCGCCATCGGCATCACCTTTGAGGAGAGCGAATTCTTCATCCGCGACTTCCGCCGCACCGGCGCCATCGACCGGACCGTGGTGTTCTCCAACCTGGCCAACGACCCGGCCGTCGAGCGTATCGCCACGCCCCGCATGGCCCTGACCGCCGCCGAGTATCTGGCCTTTGAGAAGGACATGCACGTGCTGGTCATCCTGACCGACATCACCAACTACGCCGAGGCCCTCCGTGAGGTCTCCGCGGCCAAGAAGGAAGTCCCCGGCCGCCGGGGCTATCCCGGCTACCTCTACACCGACCTGGCCCAGATGTACGAACGGGCCGGCCGCCGTGTAGGCAAGGCGGGCTCCATCACCATGATCCCCATCCTGACCATGCCCGAGGACGACAAGACCCACCCCATCCCCGACCTGACCGGCTACATCACCGAGGGCCAGATCATCCTGAGCCGCGACCTGTTCCGGAAGGGCATCGTGCCCCCCGTGGACGTGCTGCCCAGTCTGAGCCGTCTGAAGGACAAGGGCATCGGCGTGGGAAAGACCCGGGAGGACCACGCCGGCACCATGAACCAGCTCTTCGCCGCCTACGCCCGGGGCAAGGAAGCCAAGGAACTGATGACCATCCTGGGCGAGGCCGCCCTCTCCGACGACGACAAGCTCTACGCCAAGTTCGCCGACGCCTTTGAGACCCGCTACGTCGCCCAGGGCAACGAGACCAACCGCAGCATCGAGGAGACCCTGACCATCGGCTGGGAGCTGCTGTCCATCCTGCCCGAGCGGGAGCTGAAGCGTATCAAGCCCGAGTACATCGAAAAGTACCTGCCGAAAAAGCAGGGCTGAGCGACCATGAATTCGGAAAGAAGGTGATCCTTTGGCAACCATAAATCCGACCCGCATGGTACTCAACCAGATGAAGGGCCGGCTGCGTACCGCTGCCCGGGGCCACAAGCTTCTGAAGGACAAGCGGGACGAGCTGATGCGACAGTTTATGGACGTGGTGCGCCGCAACCGGGAGCTGCGGATCAAGGTGGAGAACGGCCTGACCGAGGCCTTCGCCGCGCTCAGCGTTGCCAGCGCCGTCATGAGCCCGGATATGCTGGAGCAGGCGCTGGTCTATCCCCGGCAGAGCGTGTCGCTGGACATGGGCTTTAAAAACATCATGAGCGTCAACGTGCCGGAGTACGACTTCCACACCAAGTCCGCCGAGCCCGGAGAGATCTTCCCCTACGGCTTTGCCCAGACCTCCGGTGAGCTGGACGACGCCATCAGCGCCCTTTCCGGCGTGTTCAACGACATGCTGGAGCTGGCCCAGGTGGAGAAGACCATGCAGCTTTTGGCCCAGGAGATCGAAAAGACCCGGCGGCGCGTCAACGCCCTGGAGTATGTGATGATCCCCGACCTGCAGAAGAACATCAAATACATCTCCATGAAGCTGGAGGAGAACGAAAACTCCACCAAGGTCCGGCTGATGAAGGTGAAAGAGATGGTGCTGCAGGACGCCCACCACTTCGAATACTGACAAACAGCAGGGGCCGGCGAAAAGCCGGCCCCATCGTTTAGAAAGGAAACCCATGAATCCAACATATTTCCGCGACGACTGCGTGCGGCTCAGCGACTGCGACAGTACGGGCCGTCTCTCGCTGCCCGCTCTCTTTGATATGTTTATGGACGTGGCCACCCTGCATGCCGACGACCTGGGGATCGGTTTTGACGACCTTCGGCCCCGGCAGCTTTTCTGGCTGGCGGTACGCACCCGCATCCGTGTCCACCGCCGCAGCGATCTCTCCGCCCCGATCCGGATCGAAACCTGGCCGGAAAAGGGGGGAAAGCTCCGCTGCTACCGGAACTACCGCCTCTTTGACGGTGAGGGCCCGGCCGCGGAGGGGAAGACCGAGTGGGCGGTCATCGATACCGGCACCGGGCGGCTGGCGCCGCTGCTGGAGGCCTACCCGGCGGGACTGATGGATGTGCTGCGGACCGACAGCGTGTGGAGCGAGCCCTTCGCCCGGGTCCGGGAGGATTTCTCCGATGGGGAGGAATGGGCCGGCTACACCGTCCGATCTACGGACATCGACGTGGGAGGCCACATGAACAACGCCGCCTACCCCCGCATGGTGCTGGGGGCCTTCCCCAACGCCGAGCTGCGAGACATGGACATCCGGGAGCTGGACTTTGCCTACCGGACCCCCTGCTACGAGGGGGACGAGCTGCGGCTCTGCCGCCGCCGGACCGAGAGCGGCTGGGAGCTGGGGGCCTTCAACCGGGAGGGGAAGACCGTGCTCCTGGGCCGGATCGAGGGATAAACGGAGAACAGGTATAAATGCAAGGGCGGCGGGCGTGAAAAACGCCCGCCGCCCATATTTTTTATGCTTCCTCGTCCAGCTTGAGGACCGCCAGAAACGCCTCCGTGGGGATGGACACGCTCCCCAGCTGGCGCATTTTCTTTTTGCCCTCCTTCTGCTTTTCCAGCAGCTTCTTCTTCCGGGTGATGTCGCCGCCGTAGCACTTGGCCAGCACGTCCTTGCGCAGGGCCCGCACGGTCTCCCGGGCGATGATCCGGCCGCCGATGGCCGCCTGGATGGGCACCTCGAAGAGCTGGCGGGGGATATTGTCCTTGAGCTTTTCGCACAGCCTCCGGGCCCGGCCGTGAGTCAATGGGGACAGTTCTAAATGACTCATTTTATGAGTCGATCAGAACCGTCCCCATTGACTCACGGTAAAACTTGGGCTCCCGGAATGGCGGGCGGCTGAGGTAGCCTATTCCCGAAAAGCGTATTGGAGAAGCGCGTAACACGCGAGTGTCAACGCCGCCATCTCCAATAAAAGACTCGCACAGGCCGGATACTACAGCATCCTTGACCGGTACGAGTCTCTGCACTTATCTTATACGGTTGAACCGCCGCGTACCGAACGGTACACACAGTGGTGTGGGAGGACGGGCACTCAACCAATGGGTGACCTCCTACCCCGATTTATAGAAGTGCCTTTAGTGGGGTTCCGTCGCTGACCCTTTTCCAGTTGCTGTTCCCATCGAATGAGGTGCCGTTCAGAAATTGACCTGCCCCGCTTTGAGAGTCAAAGGTCACATCTTCCTGAAGAATACGATTGACCAGTTTTCCTTGACTTTCAAGTTGCTTCCTGTAGGCTTTTATACTGGCAGAGCTGCTGAATGAATCCGATACATCTATTGAGACTTTTGATCCGGCTTTAAGAATTGCCTTCCTCGATTTCTGATGACCAAGGTTAATCTGTATTTCGGCAGTTCCGTCGGAGTCCCGTTTAGGGCTTGCAAAATGGAATATCCCCAGATTGGTTGGTGCAACAGTTGTTACCTGGTGCTTTTTCGGGAAGATCGTGTTGGGGAAACAGGCAAGATAATACTGAATATCAGCGATGTAGTGGTCACATGAGTGAATCTGACCGATGCTCAGCTTGTAATGCGATTTACGGTATGCTGCATTACAATTGGCTTTCGACGGCGACGAAGTCAAGCACTTGGGATAGTGAGCATGAACATATTCACACATGGCATTCTCGATGTAGAGAAGCTCATTGCTGCTGATTGTTTTATTATTTGCCGTAAAACCTACAACAGTATGCCATGATGAATCTATGCTGCCCGAATGCGTGTTGATGATGCGTTTCCCCACTGTGTCGAGTCCACTTTGACCAACATACACAGAACCGCTGTCAACGAGGAGAAGATAGATTCCGGGCTCGTCTAATTCCATCGAATACTGAGGAATCTGCGTTCGTTCAACTCGAATCGCAGAGAAATTTGATGCAGTGCTAGTCATGATGATTGTTCCATCATAACCCTCGTCTGCCAAATATATGTTTAAGCCTTTCACCTGTCTTTTCCCCCTTGTATCTTTTTCCTTGGGTAACAGGGACGGTTCTGATCGACTCAAAAAATGAGTCATTAAGAACCGTCCCCACTGACTCATTGATTTATGCTTCCTCGTCCAGCTTGAGGACCGCCAAAAACGCCTCCGTGGGGATGGACACGCTCCCCAGCTGGCGCATCTTCTTTTTGCCCTCCTTCTGCTTTTCCAGCAGCTTCTTCTTCCGGGTGATGTCGCCGCCGTAGCACTTGGCCAGCACGTCCTTGCGAAGGGCCCGCACGGTCTCCCGGGCGATAATCCGGCCGCCGATGGCCGCCTGGATGGGCACCTCGAAGAGCTGGCGGGGAATGTTGTCCTTGAGCTTTTCGCACAGCCTCCGGGCCCGGCCGTAGGCCTTGTCCTTGTGGGCGATAAAGCTGAGGGCGTCCACCTGCTCCCCGTTCAGGAGCATGTCCACCTTCACCAGCTCCGAGGGCAGATACTCGCTCAGCTCGTAGTCCAGGGAGGCGTAGCCCTTTGTCTTGGCCTTCAGGGTGTCGAAAAAGTCGTAGATGATCTCGTTAAGGGGCATCTCATAGCGCATCTCCACCAGCCGGGGGTCCAGATGCTGCATGTCCTTGAATATGCCCCGCCGGTCCTGGCACAGGGGCATGATGTTGCCCACGAACTCCTTGGGCGTGATGATGCTGACCTTCATGAATGGCTCCAGAGACTCGGCGATGGAGGCCGGATCCGGATAGTTGTGGGGGTTGTCCACCCGCAGCAGCGTGCCGTCGGTCTTGCGCACCTCGTAGATCACCGAGGGCATGGTGGTCACCAGGTCCAGGTCGAATTCCCGCTCCAGCCGCTCCTGGATCACCTCCATGTGGAGCATGCCCAGAAAGCCGCAGCGGAAGCCGTAGCCCAGGGCGGCGGAGGTCTCCGGCTCGAAGGAGAGGGAGGCGTCGTTGAGCTTCAGCTTTTCCAGGGCGTCCCGCAGGTCCGGGTATTTGGAGCCGTCCTCAGTGTAAATGCCGCAGTAGACCATGCTGCGGGCGGGACGGTAGCCGGGGAGGGCCTCCGCGCAGGGCCGCTTGGCGTGGGTCACGGTGTCGCCCACCCGGGTGTCCCCCACGTTTTTGATGCTGGCGGTGAAGTAGCCCACGTCCCCGGCCCGCAGCTCCTGGCAGGGGTCCAGACCGATGGGCCGCAGGTGGCCCACCTCCACCACTTTGTATACGGCGCCGGTGGCCATCAGCAGGATCTCGTCGTCCCGGCGGAGGACGCCGTCCATCAGCCGGCAAAGAACGATCACGCCCCGATAGCTGTCGTACTGGCTGTCGAACACCAGGGCCTTCAGGGGCGCTTCCGGATCTCCCGCGGGGGCGGGGATGTTTTTCACGATATACTCCGGCACGGATTCCACGTTGACGCCGTTTTTGGCGCTGATCTCCGGGGCGTCCATGGCCGGGATGCCGATGATATCCTCGATCTCCGCCTTGGTGCGCTCCGGGTCTGCCGCGGGCAGGTCGATCTTGTTCACCACCGGCAGGATCTCCAGATCGTGCTCCATGGCCAGGTAGGTGTTGGCCAGGGTCTGGGCCTCCACGCCCTGGGAGGCGTCCACCACCAGCACCGCACCCTCGCAGGCGGCCAGAGAGCGGCTGACCTCGTAATTGAAGTCCACGTGCCCCGGGGTGTCGATCAGGTTCAGGGTGTACAGCTCCCCGTCCCCGGCCTTGTAGGTCAGCCCTACGGCCCGGGCCTTGATGGTGATGCCCCGTTCCCGCTCCAGGTCCATGTTGTCCAGGATCTGGTCGGACATCTCCCGCTCCGTCACCGCGCCGCACAGCTCGATCAGCCGGTCGGAGAGGGTGGACTTTCCATGATCTATGTGGGCGATGATGGAAAAATTGCGAATGTGGTCCTGTGGGATCATATCCTTCTCCTTACAGTTCTTCCAGTTTTTTCTCCGCCAGGTCGGCCAGCTGCCGCAGCTCCTTGGTCAGCGTGCGCAGCTCCCGCAGCCCCCGGCCTCCGGCGGCATCCTCGGTCCGCCCCAGCAGATAGTCGGCGCTGACGCCGTAGTAGTCGCAGGCCCGGCACACAAAATCCAGGCCCGGCTCCCGGGCTCCGTTTTCGTAGTGGCTCAGCAGAGCCTGACTGATATGCAGATCCGCCGCCGCGGCGCGCTGGGACAGTCCCCGCTCCCGCCGCAGGACGGACATGGTTTCGGAAAATGCTCTGGCCATGGGTATACCCCCGTTTTCGTGATTACGTTTTGTATTATAACAGCCAATTCCGCTGTTTGTAAAGGTTGACTTTTTCCCAAATAATGATAGTATAATAGGTGAAAAATCTGATGATTTGGAGGTTTTGATCCATGTTTGAAAAACTCATCGAGATCCTCAAAGCCAATCCCCGCAAGATCGTCTTCACCGAGGGACCGGACGCCCGTATCCTGGAGGCTGCCGCCCGTCTGAAGGCCGACGGCTTCCTGACCCCCGTGCTGGTGGGCAATGTGGACGAGGTCCGCGCCGCCGCTTCCAAGGGCGGTTTTGACATCGAAGGTCTGGAGATCATCGATCCTCTGACCTACGAGAAGATGGACGAGATGGTGGACGCCATGGTCGCTCTCCGCAAGGGCAAGCAGAGCGCCGAGGAGTGCCGCGAGCTGCTCAAGAAGGGCAACTACTTCGGCACCATGCTGGTGAAGATGGGCTACGCCGAGGCTCTGCTGGGCGGCGCCACCTACTCCACCGCCGACACCGTGCGCCCCGCCCTGCAGATCGTAAAGACCCGTCCCGGCTCTCACCTGGTCTCCTCCTGCTTCATCATGGAGAAGGAAGGCACCGAGCTTCTGGCCATGGGCGACTGCGCCATCAACATCGCCTACGAAGACCGGAAGGACAAGGAGGGCAACGTGGTCCTCTCCGCCGCCCAGCAGCTGGCTGAGGTGGCCATCGACACCGCCCGCACCGCGGCTGTGTTCGGCATCGATCCCAAGGTCGCCATGCTGAGCTTCTCCACCAAGGGCTCCGGCAAGGGCGGCACCGTGGCCCTCTCCCAGGAGGCCACCAAGATCGCCAAGGAGATGGCTCCCGACATGGCCATCGACGGCGAGATGCAGTTTGACGCCGCCGTGTCCCCAGTGGTGGGCCAGCTGAAGTTCCCCGGCTCCAAGGTGGCGGGTCACGCCAACACCTTCATCTTCCCCTGCATCGAGGCCGGCAACATCGGCTACAAGATCGCCCAGCGCCTGGGCGGCTACGCGGCCTACGGCCCCATCCTGCAGGGCCTGAACGCCCCCATCAATGACCTGAGCCGCGGCTGCAACGCGGACGAGGTCTACAAGATGGCCATCATCACCGCAGCCCTGGCCTGAACCTCCGCTTTGACTGCCTCCCCTTTTAAGGGGAGGCTTTTTTTGCCCCGGAGAGGCCGGATGTGACGGCGGAACGAGGGGGAGAATATACTGGGGAGGACCGCCGGCCCGCCCCGTTTTTCTTTGTCCGCCCGGTTGGCCAAGGAGAGAGTGAAGGAAAAATTGCAAATTCTTCGTGGATTTGATCAAAGAAAATGGAGGACGAAAGAAAAAACGTCAAAATCAGGCGGGCGATACCGGAAAAAAAGCGAACTGTTGAATAAAATTTATAGAGATTTACCAAAATTTCAAGCAAATCAAGGTTTCACCGGATTTTTTCATTTTTCCCCCTTGCGAAATGAAATTCCAAATACTATAATTATGCAAAAATTATTTTTCGTTAAATCGAGACAAGAATCCGAAACGGGAGGAAATCAGTATGAGAAGCCCTTATCTGCAGAGTGTTTTTAACACCATTGACAAACGGAGCCATGAGCAGCCGGAGTTTCACCAGAGCGTGATCGAGCTGCTGGGCAGTCTGGAGAACGTGGTGGATCAGCACCCCGAGTGGGAGCATTACGGCGTCCTGGAGCGTTTTGTGGAGCCTGACCGCTCTGTCGTGTTCCGGGTGCCCTGGGTGGACGACAAGGGCAAGGTCCAGGTCAACCGCGGCTACCGTGTCCAGTTCAACAACGCCATCGGCCCCTACAAGGGCGGTCTCCGCTTCCACCCCAGCGTGAACCTCTCCATCATGAAGTGCCTGGCTTTTGAGATGGTGCTGAAAAACGGTCTGACCACCCTGCCTCTGGGCGGCGGCAAGGGCGGCTCCAACTTTGACCCCAAGGGCAAGAGCGAAGACGAGATCATGCGCTTCTGCCACTCCTTCGCCATCGAGCTCCAGCGCCACATCGGCGGCCATATCGACATCCCCGCCGGCGACATCGGCGTGAGCAGCCGGGAGATCGGCTTTATCTACGGCATGTTCAAGCGCCTGACCCGGGAATTTGACGCTGCGGCCCTGACCGGCAAGCACCTGAGCTACGGCGGCTCTCTGGTCCGCACCGAGGCCACCGGCTACGGCATCTGCTACTTCACCGAGGAAGTGCTGCGGGAGATGAAGAAGACCAGCTTTGACGGCAAGAACGTGGTCATCTCCGGCAGCGGCAACGTGGCCATCTACACGGCCCTGAAGGCCCAGGAACTGGGCGCCAAGATCCTGGCCATGAGCGACTCCAACGGCTTTGTCTACGATCCCAACGGCATCAATATGGAGGTCATCCGGGATCTGAAGGAGCGGAGCCGCCGGCGCATTAAGGAATACGCGGATCTGGTCCCCGGCTCCACCTTCACCGAGGGCTTCCGGGATATCTGGTCCATCCCCTGCGACATCGCCATCCCCTGCGCCACCCAGAACGAGATCGACGTGCCCCAGGCCCAGAAGATCATCGAGGGCGGCTGCATCGCCCTGAGCCAGGGCGCCAACATGCCCTGCACGCTGGCGGCCTCGCATCTGCTGCAGGACGCGGGCGTGGTTGTCAGCCCCGACAAGGCGGCCAACGCCGGCGGCGTGTCCACCTCCGCGCTGGAGATGACCCAGAACAGCATGCGGCTGAGCTGGACCTTTGAGGAAGTGGACCAGCGGCTCCACGGCATCATGAAGAACATTTTCAAAGAGGTGTACGACGCCTCCGAGATCGCCAAGCAGCCCGGCAACCTGATCACCGGCGCCAACCTGGCCAGCTTCCTGAAGATCTCCGACGCCATGATCCACCAGGGCATCGTGTAATTCTCTGCAAAGAAACAGGGGAAGAGAGCCGGACCGGCCCTCTTCCCCTTGCTTTTTTCCCCGATCTGTTGTAAAGTGACCACAATATCCGCGCAAAGAAGGACCCCGGGGGTCAGAAAACCTGCTCCGGGGATGGGCAATGAGGACGGATCCCTATCCGCCGTAGAAAAACCATATACAACGGAAGGAGTCTATCCACATGGCAAAGGAAAACCAGAGCCGGTGGGCGAGATACTGCGCCGAGCAGAATATCTCCTTCACCGCCAAGCGCATCTTCATCGACGGCCTGGGCGGCATGGCCCAGGGCCTGTTCGCCTCCCTGCTCATCGGCTGCATCATCGGCACCCTGGGCACCTATGTCCCCGGATTGCGGGACATCATCGTCAACCCCTGGAACTCCCAGGCCCTGGCGGGGTCCAATCTCCTGCTGGCCTCCCGGACAGCGGCCTACGCCATCCAGGGCGCGGCCATGGCCATCGGCATCGCCTATGCCATGCAGTCGCCCCCCTATGTGATCTATTCCTGCCTGGCCGTGGGCTACGCGGCCAACATCCTGGGCGGCAGCGGCGGACCGCTGGCGGTGTTTTTCGTCACGGTGGCCGCCGTGTTCTGCGGGAAGCTTGTGAGCAAGCGCACCCCCATGGATCTGATCGTCACCCCCTTTGTCACCATCGTCAGCGGCGTGCTGGTGTCCTACCTGATCGCCCCGCCCATCGGCCGCCTGGCCACCGCCCTGGGCTCGCTGGTGATGATGGCCACCAAGGCCCAGCCCTTCCTGATGGGCATTCTGATCTCCGGGCTCATGGGCGTTATTTTGACGCTGCCCATCTCCTCCGCGGCGATCTGCGCGGCCCTGGGGCTGACGGGTCTCGCGGGCGGCGCGGCGGTGGCCGGCTGCTGCGCCCACATGGTGGGCTTTGCCGTGGCCTCCTGGCGAGAGAACCGGACCGAGGGCCTGCTGAGCCAGGGCCTGGGCACCAGCATGCTCCAGATCCCCAATCTGATGCGCAAGCCGGTGCTGTGGCTGCCGGCGGTGCTGACCTCCCTCGTCAACGGGCCGGTGGCCACCTGCGTGTTCCGGCTGCAGATGAACGGCGCGGCCATCAATGCGGGCATGGGCACCTGCGGCCTGTGCGGGCCCATCGGCTTCCTCACCGGCTGGCTGGAGCCGGCGGTGGAGGAAAATGTGCAGCTGGGCGTGGACCTGGCCGCGGCGGCGGCAAGCCCAGTGCGCAACTGGCTGGGGCTGATCGTGGTCTGCTTCGTCATCCCGGCCCTGGGCGGCTGGTTCATCTCCGAGTGGATGCGCAAAAAGGGCCTGATCCAGCCGGGGGACCTGGATCTGCATCTGGGGAAGTAAATGAGCAAGAGGGGCGGTTTTCCGCCCCTCTTTTTTTACGCTCACAGGTACTCCAGCTCGCCGCTGTACCAGCCGGTGACGCCGTTTTTCTTGATCCAATAGCCCCGGTCCGTCTGCCGGACCACACTCAGCACGTCCCCCGGAGCCACGGCGGGCCGGTAGTCGGTCACATCGTTCACCCGCAGCACGCCGTTGGACTCAAAGAGGAAGTCCGTAGGCACGTCCATCTCGTAGCCGGTGCGCACGTGCCGGATCCGGCACCAGCTCCGGCCCAGCTCCAGGGGGAAGACCTCGTTGTCCCCCCAGCGGATGTAGGCCGAGTGGGGGCCCTTTTTCTGGGGCGTGAGAGCCCGGGCCAGAGGGAAGGGGTCGTACCAGTCCACGCTGAATTTCCCCCGGCGGATGATCAGGGCGTTGAGCTGGCCGTCGTCCTTCAGGACGCAGCCCCCGTCGATGCTGATCAGGCGGCAGGCCGGGTCGATGATGGGCACAGCGGAGATGGTCCCGGCTCCGTACAGGCACACGGGGGTGTGGCCCACGATCACCCACTTGCGGAAGTGGGGGCGCTGGGCGTAAAAATTGTCCTGCTTCATGCATTTCCAGGCCCCGGCGCTCTCCAGAGTCTCCCCCTTGGGGATGCCCCCGTGGACAAAAATGTATTTCTCCGTCTCCAGGGCGTAGGGCATGGAGGCCAGAAAGTCGAATTCCTCCCCAAAGCCCTCCCGCAGCTGCGCCTTCAACCCGGGGATATCCGTATCCTCCGACAGGACGATGCCCAGCTCCTCACACATATCCAGCAGCAGGGCGCCCCGGGCGGAGCGTTTGAGCCGCAGCAGGTGGGAGAGGGTCTCGGTGTCCCAGTTCCCGTCAAACCAGCGCTGGCTATGCCCGTCCACCCAGAGATGCCAGAAATCGCAGTTGCCCAGCACCGGGTAGAGCCGGCATTTTTTCCGCAGGGAGAGGATATAGCGCAGGGTCCCCAGACTCTCGGGTCCCTTTTCCACCAGATCCCCCAGGAGGATCAGCTGGTCGTCTGGCCGCAGCCGGAGCTTTTTCAGCAGGCCCTCCAAATAGGACAGGTTGCCGTGGATGTCCGAGATCACGATGGTCCGGGCGCTGTCCGAGAGGCGGGGGTGCCCCACGGAGAAGGTGGCGGGGCCGCTCACAGCGCCATCTCCATCACCGCCAGGGGCTCGATGGCCCCGGGCTGGGTGTCCACCCGGACAAAGCCGGCCCGGCGGTAAAAGGCGACGGCGGGGTTGGAGGGCGCCACGGACAGACGCAGGGCGCGCCGCCCCAGACCCCGGTAGAGCGCCACAGCCTCCCCCAGCAGCTGCATCCCGCAGCCGTGGCCGCGCACTTCCGGCGAGACCCAGAGAAAGGCGATCCAGCCCTCTCCCCAGCGCCGGCCCCGGCGCAGATCCAGGGTCAGCAGCCCGGCATAGTCCTCCCCCCGCCAGGCGGCGGTCACCGCCCGGGGGTCGTCCCGGGTGTAGCTCTCCGCCGCCAGGAAGCAGGCGCTCTCGTCAAGGCCCTGCAGGGAGCCGTGGGCAAAGCGCCAGGCGTCCCGGTAGGCGTCGATATAGCGCTCCCGGCCCTCGGCCAGATCAAAGGGAGTGAAGCGCAGATCCCAGCTCTGCCCGCTCTTTCCCGGGATGGTACGCATGGGCTCCCGGGGCGGCGCGGGGAGATGAGAGGTGTCGTTGTCATAGTCGATGGTGAATTGTCCGTCCTTCCAGAGAAGGCGGCTCACCGCGGTATTCCCCGGCAGGGTCACCTCGCTGATGCGCTCTGAGGGGACGCCGCGCAGGTAAGCCAAAAAGAGCCGGATGGCCATGCCGTGGCCGCCCACCGCCACGGTGCCGCCCTCATGGCGGCGGGCGATGTCCCCCAGGGCCCGGGCATAGCGCTGCTGCACCTGGAGCCAGTCTTCCATCCCCGGCACGTTCAGCTTTCCGGGGTCGGTGAGGAAGAGCTTTTTCTGCTCCGGCCAGCGCCGGTCGATCTCCCCCCAGGGCAGGTTTTCCCACACGCCGAAGCTCATCTCTCGCAGACGCGGGTCCGGGATGGGGGCGAGGCCGTGGGGCTTTCCGGCGAAGGCAACGGTCTCCATGGCCCGGTGGAGGTCACTGGAGTACACCGCGTCCAAAGGCACCCGGGCAAAACGGGCCTCCAGGGCCGCGGCCTGCTCCCGGCCGGCCTTGGTCAGGGGCATATCGGTCTGGCCCTGGCAGCGGCGGTAGCGGTTTCCCTCCGCCTCCCCATGTCGGATCAGGAATATTTGGGTCATGTCTTGCCTTTCCTCTCCCAATTGGATATAATACATTAGATATGACATTATAACACAAGATCCGCTCCGGGAACAAGAGGGAGAGCGTTGGAAGCACTGCATCTCATCAGCGGCGGGGACAGCGGCGGGGCCATGACCCATGTGCTGACCCTGCTCAGCCAACTGAATACCGACGGACAGGCCCTGCTCCTGACTCTGGGAGACGGGCCCCTGCCCCGGGAAGCTAAACGCCGGGGCATCCCCTGCCGGGTCCTGACCGGCGGCTTCCTCTCCCAGCTCCGGCAGACGGAGGCGGCCTGCCGCCGGTCGGGCCCACGGGTGCTGCACTGCCACGGCAGCCGGGCCAACCTGTGCGGCGCCCTGCTGCGCCGGCGGCTCGCCTGCCCGGTGATCAGCACCATCCACTCCGACCCCCGGCTGGATTACCGGGGCCGCCCCGCCGCAGCGCTGTGCTTCGGCGGACTGAACGCCCTGGCCTTGCGGAAAATGGACGCGCTGGTCTGCGTCTCCCGGTCCATGGCGGAGACCATGGCCGCCCGGGGCTTTCCGGAGGGAAGGCTCTTCACCATCTATAACGGCCTGGACCCCCATCCCCCCGAGGAAACGGTCCGGCGGGCGGACTGGCGGGCCGAGCACGGCATCCCCCCGTCGGCGCTGCTGGTGGGTACCGCCGCCCGGATGGAGGCGGTGAAAGATCTGCCCACGCTGCTCCGGGGCTTTGCCGCTCTGGCGAAGGAAGACAAGAACGCGTACCTGGCCTTGGCCGGGACCGGCAGGGAGGAGGCCTCCCTCCGCCGTCTGGGTAAGGAGCTGGGGCTGGAGGAGCGTCTGCGCTTCCTGGGCTGGGTGGAGGATATGGACAGCTTTTACTCCGCGCTGGACCTTTTCGCCCTCTCCTCCCGGTCGGAGACCTTCCCCTTCGTGCTGCTGTCCGCCGCCCGCTGCGGCCTGCCGGTGGTAGCCGCCGAGGCAGGGGGCGTGCCGGAACTGATCCGCCATGGGACCACGGGCCTCCTCTTCCCCCCCGGGGACAGCGCCGCCCTGGGGCGGGCGCTGAACGCCCTGTCCGGGGACGCGGCGCGGCGCGCGGCGCTGGGCGCGGCCCTCCGGGAGCGGGGCCGGAACTTCACCCCCCGGGCCATGGGGGAGAAAATGCGGGAAATATACAAAGAAATTCGGAATCATCACATAGAAGGAGAAAGACAATGATCGTAATTGCATCGGATCACGCGGGATTGAAGCTGAAGGGCCAGATCATGGAGCATCTGCAGGAGCGGGGCCTCGCCTATCGGGACCTGGGCACCTACACCAGCGAGAGCTGCCACTATCCCGACTATGCCGCCGCGGCGGCCCGGGCCGTGGCCAAGGGAGAATATGAAAAGGGTATCCTGGTGTGCGGCACGGGCATCGGCATGTCCATCGCTGCCAACAAGATCCACGGGGTGCGCTGCGCACATTGCTCGGACGTGTTCTCCGCCAAGATGTGTCGGGCGCACAACGACGCCAACATGCTCGCCCTGGGCGAGCGGGTGGTGGGCGCCGGTCTTGCCATGGAGATCGTGGACGCCTTTTTGGATGCGGAGTTCCTGGGCGGCCGTCATGCCGACCGGGTGAAGATGATGATGGAGCTGGAGAAGGAATGATCGTCCGCGGCCACAGAGTTTATCGGGGCCACAGGGGAGGCCATTCTCACCTGTCGGCAGTGCTGCTCACCGTCTTCTTCCTGGTGCTGCTGGCGCTGCTGACGGCTTTCTCCATGCTGCCGGAGTATCTGGTATACCACCGGGACAGCGTGGAAATGGTGGTGCCCATGCTGGAGGAAAACGGCCAGCCCTACACCGTGGAGAGCGTGGCGCCCCCGCAGCCCTACGCCGGCGCCGTCCTCTCCTCCGTACAGGTCACGGAGCCGGATTATCGGGATGTGGACATGGCCAATATCCGGGGCATAAACTATCTTCGCTGTTATTATGTGGCCGGCAGCAAAATGACCGAGACGGGCCTGGATAACGCCGTAAAGGATGCCCAGCGCAACAATCTCCAGGGCCTGATCCTCCAGATGAAGGACGAGAAGGGCACGCTCAACTGGGTGTCAGAGGTGGCCATGGCCTCCTCCAACGCAGCCAACAGCCAGTGGGACCCCTCGGCCTATATCGCCGAGCTGAAGGCCGACGGCTGGTTCCTGGCGGCGGACGTCTCCTGCGGCGTGGATACCCTGCTGGCGGAGAAAAATCCGCAGACGGCTCTGCGGGACGCCACCGGCGCCGTGTATGAGGACGGCAGCGGCAAATGGGTGGACCCCTGGAATCGGACGGTGCGGACCTACATCGTGGAGTTGTGCCAGGATCTGCTGCGCATGGGCTTTGACGAGATCATTCTGTCCCATGTGGAGCATCCCAACGCCACGGTGAGCTACACCCGGGACGTGGCCGCCGACCTTAGCCGGACCGCCTGCGTGATGAACTTTTCCATGGCGGTGCGGCAGGCTCTGGACGCCAGTCTGACGGCCAGCGGCGCCCATCTGGACGTCCGCATGAGCCGAGACGCCCTGTTCGGCGGCGACAACGGCCAGTCGCTGGAGAATTTCCTGAAGGTCTTTGACCGGGTGGTGATCTCCACCGCCTATTACGGCGACGATGTGAAGTATTTCATCGACAGCGGGGTGGACTCTACCCTTCGCTTCGTGCCCCAGATGACCTGGGCTTTCGGAGGCGCCTCCGTGGCGCTGGATCCCGCCGCTCCCGTGGCGGAGAAATGAGCTGCTGTATCGCCGGAGGACGTCACCGGCAGGCCTTGGCACCTACAGAACGGAAAACCCCGCCCGACCGGGAATCGGTCAGGCGGGGTTTTATATTTTACGGCTTCACCGATCCGGGCGGCTCCCGTTCCGCAGCGGACCGTGCTCAGACCGGCGGGCCCAGCCGGGACAAAACCTGGGTGAAGTATTCCGGCAGCTCGCTGGTGAGGAACACGCTCTCTCCGCTCCGGGGATGGACGAATTTCAGAGACCGGGCGTGGAGGCACTGTCCCTCCAGCCCCTTTTCCGGCTTTCCGGCGCCATAGACCATGTCCCCCAGCAGCGGGTGGCCGATGTGGGCCATGTGGACCCGGATCTGGTGGGTGCGGCCGGTCTCCAGGATGCAGCGCAGATGGGTCCAGCCGCTGTAGCGCGCGATGACCTCCCAGCGGGTGACGGCCCGGCGGGAGTTTTTTTCTGTGACGGCCATTTTTTTCCGATCCACGGGATGGCGGCCGATGGGGGCGTCGATCACCCCGGCGTCCTCCCGGAAATTCCCCCGGACCACCGCCTCGTACACCCGGCTGAGACTCCGGTCGGAGAGCTGGGCCGAGAGGGACAGGTGGGCCGCGTCGTTCTTGGCGGCGATCAGCAGCCCGCTGGTGTCCCGGTCCAGGCGGTGGACGATGCCCGGGCGGAACACCCCGCCTACCCCGGAAAGGGAGTCCCCGCAGTGGTAGAGCAGCGCGTTGACCAGCGTCCCGTCCGGGTGCCCGGGGGCCGGATGCACCACCAGACCCCGGGGCTTGTTCACCACGATCACGTCCGCGTCCTCATACACGATGTCCAGAGGGATGTCCTGGGGCAGGGCCTGGGAGGGGGCGGCTTCGTCCGCCACTTCCACGGTGAACACATCCCCGGCGCGGCACAGCTCGCTCTTTTTCACGGCCTTTCCATCCCGCCGTACCGCGCCCTGGGCGATCAGACGGGCGGCGGCGGAGCGGGTGAAGCCGGAATGCGCCAGGAGAGCGTCGATTCGCTCGCCGCTCTCCTGGGAAATGATCTCTTTTACGCTCATTTGAACTCGGCCAGAATGGAGTCCAGGTCAAACTCATCCGCAGCCGCGGGCTTCTTGACCTCCGCCTTGGGCGCGGCGGGCTTGGTCTCCGTCTTGGGAGCGGCAGGCTTGACCACCGGCTGAGGAGCCGCGGGCCGGGCAGCGGGCTTGACCTCCGGCTGGGGAGTCGCGGGCCGGGCGACCGGTTTGACCTCCGGCTGGGGAGCCGCGGGCCGGGCGACCGGTTTGACCTCCGGCTGGGGAGTCGCGGGCCGGGCGACCGGCTTGACCTCTGCCTGGGAGGTCTCGCTCTGGGCCGGAGCTGCCGGCCGGACCACACTGTGTACGGCGGCATCCTCGGGACGGCTGACCGCCCGGGCGGCACGCACCGCTTCCGCCGGAGCCTCGGCGGCTTCCGCCGCGGTCACGGCAGCAGCCGCGGGACGGGGCCGGCGCACACGGACCTCTTCACCCTCCGCGGGGCGGGGCCGATGGACGCGGACCTCCTCGCCCTCTGCGGGCCGGGGCCGGCGGACACGGGCCTCCTCACCCTCCGCGGGGCGGGGGCGGCGGACACGGACCTCCTCACCCTCCGCGGGGCGGGGGCGGCGGACACGGACCTCCTCACCCTCTGCGGGGCGGGGCCGACGGGGACGCTCCGGTTCGGCTTCCTCCCGGACAGCGGCGACCCGCCTGCGGCGGGGAGCTTCCTCCTCGTCTTCGTCCTCTTCCTCGTCCCGGGGACGACGCCGGCGGCGGGGAGCTTCCTCTTCCTCCTCATCCTCGTCCCAGTCTTCCTCCGGGGCACCGATGCCGCCGGAGATCAGGGCGATGCAGAACAGGATGCCGAAAACCACCACCAGGATATCCGCCAGGTTGAAAATAGCAAAGTGGATGAACTCCAGCTCCAGCATGTCCACCACATAGCCGTAGATGGCCCGGTCGATGCCATTGCCGAGGAGACCCGCCAGCAGCAGGACGCCGGTCCAGCGGGCAAAGCCGGTGCGGAGGTAGCCGCCTCTGCGCAGACCCAGCACGATGAACAGGGTGAAGGCCGCCAGCAGTACCAGCAGCACCCAGCGCACCCAGCTCACACCGCTCAGAAGCCCGAAGGCAATGCCGAAGTTTTTGATATAGGTCAGGTGCAGCAGGCCGGGGAGCAGCGGTTTGATTCCGGTATTCAGCTCAATGTGAGATACGGTCCAGAATTTCATGAACTGGTCCGCCAGCAGAAACAGCACACCGATGATGGCATAAAGCATGGGTGACACGCTCCTTTTTCTATATTTCCTTTGAAAAGACTTTCCCTTCCATGAGAAGGTTTTTCAGAGCTTCATGGCTTTGACGACGGCGGCGCAGCGGCGGCAGAGAGTCGGGTGTTCCTCGTCCGTGCCTACGCTGGGATCCCGGGTCCAGCAGCGCTGGCACTTGGGCAGGGCGCTGGGCTCCACATGGACGGTCACGGTCTCGCCCTGTACGCCCTCGCCTGCGCCGGATTCCAGCCGGGCCTCGCTGACGATGCAGAGCTTTGCCAGCTCTTCTCCGTCCACACCCAGGGACTTGCCCTCGGGGACATACACCGTCAGACGGGCGTCCAGGGGCTTGCCGATGAGCTTTTCCGCCCGGGCCAGTTCCAGGGCCTTGTTCACGTCGGCCCGGACCCGGAGCAGCAGCTCCCAGCGGGCCTCTTCCTCGGCCGTCAGCACCCAGGCGGGGTCAGCCTTGGGCATATCGTTCAGACAGACGTTCCGGGGGTCCTCGGCCGCGGCGTGGGGCATGGCCAGCCAGATCTCGTCCGCCGTGAAGCTGAGCACCGGAGCCAGCAGCCGGGTGATGGCGTCCAGCACGATCCAGATGGCGGTCTGGGCGCTCCGGCGGGAGAGGGAGTCCGCCCCGTCGCAGTAGAGCCGGTCCTTGATCACGTCCAGATAGAAGGAGCTCATCTCTACCACGCAGAAATTGTGGATGGCATAGGTGGCCACATGGAATTCGTAATTCTCGTAGGCCTGCAGCACCCGCTCGATCAGCTTCCGGGTCTGGACCACGGCCCAGCGGTCCAGGGGCAGCATGTCCTCAAAGGCCACGGGAGCGTCGGGGTCAAAGCCGTTCAGATTGCCCAGGATATAGCGGGCGGTGTTGCGGATCTTCAGGTACTTGTCGGAGAGCTGCTTGAAGATGTTGTCCGAGCAGCGCATGTCCTGGGTGTAGTCCGCACTGGCGGCCCACAGACGGATCAGATCCGCGCCGTACTTGGGGATGATGTCTCCCGGGGCGATACCGTTGCCCAGGGATTTGTGCATGACCTTGCCCTCGCCGTCCACGGTCCAGCCGTGGGTCAGCACGGCCCGGTAAGGGGCGGCGCCCCGGGTGGCCACGCCGGTCAGCAGGGAGGACTGGAACCAGCCGCGATACTGGTCGCCGCCTTCCAGATACAGGTCCGCCGGCCAGCAGCCGGGAGCATCCAGCTCCATGGAGGCGGCATGGGTGCTGCCGGAGTCAAACCAGCCGTCCAGAGTGTCGGTCTCCTTGACAAAGGGGCCGGCACCGCCGCAGTGGGGGCAGGTGAAGCCCCGGGGCAGCAGCTCGGAGGCATCGGCGTCAAACCAGATGTTGGAGCCGTGCTCGGCAAAGAGGGCGGAGGTCTTTTCAATGGTCTCCGGCGTGCAGACGGGCTTGCCGCAGTCCGGGCAGTAGAACACCGGGATGGGGAGACCCCAGCGGCGCTGGCGGCTGATGCACCAGTCGGCCCGCTCCCGGATCATGGAGAGCATCCGCTCGTGGCCCCAGCCGGGCATCCACTTCACCTGGTCGGCGGCGTCGCAGGCCTGGTCCTTGAAGGCGTCCACGGAGCAGAACCACTGGGGGGTGGCCCGGAAGATGATGGGGTTTTTGCAGCGCCAGCAGTGGGGGTAGCTGTGGACGATGTCCTCGCTGGCAAAGAGGGCGCCGCTGTCCTTCATGTCCTGGAGGATGACGGGGTTGGACTCTTCCACCTTCAGCCCGGCGTACTTGCCGGCGTAATCGGTGTGGCGGCCCTGGTCGTCCACGGGGACCACCATCTCCATGCCGTAGCGGCGGCAGGTGGCGTAGTCGTCCGCGCCGAAGCCGGGGGCGGTGTGGACGCAGCCGGTGCCCGAGTCCATGGTGACGTACTCGGCGTTCAGGATCCGGGAGGTCTTGGGCAGGAAGGGATGGGCGGCCAGCATGTTCTCAAAGAAGCTGCCCGGATGGGTCTCCAGGATCTCCCAGGAATCAAAGCCGCCGATCTTCATGACCTTTTCGGTCAGGGCCTCGGCCATGATGAAGATATCCCCTGCGGGGACCTGCACCAGGGCGTAGCTCTCCCGGGGGTGCAGGCTGATGGCCAGGTTGCCGGGCAGGGTCCAGATGGTGGTGGTCCAGATCACGAAGGAGACCCGGCTGTGGTCCACGTGGGGCAGCAGGCCCAGATCGTTATGGAGGGGGAATTTCACATAAACGGTGGTGACGGGGTCGTCCTGATACTCGATCTCGGCCTCCGCCAGGGCGGTCTCATCGTGGGGGCACCAGTACACGGGCTTCAGGCCCTTGTAGATGTAGCCCTTCTGGTACATGGCGCCGAAGACCTTCACCTCCTGGGCCTCAAAGGCCGGGTCCATGGTGAGGTAGGGCTTGTCCCAGTCGCCCAGGACGCCCATGCGCTGAAAGCCCTGGCGCTGTACGTCCACATAGTGCTGGGCGTACTTGTGGCAGGCGGAGCGGAATTCGCTGACGCTCATGGCCTTCCGGTTCAGGCGCTGCTCCTTGATGATGGCGCTCTCGATGGGCATGCCGTGGTTGTCCCAGCCGGGGGTGTAGGGCACTTGATAGCCGGACATGGATTTATAGCGGTTGATAAA
Source organism: Oscillospiraceae bacterium (assembly GCA_017540645.1). Taxonomy (GTDB): domain Bacteria; phylum Bacillota; class Clostridia; order Oscillospirales; family Oscillospiraceae; genus Apopatocola. The sequence continues at coordinate 105,409 of JAFYAQ010000027.1, forward strand.
GTCCTTCAGGCACTTGTTCAGGGCGTGGCCCATGTGCAGGGCGCCGTTGGAGAAGGGGGGGCCGTCGTGGAGGACAAAGAGGGGGCGGCCCTCCGTCCGGCGGAGCATCTCCCGGTAGAGATCCAGTTCTTCCCATTGACGGAGCATGTCCGGCTCCCGCTTGGGCAGACCGGCGCGCATGGGAAAGTCGGTTTTCGGCAGGTTTACGGTGGCGTTGTAATCCATAAAAGGCGGTTCTCCTATTACAATCTATTCGTCAATGAAAGGACGGCGCACAGCCGCCCGGGGAAGGAGAGGGCATCTCCCTCCGGGTCCCTTCCAAGGCAAGAAAGCGGGGCGTGGCGGCCCCGCTTTTTGTCAGGATTCCTTACAGGACAAACTCCTCGTCGCCGTCGTCGGCGCTGGGAATGGCGTCGTCCGCCTCCTCGGCGGGTTCGGAAACGGCGTCCTCAAAGGCCTTGAAGTAGTCCGGAACATCGGCCTCGGGCTCCGCTTCGGCTTCGGGTTCCGCTTCGGGCTCAGCCGCGGGCTCCGCCTCGACCTCTTCGGCCTCGGCCGCTTCCTCCACAGCCTCGGGCTCGGCCGCGGGGGCGGCGATGGCCTTCCTCTCGTTGGGGGCGGGGGTCACGATGGCGCCCACCAGATCGGCGTCGGCGATGGCCCGGATGTAGGCCAGAGCGTCGCTCAGAGCCTTGGTGGTGGTCTGGATGCCCTCGGCGGCGGAGCTCTGGGCCTTCTGGAGGCGCAGCTCCTCGGCCTGCCGCAGCTGGGTCAGGTTGCCGGTCACGGCATCCGCCTGCTCCTGGGCCTCGGCCACGATGGCATCGGCCTTCTCCTGGGCCTGGGAAACAAGATCGTCGGCCTGGGTCTTGGCGTCCTCAATGATGAGACGGGCGGTCTTCTGGGCGGATACCAGCGCCTTGTGCATGTCCTCCTCAGAGCCTCTGTATTCTTCGATCTTGTCCACAAGGACCTTCATTTTGGCGCGCATGGTGGCAAGTTCCTTCTGGGAGACGGACAGGTCGTTGGCCAGCTCGTCCAGAAAATCATCGACCTCGTTCATGGCGTAGCCGCCGAAGGTGGATTTTTCAAAGGTCTTTTCCCGAATGTCCTGAGCAGTGATCATATGGATTTACCTTCTCTCTGTAAGAATTATATGTTTATTTCTTTTTTATAAACGCCGCGGCGACAGGGGACACGGATCAGAAGTAGCTCTCCCGGGATTCCATCTCTTCCAGATTGTCTCCCATGAAGTCCATGCCCGCGGGGGTGATCACGTAGGTATTTCCCGCGACCTTCTTGATTTTTCCTCCCAGGGCGTAGGTGACGCCGGAGAGAAAATCCAGGATGCGCCGGGAGGTGTTTTTCTCCGTCTCCTCCAGATTCAGCACGATGGCGTTGCGCTCGGAGATCCGGTCGGCGATGTCCGCGGCGACCTCAAAGCGGTCCGGGTGGACCAGCAGCAGCTTGGTCTGGGGAGCGTAGTTCTGCTGGGGGGGACGGTAGGCCTGCTGCTGGGGCTGGGCCTGGGTCTGGTAGCCCCGGGCGGCATAGGCCTGCTGGCGGGCGTACTGCTGGCGAGGCTGCTGATATCCCTGCTGGGGCTGATAGGCCTGTTGGGCCTGGTAGCCCTGCTGGGGCTGATAGCCGGCCTGGTCATAATAGCCCTGCTGGGGCTGAGCCTGCTGGGGCTGGGAGAAAACATAGGGCCGCCGGGCGGACTGGGCCGGCTCCTGGGTACGGGGAGGCTCGGCATAGGAGGCATAGCTCCGGTTGTCCTGTCCGGCGACGCGCACCGGGTCCTGCAAGTCCTCTTCCAGATAGTCTTCGTCGTTATAGGGTTTCGTCAGCTTTTTCAGCTCGTCCAATATTCCCACGGCTGCTCGCCTCCTGCATAGTATTCCGGGGACCGAACAGGGCAGTACCCAGGCGGACGATGGTGGCGCCCCACCGCACGGCCTCCTGGTAGTCCTCACTCATGCCCATGGAGAGTTCGGTCATTAATACATTATCATATTTTTTCCGCCGGTTGTCAACAAAAAGCTCATGCATTCGACGGAAATACCGCACATTTTCTCCCGGAACGGTCTCTGCGGGGGGGATGGCCATCAAACCCTTTACCCGCAGACCGCCGTAGTTGCCGGCGGCGGAGAGCAGGGCGGGCAGATCCTCCACGGCCACGCCGCTCTTCTGCGCCTCACCGCCGATGTTCACCTCCAGCAGGATGTCCTGCACCTGGCCCAGGGCCTCCGCCCGCCGGGAAACGGCCTCCATCAGGGCCACGGAATCCACCGAGTGGATCAGCCCCACCTTTCCCACCAGATACTTCACCTTGTTTTTCTGCAGGTGACCTATGAAATGGACGGGACAGGAGCCGTAGGCGTTCACCTCGGCCTTGGAAATGTATTCCTGCACCCGGTTTTCCCCGCAGATATCCACTCCGGCGGCGATGGCCTCCCGGATGGCGTCGGGGCCGTTCATCTTTGTGGCGGCCAGGAGCCGGATCTCCCCCGGGTCCCGTCCGGCGGCCATGGCCGCGGCGGCGATGCGTTCTTTGGCAAGCAGTACGTTTTGCGTGATGGACATCTCTCTATCTCCTTTTCAGTCCATGGCAAAACGCTGTTTTGCCATGGAGGACTCGCGCTTATCGCGCCGGGTCTGGTCGGCGCGAGGCCCCGCAAGGCTCGGTTCCATGTGCTTTTGAGGCGGCAGAGCTGCCTTAAAAACAGGATTAAATGCCCTTCGGGTTAGGGCTTCATGAGGACGGCCATGCCCTCCCGCAGGCCGTCGGCGCTCACCACCGCCATCCCATCCCGGGTAAACAGCACGGTCACCGCCGTGTCGTCGCCCAGGGGCAGACCGGCCCGGCGGACAGTGAAAACTCCCTCCTGTTCCCGAATGGCGCCGAGGGGGAGCAGCAGCCCCTCGCAGCGGGAAAAAACGGCGGTCAGCTCCGTCTGCCGCAGGGAGAGGACCCGCTCCATATGCTCCCGGCAGCGGAAGGTCACCAGGGTGTCCTGCCCCTGGGTCACCACACTGACGACCCGGGCGGCGCAGTCCGTGCCGTCTCCCAGCCGCAGCGTCAGCCGGTCGCCGGGGGAGAAGCGGGCAGCGCTCTCTCCCTGCACCAGGGCGCAGAAGCTCCACTCGTTCCCGGCCGCCAGCTTGCCGATCCCCGCCCCGGCGGTCCGGGCGCTTTCCAGGCGCTCCCGGAGGGCGGCGGGGGTCAGCGTCCGGGGATCCGCGTCCTCCCAGCCGTCCAGGGAGAGGACAAAATATCCCGCCGCCGGGGAGAGAAGAAGACCCTCCTCTCCCCGGCGCAGCGCCTCCAGCTCTTCCTCCGGCGGAGGGATCTCCGGGCCCTCCGCCAGCCCCAGGGCCTGCCCCAGTTCCCGGGCAGCCTGCGGCAGCGCTGCAAGCTCCCGGCGGGCCAGCGCGGCGGCGTAATCGGCGCGCACGGCCTCCTCCGACCGGGGGAGGGACTGCGCCTGGGTCCGAAGACGAAGCAGCAGAGCGGAGCGAAACTGCTCCTCCCCGGTATCATATTCGATGGCGAGAGGGACCCCGGCGCTCACTCTCTGCCGGTCCCGCTCCAGGATGCGGATCCCGGCCCGGTCCGTGGTGAGGACGATCTCCGTGCGCAGCACCACGCCGTTGAGGACCAGACGGTCCTCCAGTGCACCCCGCCGCACCACGACCTGCTCTCCGGCCCCCGAGAGATACCGCCCCAGGGCCGCGGCCGCCCAGGCGGCGGCGGCCAGAAGCAGGGCCGCCGCCGTCAGCAGCAGGAAGAGGGATCTCCGGCCCACGGCTTATGTAAGAGGGCCGCCCCCGCTCATATCCACGGGCCGGGTGGGGACCAGAGTGGAGATGGCGTGCTTATAGATCAGCTGCTGCTTTCCGTCGGTTTCCAGCACCACGGTAAAGCTGTCAAAGCCCCGGACGACGCCCCGCATCTGGAATCCGTTCATGAGAAAGACGGTGACGATCTGTCTGTCCCGGCGGGCCTGGTTCAGGAAAAGGTCCTGCAGATTCTGTGTTTTTTGCATGATAAAAGCTCCTCTTCGCCGCCGATCCTGATGGCGGCCGTTTCATAAGTATTCCCGCGGCCTTTCGCTTTGCGGGTCATCTTATTGTACGGAGAGCTTTTTGCAAATGAGGTCAGTTACGGTCGAAGGAATTGAAAGATGGCGTCCGTCAGCGCCGCTTCTCCCGGCGCGTCCTCCCGGTAGAGCCAGTGCAGCCCCTGGTCCCGCCGCAGCCAGGTGAGCTGGCGCTTGGCATAGCGGGTGGAGGCCTGTTTGATGGCCTCAACGGCCTCCTCCCGGGAGCAGTCCCCCCGGAGCGCGGCGGCGGCCTCCTTGTAGCCGATGGCCTGCATGGCGGTGGAGTCCGGGGACAGGCGGCCGCGCAGCAGCCCCTCCACTTCCTCAAAGAGTCCCGCCGCCGCCATGGCGTCCACCCGGCGGCGGATGCGCTCGTAGAGCGCCGCCCGGTCCCGGAAGCTCAGGGCGAAGCGGACAGAGGCATAGCGGGGCGGCAGGACGCGGCTGCGCGCGTCGTGGACGGTGATGGTCTCGCCGGTGAGAAGATAGACCTCCATGGCCCGCACCAGCCGCTTTTTGTCCGCCGGAGAGAGCTTTTGCGCCCGCTCCGGGTCCACGGCAGAGAGCTTTGCCCGGAAGGCATCGCCGCCCAGGGCGTCGTACTCCGCCGACAGCCGCTGGCGCAGGCCGTCCTCGCCCGGCGCGGCGCTGTAATCCCGGCCGGTGAGCAGGGCCTCGATATACAGTCCGGTGCCGCCCACCACGATGGGCTGCTTGCCCCGGGCGCGGATATCCTCCACCCATCGGGCGGCCTCCCCGGCCCAGCGGGCCACGGACCAGTCCTCCCGGGGATCGGCTACGTCGATCATGTGGTGGGGCGCCGCGGCCAGCTCCTCCGCCGTGGGTTTGGCAGTGCCGATGTCCATGCCTTTGTAGATCTGCATGGAGTCGGCGGAGATCACCTCCCCGTCCAGCGCCCGGCACAGGGCGATGCCCAGGGCGGTCTTGCCGGTGGCCGTGGGGCCGGTGATCACGATCAGGGGAGAGGGCGTGTCCGTCATTGGATCCTCCCGAAGCGCTTGTCCAGCTCTGTCCGGGAAAAGGCGCACATCACCGGGCGGCCGTGGGGGCAGTGGGTGACCTCCCCCCGGAGGACCTTTTCCGCCAGGGAGCGCATCCCCTCCTCGCCCACGAAGGTGTTGGCCTTCACCGCCGCCTTGCAGGCCACCGTGGCGGCCAGCCGCTCCCAGACGTCCGCGGCGGAGAGACTGCGGCCGGTCCGGAGTTTTTCGATCAGCTCCTCCAGCAGCGGGGCGGCGGCATCCGCGTCCAGATCCGCCGGGACGGCCCGGATGGCGACGGAATCCTCGCCGAAGCGCTCCAGGGCAAAGCCCAGCCGGGAGAGCAGCGCCGCGTTTTCCTCCGCCAGCTCCGCTCCCTCTCCGCCCAGGGTCACCACGCGGCTGTCCATCAGCTCCTGGCTCATCAGGGGCTTGTCGTCCAGACGCATCCGGTCAAAGAGCAGCCGCTCATGGGCGGCGTGCTTGTCGATCAGAAGAAGCTCGTCCCCCCGCTCCACCAGAATATAGACCCCCAGGGCCTCCCCGATGAGCCGCCAGGGCTTCTCGGCAAAGCTCTCGTGGAGTACCAGCTGCTCGGCCTCCGGCTCCTGACGGTGGACTTCATAGCTGCGTTCCGCCGTGTAGGGGGCGTCGTCCCGCACAAGCACAGGGGCCTCCCGGCTCTCCGCCGGGCTCTCCATCGGGGCCGACTCCGGCGGGGAGACAGGCCGGGGCCGGAAAGCGCCGACGCTCTGCCGGGGCGAGGAGAGGGGCTGACGGGGCAGCTCCGGGGCGGCGAAGCTCTTTTTGAACTCCGCGGCGTTCATGCTGCGGAAAAAGTCCGCTCTGGGGGCGGCGGCGCCGGTGTTTGCCGGCTTCGGCTCCGAGACCGGGATCGGAGGGCGGCCCTCCTGCCCCAGGGCGGCCAGGGTGCCGTAGTACACCCCGTCGAACACCGGCTTTTCCCGGGCGAATTTCACCTCCGCCTTGGTGGGGTGGACGTTCACGTCCACCAGGCCGTTGGGCAGCTCTATGTACAGCACGCAGCCGGGGAATTTGCCGATCATGGCGGTGTTTTTATAGGCCTGCTCCAGGGCGGCCTGCAGGGTCTTGGAGCGGATGGGCCGGGCGTTGCAGAAGAAATACTGTCCCGACCGGTTGCCACGGCAATAGCCGGGGGCGGTGACGAAGCCGTGGACGCGCACGTCCTGGTTTTGAGTGTCCACGCTCAGCATCCCGGCGGCGATGTCCCGGCCCAGCAGGGCGTAGATCGCGGAGAGGGGCTGCCCGTCCCCCGGGGTGAAAAACTCCTCCTGCCCGTCCCGCAGGCAGCGGAAGGAGACCTCCGGGTGGCCCAGGGCGCAGCGCAGCGCCGCCTGGACGCAGGCCGCGGCCTCGCTCCGGTCGCTGCCCAGGAATTTCTGACGGGCGGGGGTGTTGTAGAAAAGGTCCCGCACCCAGAGAGTGGTCCCCTCCGGGCAGCCGCACTCCTCCATCACGTCGATCTCCCCGGCGGTCAGCTCCATGCGCGTGCCCTGCCGCGCCCCCCGGGGGCGGGTGGTCATGGTGATATGGCTGACGCTGGCGATGGCGGCCAGGGCCTCGCCCCGGAAGCCCAGCGTGCCGATGGCCTCCAGACCCCGCTCGTCATGGAGTTTGCTGGTGGCGTGGCGCAGGAAGCAGACCCCCGCGTCCTCCGGGGCCATGCCCACCCCGTCGTCCGTGACGCGGATCAGCTCCCGCCCGCCGGCGCGCAGCTCCACCACCACGGTGCGGGCCTGGGCGTCCACCGCGTTTTCCAACAGCTCCTTCACGGCGCTGGCGGGACGTTCCACCACCTCGCCGGCGGCGATCAGATCCGCCACATGGGCCGAGAGTACATTGATTTGAGGCATAGGCCACCTCCGATGCGGATAGTTCCGGGCGGACCGGCTTCGGTCCGCAGGTGAATTAATAAAATATTATAGCACAGTTATTCTTGCAGCGCTATAGCATAAAGAGGCATAAAGAAGAAAAGTGGGAGGGGACAAGCCCCTCCCGAAAAAGACAGCGGATCAATGCGGCGCTCAGGCCTTCGCGGCGCCGGGCCGGCCCTTGAGAAGCTGCACGGCGGCGGTGATCCCGACGGCGACAAAGCCGATCAGGTCCGTCAGCAGCCCGGGGTAGATCAGCAGCAGCCCGCCGGCCAGACAGAGAAGGCGCAGCGGCCAGAGAATGTGGCCCCGCAGGAAGCCCTCCAGGCCCATGGCCATGCCGAACATGCCCACGAGGGCGGTCACGATCCCCAGCGCGGCGGTGGCAAAGCCCTGGTCCATGAGCAGGAGACTGGGCTCCAGCGCGAAGATGTAGGGCACGATGAAGGCGGCGATGGCCAGCTTTGTGGCGTTCACGCCGGTTTTCATGGGGTTGGATTTGGCGATGGCGCTGCCTGCGTAGGCGGCCAGGGCCACCGGCGGGGTGATATCCGCCACGATGCCGAAGTAAAAGACGAAGAAGTGGGCCGCCACCCGGGGGATGCCCAGGGTGATCAGGATCGGCGCGCAGGTGGAGGCCATGATGCAGTAGTTGGCCGTGGTGGGAACGCCCATGCCCAGCACGATGCAGCAGAGCATGGTCAAAAACAGGGCGATGAGAGTGGCCAGGAAGGGGGAGGAGATCCTGGACGAAACCGCGATGACCCCGTTGATCAGGTTGCTGGCAAGACCGGTGACGGTGATGCAGCCGGCGATGATCCCGGCGATGGAGCAGGCCACCGCCACGGTGATGCAGCTCCGGCCTCCGGCCTCCAGGGAGTTGAACAGCAGATCCCAAACCCGTTTGCCGATGCACAGCCCCGGCTTCTTTCCGGAGGAGGCGGCGTCGGCACGGCCCTCGATGAACAGGCCGGGCAGGCTGACCAGGATGGACACAAGGATGGCGATGGAGGCGCTCCACTGGAGAGAGCGGATGTTCCCGGCCACCAGCCAGATCAGCAGCACCAGGGGGAGCAGCAGGTAGATCCGGCGGATCAGCAGCCGGAAGACCGGCAGTTCGCTCCGGGGCACGCCCTCCAGACCCAGCTTTCTGGCCTCCAGGTGGACGCTCATGAAGATGCCGGCAAAGTAGAGCACGGCGGGGAGGATGGCCCAGAGGGCCACCTGGCCGTAGCGCTCATTCATGTACTCCGCCATCAGGAAGGCGGCCGCGCCCATGATGGGGGGCATGATCTGTCCTCCGGTAGAGGCCGCGGCCTCCACGGCGGCGGCGAATTCCGGCTTGTAGCCGGTCTTTTTCATCATGGGGATGGTGACGGAGCCGGTGGTGACGGTGTTGCCCACCGAGGAGCCGGAGACCATGCCGCACAGAGCGGAGGAGATCACCGCCACCTTGGCCGGTCCGCCGGAGGAAGCGCCGGCGGCGCAGTTGGCCAGGTCGATGAAAAAGGCGGAGATGCCGGTGCGCTCCAGGAAGGCGCCGAAGATGATGAACACGGCGATGAATTTCAGGCAGACCTGGACGGGCGTGGCCATCACGCCGCTGGTGCCGTAAAACAGGGTGTGGATGACCCGCGCCAGCACCCGGGAAAAGCTGGCGTCCGGGGAGGAGAGCAGGCTGCAGAAGGTGTAGATCAGCAGTGCCCCCGCCACGCAGAGGATCGGGATGCCCACACAGCGCCGGCACAGCTCCGCCAGGGCCAGGATCCCGACAATGCCCATGACGATGTAAAACGGCGTCATTTTGGAGGCGCTGGTGACGGTCATGGCAAAGGTGCCGTAGTTGAAGCGGAAATACAGAAAGCTGAATGCCCCCAGAGCCATGATGAGAATGTCATACCAGGGGATGAAGTTGGGGCGCACATGGTGCTTGGCGGCGGGATAGGTGAGATAGCCCATGATGAGGATCAGGGCGAGAAAGGTAGAGAGCCGGACGGGGAGATCCGCCGTGGAGAAGAGCGTGGTGTAGATGCAATAGACGGAAAACACGCTCATCACATAATGGATCACCCTGGCGGGAGTGCCTTCCCATATGCGGGTCGCCGATTCCCTGTCATACTGGCGCATGATATCGTCTGCCGACAGCTCCGCTCCCTCCGGGATGTTTTTGCTCTGGCGTGACATGTTCTGCCTCCTTCTTAGACGGTGCTATGTGTTTTGCCCGCCCGAAGCGGGCGGGCAAAACGGGAAAATTGCTGGATTTCAGCGCATCAATAGGTCCCGGCGGGGATCGTGTAGGCGCTGTAGAAGGGGCTGGAAGCCAGCAGCGAGTCGATGTGATCCTTGTCCAGGCTGACCAGGTACACATTGCCGGTGGCGGCCAGGTCCGTGATGGCATTGGTGGGGGCGCCCGCCACGATGAAGGCGGCGTCGATCTTGCCGTCCTTCAGGCTGTCGGCGCTGTCACCGAAGCTCTGGTACACGGGCTTGATGTCGGACTCGGTCATGCCGTAGGCCTCCAGCACGTCCAGCGCGTTGAAGTACACGCCGGAGCCGATGGCGCCGATGGAGACGGTCTTGCCCTTGAGGTCCGCCACAGAGGCGATCTTGCCATTGGTGGTGACGATCTGCACCTGCTCCATGTACAGGGCGGCGACCACGGAGAAGCCCTCCAGCTTCTCCTCAAAGAGGCGCTCGCCGTTGAAAGCGTAGCTCATGACGTCGGACTGGGCAAAGCCGAGCTGCACGTCGCCGGAGGTCAGATCCTCGATGTTGGCCTTGGAGCCGTTGGAGGTGACCGCGGTCACGTTGAAGCCGGCGTTGGCGGAGACAAAGTTGGCCAGAACGCTGCCGAAGGCGTAGTAGGTGCCGGTCTCGCCGCCGGTGCCGAAGGTGAGGTTGGCGGCCGTGCCGCTGCCGGCGCCCTCCTTCACGGGAACGGTGTAGCCCTTTTCGGCGAAGTACTGGGCCGCGCCGGGGTGATAGGGCACGCTGGTGACGGAGGCGGCAAAGTCAAGATTCAGCTCCGCACCCTTGCCGTGCTGCTGGGAGATGGCGTCGATGTTTTCGAAAATGTTGGAAACAAAGGCGTAGATCTGCTCCGTGGGCACGTCGTCCCGGGCGATGACCACTGCGCCGACGGCGACCGTGTCGGTATCTACGGGGGTGTAGGCCGCCTCCTGCTTGCTCCCGCCGCAGGCGCACAGAGACAGCACAAGGGCAAGAGCCATGACGGTGACAAGGATTTTTTTCATTTTTTGTCCCTCCCGATTTGGATAATAATCCAAAAATGATGGACAAATTATACCATGAATCCAGAGGAAACGTCAATAAAAAAATACGCCCGCTCCGACGCCCCGCCGGCGATCCGGTCCGCCGCCTGGGCAGCAAGCCTATGGATTTGAGGCACAGGCCGGTCCCTGGACAAAAAAGCTTCCCCGTCCCTTGCGGGACGGGGAAAAGAAAACCTCAGGATTCGTAGTAGACGGTCAAATCGGAGGGAAGGGCATCCTCGCCGACAGAGACGCGCTCCCACTGCTCCTGTGTTCCGGCGTATTGGAAGGTCACAAGATCATAGCAGAGGGAAAAAGCATCCTCTCCGATGTTCTGCAGGCTCACCGGAACCCTTGCGGAAATCAGACGCCAGCAGCCGGTAAAAGCGTTGTTCTCAATGCTGGTCACACCCTCCGGGATGGTGATGCGCTTGAGATCTCGGCAGCGGTAAAAAGCATGAGAAGCGATGCTTGTCGTGCCCTCCGGTATCGTTTGATTATCCCCCGGTCTTCCGGCGGGAAAAACGAGCAGCTGCGTCTGGTCCTTGCTGTAAAGCATGCCGTCCACCGAGGAATACTGGGGATTGGCGCTGTCCACGGTGATATCCCTTAAGATCGGCTTGTTGAACTTCAAGGAGGCCGCATAGTCGTACTGCGTTGCCGTGGGGAAAGCATCGACCCCGATGCTCGTCACACTGGCCGGTATGGTCAGGCGCGACAGAGCAAAAGAGGTGAACATAGCCCGGTCACCGATACGGGTCACGCCCTCCGGGATCGAATAATCTCCCGTTTTGCTGTTCGGATAAGCGATCAGTTCTGTCTGGTCCTTGTTGAAGAGCACACCGTCAAGAGAAGAATAGGACGGGTTGTCGCCGGCTACAGAGAACTCCTCCAGACAGGGGAGGTCAAAGGCGTATTCTCCGATGTTTGTCACACTGGCGGGAATGTCGATTTTTGTAACAGCATACCAAAGGATAAAATGCGTCGTAAATGCGTAGTCACAGATCGTTGTTACGCCCTCCGGAATGGAGTAGGTCGGGCTCTTCCTGCCGATGGGGAAAGAGATCATCTGGGTACCATCCGCACTGAAGAGAACGCCGTCCACCGTGGAAAAATACGGGCTGGCGTCAACGCTGAACTCCTTCAGACGGGGACATTCCCCGAAGGCGGCGTCGCCGATGCTCTCCACGCTGTCGGGGATATGGAAGCTCGCCAGGTTGTCGCAATCGTTAAATGCTCCTTCTCCGATCTCCGTTACCGTATCCGGAAGGCTGATGCTGGTCAAATGGTCGCATTCGGAAAAGGCATAGTCCCCGATGACCTTCACGCCCTCGGGAATGCTGAGGACGGTTGGGCTGCTGTAGTAATAAACGTATCTTCCTATGGTTTCCAGGCTCGCCGGGATATGGATCTCCCTCAGGAACTGGCAGCCGGCAAAGGCAAAGTCCCCGATGTCCGTCACGCTGTCCGGGATGTTGAGATCCGCCAGACGGGTGCTCCAGGCAAAAGCGCTGTCTCCGATGCTTGTTATGCTCTCCGGGAGGCTGACAGAGTTCAGAGGGATGTGCCGCTCGAAAGCGCCGTCTCCGATGCCGGTCACCGGCTTTCCCTCGATGGTCTCGGGGACCGTTACGGAAGTGGCCTTCTCATCACAGCCTGTGATGATCACGTGATCGCTGTACACCTCATAGGACAGCCCGTCCTCCGTTGTCCCGGGGTAGGGAGTGGGAGTGGGGGCCGGGGTGGCGGTGGGGGCCGGGGTGGGCTCCTGCTCGGGGGCGTTTTCCTCGGCCTCCTGTGTCTGGGCGGCTGCCGCGGGCTCCTGGGGCTGGACGGCCGCTGCGGGCTCCTGGGGCTGGGCAGCTTCCGGCGCGCTGCTACCGCAGCCGGAAACCGTCAGCACGGTCATAAGCGAAAGAAAAAGAGCAATCGCTTTCTTCATCTCTGGTACCTCCTTTTTTCGGACCGGAATAAAGTAAGAAAACATCATAATATTACTGTGAAAAGCGCGGCAAGTCAACAATCCTTTGAAATAAATGCGGGCTTGTGCAGGAAAAAGGCCGGAGCCGGTACCGATCCCCCGGAAGACTGCGGGTATAACGGGTATAAGATGCCCCGATCCCGTCGGAATGCCGCCCGGACGGAATCTTATTGAAAAAAACCTTTTCCGATGGTAAAATATATAAAATACAAGTATTTTCGAGCGAGGTCATACCATGGCATATGAGAGACAGGAGCTGAGCGCCGCCGCGGCGGAGGAGCAGCGGGAGATCTGCGCGCGCATCAACGCGGTGCTGGGGCCGGGGGAGAGGTACGCCCTGGTGGACACCTACGGCTGCCAGCAGAACGAATCGGACAGCGAGATCCTCCGGGGCTACCTGGCCGCCATGGGCTATTCCTTCACCGAAGAGGAGGAGCGGGCCGACGTGGTGGTGGTGAACACCTGCGCCGTGCGGGAGCACGCCCAGATGCGGGTGTTCGGCAACGTGGGCGCCCTGAGCGCCCAGAAGCGGGAGCATCCGGAGAAGATCGTGGTGCTGTGCGGCTGCATGGCCCAGAGCCCGGAGATCCGGGAGAAGGTGAAGCGCTCCTACCGGGTGGTGGATCTGTGCTTCGGCACCAACGAGCTGTGGCGCTTCCCGGCGCTGTTTGAAAAGACCCTGGAGGTCCACGGCCTGCCGGGAAACCGGGGCCGGGTGTTCGAGGCCACAGACGAGGCTCTGGTGGCCGAGGGACTGCCCCGGCAGCGGGACGGCAAGGTGAAGGCCTGGCTCTCCATCATGAACGGCTGCAACAACTTCTGCAGCTACTGCATCGTGCCCTACGTCCGGGGCCGGGAGCGGTCCCGGCGCAGCGAGGAGATCGCGGCCGAGGCTGAGAGCCTGGTCCTGGCCGGGTATAAGGACATCACCCTGTTGGGCCAGAACGTGAACTCCTACGGCCGGGGGCTGGAGGGGGAGCTGAACTTCGCCGGGCTGCTGCGGAAGATCAACGCCATCGACGGGGATTTTCGCATCCGCTTCATGACCAGTCACCCCAAGGACGCCACGGAGGAGCTGTTCACGGCCATGGCGGAATGCGAGAAGGTGGCCCCCCATCTGCATCTGCCCCTCCAGTCCGGCAGCGACCGGATCCTGAAGGCCATGAACCGGGGCTACACCGCTGAGAGCTATCTTAAAAAAACGGAGCTGGCGAGAAAGCTCATTCCCGGTCTGGTGCTGACCACGGACATCATCGTGGGCTTCCCCGGGGAGACGGAGGAGGACTTTCTGGACACCCTCCGGCTCACCGAGACCGTGGGCTATGACTCCATGTTCACTTTCATTTACTCCCCCCGCCCCGGCACTCCGGCGGCGTCCTGGGAGAACGGAGCCTCCCGGGAGGAGATCCAAAACCGCTTTGACCGTTTGCTCAAGAGCGCCAACGCCCAGGCCGCGGCCATCCACAAGGCCCAGGAGGGGAAGACCCTCCGGGTGCTGATCGACGCCACCAACAAGGGGGAGTACACTCTGTCCTCCCGCAGCGCGGGCGGACGGCTGGTCCACCTGCGGGGAGACGCCTCCCTGCTGGGCCGATGGGCTCAGGTCAAAATCACCGGCAGCAACACCTTTGCCCTGTTCGGAGAAATCATTTAGTCCATGGCGAAACGAGTTTCGCCATGGAGAAACTCGCGCTTATCGCACCCGGCGCACGGGAGACGCGCCGAGTTTGGTCGGCGCGAGGCCTCGCTTTGCTCGGCTCAGGGTGTTTTTGAGGCGGCAAAGCTGCCTCAAAAACAAGTTTATGCAGAGAGATCATCTATAGGGAGGTAGGACCGTGATCCGTACCAGTGCCATCATTGCCGACGGGACCTTTCCCTGCATCACCGCCGTTTTGCAGGGCAGCGCGGAGGAGTGCTTCCGAAAGACCCGGGAGGCGGGCTATGACTGCGTCCAGCTCACCATGCGGGACGTGAGCGATTACCCTCTGGAAGAATGCCGGGCGCTGATGGAGAAATATTCCCTCTCCCTGTCCGCCATCGCCACCGGCCAGGTCTATCTGGCGGACGGGCTGAGCATGGGCGCGGGAGATGAGGGCGTTCGCGCCGCCTGCGTGGAGCGGCTGTGCCGCATCGCGGACTATTCCGCCGCCCTGGGAGCGCCTGCCCTGGTGATCGGCGCGGTGCGGGGCCGCTTTACCGACGCCGCCTCCCCGGAGGAGTACCGGCGGCAGCTGGATCGGAGCATGGGGGAGCTGCTGGATTGCTGCGAGAGGCTGGACGTGCCGGTGATCCTGGAATCCTTCAATCACCTGGACTCGGACCTGTGCAACCACCCGGAGGAGACGCTGCGCTATGTGCGCTCCTTCCGAAGCAGCGTTTTCCACATGTATCTGGACACCATGCACCTTTTCGTGGAGGGCCTGGATATCCCGGAGATGATCCGGCGCTACGGGAAGGACGCCTGGTCCATCGACATCGCCGGGGAAGACCGGATCTCCCCCGTGCTCTCCCGGCTGGATTGGCCGGCCATCGTCCGGGCCATCCGGGCCTCCGGTTTTGACGGGACGCTGACCTTTGAGCTTCGGCCCGCCCCTCCGGAGGACTCCGCCGGGAGATCCCTGGCATACATCAAGACCCTGCTGCAGGAGTAAAGTTCAAGAGAGAAAGAAAAGGAAGTAACTGCCATGCCCGCCGAAACCACCCCCATGAAGCAGCAATACAACGCCATCAAGGCCGAACATCCGGATTGCCTGCTGTTTTACCGGCTGGGGGATTTTTATGAGATGTTCGATGAGGACGCCAAGGTGGGCGCCCGGGAGCTGGATCTGGCCCTGACCACCCGGGACCGGGGCAAGCCCTCGGAGGAACAGACCCCCATGTGCGGCGTGCCTTACCACAGCGCGGAGCAGTACATCGCCCGCCTGATCCAGAAGGGCTACAAGGTGGCCGTCTGCGAGCAGATGGAGGACCCCAAGCTCACCAAGGGCCTGGTAAAGCGGGACATCATCCGCATCATCACCCCCGGCACCCTGCTGGAGAGCTCCATGCTGCCCGAGAACGAGAGCAATTACCTGGGCGCGGTGGTGCTGCGCCGGGACACGGGGGCCTGCGCCTTTGCGGACGTGTCCACCGGCGAGGTATGCGCCGCCTCTTTCCCCGCAGCCGCGGCGGGCCATATCGCCAACGAGCTGAGCCGCTTCCGGCCCCGGGAGCTGGTGGTGTCGGACGACGCGGGAAAGGACAAGACCCTCAGCGAGTATATCCGCCAGCGGCTGGGCTGCCGTGTGGAAAAAGGGGAGGAGCGCTTTGAGGCCGCGGACTGCGCCCGGCGCATCCAAAGCCAGTATGAGACCGCCCCGGAGACCCTGGGTCTGGACGAGTTCGCCGCCCTGGCCCTGGGGGGCCTGCTGGGCTACCTGGCCGAGACCCAGCGGGGGGATATGCAGCAGCTGCGGCGGCCGGACGTGTTCACCCACGGCCGCTTTATGGAACTGGACGCCGCCGCCCGGCGGAATCTGGAACTGACGGAAAACCTGCGCAGCGGGGAGAAAAAGGGCTCTCTTCTCTGGGTGCTGGACAAGACCCGGACTCCCATGGGCTCCCGGATGCTCCGCAGCTGGGTGGAGCGGCCCCTGCTCTCGCCCATCGCCATCCGCCGGCGGCTCTCCGCCGTGGACGAGTTCTTCCGGGACAATGTGGGCCGGGGCGAGCTGCGGGAACTGCTGCGCGGCGTGGGGGATATCCAGCGGCTTTTGAGCCGGGCGGTGTACGGCACCGCCAACGGCCGGGACATGCTGGCCCTGGGGAATTACCTTGCGGTACTGCCGGAGCTTTTCTCCCGGCTGGGACAGCGGGAGAGCGCCATGCTCCGCTCCCTGGCCGCCACGGACCCGGTCCAGGAGATCTGTTTCCTGCTGCGCCGCGCCATCTGCGACGAGCCGCCCTTTTCCGTCCGGGAGGGGGGCATCCTCCGCACCGGCTACAGCGAGCAGGTGGACCGGCTGCGGGATATCCGCGCCAACGGCGCCCAGCGTCTGGCCGAGCTGGAGGGCCGGGAGCGGGAGCGTACCGGCATCAAAAAGCTGAAGGTGGGCTACAACAAGGTCTTCGGCTACTACATTGATATTCCCAATTCCGCCGGGGCGGTCCGGCTGCCGGAGGAGTACATCCGCAAGCAGACCCTGGTGAACGGGGAGCGCTACTTCACCCAGGAGCTGAAAACCCTGGAGGACGACATCGTCAACGCCCGGGAGAAGATCGAACAGCTGGAGTACGAGTATTTCATGGACGTGCTCCGCAAGGTGGCGTCCCGGGTGGACGCCATCCAGGCCGCGGCGGGCGCCGTGGCGGAGCTGGACAGCCTTTGCTCCCTGGCGGAGGTGGCGGTGCGCAACAACTATGTCTGCCCGGAGGTGGAACTGAGCCGGACCCTGCGCATCGTGGAGGGCCGGCACCCCGTGGTGGAGCAGATGCAGCCGGACACCCTCTTTGTACCCAACGACACCTTCCTCAACGACGCCGGAGACCGGGTGGCCATCGTCACCGGGCCCAACATGGCGGGCAAAAGCACCTATATGCGCCAGACGGCCATCATCGTCCTCATGGCCCAGATCGGCTCCTTCGTCCCGGCCAAGAGCGCCCAGATCGGGATCGTGGACCGGGTGTTCACCCGCATCGGCGCCAGTGACGACCTGGCCGGAGGACAGTCCACTTTTATGGTAGAGATGAGCGAAGTGGCCAACATCCTGAAAAACGCCACCGCCGACTCCCTCCTGATCCTGGACGAGATCGGCCGGGGCACCTCCACCTATGACGGCATGGCCATCGCCCGCTCGGTGCTGGAATACTGCGCCGACCCAAAGCGCCTGGGAGCCAAGACCATGTTCGCCACCCATTACCACGAACTGAGCGTGCTGGAGGGCACCATCCCCGGCGTGCGCAACTACAATATCTCCGCCAAAAAGCAGAACGGCCGGCTGGTGTTCCTGCGCAAGATCGTCCCCGGAGCGGCGGACGACAGCTACGGCATCGAGGTGGCCAAGCTCTCCGGCGTGCCGGAGGCGGTGATCCGCGCCGCCAACGCCCACCTCAAGGAACTGACGGCCCAGGGCGCCGCGCCCCGGGTAGAGCAGCGCAAGAGCGCCGACGCGGACCAGGTCAGCCTGCGGGACGTGGGCGCGGAGGCCGCGGCGGATCGGCTGCGCCGTCTGGATCTGGACAGCATGACCCCCCTGGAGGCGCTCCGGACCCTCTACGAGCTGAAAAAGGAAGCCGGGGAATAAACCCCGGCCGGGGCCGGACGCCGGCGCTATTGCTTTTGACCGGGGCATGGTGTAAAATACCACAGTCTCGCATAAACTCTACTCGAGGCAACGCCTTTGTGTGATCATCGGGGAGGAACCGTCCTTGTCCACTGCCAAAAAGCAAAACTATCTCCACGGCGCGGCCATCATGGCCGCCACCACGGTGATCGTAAAGATCATCGCCTTCCTGTACAAGATCCCCCTGGGCAGCATGCGGGTCCTGGGGGACGTGGGCTTTGCCCACTTCACCGTGGCTTACAATATTTACAGCTTCTTCCTCACCCTGGCCACGGCGGGCTTCCCGGTGGCGCTCAGCCGGATGATCTCCGCCGCCGACGCCCAGGACCGGCCCGCCCAGGTGCAGCGGACCTTCCGGGTGGCCCTGGGGACTTTGGCGGGGATCGGCGGGGCCTTCACGCTGATCATGCTGCTGTTCCATCAGCCTCTGGCCATCCGGATGGGCGACAGGGACGCCGCCATGAGCATTGCCGCCCTCTCGCCGGCGGTGCTGACCGTCTGCCTCTGCTCCGCCTACCGGGGCTACTGCCAGGGCCGGGGCAACATGATCCCCACCGCCTTCGGTCAGGTGATCGAAGAGGGGGCCAAGCTGGTGGTGGGACTGAGCCTGGCGGTGATCATCGCCCGCCTGGGCCGCGGTCTGGCCGCGGCCAGCGCCGGGGCCATCTTCGGCGTTACCGCCGGAGCCCTGGGCGCCCTGATCTATATGGCGCTCTACAAGCGGAAAAACTACCCCGAGCAGCCCTACGGCACCGCGGACGTGCCGGACAGCCGGGAGAGCATCATGGGGGAATTTCTGCGCATCGGCATCCCCATTGCCATCGGTTCCTCGGTGCTGTCGCTGATCAACCTGCTGGACAGCGGCCTGTGCCTTAACCGGCTCCAGTCGGCGGCCCGCTTTCTCCCGGAGGAGGCCCACGCCCTCTACGGCGTCTACGGAAAGGCCCAGACCCTGTATAACCTGCCCTCCTATTTCATCACGCCCCTGACGCTGAGCGTGGTGCCCGCCATCACCACCTGCCTGACCAAGCGGCACCGCGCCGAGGCCAGCGAGATCGCCGAGTCCTCTCTGCGCATCGCCTCTCTGATCGCCATGCCCATGGGCGTGGGGCTGTTTGTACTGGCGGAGCCGGTGTTCCGGGTGATCTACTGGGGCAGCAACCCCGCCGGCCCCCGGGTCCTGCGGCTGCTGGGCATTTCCGCCTACTTTGTGTGTATGACCATGATGGGAAATGCCCTCCTGCAGGCCAGCGGCCAGGAAAAGCTCCCCATCGTCAGCATTATCCTGGGCGGCATCGTGAAGATCGGGGTCAACTGGGTGCTGGTGGGCAACCGCAGCATCAACATCCTGGGCGCGCCCGTGGGCAGCAGCTGCTGCTTTGCGGTGATCTGCGCGGCGGACTATCTCTTCCTCTGCCAGACGCTGAAGCAAAGACCCCGGCTCAGCCGGGTGATCGGCGCCCCGGCCCTCTCCTGTGCGGCCATGGGCGTCACCGCCTGGTCGGTGTACGGCATCGTTTCCCGTCTCCTGTCCCGCCCGGGCACGCCCCTGGACCGGCTCCCCATGGCTGTGGCCATGTTCATCGCCATTGCGGCGGCGGTGCTGGTGTACGCGGTCATGATCGGACTGACCCGGTCGCTGACCATGGAGGACATGGCGCTGATCCCCCAGGGGGAAAAGCTGGGGCGGATTCTGCGCCTGAAAAACCGACAGTTGTGACAAAAAATAAAAATCTTCCGGGAAATTCCCGTTTTTCCTAACAAAAACCAAAAAACACTTGCATTTATACCCGGAATATGATAAATTTCCCGGCATAGGTGATGCAGCGCCATTTGCCGCCTCCGGGAGTGGGGCCCGATCCCCTCCGGAACGCCGGGGGAGCGTCTCCGACTGTGGGGAGCGCGGAGCTATGGGACGATGCATCCGAGTGAAAAGAGTGTACAGATGTTAGGAGGATTCCCATGAACAAAGCAGAACTCATCGTGGAAGTGGCCGCCAAGACCGGCCTTTCCAAGAAAGACAGCGAAAAGTCCATC
This sequence comes from Oscillospiraceae bacterium, assembly GCA_017540645.1. GTDB lineage: Bacteria > Bacillota > Clostridia > Oscillospirales > Oscillospiraceae > Apopatocola. Next base: position 125,040 of record JAFYAQ010000027.1, read on the forward strand.
AATGCCGCGCTGGAAACCATCACTGCCTCTCTGGAGAACGGTGAGAAAGTCTCCCTGGTGGGATTTGGCGTATTCGAGGTGAAGGAGCGCGAGGAGCGCATGGGACGCAACCCGCGCACCAAGGAAGAAGTCGCCATTCCCGCTTCCCGTGTGCCCCACTTCAAGGCGGGCAAGGCTCTCAAGGAAGCCGTAGACAAGAAGTAATTATCCCGGCATTTGACCAAAACAGGGGCTGTCCCACGGGACAGCCCCTGATGCTGAGCAGACCGGAGGAGGCGATGGCGGTGGCGACGAAAAAAGACCCGGTGGGTCTGTATATCCTGGCCTCCGGGCTGGTAATCGGGGCCGACCAGGCGCTGAAGGCCTGGGTCTCATCCCATATCCCGCTGAACGCGGCGGCCTGGGAGCAGGTGCCCCTGATCCCGGGACTGGTCCACATGACCCACATCCACAACAGCGGGGTGGCCTTTGGCATGCTCCAGGGGGGGCGCTGGGTCTTCCTGGTGCTGCTGGCGGCCTTTGCGGCGCTGGTGGTCTGGGCCCTGGCCGGACGGAAGCTGACCGCCTCCTGGGAACGGTGGCTGGCGGTGATCGCCCTGGCCGGCGCGCTGGGCAACGGCATCGACCGGCTGTTCCACGGCTATGTGGTGGACATGTTCGAACTGGAGTTCATGCGCTTTGCCGTGTTCAACATTGCGGACATGGCCATCAATGTGGCCTGCATCGCCTATGTCCTTCTGACCTTCTTCCCGCCGAAGAAAAAAGCAAAATAGGGAAAAGACGAACGGGACCCCGACATCGGGGTCCCGTTCGTTTTTATACCATTTATATTATTATATCTCCCGGTACATGGCCGCGGCATCGTCCTTGCGGACAGTCTCCGCCACGGACAGCACCTCCGCCCGCAGGGTGCGGCTGCCAAAGCTGATCTCCACCGTGTCCCCCGCCTTTACCTCGGCGGAGGGCTTGGCCACCCGGCCGTTGAGAGAGACATGGCCGCCGTCACAGGCCTCCTGGGCCACGGTCCGCCGCTTGATCAGACGGGAGACCTTCAACCATTTATCCAAGCGCATCAGAAGTATCTCTTCAGCGTCTCGGTGGCCTTTTCGGGGTCGGCATTGAGGGTGATGGTGAAATCGCAGTTCTCCCGCAGGCTGAACTCATCCAACATGAAGAGAAAGCTCTCCAGCGCCTCATTGCTGCGGTCGTCCAGGATCTTGTTCAGATCGTCAATAAAGAAATGGCAGATATCATAGTTGCCGGCGTGCAGGCCGCTGAGGAAGCCAAGCAGCATGATATTGCCCTTAATGGCGTAATCGTCGGTACGGATCAGACGGGCCTGGTAAGGAATATCATAGGTGAGATGCTTGCTCTTTTCGATGCAGACCACATCACCATGCTCAGTCGATACCGCCTGCTGCACCAACTCGATCAGAGTTTTCGTTTTGCCGGAGCCGGACAGGCCCATAATCAGTTTTACCATAGGAAACCACCTCGTTTATCAATAGTATTGCCGGTGTCGGTATGGCCGGCAGGAAAAAGGGGAGATGGCAAATACCCCTTTGCAGGTATTTTACCATCTCCCCGGATTTCTTGCAAGGCGCTTTTGCATTATTTACGTTTTATTTACTTCCAGGCGGCAAGCCCGGCGAACATCAGCTTCTTATAGGCTTCCACGCCGGGCTGGTTGAAGGGGTTCACGCCCTCCATATAGCCGGAGAGGGCGCAGGCCATCTCAAAGAAGCACACCAGCTCCGTAAAGCCGCGCTCGTCCATGGAGGGGGCTTCCACCACCAGATTGGGCACACCGCCCTGGATGTGGGCCTCCTTCACGGCGGCCCGGGCGATGGCGGCCACCTCGTTGAGATCGTGGCCCGCCACATAGTTCAGACCGTCGCCGTTCTTCTCGTCAAAGGGGATGGGGTAGGAGGACTTCTCCTGGGCGAAGGTGACCACGGTCTCCATCAGATCCCGGGGTCCCTCCTGGATGTACTGGCCCATGGAGTGGAGATCGGCGTTGTACTCCACGCTGGCCGGGTAGATGCCCAGACCTTCCTTGCCCTCGCTCTCGCCGTAGAGCTGCTTCCACCACTCGGCCACCATGCGGAACCGGGGCTCATAGCAGGCCAGGATCTCGATGAGCTTGCCCTGGCGGTACAGGGCCTGCCGGGCGGCGGCATAGCGCCAGGCGGGGTTCGCCTCGCTCCGCTCGTCCAGGGCCGCAAAGCTCTCCTTGGCGGTGCGGATCATCTCCTCCACGTCCAGACCGGCCGCGGCCAGAGGCAGAAGGCCCACCGCGGACAGCACGCTGAAGCGGCCGCCCACGTCGTCAGGCACCACAAAGCACTCCCAGCCGGCCGCGTCCGCGGCGGACTTGAGCGCGCCCCGACGGGCGTCGGTGGTGGCGAAGATGCGCTCCCGGGCGCCCTCGGCGCCGTACTTCTTTTCCAGCAGCTCCCGGAAGATGCGGAAGCCCAGCGCCGGCTCCAAAGTGGTGCCGGATTTGGAAACCACGTTCACACAGAAGTCCCGGTCGCCCAGAGCGGCCAGGGTGTCCCGGAGAGAGGTGGCGGACAGGCCGTTGCCCGCAAAGAAAAGCTCTACACCGTCGCCCTTCCGGCCCAGCAGGTCGTAGGCGGCCCGGGCGCCCAGATAGGAGCCGCCGATGCCGATGACCACCAGGGCGCGGCCCAGCGCGCGGATCTTCTTCCCCGCGGCCACGATGCGCGTAAGCTCTTGCTCCTCGATGCGCTGCGGCAGCTCCAGCCAGCCCAGGAAATCGTTGCCCGCGCCGTTTTTCGCCGCCAGGGTCTCATGAGCCCTGGCACAGGCCGCCCAGTCGGGCCCCTGTGCCCCAAAAAATTTCTCTGCGCCGGAGAGATCGACCTTTATCATGGAAATTGCCCCCTTAACTATTATACTTTTTTACTGTTTGCTATTTTACATCAACTCCCCGGACCATGCAAGAGCCCGAAAGAAAAACGAGTGTCCGATTGAGAAAAAAACAGAGCCAAAAATTGTGAATTGGTACAAATTTTGACATATGCGGCTATTCAAATTCTCCATGATGTTGACTTTTCCACCATTCTATGATAGTTTGACCAAGTAAGCTGTATAAGTCTCCCCTCTCCTCTTTCTTGCTGTTTCCCGACGTTTCCCGGAGAGAAAAAGAGATTTATGCGACAATATTTATCGTGAAGGGAAGGAAAACTCATGAAAAAGCGTATCCTCGCAATTGTTCTGGCCTTGGTCATGGTTCTGGCCCTGGCCGCCTGCGGCAGCTCCGGTTCCGGCAGCTCCGGCTCCGGCAACGCCGGCTCCGGCGTGAACCTCACCATCTTCAACTCCAAGATGGAGATCCAGAGCCAGATGGAAGAAATGGCCAAGGCCTACAGCGCGGCCAAGGGCGTGAACGTGGAGGTCTACTACTCCTCCGACACCGTGGCCGCCCACATGTCCACCAAGTACGCCTCCAAGGATCCCTACGTCCTGTCCATGGTCGACGCCAAGGACATCTACTCCCTGGGCCCTGAGCATGCCATCGACCTGAGCAGCGAACAGTGGGTCGGCAACACCACCCAGGCCATCAGCGTGGGCGGCAAGGTCCTGGGCTTCCCCGTGTGCGTGGAAGCTCGCGGCATCCTCTACAACGGCGACGCCATCAAGGCTGCCACCGGCAAGGATTTCGACCCCAGCACCATTAAGACCACCGCTGATTTCCAGGCTCTGATCGATGAGATCGTGGCCGGCGGCATGGCGCTGCCCGTGGGCCTGCAGAAGGAAGACTGGTCCCTGGGCGCTCACTTCCTGCAGGAAGTCTATGAGCTGCACGAGGATCCCGATGCCTTCATCGCCGGCATCAAGGACGGCTCCGTCAAGCTCATCGACGATCCCGTGTTCAACGCTCTGATGGACACCTTCGATGTTCTGAAGGCCTACAACTACGCCAAGGACGCCCCCATCTCCGCGGAGCGGGAGCGCACCGAGATGATGCTGGCCGAAGGCGATCTGTGCTTCAAGTTCGGCGGCAACTGGGACTGGTCCAACATGGTCGGCACCAACTACACCGAGCATCTGGGCATGATGCCTGTTCCCTGCGACCTGGCCGGCTACAATGAGAGACTGGTCGGCGGCGGCTCCAAGTACTTCTTCATCGACAACACCGTCTCCGCCGAGCAGCAGCAGGCCGCCAAGGACTTCCTGAACTGGCTGGTCTTTGACGCCGAGGGTCAGGAATTCCTGGTCAACACCTGCGCCCTGGTCCCCGCTTTCTCCAACATCACCCTGCCTGTCTCCGATCCTCTGGGCTCCTCTGTCAAGGCCTTCGCCGACAAGGGCGCTCTGACCCCCAACTACAACTACGCCCCCGATGATCACTACGCCAAGAACGGCGCTTCCTTCCAGAAGTATCTGGCCGGTCAGATCGACCGCGCCGGCTTCGCCGATGAGATCACCGCTTACTGGGCCACCGCCGAGGTGGGCGCTCACTGAACCCCGGCACCTCTGTCAGCCGGATAAGCGATAGAGGTCAACGAAAAAAACTGACCCCCCGTCCCGCCGGGGCGGGGGGTCATTGACGGAGGAGAGCGTATGAAACAAAATACCCTTGGCTACAAGATCAAGCAATATTTGATGTTCGCCGGGCCGGGTACCGTTCTGTTTCTGGCGGTGGTCATTGTTCCATTCCTTTATGGTCTTTACCTGACCCTGACCAGCTGGGACGGCGTCAGCGCCCAGAAGCCCTTTGTAGGCTTTGCCAACTTCGCCGCGGCCTTCGCGGACAGCGATTACTGGGCGGCCATGGGCCGCACGGTGATCTACTCCGTGTTCGCCGTCATATTGATCAACGTGGTGGCCTTTGCCCTGGCCTATCTGGTCACGCTGGGCATCAAGGGCCAGAACTTCTTCCGCGCCGGCTTCTTCGTGCCTAACCTGATCGGCGGCATCGTTCTGGGCTATGTGTGGAAGTTCGTGTTCAACCGGGCCTTCGTGGCTATCTTCGGCGGCACCAGCCTGCTGAGCACCACCAACGGCGCCATGTTCTGTCTGATCTTCGCCTCGGTCTGGCAGTACGCGGGCTATATGATGCTGATCTATGTGGCCGGCTTCATGAGCGTCTCCGCGGAAGTCAAGGAAGCCGCCCTGATCGACGGCTGCACCCCCAGCCAGGCTATGTGGAACGTGACCATCCCCCTGATGCGCTCCAGCTTTGTGCAGTGCATCTTCCTGAGCATCACCCGCTGCTTCGTGGTGTACGACGTGAACCTGTCCCTGACCAAAGGCGAGCCCTTCGGCTCCAGCGTCATGGCGGCCATGCACGTGTACAACCAGGCGTTCACCTACAAGAACTACGGTCTCGGCCAGGCGGAGGCTCTGATCCTCTTCATCGTCTGCGCCATCGTGGGCGTGACCCAGGTCATGGTCGGTAAGAAAGGAGAGGTGGAAGCGTAATGACAGACAACGAACGCGCTGCGCGCAACAAAAAGATCGCCCATACGATCATGTGGATCGTTCTGCTGATCCTCTTTATCTGCTTCATCTTCCCCTTCCTGATGGTCATCATCAACGTGTTCAAGGATAAGTCCGATATCACCCGCGATCCCCTGAGCCTGATCGGCGCCACCAAGGGCTTCATCCTGACGAACTTCCCCAATGCCATGAAGAAGATGAACTTCTGGACGGTGTTCGGCAACTCCCTGATCGTCACCACCTGCTCCACCATCCTGACCATCATCGTGTCCTCCATGGCGGGCTTCGTCATCGTGCGCAACTCCAAGTGGAAGTTCTGCACGCTGATGTTCTCTCTGATGATCGCCTCCATGGTCATCCCCTTCCAGGTGCTGATGGTTCCCCTGGTGAGCGTCTACGGCGGCACCCTGGGCGTACTGAACCACCGGATCACCTTGATTTTGATGCATGTGGGCTTCTCGGTGTCCATGGCCATGTTCATGTTCCACGGGGCCATCAAGACCAACATCCCCATCGACCTGGAGGAGGCCGCCACCATCGACGGCTGCAACCGCTGGCAGACCTACTGGAAAGTGGTCTTCCCCCTGCTGAAGCCCACCGTGGCCACCGTGGCCATCATCAACGCCATGGCCTACTGGAATGACTACCTGCTCCCCAGCCTGGTGCTGACCAAGAAGGAGCTGTACACCATTCCCATCGCCACCCAGGCGTTCTACGGCACCTACTCCACGGACCTGGGCCTGATTATGGCCGCCCTGCTGCTGGCCATGCTGCCCATCCTGATCCTGTACATCTTCCTGCAGAAGTTCATCGTCGCGGGCGTCACCTCCGGCGCTGTGAAGGGCTGATCCTCTGCAAACACTGATTTCGCGGATATTCCCCGCCTCCCTTGGGGGCGGGGATTTTTCCGCAGCAAAAGGAGACGCTGCCATGAGCCGCATCTTTGATATGGACAACCCCGTCATGCGCGCTCTTGCCGTGGCGGCGGATCTTCTGGTGCTGAATCTGCTGACGATGCTGTGCTGCGTGCCCGTCCTCACCGCCGGAGCGGCGTTCGCCGCCATGAACGACGTGCTGCTCCATCAGGTCCGGGGAGAGGAGGGCTATCTGCTCCGCTCCTTTTTCCGTTCCTTTGCCGCCAACTTCAAAAAGGCCACGCTGCTGTGGCTGGTCGTGCTGGCCGCGCTGGTGCTGGTGGGGGCGGACTATCTGGCCGCCGGTCTCACGATCCCGGGGCTGCGGGTACCGGTCATTGCGGTGGGGGTGCTGGTGATCGCCTGGGCCATGTATGTCTTTGCGCTTCAGAGCCGCTATGAAAACCCTCCGGGGCGAACCATGAAAAACGCCGCCGCCCTGATGGTGGCCTATTTTCCCCGGACGCTGGGCATAGTGGCCTTCACGGGGGGCTTTTGGCTGCTGGCGGTGAAATTCTGGCGGATCGGCGCGCCGCTGCTGCTGTTGTTCGGCCTTTCCCTGCCCTGCTACGTGGCGCTGCTGCTGCTGAGCGGCGTCTTTGACAAAATGGAAGAAAAACCGTCCCGTGCGGACGAGGACGAGACGGAGGATAATACACCGTGAGTATCCGATACAATGAAAAGGATCAGACCATCACCCTGCTGACCCGCTCCGCGGCCTATCAGATGCAGATCGTCCCTCCCGGCTATCTGCTGCATCTTTACTACGGCCGCCGGACGGAGGGGGATCTCTCCTACCTCTATCTGGACCACGACTGCGGCTTTTCCCCCAACCCCTGGGAGCGGCAGGACCAGCGGGGCTGGTCTCTGGACACCCTGCCCCAGGAGTACGCCGGCTCGCTGGGGGGCGACTTCCGCACGCCCTGTTTGGAGCTTTCCACGGACCGGGGCATCCGGGGGGCGGATCTGCGCTATGCGGGCCACACCGTCACGGCGGGGAAATACGCTCTCTCGGGGCTGCCCGCGGCCTGGGCCCGGGAGGGGGAGGCGGAGACCCTGACGGTCACCCTGGCCGACGCCGCCTCCGGGCTGCAGGCGGAACTGCTGTATGCCGTTTTTGAGGAGCGGGACCTGATCTGCCGGGCCCTGCGGCTGAAAAACACGGGCGATCAGAGCATCCGGCTGGAAAAGGCGGCCTCTGTCTGCCTGGATCTGCCCTTCGGGGATTGGGACTGGATCCATTTTTCCGGCCGCCACACCATGGAACGGCGTCCGGAACGCCGGCGGCTGCTGGAGGGACTGCAAGGCGTGGGTTCGCTCCGGGGCGCCTCCGGCCACCAGGCCAATCCCTTCGTGATCCTCTGCGACCGGGAGGCCGGGGAGGAGCAGGGGGACTGCTATGGGATGATGCTCCTCTATTCCGGCAGCTTCCTCGCCCAGCTGGAAAAAGACCAGATGGGCGCCGTCCGCCTGACGGCCGGCATCCAGCCGGAGCTTTTTTCCTGGCGGCTGGAGCCCGGAGAGAGCTTTGAGACCCCGGAGGCGCTGCTGTGCTTCAGCCCCGAGGGCCTGGGAGGACTGAGCCGGCGGTACCATCGCTTCCTGCGGCAAAACGTCTGCCGGGGCTATTGGGCGGAGCGGCCGAGACCTGTGGTGCTCAACAGCTGGGAGGCCTGCTATTTTGACGTGGACGAGGAGCGCGTCCTCGCCCTGGCCCGGCAGGCCGGAGACCTGGGCGCGGATGTGCTGGTGCTGGACGACGGCTGGTTCGGCAATCGCCGGGACGACCACCGGGCCCTGGGGGACTGGACGCCGAATCCGGAGCGCTTCCCCCACGGCCTGGGCTGGCTGGCCCGAAAGGTCCGGGAGCTGGGCCCGGGCTTCGGTCTCTGGCTGGAGCCGGAGATGGTCAGCCCCGACAGCGCGCTCTACCGCGCCCACCCGGACTGGGCCCTGACGGTGCCCGGGCGGCCGCCCACCCTGGGCCGGAACCAGCTGGTGCTGGATCTGGGCCGGGAGGAGGTGCAGAACTGGATCTACGACACCGTGGCGGGCATCCTTCGCTCGGCGGATATCTCCTACATCAAATGGGACATGAACCGGGAGCTGACAGACGTGTACAGCCGCGCCCTGCCCCCGGATCGCCAGGGAGAGTGTGTCCACCGGTATTATCGGGGGCTCTACTCCTTGATGGAGCGGCTGTGCCGGGATTTTCCCCGGGTCCTGTTTGAGGGCTGCGCCGGGGGCGGGGGACGCTTCGACGCCGGGATACTGGCCTATTTCCCCCAGATCTGGACCAGCGACAACACCGACCCGGTGGCCCGCCTGGGGATCCAGGAGGGGACCGGCTACGGCTACCCCCTCTCCGCCATGGCGGCCCATGTGTCCGCCTCTCCCAACCACCAGACCGGGCGCAGCACCCCCCTGGGGACCCGGGCCATGGCGGCCATGACCGGGGCCTTCGGCTATGAGCTGGACCCGGGCAAACTGACGGAGACGGAGCGGCAGGAGATCCGGCGTCAGATCGCCCGGTGGCGGGAGCTGGAGAGTCTGCCCCGCACCGGGGAGCTGTACCGCCTGAGCCGGCCGGAGGACCCCTTTGCCGCCTGGCAGCTGGTGTCGACCGACGGGGGAGAGAGCCTGCTGACCGTGTGCATGCGCGCGGTGGAATCCAATCCCCGGCCCCTGTGGCTGCGGCTCCGGGGCCTGCGGGGCGAGGGACGGTATCGGATCGAGTGGCAGGAGCGGGCGGGCTGTCTGGAGGAGCTGTCGGAGCTGCCGGAACGGGAGTATGCCGGCTCGGCGCTGCTCTATGCCGGGCTGACCCTGCCCCCGCTGCGGGGGGACTACCCGGCCATGCAGCTCTTGCTCCAGCGGACAGATGATAACGAATAATGAAATTGTGGGAGGATAAAAAATGAGCGAACTGCTGAAACAAGCCCGCCGGTATGCGGAGGCGAACATGCCCGCGGCGGACGATGAGCGCCTGCCCTGCTACCATGTGACCGGCGGCGTGGGCTGGATCAACGACCCCAACGGCTTCAGCGTGTATAAGGGGGAATATCACCTCTTTTACCAGTACCATCCCTACGCCAAATACTGGGGCCCCATGCACTGGGGTCATGTGAAGTCCAAGGACCTGATCCATTGGGAGCGCCTGCCCGTGGCACTTGCCCCCGATCAGCCCTATGACACCTTCGGCGTTTTCTCCGGCAGCGCCGTGGAGACGCCCGACGGGCGGCACCTGCTGATGTACACGGGAGTTCACACCGGTCGGGAGGTCGACGGCACCCGCTATGAGATTCAGAAGCAGTGCATTGCCATCGGCGACGGGGTGAACTACGAAAAGGTGAGCGAGAACCCCGTGATCGACGATCCGCTCATTCCCCCCGGGGGCAGCCACAGGGATTTCCGGGACCCCAAGATCTGGTGGGAGGACGGGCATTACAAGGCCGTGGTGGCCAACCGCTATCCCGACGGGGCCGGGGCGGTGCTGCTCTATGAGAGCGACGACGCCGTCCACTGGCGCTTCTCCGGTACCCCCGCGGTGTCCGGCGGACGCTACGGACAGATGTGGGAGTGCCCCGACCTCTTCCGCCTGGACGGGGAGACGGTGCTCATCGTCAGCGCCTTTGAGCTGATAGAAACGGGGCTGGAGCTGCTGCCGGGCAACGGCGTACTCGCCCTCATCGGCGACTACGACAAGGAGAACGTGAAGCTTACGGAGAAGCACGTCCACGCGGCGGACTACGGCCTGGATTTCTACGCGCCCACCACGATGCTTACCCCCGACGGGCGGCGGGTGATGATCGGCTGGATGCAGTACTGGGACTCCACCAAATATCCCCCGAAAGATCTGCCCTTCTTCGGCCAGCTCACCGTGCCGCGCGAGCTGCGCGTGTCGGGCGGGCGGCTGTACCAGACGCCGGTGCGCGAGCTGGAGGCCTGCCGCGGCGAGGCCGTGCGCTTTGAGAATATCCCCATCAACGGGGAGCTCACCCTGCCGGGCGTGAGCGGGCGCTGCCTGGATATGACCGTGACGCTCCATACCGGCAACGATCTGCAGAGCTTTACCATGCTGCTCGCCGCGGACGACGAGCATCAGACCTCCGTCACCTTCAAGGCGCACGACAAGACCCTGACCGTGGATCGCACAAAGAGCGGCTATCGCGCCCCGGTGCGCCAGACGCGGACGCTGGCGATCTGGCCCCACGGCAACGAACTCAAGATCCGTGTGCTGCTGGATCGCTGGAGCATGGAGCTCTTCCTCAACGACGGAGAGAAGGCCGCGACCTTTACCCTCTATACGCCCCAGGAGGCCCGGGGCATCTCCTTCAACGCCGAGGGCAGCGCCCGGATGGATGTGGAGAAGTACGATCTGGTATTTTAAAAACGAGAAAAATTTTTATAAAAATTGAAAAAAGTTCTCGCTTTTTTTTGACACCTATGTTAAAATAAGGCATATCTTCGGGGGATTATCCCGGGGAAGATCACATTGGCGGCGGCCACTCCACACCATGGTTCGTCGTACATAAGAAAAGGAGGAAAAAATCCGCGGCTCGCGGTGCGGCAGCGTGGAGACCTGTCGTAATGCGGTGCGCCAAGGAGCAGGCGGCCGCGAGGCGGTATGGGCGGAGGCCCTGCCGTCAGAGCAGAGAAACATGTCAGAGGTAGTCATCAAGAATCTACGCAAGGTCTATGACGGGAACGTCCTGTCTGTCCACGACTTCAACCTGACGATCAAGGACAAGGAGTTCATCGTCCTTGTCGGCCCGTCCGGTTGCGGCAAATCGACATCCCTGCGTATGGTCGCAGGCCTCGAGGATATCACTTCCGGCGAGCTTTACATCGACGGCAAGCTGGTCAACGATGTGGCCCCCAAGGATCGTGATATCGCCATGGTCTTCCAGTCCTACGCCCTGTACCCCCACATGACTGTGTACGACAACCTGGCTTTTGCCCTGAAGCTCAAGAAGGTCCCCAAGGAAGAGATCGACAAGAAGGTCCGCGAGGTCGCCGAGATCCTGGACATCACCAAGTACCTGGAGCGCAAGCCCAAGGCGCTGTCCGGCGGTCAGCGTCAGCGTGTGGCCATCGGCCGCGCCATGGTCCGTGAGCCCAAGGTGTTCCTGATGGACGAGCCTCTGTCCAACCTGGACGCCAAGCTGCGTAACCAGATGCGCGCCGAGATCATCAAGCTGCGCCAGCGCATCAACACCACCTTCATGTACGTCACCCACGACCAGACCGAGGCCATGACTCTGGGCGACCGCATCGTCATCATGAAGGACGGCTATGTCAACCAGATCGGCACTCCTCAGGAAGTGTTCAATAAGCCCGTGAACCTGTTCGTGGCCGGCTTCATCGGCATGCCCGTGATGAACTTCTTTGACGGCTGCAAGCTGCTGCTGGAGAACGGCGTGTACTATGCCGAGATCCGCGGCGTGAAGTTCAAGCTGTCCGAGTTCCAGCAGAAGGCCCTGAAGCAGAACGGCCAGCAGCCCTGCGATATCGTGGCCGGCATCCGCCCCCAGCACATCACTGTGGGCGAGGGCGACCTGACCGCCACCATCGAAGTCAGCGAGATGCTGGGCAGCGAGTACAACCTGCATGCCCGCTCCAACGCCGACGAGGTCGTTATGGTGATCCCCACCGTGGGCCTGGATGTGGACGTCTCCATGGGCAAGACCGTGAACTTCACCACCCTGCCCGAGCTGATCCAGCTCTTCGACAAGGCCACCGGCAACAACCTGGTCTGGTACGACAAGGAGAGCGTCGAGGCCAACTCCCCCGTCTGCAAGAACTACGACTTTGAATAAGAACTGAGCCAAAACGGGCCCCGGCTGTTTTTGACGACCGGGGCCCTTTTCATGCCCGAATTGCGAGGAGGAAAAGGAAGTATGGAGCAGCATCCCTGGTGGCAGGACGCCGTGATCTATCAGATCTACCCCCGGAGCTATTGCGACAGCAACGGCGACGGGGTGGGGGACCTGCCCGGCATCCTTTCCAAACTGGACTATCTGCAGGCCCTGGGCGTGGACGCCATCTGGCTCTCGCCGGTGTTTCGCTCTCCCCAGGACGACAACGGCTATGACATCTCCGATTATCGGGACATCGACCCTCTGTTCGGTACCATGGAGGACATGGACCGGCTGATCGATCAGGCCGGCCGCCAGGGCATCCGGATCATCATGGATCTGGTGCTGAACCACTCCTCCGACGAGCATCCCTGGTTTCGGGAGGCCCGAAAAAGCCGGGAGAGCCCCTACCACGATTTCTATATCTGGAAGGACCGGCCGGAGCCGCCCCTGCGCTCCGGCTTCGGCGGCAGTGCCTGGGAGTGGGTGCCGGAGGTGGGGCAGTATTACTTCCACCACTTTTCCCGGAAGCAGCCGGATCTGAACTGGGACAACCCCGCCCTACGGCAGGAGCTGTACGCCATGATCCGCGCTTGGGCGGATCGGGGGATCGGGGGCTTTCGGCTGGACGTGGTGGACCACCTGGGCAAGGAGGTGGACCGGGGAGTGATCGCCGACGGGCCCCGGCTCCACGAGCGCCTGCGGGAGATGAGCCGGGAGGCCTTTCAGGGGCGGGATCTGGTGACCGTGGGGGAGGCCTGGACCGCCAACACGGAAAACGCGCCGCTCTACTCCGCCCCGGACGGCAGCGAGCTCTCCATGGTGTTCCAGTTCGAGCATCTGACCCTGGACTTCCGCGGCGGCGACAAGTGGGATCCCCGGCCCATCCGGCTGCCGGAGCTGAAGGCGGTCCTGGCCCGCTGGCAGCGGGGGCTCCGGGGCCGGGGCTGGAACAGCCTCTTCTGGGAAAACCACGACGTCCCCCGGATCGTCTCCCGCTGGGGGGACGACGGGGAGTACCGGGTGCCCTGCGCCAAGATGTTCGCCGTTTTGTACTTCGGGCTCCAGGGCACTCCTTATATCTACCAGGGGCAGGAGCTGGGCATGACCAACGCCGCCTACCCCATTGAGGATTACCGGGACATCGAGCTGCTCAACGCCTACCGGGAGCGCCGCGCCCGGGGCATGGGGGAGGAGGAAGTGATGCGCGCCATCCACGCCATGGGCCGGGACAACGCCCGCACCCCCATGCAGTGGCAGGACGCCCCCGGCGCGGGATTCACAACCGGCACGCCCTGGCTGCGCATCAATCCCAATTTCCATGAGATCAACGCCGAAAGCCAGATCGGCGATCCGGATTCGGTCTTTGCCTGTTATCAGCGGCTGATCCGGCTACGGAAGACGTATCCCGTGTTCCGGGAGGGGGACTTTACCCTGCTGCTGCCGGAGGATGAGGACATTTTTGCCTATACGCGCGAGACAGAGAGGGAGCGGCTGCTGGTGGTGTGCAATTTCCACGGCAGGACCATCCCCTGCCCCGCCCAGCTGCAGAGGGCGGGGACGCCTCTGATCCAAAACTACCCGGACGCCCCGGCAGGGCTCCTGCGGCCCTATGAGGCACGGATGTACTATTCTGCTGCGGAGAACAAGGAGGATTGAAAAAATGGCGAGCGGAAGAATGGAGTTTCACGTCCAGAGCATCATGCAGCACGCCAATTTCTGTTATGTGCTGCCCAACGACGTGGAGATGCCGGAGGTGGTGGACAAGCGGCACTACGAGAGAAAAACAAAGAGCCTGATCCTGCTCCATGGCCTGACGGGCACGGATTCGGACTGGCTCTTTGGGGGCGTGGCCCAGGAGATGGCCATCCAGTACAATCTGGCGGTGTTCATGCCCACCTGCGGCAATTTCTTCTACCTGGACCGGGGCTATAAGGGCGGCAATTACGCCACCTTCGTGGGAGAGGAATTTCCGGATTATGTAAACAAGGTGTTCGGCTATTGCGGCAGCCGGGAGGATACGCTGATCGGCGGTCTGTCCATGGGCGGCTACGGGGCCATCCACACGGCCCTCTGCTTCCCGGAGCGCTTTTGCGACTGCATGGGCCTGTCTTCCGCCCTGCGCATCCGGGATATTGCCAAAGGCGGGGAGGAGGGGCCCATGTCCCGGGCCCTGCTCCGGGACGTGTTCGGCGACCCGGAAAAGCTCCTGGGCTCGGAAAAGGACCCGGAGGCCCTCTACCGGAAGCGCAAGGCCGAGGGACGACCGCTGCCCCGCTTCTATTTGGCCTGCGGCACGGAGGACAGCCTGCTGGAGGCCAACCGGGACTACCGGGACTTCCTGAAAAAAGAGGGCGCGGACGTCTGCTGGGAGGAAGGGCCCGGCGGGCATAACTGGCGCTTTTGGAATCAGTACATCGACCGGGGCCTCCGGCATTTCCTGGGCTGAGCCGGGCTGCCGGCGGGAGAAATCAGACCATTTCCTCCGGGCGAAATACACGATCGAACGCTTCCTCCGTGAGAAAGCCCAGCTTTACGCAGGCCTCCCGGAGGGAGATGTTCTCTTTATAGGCCAGCTTGGCGGTTTTGGCGGCGTTCTCGTAGCCGATATAGGGGTTCAGAGCGGTCACCAGCATGAGAGAGTTGTGCAGATTGGCGCGCATCTTCTCCCGGTCGGCGGTGATGCCCGCGGCGCAGCGCTCCGTGAAGGAGGCGATGGACTCGCTCAGCAGGCGCACGGACTGCAGAAAGTTGCAGGCGATCACCGGCAGGAACACGTTCAGCTCAAAGTTTCCCTGGCTGGCGGCAAAGCCGATGGCGGCGTCGTTGCCCATCACCTGAACGGCCACCATGGTCACCTGCTCGCACTGGGTGGGGTTGACCTTGCCGGGCATAATGGAGCTGCCGGGCTCGTTTTCGGGGATACGGATCTCCCCCAGACCGCAGCGGGGGCCGCTGGCGAGCCAGCGCACGTCGTCGGCGATCTTCATCATGTCGCAGGCCAGGGCCTTCACCGCACCGTGGGCGAAGACGATCTCGTCCCGGCTGGTGAGGGCGTGGAACTTGTTGCCCGCCGTGGAAAAGCGCTTTCCCGTGAGGGCGGAGATCTCCTCCGCGGCCTTCTCGGCAAAGCCCGCGGGGGCGTTGAGCCCGGTGCCCACGGCGGTGCCCCCCAGGGCCAGCTCCTTCAGCGGCGGCAGGGAGAGCCGCAGCAGCTCGCCGTCCCGCTCCAGAGAGGCGCGCCAGCCGCTGATCTCCTGGGAGAAGGCGATGGGCACCGCGTCCTGCAGATGGGTGCGCCCGCTTTTGATCACGCCCCGGTTCTCCTCCTCCAGCTTTTTCAGCACGCGGATCAGTTCCTCCGCCGCGGGCAGCAGCCGATCCTCCAGGGAGAGGGCGGCGGCGATGTGCAGGGCGGTGGGGAAGGTGTCGTTGGAGGACTGGGACATGTTCACATCGTCGTTGGGATGGCAGAGTCTCTCGCCCAGCAGCTGGTTGGCCCGAAAGGCGATGACCTCGTTGGCGTTCATGTTGGACTGGGTGCCGCTGCCGGTCTGCCAGACCACCAGGGGAAAATGCTCCCGCAGCTGCCCCCGGGCGACCTCGGAGGCGGCCTCTACGATGGCCGCGCATTTCTCCGGGGTCATGCGCTGAGGCAAAAGCGCGGCGTTGGCCCGGGCCGCCGCGGCCTTCAGGATGCCGAAGGCCCGGACGATCTCTTCGGGCATGGTCTCGATCCCCGCGCCGATGGGAAAGTTTTCCACGCTGCGCTGGGTCTGGGCCCCCCAGTATTTATCCGCGGGGATGCGCATCTCTCCCATGGAGTCGTGTTCGATCCTGTATTCCATTTCCTTCCTCCCTGCTGGATGCAGACTGTTATGGACAAAGCCGGTCCTGTCGATAAGGACCGGCTTTCGCGTTCGTTCAGATCCGGGCCACGCCGCTGTCTCGGGCGGCCTGGGCTACGGCCTTGGCCACGGCGTCCTTCACCCGGGGGTCAAAGGCCTTGGGGATGATGTAGTCGGCGCTGAGATCCTCGTCGCTCACCAGGCTCGCCAGGGCCCTGGCGGCGGCGATCTTCATCTCATCGTTGATATCGCTGGCGCGCACGTCCAGCGCACCCCGGAACAGGCCCGGGAAGCAGAGAACGTTGTTGATCTGGTTGGGATAATCGCTCCGTCCGGTGGACACCACCGCGGCGCCGGCGGCCTTGGCCTCGTCGGGGAAGATCTCCGGGGTGGGGTTGGCGCAGGCGAAGATGACGGGATTCGGAGCCATGGTGCGGATCATGTCCTGGGTCAGAGTGCCCGGCGCGGAGACGCCGATGAACACGTCCGCCCCGCGGATGACCTGGGCCAAAGTCCCGGCTTCATGGTCAAAGTTGGTGATCTTGGCCATCTCTTCCTTGATGGGGTTCAGACCCTCCCGGCCCTCATAAATGGCGCCCTTCCGGTCGGTCATGATGACGTTCTTGAGACCCATGGCCATCAGCAGCTTGATGATGGCGATGCCCGCCGCGCCGGCGCCGCTGGTGACGATCTTCACGTCCTCCAGCTTCTTGCCCACCACCTTCAGGGCGTTCATCAGCCCGGCCAGAGTGATGACGGCGGTGCCGTGCTGGTCATCATGGAAAATGGGGATGTCGCAGCATTCCTTCAGCCGCTTTTCGATCTCAAAGCAGCGGGGGGCGGAGATGTCCTCCAGGTTGATCCCGCCGAAGGAGCCCGCCAGCAGGCGCACGGTGTTGACGATGTCGTCCACGTTCTTGCTGCGGATGCAGAGCGGGAAGGCGTCCACGTCGCCGAAGGCCTTGAAGAGGACGCATTTGCCCTCCATGACGGGCATGCCCGCCTCGGGGCCGATGTCCCCCAGGCCCAGCACGGCGGTGCCGTCGGTGACCACCGCCACCATGTTCCAGCGACGGGTCAGTTCATAGCTCCGGTTTACGTCCTTCTGGATCTCCAGACAGGGCTGGGCCACGCCGGGCGTATAGGCCAGACTGAGTCCGTCGTCGGAATCAACGGCGGCCCGGGGCGTGATCTCCAGCTTGCCCTTCCATTGATAATGCAGCTTTAAGGATTCTTCCGCGTAATTCATTTATCTATTGCCTCCTACCGTTTTTTTTGATTGTTTTGGGACCTTCCGTTCCTTCCGGCCCTCTTGTTATATCCAATATACAACGGAAAAAATAAAAAGTAAAATATTAATAATCTTGAAATTCATAAAATTTTTCTATATATTGTTCCGTGACGGACACGGGACCGGAAACAGGAAAAGAATCACAGAGGAGCGGGGGATACCACGATGCTGAATTACCGGCTTTCGCAGTTATATTATTTCTGTGAGGTGTGCCGCACCGGCAGCGTGACAAAAGCGGCGGAGGCCCTTCATATCACGCAGCCCTCCATATCCTCCGCGATCCAGTCTCTGGAGAAGAGCTACGGAGTCGCGCTTTTTCACAGAGACAAAAGGCACCTGAGCCTTACCGCGGAGGGGGAGCAGCTGTTTGAGGCCGCCGGAAAGCTGCTGGAGCAGGCGGAGACCCTGGAGACCGAACTGTATAAAATGAGCCATCGCACGCGCAAGATCCGCATCGGCGTCTCGCCGATGATCAGCGTTTTCCTTTTTCTCCCGATCTTTAACCAATTCACCCGTCTGCACCCGGAGATCACGCTGGAGATGCTGGAATACGGCTCCATAGAATCCTGCGCGCGGCTGCTGAATCACGAGCTGGACATGGCGATCGTCATTGGAAACGATAAGGTGAGGGAGACCTTCCAATGGATGCCGCTGATGGATACCACCCTGCTGTTCTGCGTCGGCCGGAGCCACCGGCTGGCGGAGGCCCGCGAGGTGCGGACAGAGGATCTGGAGGGGGAGAGGCTCATCCTGATGAAAACGACCTCTCACGAGACGGGAGCGCTGGTCGTGCGCCGGTTTGAGGAAGCCGGCATGCACCCGAATGTCATCCTGCAGAGCAA
Source organism: Oscillospiraceae bacterium (assembly GCA_017540645.1). Taxonomy (GTDB): domain Bacteria; phylum Bacillota; class Clostridia; order Oscillospirales; family Oscillospiraceae; genus Apopatocola. The sequence continues at coordinate 143,262 of JAFYAQ010000027.1, forward strand.
CCAGCTGGCGCTGATCCGGCAGTATATCCGCAATTATAACGCCGGGGCGTTTTTGATGAAGGACTATCTCTCCTTTATTTCCGACGAATTCCCGGACATCATCGGCATACCAATCGTCCCGCCGATCCGCATCCCCATCGGCCTGATCCTCGATCCGGGCAGCAGGCTCTCCCAGCCCGATACGGCGTTCCTCTCCTTCCTGCGGCAGGCGGTAAAAGACGGGACACTGCGAAACGGCTGAAGAAGCATGCCCGAAACGCCGGAAGAGAGCGGTTTTACCCCGTCGGAAAAAGAAAGCCGGGACGGCATGGCCGTCGCCATGCCGTCCCGGCAAATCATAGTATATAATGCCCGTCTGTGAGGAAGGCTCAGCGCTTTTTGGCCGCGATGGCGTTGAGAGCCTCGGCCACGGCGCTGTAGCCGGAATAAAAGCTGCACAGCACCGGCGTTTTCATGTCCCCCAGCTCCGGCAGCAGGGAGCGCATGGACACCTGGGCCATCACGATGGCGTCAAAGCCCTGCCTGTCCAGCTCCCGGATGGCGGCCAGCAGGATCCGGTTCTGCTCCTCCGGGTGTCCGGCCTGGAGGGCGTTCCAGGCGTCGTTCTGTAAAAACCGGGTGCAGTGCATCTCCTTGCCCTGCAAGCGCCCGATGGACTCGATCAGCCGCTGACTGGGCCCCAGGGTGGTCTCCACCGTGGCGATCAGGGCGATGTTGCTGCCCAGTTCCACGGCCTTCTCCGCCATGGGTTTGTCCACCTTCATCACCGGGATGGACACCGCTTTGGCGTAGATGTCCGCCACCTCACCCACGGTGGAACAGGAGTTCACGATCAGATCCGCCCCGGAGATCTCCGCCGCCCTGGCGTAAAGGGTCATCCGGTCGATCACCGCCTGGGTGGGGCCGCCCGCGGCCCGGACGTCCGGCAGGAGGGTGCTGTCGGTGATGAACTCCACCCGCACCCCGGGGACCCGCTCCTTCAGGAAGGCCACGGTGTCGTCCCGCTTGGCAAAGCTGGTCTGCAGAATGCATACATGAGGTCCGGCCATATCAGTTTCCTTTCCGCCCGATGAGGGCCAGCGATCTCTCAACGATGGAGTCGGTGTCCATGCGGTGGGCTTTGTAGAGCTCTTCCGCGTCCCCGGACTCGCCGAATACGTCCGGAATGCCCACCAGCTCCATGGGCACGGGGCAATGTTGGACCACCGTCTCCGCCACCGCGCTGCCCAGACCGCCCATCACCGTGTGGTCCTCCAGGGTCAGGATGGCGCCGGTCTCCTTCGCCGCGGCGATCACGGCCTCCTTGTCCAGGGGCTTGATGGTGGCCATGTCCAGCACCCGGATAGCGAGACCCCGCTCCCGGAGCAGCGCCGCGGCCTCCAGGGCCTTTCGCAGCAGGATGCCGGAGGAGATGATGGTCAGATCCCGGCCGTAGTTCGCCGCGCAGCGGGCCTTGCCGAAAGAGAAGGAATAGCTCTCGTCGTACACGTCCGGCACCGGGTTCCGGTGGAGCCGGATGTAGAGGGGGCCTTCATAGGTCACCGCCCAGCGGGCCACGGCCACGGCGGCCACGGCGTCCGCGGGCTCCACGATCGTCATGTTGGGGAAGGAGCGCATGATGGCCACGTCCTCGATGGCGGCGTGGGTGGCCCCGTCGCTCCCCACCTGGAGCCCGCCGTGGGTGCCGATGACGGTCACGTTCAGCTTGGGATAGCAAACAAAGGTCCGCACCTGCTCGCAGGCGCGCATGGTGGCGAACACCGCGAAAGTGGAGAGGAAGACCTTGTTGCCGCAGGCGGCCAGTCCCGCCGCCGCGGTGGTCATGTCCTGCTCCGCGATGCCGAAGGAAAAGGTGCGCTCCGGGTAATACTTGCCGAAATCCTGCAGTCCGCAGGCCTTGGTGTCCGCGTTGCACACCACAAAATCGTGGTCCGCGCCCAGCCGGATCAGCTCTTTGCCGAAGGCTATCCGGGTCGCCAGCGTCTTTGCCATCAGATCACCCCCCAAGTCTGCACGTCGTGGATGGCCTGAGCCAGCTCCTCCTCGTCCGGAGCGGCCCCGTGCCATTTGGATTCGTCCTCCATAAAGGAGACGCCTTTGCCCTTTACCGTCCGCATCAGGATCACCGCCGGGTGGCGCATGGAGCGGGCGGTGTGCAGGGCGGTCATCACGTCCTTCATGTCGTGGCCGTCGCACCCCACTACCTTCCAGCCGAAGGCCCGCCACTTGTCGGCGATGGGCTCCACGGTCATGATGTCGTTTACCCAGCCGTTGATCTGCACCCCGTTGCAGTCCACGATGGCGATCAGGTTCTTCAGATCGTGATGACCGGCCGCCATGGCGGCCTCCCACACCATACCCTCCTGCAGTTCTCCGTCGCCGATCAGCACATAGGTCATGTAGTCCTGATGGTGGAGCCGCCCGGACAGGGCCATGCCCACGCCGGCGGCCAGGCCGTTGCCCAGGGAGCCGGAGGTCATGTCCACGCCGGGGGTGCGCTTCATATCCGGGTGGCCCTGGAGGATGGAGCCGTACTGCCGCAGGGTGGTCAGCAGCGCCGGGTCAAAGTAGCCCCGTCTCGCCAGAGCGGCGTACAGCACCGGACAGGCGTGGCCCTTGGAGAGGATGAACCGGTCCCGGTCCGGCCACTGAGGGTTTTGGGGGTCGATGTTCAAAACGTGAAAATAGAGCGCCGTCACCATCTCCACCGCGGAGAGGGACCCGCCCGGGTGCCCGGCCCCGGCGGCGTGGATCATGGTAAGGATGTCCTCCCGGAGGACCTTTGCCTGCGATTCCAGCCGGGCCACGTCCTGGCTGGTGAAATAGTTGTGGTTCATAGCACCGTTCCCCCTTGTATTTTCAATTAATTCTATTAATAAGATAAGACCGGGGAGGAGAAAAATCCAATCCCGATTTCCATGAATAGGTATCAGAAAAAATGATAATGGCTTGACAGCCCCCGGCCGGCGTGGGAAAATGGGCCGGGGGGATGTGCTGTGGAACTATATGTGATGGAATACGTGCTGGCGGCGGCGAACTGCGGGAATTTTTCCCAGGCGGCGGCTCTCTGCCATGTGGGACAGCCGGCCCTGAGCCAGCAGATCGCCAAGCTGGAGCGGGAGCTGGGCACGCCGCTGTTTGTCCGGGGACCCCGGGGAGCGACCTTGACCGAGGCGGGCCGGGTCTTTACCGAACGGGCCCGGGAGATATGGCAGCGAGCTCGGGCCCTGGAGGCGGAGATGGCGGCCTTTGCCGGTATGACCCGGGGCAGTCTCTCCCTGGGGGTGATCACCAGCCTGGAGTGTATCAACTTCGGCGTTTTGATCGCGGACTTCTGCGCCGCCTATCCAGGGGTATCCCTGTCCCTGCGGCAGGGGACCACCCGGGAGCTGATGGATCTGGTGCTGGCGCGCAGTCTGGATCTGGCCTTTGTGAACGATCCGCCGGATGGACGGCCCGGCGGGCTGGCCTTTGAGAAGCTGGGGGAGGACACCTACGCCCTGGCGGTACCCGCGGGCCACCCCCTGGCCGCCCGGGGAGAGGTCAGCCTCCGGGAACTGCGGGGAGAGCGTTTCATCTTCCACCAGGCGGGACAGACGGCGGCGGAGCTGTGTCTGAACGCCTGCCGGCGGGCGGGCTTTGAGCCGAACATCGTCTGCCGCTCCGCCAGCCCTACCCTGGGCCTGTCCATGGTTCGGGGGGGCATGGGAGTGGCGTTTCTGCCCTCGGAGGAATTCCGGACCCACCAGGTCGAGGGCGTAGCGGAGCTGCGGCTGCGGGAGAGCATCGTGAAAGAGGTGGGCATCCTCTGGCGGCGGGATGCGGCCTCGCCGCTGGTGGAGACCCTGCGGGCCTTCTCCTCCCGGCGCTGTTCCGACGGGTAGACGCCAGCGGGCCACGGCCCGGGGAGACGGTTTGACAGGAGGGAAAGACCGTGATATCTTTACTATAAACAGTACTTTTTGGGAGGACAGAACAATGAAAAAAACCATTGCCCTTATGATGACCGCGGCGATGCTGCTTTTATCCGCCTGCGGCAGCACCCCTTCGACAGCACCGACGGAGTCGCCGTCCCCGGCTCCCGCCGCACAGGCGGAACCGACTCCGGAGAGCACAGCCGTTCCGGAAAGCACAGCCACGGTAATTCCGACTCTCCCCGAGAACGAAGAGGAAAAGACGGCGGAGGACATGGCGGAGCCTTCCACTCCCGGGGAAGAGGACTCGGAGGAGTTTTGGGACAGCACCGAATTCCTCTCCATGGGCACGGTGGAAGGGAAAACCTATCGCAACGAGGCACTGGGCGTTGGCTGCACCCTGGGGGAGGACTGGGAGTTCGCAGATGAAAACTACATCCGGGAACTCAACCAGTGGGGGCAGGACAACCTGTCGGAGGATGTGCAGGACCTGATTCGGAAAACCGAACGCATTACGGATATGCTTGCCATGTCCGGCACCGGAACAGAGAATGTGAACGTGCAGATCCAGAACATGCACCGCCTGTACGGCAGGCTCCTGAGCGAGAAAGCCATCGTAGATTCCACCATCGAGGCCATGCAGTCGTCCGATATGCTCCAGGGCGCCGGCTATGAGGAAGCGGAGATCACCGGGATCACCCTCACGTTCCTGGGGGAGGAGCACAGCGGGATCTATATCACCGGAACGGCTTACGGTCAGCCCATTTTCCAGAAGGAAGTGCTGCTCCGGCACGGCGGATACATGGCGGTCATCACCGCTACCAGCTTTTTGGAAGACAATACCGATGAGATCCTTTCGCGCTTCTTCGCGCTGTAAGGGGTACAAATCCGGGAAGAAGGACGGCAGGTCTGAGACCCTTGGGGATCGGACCTGCCGTCCTTCCGCCCTTGACTTTCCCCTCCGGCGTTGCTAAGATGATAGGAAGAGTCCGTTGCGGAGACGAGAGCGGGGGAAGGACCATGAAAAGGAAACAATTCGCTGCTGCTGCGCTGGCCCTGTCGCTGCTGCTGGGGCTGTCCGCCTGTGGGCCCCGGGCCCGAAAGGGCAACATCTACTGGCTGAACGACGATCCGGAGCGAAACGTGGCCGCCCTGGCGCTGGCTGACCGCTATGAGCGGGAGACCGGCGTCCCGGTAAAAGTGATCACCCCCGCCGAGGGGGAGTATGAGTCCCGGCTGAGCGTCCAGATGGCCCGGCGGGATGCGCCCACCCTCTTTACCGTCAGCGGGGCGGAGGAGCTGGAGCAGTGGCAGCCCCAATGTCTGGACCTGCGGGGGACCAAGCTGGCCGCCGCCCTGCAGCCGAAAACCCGGTTGCTCCGGGGCGAGAACGACAGCGTCTATGGGCTGGGACACGATACGGCCTCCTTCGGGCTGATCGTCAACACCCGACTGCTGGAGCGGGCCGGCTATCGGCCGGAGGAGATCGCCTCCTTTGAGGATCTGCGCCGGGTGGCGGAGGATATCCAGGCCCGGGCGGACGCCCTGGGCTTTAACGCTTTCACCTCCGCCGGACTGGCGGACGGCTCCACCTGGCGTTTTACCCGGCAGCTTTTCAATCTGCCGGTGACGCTGGAGTACCGGGACCGCCCCGGCGCCGCCGGAGAGCCCATCCGGGGGACTTACCTGAAGCAGTACCGGCAGCTGCTGGATCTCTATTTTGACAACAGCGTCCGGAACGCCGCCGCCCAGCCGGAACTGGGAGAGGAGGACGCCCGGGGGGAGTTCACCGCCGGAAAGGCGGTCTTCTACCAGAATGGCTCCTGGGAGTATGAAAGTCTTACCGCCGCCGGTATGGACGCTGACGCGCTGACCATGATCCCCCTGTACATCGGCGCGAAGGGGGAGCAGGACCAGGGCCTTTGCACCGACGTGACGGGTTACTGGTGCGTCAACCAGAACGCGGAACCGGCCAATCTCCAGGCGACACTGGACTTCCTGGCCTGGTGCGCCGGAGACAGGGACACGGCCCGCACCCTGGGACTGGAGAGCGCCTTCTATGATCCGGCGGGATCGGAGAACGCCTTTGTCCGGGCCGACAGCGCCCTTGAGGCCGCGGGCAAGCAGGCCCTGGAGTGGAATCTGGACGCGCTGCCGGACGAGCGCTGGGAGAGAGATGCGGGCCGGGCCCTGGCGGATTACGCTCTCAGCCTGGATGAGGAGAGCTGGTCCCGTGTCCGCAGTGCCCTGGTGGACGGCTGGGCGGAGAGAGCCAGAAAAACAATCGATTAAGGAATCATGTACTGGGAGGGCTGAGCCCTCCCGGGGGAAGGAACGTATATGAAGCGCAAAAGCGGGATATTGATGGCCATGAGTTCCCTGCCCTCCCCCTACGGGATCGGCACCATGGGAAAGAGCGCCTATGAATTCGTGGACTTTCTCAAGGCGGCGGACCAGAGCTGGTGGCAGCTGCTGCCCCTGGGCCCCACCAGCTACGGAGACAGCCCCTATGCCTCTTTCTCCAGCTTTGCGGGCAATCCCTATTTCATCGACCTGGACATGCTGGCCCAGGAGGGACTGATCACCCGGGAGGAGATCGGAGAGAACTGGGGGGAGGACCCCCAGCGGGTGGATTACGGCGCGGTGTATGCCGGCCGCTACCCGGTGCTGCGGCTGGCCTTTGAGCGGGGGAAAACGCGTCTCTCACAGGAGACGGAGGCCTTCCGCCGGGAAAACGCCTCCTGGGTGGAGAATTACGCTCTCTTTATGGCGCTGAAAAACCACTTTTCCATGAAGTGCTGGGTGGACTGGCCGGAGGAGGACATCCGCCTCCGCCGCCCCGACGCCGTGGAGCGCTACCGGGCGCTGCTCCGGGAGGACGTGGACTTCTGGGTGTTCTGCCAGTTCCTGTTCTACCGCCAGTGGAACGCCCTGCGGGCCTACGCGAAGGAACAGGGCATCCGCTTTATCGGCGATGTGCCCATCTACGTGGCGCTGGACAGCGCGGACGTGTGGGCGGAACGGGATTACTTCCGCCTGGGGGCGGACGGTCTGCCCCTGGAGGTGGCGGGTGTGCCGCCGGACGCCTTCACTGCCGACGGCCAGCTCTGGGGCAATCCCCTCTATGACTGGGATCGGATGAAGGCCGACGGCTACGGCTGGTGGATCCGCCGGATCGAGGGGGCCAAAAAGCTCTATGACATGATCCGCATCGACCATTTCCGGGGGCTGGAGAGCTACTGGGCCGTGCCCGCCGGGGAGGCCACCGCCCGGAACGGCAAGTGGAAACCCGGTCCCGGCATGGGGCTGGTGGGCGTGCTGGTCAACTGGTTCGCGGATCTGGAGTTCATCGCCGAGGATCTGGGCTACATCACCCCCGAGGTGCGCAAGCTTTTGACCGACTCCGGCCTGCCGGGGATGAAGATCCTGGAATTCGGTTTCGATCCCCACGGGGATTCGGACTATATGCCCCACAACTGCAGCTTCAACAGTGTGTGCTATGTGGGCACTCACGACAACGAGACCGCCCGGGGCTGGGTCAAGGCCGCCAACGCCGCCACCCTGCGCTATGCCCGGGAGTACCTGCAGAAGGAGGCGGGGGAGAGCTGGTGCCACGCCCTGCTCCGCGCCGGCATGGGGACCGGCTCCCGGCTGTTCATCATGCAGATGCAGGATGTGCTGGAGCTGGGGCGGGAGAGCCGCATGAACGCCCCCGGCACCCTGGGCCGGAACTGGCAGTGGCGCATGAAGCCCGGGGCTGCCACGCCCCGGCGCGCCGAGGCCATCCGGACGCTGACCCATTGCTATCGCCGGGACCGGGACGATTACGCCGCCCCCAAACGGACGGGGAAAAACAAAAAAGCATGACTCCGGACACAGGGGACGGTTCTCTGTGCGCGCGCACAGAGGGCCGTCCCCTGTGTGGAGGGACCGGCCCCTGCGGATGAAGAAAGGAAGATGTGCCTTGACAAACCGAAAGCGCGTCCCCCTGCCGGGGCAGCGGATCCTCCGCTCTGTGATCGCCATAGTGCTGTGCTTCGGGATCTATTTTCTCCGGGGCCGGCAGGGGATGCCCTTTTTCTCCGTGATCGCCGCCATGCAGTGCATCACCCCCTACACCTCCGGCATGTACAAGGTCGCCTACAAGCGGGTGCTGGGCACGGCGATCGGGGCCCTCTGGGGTCTGGCGGCGCTGCTGCTGGAGAAGAACTTCCTGCTGGAAAACCTGCCGGGGGAGCTGAACTACTACCTGATGCTGAGCGTCCTGACCGGGCTGGTGCTGTATTCCACGGTGCTGATGAAGGTCCCGGAGACCGCGTATTTCTCCGCGGTGGTGTTTTTGAGCATCGCCATGAACCACATCGGGGACGAGGCGCCCCTGCTCTACGCCCTGACCAGGCTGATGGACACGGTGGTGGGTGTGCTGGTGGCGGAATTCGTGAACCGGCTCCACCTGCCCCGGGTGCGGAACACGGACACCCTCTTCGTCTCCGCCATCGGCGAGACCATTCTGGGCCCGGACCGGCAGCTGTCTCCCTATTCCCGGATCGAGCTGAACCGGCTGATCCAGGACGGGGCCAAATTCACCGTGGCCACCGGAGAGACCCAGGCCTCGGTCCGGGAGCTGCTGCCCGGGGTGGATCTGCGCTATCCCATCATCACCATGAACGGCGCCACCCTCTACAGCATCCCCGAGATGAGGTATCTGGGCGTGGTGACCATGTCCGAGGAGGCCTCGGCCCGCTTCATCACCTGGGCCGAGGCCCGGGGCACGCCCCTTTTCTCCAACTGCGTGGAGGAGAACCTGCTGGTGGTCCGCTACCGGGAGGTGAAAAACGAGGGAATGCGGCTGCTGATGGACACAAAACTCCGCTCTCCCTACCGGAACTACGTCCTCAGCCAGGTGCCGGACGGCACCCGGGTGCTGTACTTCCTCGTTCTCGACACGCCGGAAAACCTGGACGCCCTGGAGCGGGACCTGGCCGCCGAGCCCTGGAGCGGGGAATACCGGGTGCAGCGGGACCGGCTCACCGACTATCCCGGCTATGAGCGAGTGAAGGTCTATGACCGCCGGGTATCCCGGCAGGCCATGCTGTCGGTGCTGGAGGAGCAGATGGGCACCCGGAAGACTGTCACCATGGGCAGCGTCCCCGGCCAATACGACGTGTACATCGCCGACGCGGACCGGGACCAGGTGGTCAAGGAGCTGAAACGCCGCTTTGAGCCCGTCAGTCTCCGGGGCTGGCGGAATATTTTCCGCTGGAAGTGATCCGAAGACCGAAACGGCTGCCAGGTGGTGAACTTTTCCATCGCCTGGGCCGTCTATGAGAATGAATATACCGCGGGCATGCCCGCTTGAAAGCCATCAAAGGAGAAAACAGTATGGACGAGAAGAACATCAATACACCTGCCCCCCCGGAGACGAGCGGGGACCAGGCTCTGTTTGACGCCCTGGGAAAGGATAAGAAGAAGAAAAAACTTCGCCGCTGGATCACGGCCGTCCTGATCGTGGGCGTGCTGACCGCCGGCATCACCGTGGCGGTGCGCTACGGCCGCCGGAAGGTGGACGAGAACTTCAGCGGCTTTATGGGCGGCTCCACCACCCAGGTGAACGCCTACACCGTGGAATCCGGAAGCGTCACCACCACCGTGTCCGGCTCCGGACAGCTGGCGGACGTGGACAGCGAGAAGCTGACCCTGCCTGCCGGGGTGGAGGTGAAAAAGCTGCTGGTGAAGGCCGGCGAGCGGGTGGAGGAGGGTCAGCTCCTGGCCACCGTGGAGACCTCCTCGGTCCTGAGCACCCTGACGGATACCCAGGCCAAGCTCTCCGAGCTGGACCGCAAGCTGGCCAACGCCGCCTTCGACAAGGTCCCCATCACCATCAACGCCGGGGTCAACGGCCGGGTGAAGGCCATCTACGCCCAGCCCGGGGACGATGTGGCCGGCTGCATGATGCGCTATGGCGCCCTGGCGGTGCTGAGCCTGGACGGGAACATGGCCGTGAATGTGGAGAGTGAGAGCCTCTCTGCGGGGGACAGCGTCCGGGTAGTCCTCTCCGACGGCAAGGAAGTGGACGGCACCGTGGAGAGTGCCGGCCTGGGGGAGGCGACCGTCCTGATTTCGGACGACGGCCCCGCCCTGGATGAGGAGGTCACCGTCCGCGCTCAGAACGGAGAGGAGACCGCCGGCGTCCTCTACATACACAGTCCTCTGCGCGTCACCGGCTACGCGGGCACGGTGAACAATTGCAATGTAAAGGAAAACCAGCAGGTCTGGCGGGGCAACCGGCTCTTCGCCCTGAAGGACACGGAGACCAGCGCCAATTACGAGGCCATCCTGAAGGATCGCCGGGAGCAGGAGGAACGGCTCCTGACTCTGATGGGCCTTTACACCTCCGGAGGCGTGACCGCGCCCTTTACCGGCTCTGTGTCCAGCGTGGAGTATAAGGACCCCTCCACCTCCACCGGCGGCAGCACCGGCAGCGGCACCGCAGGCAGCGGCGGCTATGAGGACGCTCTCAACGGCGGCAGCGGCACCCAGACCGAGAAGGACACGGAGCTGCTCACCCTCTCTCCGGACGTGGAGATGACCCTGGCCATCAGCGTGGACGAGACCAACATCCTCTCCCTCCAGCTGGGACAGGCGGCCCAAATCACCATCAACTCCATCGAGGAGGTCTTCCCCGGCACTGTGACGGAGATCAACCGCCTGGCGGAAGGCAGCGAAAACGAATCGGACATGTACAACATGGGCGGCTATACCGGCGTCACCAACTACACCGCCACCATCACCCTTCCCAAGGACCCCCGGATGCTCCCGGGCATGAGCGCCAAGGCCCTGGTGCGCATCGACGGGTCGGCGGACGCCCTGCTGATCCCCTCCGCGGCCCTGCACCAGAGCGGGGACAACTTCTTCGTCTACACCAGCGTTGACCCCGCCACCGACGAGCTGGGAGGCGCGGTCCGGGTGGTCCCGGGCCTGAACGACGGCAATATGGTGGAGATCGTGGAAGGACTGAGCAACGGAGACACGGTCTATTATCTGGAGGTCGTTGACCCCTACATGTACATGTACGGCTACGTCTCCGACGGCGACGCCGTCTGGGTGGAGGACGCGGAGGAACTTGTCTCTGACGGAGACGCGGCGGAGGGCTGAGCATGATCGACTTGCAGGATATCACCAAGGTCTATCAGATCGGCGATGAGAAGCTCTACGCCCTCAACCACGCCACTCTGCACATCGCGCCCCGGGAATTCGTGAGCATCATCGGCCCCTCCGGCAGCGGCAAGTCCACCCTGATGAACATCATCGGCCTTTTGGACACCGCGGACGCGGGCACCTATAAGCTGGACGGCATCCCCATCCAGAACTACAGCGAGCGCCAGCTGGCCCGGGTGCGCAACGAGAAGATCGGCTTTATTTTTCAAAACTTCAACCTGATCCCCAAGCTGACCGCCTGGGAAAATGTGGAGCTGCCCCTGATTTACCGGGGGATGCGCCCGGCGGAGCGCTCCGAGCGGGTGGCCCTGGCCCTGGAGCGGGTGGGACTGACGGCGCGGGCCCGCCACCTGCCCACGGAGCTGTCCGGCGGACAGCAGCAGCGGGTGGCCATCGCACGGGCTCTGGTGACGGATCCCTCCCTGCTGCTGGCGGACGAGCCCACCGGCAACCTGGACTCCCACACCAGCGCTGAAATCATGGGCATCCTCCATGAGCTGCACCGGCAGGGGAACACGGTGGTGCTCATCACCCACGACAACGATATCGCCCGACAGGCGCCGCGAAGCGTGCATATTCTGGACGGACGGCTGACGGAGGTAGTGCTGTGATCATGTCATTCAAAATGGCCCTGCGGAGCATCGGCTCCAACAAGCTCCGGGCCGTGCTGACCATGCTGGGCATTATCATCGGCGTCATGGCCCTGGTGGTGCTGGTCAGTCTGGTGAACGGCGCCACCCGCTCCGTCACCGACCAGATGGCCAGTCTCGGCAGCAACTATGTCCAGGCCTACTGCTGGGCCTACGGCGACAAGGCCGTGACCATGGAGGAGCTGGAGGAATGGGTGGAGGAAGAGCCCCTGATCGAGGCCCTGTCTCCCGAGAAAAATGCCTCCGCCACCGCCAAATACGGCTCCAAGAGCCAGCAGATGCAGATCGTGGGCACCAGCCCCGCCTATTACGAGATCAAGGGCCTGCAGCTGGCCGCCGGGCGCTTTATCAAAAGTTCGGATCTGAGAAACAACAGCCGCGTGTGCATCCTGGGACCCAGCGCCGTGGACGTGCTGGTGGGATACAGCGACTGTATCGGCGACGAGCTGTCCATCAACGGTCTGCGCTACACCATCGTGGGCGTGCTGGGCAAAAGCCAGTCGCTGATGTACTCCGGCTACGGGGAGAATCTGATCTACATTCCCTTCACCACCATGGACCGGCAGTTTGACACCGGCTACGGCATCGATTCCTTTTACGCCACCGCCCCGGAGGGCACCGCCATGGCCGACGCCGAGAGCGCGGTCCGCTCCTATCTTTCCGAGCGGGTGGGCACCGACGATTGGGGCAACGAGAATTTCTACGTCTATTCCATGGACGTGATGGAGACCTCCACCGAGGGCGTGACCAACATCCTCTCCATCCTCCTGGGCGGCATCGCCAGCATCTCTCTGATCGTGGGCGGCATCGGCATCATGAACATCATGCTGGTCACCGTCACCGAGCGCACCCGGGAGATCGGTATCCGCAAGGCCATCGGAGCCTCCCGGGGCAACATCCTCCGGCAGTTTCTGATGGAGGCGGTGGTGCTGTGCATGATGGGCTGCGCCATCGGCATTTTCCTGAGCTGGTGCATCCTGCGTCTTGCCAACGTGGTGGTGGCCGGGACCAACATGATCACCTTTGATCTGGACGGCGGCGTAGTGCTGGTGAGCGTGGGCTTCTGCTTCCTCATCGGCATCATCTTCGGGCTCTATCCGGCCAACAAAGCGGCCAAGATGAAGCCCATCGACGCCCTGCGTTACGGAGGCTGAGATGAAAGCAAAAAGGAAAAAAATCAAGAATATCATTCTGGGCGTCCTGACCGCCCTGGCGGCCCTGGCCATGGCCCTGCTGCCGGTGATCCTCCGGGCTTCCCGGCCGGGAGAGACGGACGCGGCCAGCGTCCTCAACGCCCGGACGGAGCGGGGCAGCATCCGCACCACCATCTCCGGCGGCGGCGCCCTGGCCGCGGCGGACCCCAAGAAGATCAACCTGCCCCAGGGGGTGGAGATCGCCGAATACCTGGTGAAAAACGGCCAGAGCGTCAGCGCTGGCCAGCCTGTGGCCGCGGTGAACAAGCCTTCGGTGATGAAGACCATTGCCGAGGTGCAGAAAAATCTGGATTATCTGGACAAAAAAATGGGCACCGCCCCCGCCGCCCAGGAAACGGCCACTCTGACATCCCCGGTGGCCGGGCGGGTGAAGGCCGTTTATATCGAGCCCGGCAGCCAGGTGACGGAGGTCATGCTGTCCCATGGCGCGCTGATGGTGATCTCCCTGGACGGGCGGATGGCCGTGGACCTGGAGACCCGGGAGGACGCGGCCGTGGGAGACGAGGTCACCGTTATCCTCTCCGACGCCCGGGAACTGCCCGGCCGGGTGGAACGGCGGCAGGGGGACACCCTGACCGTCACCCTGACCGACGACGGCCCGGCCCTTGGGGAGACGGTGTCTCTGCGCAGTGCCGACGGAAAAACCCTGGGGGAGGGCGAGCTGTACATCCACAGCGCCTGGAACATGACCGCCACCAGCGGCGTGGTGAAGAGCCTGTACATAAAGCCCGAACAGACGGTCTATCGGGGCAACGGCCTGTGTGTCCTGGAACAGATGGACGGCAACGGGCGCTTTGACCAGCTGGCCGGCCAGCGCCGGGACTATGAGGAGGTCCTCACAGAGCTGTTCGCCCTCTATGAGAACGGGGCGGTCCTGGCCCCGGAGGACGGCATCACGGCCGGGATCGACACGGCCCGGCTGGGCCTGATGCGCGCCGGAATGGAGGAGTACCAGCTGGTATTCCTGGCCGAGACAGGGGACGAAGGACAGGGAGGCGGAGAAAGTTCTTCCCCGGATCCAAACAATCCCGCCAATACCCAGAACAAGGCCGCCATGGTAAGCGCCGTCAGTTATGGAAGCATCACCTTCTTGGTCGACAAGGAGTTCCGGACCTTCAGCAGCTTTGCCGCTGCGACGGCGCCGGACTACTCCAATGCGGAAGAAAAGAAGATTTACTCCTTCGGCGGCGCGAAGATCTATGCCTTTGACGCGGACTCCGGGAACTGGAACCAGGTGGGAAGCTCCGGCCTCAATACACTGAAGGTGGGAGACCTTGTCTATCTTGCCTACAACGATACCGATCCGGAAAAGTTGGAGATGATGCTGATCCCCGAACCTCCGGAGCCGGAGGAACCCGACTATGGCGGCGGAGGCGGCGGCTACGAGCCTCCCTTCGAGATGTACGATCTCACCCGCAGGGAGATCATGCGCCTCAATCCCCGGGGGGATATGACCGTCCAGGTGAAGATCGACGAGATGGACATCCTAGGGGTGTCCCCGGGCCAGGAGGCGGAGATCACCGTGGACGCGCTGCCGGGACGCTCCTTCACCGGGCGGGTCCGGGAGATCGACCCCAAGGGAGTGAACTCCGGCGGACGCACCCGCTATACGGTCACCATCACCGTGGACCAGGAGGAGGATCTCCTCTCGGGCATGAACGCCACCGCCATTCTGACCGTGGGGGTCACGGAGGATGTGCTGATCCTGCCGGTGGCGGCCCTGAGCGAAAAGGGCGGCCGCACCGTGGTCTACACCGGCTATGACCCCCAGACCCAGGAGCTGCTGCTTCCGGTGGAAGTGGAGATCGGCATCTCCGACGGGGTGAACGTGGAGATCGTCTCCGGGCTGGCGGAGGGGACGCAGGTGTTCTACACCTACTACGAGACCGCCGCCATGCCGGAACTGGCCGCTCTGCCCGGACAGCTGACCTGACGCAAGAACATTTCCTGCACGGACGCCGTGATCGCGCGTCCGTGCATTTTGTCAGAGGGCGAAACCGGGCATTTTCCGGTTGCAATCTGCCGCCGGGCAGGGTAAAATAAGGAATTGATTATAATTGGCAAAGAGGACATCCCATGACAAGACGCAAAAAACGGGGCGGAGCCGGACGCTTTTTCGGCCGGCTGTTCGCCTTTTTGGGCCTGACGCTGCTGCTGCTGGTCATCGTGCTGCTGGGCGTGATCTGGGTGATGGAAAAAGGTCCGTCCCCCACCCTGACGGCCACCTTCTGCCGCTCCATGCGGGAGACCAGCGCTATCCAGTGGATCCCCGACATCTTCCTTACCCCGGAAGAGGTGGAGGCGCTCAAGAGTGAGAGTACGGAAAACGTGGAGACCGAGCAGGTCAACACCTCTCTCATCCACATCACGCCGGCCTCCCAAACCGACGCCGACGCCGAAGACGCCGTGCCGGAGCTGGAGCTGATCGACATTGCCCAGGGCACCGTGAAGGGCAAGCTGCTGATCGTCCGCGACCCGGCCCGGGTGATCCTGGGCACCAGCAACAATCTGGGCCGGCAGGCGGGCCTGCAGCTGACGGAGCTGGTGGCCAAGTATAACGGCGTGGCCGGCATCAACGCGGGCGGCTTCAACGATGAAAACGGCACCGGCAACGGGGGCATCCCCCAGGGCCTGGTGATCACCGGCGGGGAGCTGGTCTGGGGCAGCGCCAACAGCCGCTACAACGTGATCGGCCTGGATCGGGACCACATCCTCCACGTGGGCACCATGACCGGCGGCGACGCCCTGGCCCTGGGGATCACGGACGCGGTGAGCTTTGTGACCCACGACGGGCTGGCCTCCTCCCTGATCATCAACGGGGAGATCCAGACCCAGAACCTCCAGAGCGGCGTCAATCCCCGGACGGCCATCGGCCAGCGGAAGGACGGGGCCATCCTGCTTTTGGTGCTGGACGGCCGGGCCATCAACACCCTGGGGGCCACCATGGAAAACGTGGTGGATATCCTGCTCCAGTACGGGGCGGTGAACGCCGGGAACCTGGACGGGGGCTCTTCCTCCGTCATGGTCTACAACGGGGAGATCATCAATCACTGCGCCTCGGTCACGGGACCGCGGAGCATCCCCACAGGCTTTGTGGTGCTGCCGGAGGAGGAGAGCCATGGCTGAAAAACGTATGTCCGCTCTCCGCCGCTCCAAACGGCGCTGGCGCATTTTCCTTTGGATCTATTCCGTGCTCTTCCTCTTGCTGGGCGCGGCGGCCTGCTATACCCTGTACCGCTATGCGGAGGCCTATGAGAACTCTCTGCCCGAATATGTGATGGACGAGCTGATGGAACAGCAGACCCCGGAGGACTGGCTGCGTCATGCCCGCAGCGGGGCCGCGGTGAGCGTCACCGAGTTTGAAGACGGGGCCGCCCTGCTGGACGAGTATATCAGCGCCTCCTTCCCGGGCAAGGACATCAGCTACCGGAAGGCCGCCGGCCTTTACAGCGCGGCGACCCCGGTCTATTCGGTGCGCTGCGCGGGCGTGGAGCTCTGCACCGTGTCCCTGAAGCCCGTGGGCGAAAAGGCCGCCGGCTTCGGCCGGGAGCTGTGGCAGCTGGGGGAGATCCGCTCTTCCCTGAGCCAGGAGCTCTGGGACTCCGTCACCGTGGAGATCGACGCCCCGGCGGGGAAGACACTGTACATCAACGGGGTATCCGTGTCCGACGCCTGGCTGACCGACGAAAAACCCACGCCCCCCAGCCTGACCGAGCTGGAGAGCCGCTTCAGCGTCCAGCCGGACTTTGAGCGGCGGCGGGTGGGGCCCCTGTACGGCGAAGTCACCGTCACGGACGAGAACGGCGTCACCCTGGCCCCGGAGGAGATCGAGGGCGGACTGGTGCGCTATACCGCCGACGCGGACAGCTTCTACTCCGTCACCATCAAGGCGCCGGAGAGCCTGCAGATCGAGATCGGCGGGGCGCTGCTGACCGGCGAGGATGCCCAGGGCGGGGACAACGGCGTCCTCTCCGGGCTGGAGAGCACCATCGGCGGCGGCGTGGAGCCCCGGCTGACCTATCACTTCGAAGGACTGTACACCCTGCCGCCGGTGACGGCCAAGACCCCGGACGGCCGGGAGCTGACGCCGCTGATGAACGAGAAGGGCGAGCTGTGGTACTTCCCGGCGGAGGACGAGAGCGTGAAGGCCTGGGCCGAGCCCTATGCCAAGGACTTCTTTGACCACTACATCAAGTATTCCAGCCATGCTTACGACGAGGGCCGCTATAAGGCCCTGCTGGCGCTGATCCTGCCGGGTACGGAGCTGTACAAATATGTCCGCGACTCCGTGGACGCCATGATCTGGGCCAGCGCCACCCAGGTGCACTATGACGAGCTGAGCTTCGCAAACTTCCACGCGGTGGGGGAGAACTGCTTCACCTGCACCATCCGCTACAAAGCGGATTTCTCCGCCCAGGCCTGGTATGAGCGCTATACCTATGACCTGCAGAACGCCTATGAGCTGGCCTTTATCCGGCAGGGCGATTTCTGGTACGCCGCGGCCATGTCCGCCGTGGCGGGCTGAGGGACAAAAGGACGATATGCGGATAAAGAGAGAAAAAAACCATAAGGACCAGCGCTGCTTTTCGGCAGCGCTGGCTCTTTTGCTCTTCGCTCTGCTGCTGGGCGGCTGCGGCCTGCGTCCGGTGACGGCGGAGGGCCCCGCCGCCGGGAACGGGACAACGGAAGTCTTTGCCCCGGCCGCGCCGGAGACAACGCCGGGGCCCACGGAGACCCCCGCCCCCACGGCGACTCCCGTCCCCACGCCGGAGCCCACCCCCTGCCCCCACGGCGCCCACGACGGGGAGAGCCGGCGCTGCACCCTCTGCGGGGAGCTCATCCCCCACAACTATGTGAAGGGCGTCTGCACTCTCTGCGGCGAGAGCCCTGTGTTTTATGACACGGTGCTGCCCCGGGAGCTGTTCGAGCCCTGCGAGCGGCAGGGCCGGGTGGAGACCCTCCAGTATACCACCACCGCCTACACCCCCAGCACCTCCAAGGAGCCGGTGGAAACCCAAAAGTCCGTCCAGGTCTATCTGCCCTATGACTACGATCCGGCGGAAAAGTACGATCTTCTGATCCTCCTGCACGGGCGCAACGGCAGCCAGAAGACCTGGCTGAGCAAGCAGGAGCAGTACGCCCCGGATAAGGAGGACGGCACGCCCAACACCGACGAGGTGAATACCCGGGACCTGCTGGACAATCTGATGGACCAGGCCCGCTGCCGAAAGCTGATCGTGGCCGCCCCCACCTATTACCGGGACAGCACCGATCCGGACAGCTACAAGCGCCAGCTGGACCAGCCCCGCTTTACCAGGGAGCTGCGGGAGGATATCCTGCCCCTGCTGATCGAGACCTACTCCACCTGGGCGGCAAGCGGCAATGAGGAGGACATCATCGCCGCCCGGGAGCACTTCGGATTCGCGGGACTTTCCATGGGCAGCATCTACGCCTACACCAGCATCATCCCCGACTGCCTGGACTATTTCAGCTGGTTCGGCTGCTTCTCCGGCAGCGACGGCTATATGGACTATCTGGGAGGATTGCTGAACAGCTCCCGCTTCTCCATTTCCTATTTCTATAACAGCGTCGGGGAGAGGGACATGTATTACTACCTTCACACCGGCCAGTACAAGGAGCTGCTGGGCTGGAGCAAGACCCTGGTCCCCGGGGAGAACACGGATATCACGGTGATCCGGGGGGTGGGCCATGAGTACGCCGCCTGGGCGGCGGGCCTGGCCAATTTCCTGAGCGTGGCTTTCGCAGAACCGGCGGAAGGATAAAATAACCCGTACTCAGCCTGTGTCCTGTTCAAATCCGTCCTCCGGGCGCATACTGCAGGAGAAGAAAGGGGGGCGGCGGAATGGATCAGGAGAAGATCGGCTCCTTCATCCGGGAGCTGCGCCGGGAAAAAGGCCTGACCCAGGAGAGCCTGGCGGAGGAACTGGGGGTCAGTCAGCGTTCCGTCTCCCGCTGGGAGACGGGGAAGACCATGCCGGACTATGCCCTGCTTCCCGCGCTGTGCGAGATTTTGGAAGTGAACGCGGCGGAGCTGCTCAACGCCAGGCGCATCGAGGGCGAGAGCGTTGCCAAAAACGAAGTCACCGCCGCCACCCGGACGCTGATCGCCCTGGCCGGGGACAAAAAGGCCCTTCGGCGGCTGCTGGGAGCGGTCATCTCCGCCGTTCTCACCATCGCCTGTGCCCTGGGACTCTACGCCGGGGAGTTTTCCGTATCGGTGGATTCCACCGATGAGCTGGAGCGGGCCATCAACGACTATCATTTCGTAGCTGAGGTCAACGCCGATGTCCTGGAGCGAAAGGCTCTGGGAAGCCGGCTGTTCGTCCTCTACGGTGACAGGGACAGGCCCGGGCTCTGCGGGCTGGCCTGCCTGGAAAAGGGCGCCCTGGGCGGATACCGCTTTCTGAGCTGCGACGATTCCGATGAGCGCTGGATCTGCGCCAGGGCCGTGACCGTGGGAAGAAGACAGTACTGCGTCAGCTACGGCGTCAACGATCTCCCGGGTATAGACGCCTACGGGATCTGCGGAATGCTCTATTGGGACGGGGAGAGCGCGGCAACCGACCCGCCGGGACCGGCGGTGCTGGAGGAATACACGGACGCGCCGTTTCTGCACATTACGGAGATCAATAAAAATATGATGCTCTGGACCCAGAGGATCCGGTATTACGCCCAGGGAGAGGAAATTTCCGCCTCCGAGATGCGGGACCGGTACGGGGAACGGGGAGGCGAGACCTCCTCCGGCACCGGCTCGGCGGAGCTGTGGCTGTTTTATGTGTACGAAGGTCTGGTTTTTCTGCTGGGGTTTGTATTTGTACGGTATTTCCTCCTCTGATCGGGCGATGGCCCTTCAGAGCGGAACCGGCGAAACAGAGGGGATGATTCGTTTTATGAATCATCCCCTCTGTTTGTCGTCTCTCCTCCGGGCGGACGGGAGAGGCCCCGACAGCGTGTTCCGGCTTATTTCATCCGCTCGGAGAGCTGGCGGGCCAGGGCCTGGAATTTCCGGGCGGTGTCCGGGCTGTCGGACTCGATGCACAAAGCTTCCCGGTCGGAGCAGGGGGCGATATGCACCCCGCCGGGCACCCCGGGCAGGGTGATCCCGTCGCTCAGGTCGGCCCCCGCCTCCATCAGTCCGGCGCTCAGCTCCCGCATCAGCCGGGCCCGCCGGGGAGAGGAACAGTAGACCCGGCAGGCGTAGCGGGGCGCGGAGGTCTCCGCCGCACCGGCGTCCTCCGTCCCGGCCGGAGAGGAGGGCAGCCGGAGCCGGCCCTCCCAGGCATCCAGATTGGCCCGGTAGTAGGAGCCGGGCTCTCCGATATCCCGCCAGTAGCCCTCCAGCGTCACGCCCCGGACGGGGAAGCCCGCCTCCAGCACCCGGGGAAACAGATCCCGGGCAAAGTCAAAGGGCGTGGCCTCCGGCACAAAGCGCATCACCTGGGGGGAGAGGACGTAGATGCCGGTATTCACCAGGTCCGTCACCACCCGCTCCCAGACGGGCTTCTCGATGAAGCTCCGGACCAGACCGCTTTCGTCCGTGACCACCAGACCGTAGGGCAGGGGGGCCTCATGGGGGTGGAGGGCGATGGTCACGGCGTCGCGGTTCTGCCGATGGCTGTTCCACAGCCGGCGGAGGGGCAGATCGCAGGCGGCGTCGGCGCTGATGACCAGAAAAGGGGAATTCCCGGTGAAGTCGGCGCAGTTTTTCACCGCCCCCGCCGTGCCCAGGGCCCGCTCCTCCACCCGATACTCCATGCGCACGCCGAAGGCGCTCCCGTCGCCGAAATAGCGCTGGATGCTCTCCGGCATCCAGCCCAGAGCACAGCACTGCTCCGTAAAGCCGCAGGCGGCCAGGTGGCGCACGATGTGCTCCAGCACGGGCCGGCCCATCAGCTCGGCCATGGGCTTGGGGATCCTGCCGTGGGTCACGGAGGAGAGTCTCTTTCCCTGGCCGCCGGCCAGGATCACCGCTTTCATTTCCTCGGATCGCTCCTTTTTGCGTTTCTTTTCTTTCGGGAAGAGTTTCTGCGCGCCGAGGGTAAAATATTCTGCTGGAAAAAACGTCCAGAGGCGGCGGCACTCCGATTTTCGGTCAAAAATAGGAAATAAGTTAAAAAACTATTCGCAATCCGCAAAAAGCTGTGATAGAATAACTTTGTATTCTTTCCCGCGAAACGGAAGGAGCGGAGCCGCTTTGAATAACCGCAAAGGAAAAACATATTCCGAGCCGATCATCGTGATCTCTCTGGTGATCATGTGCCTGTTCGCCGCCGCCACATACTTCATCGAAAGGCGGCTTGCCGCCGTGGAGCTGGGCGTGACGCTGGCGCTGATGATCTATTCCCAGGTCCGGGTGCGGAAGAACCGGAAGGAAATGCAGGCCTTCGTGGAGTCCATTACCTATAACACCGAGTCTGCCACCAACAACACCCTGATCCATTTCCCTCTGCCCATGGCCGTGTTCCGCCTGAACGACAGCGGCATCGTCTGGGCCAACCAGCCCTTCTGGACCATGTGCGGCCGGACCGGCCCGGCGTTTGACACCAAGCTGAGCAATCTGGTGCCGGAGTTCAGCGGCAAATGGCTGCTGGGCGGGAAGAACCGGGCGGCGGAGCTGCTGGAGGTCAACGGGAAAAAGTACCAGGTCAACGGGAACATGATCCGCGCCGGGGACAGCGATGAGAGCTATGAGTTCATGGGAATCACCTACTGGGTGGACATGACGGACTACGACCACATCCACCGGGAGTATATGGACTCCCGGCCGGTGGTGATGATGATCCTGGTGGACAACTACGAGGA
Source organism: Oscillospiraceae bacterium (assembly GCA_017540645.1). Lineage (GTDB taxonomy): Bacteria > Bacillota > Clostridia > Oscillospirales > Oscillospiraceae > Apopatocola. The sequence continues at coordinate 165,081 of JAFYAQ010000027.1, forward strand.
AATGATGCGCCCCCTGAACGACCGGCAGCGCACGGTGCTGCGGGGCAGCCTGGATCTGGCCATCGAAAAATGGTGCGACGGGCGCTACGGCATCATGCGCCGGATCGACCGGGACCGGTATATGTTCATCTTTGAAAAGCGCTACCTGGACAAGATCGTGGCCGGGCGCTTTGATCTGGTGGAGCAGATGCACGAGATCGTCAGTCCCACCGGCATCCACGCCACCGTCAGCCTGGGCGTGGGCGAGGACGGCAGCGGCTACGAGGAGAACTACTCCTTCGCCTCTCTGGCGGCGGACATGGCCCTCAGCCGGGGCGGCGACCAGGCGGTGATCAAAAACAAGTACAACTTTGAATTCTTCGGCGGCCGGGGCGGCGAGGTGGAGACCCGTACCAAGGTGAAGTCCCGGGTCATGGCCAACTCCCTCTCCCAGCTCATTGTCAACGCGGAGAAGGTATTCATCATGGGCCACCGCTTCGCGGATCTGGACGCGGTGGGCAGCGCCGCGGGAGTGGCCTGCATCGCCCGAAAGCTGGGGAAGCCCGCCCGGATCGTCATCGACCGGGAGCACACCGCCGCCCGGCCGCTCCTGGAGCTGCTGAGCAGCGACGAGGCCTATGAAAACGCCTTTCTCGCCCCCCGGGACGCCCTGCTCCAGGCCAACGAAAAGACCCTGCTGGTGGTGGTGGACACCCATCGGCCCGAGCAGGTGGAGGATGAGGATATGCTCACCGCCTGCGCCGGGCGCCTGGCCCTGATCGACCACCACCGCCGGGCGGCCACCTATATCGAGAATGCGGCCCTCACCCTCTACGAGCCCAACGCCTCCTCCGCCAGCGAGCTGGTGACGGAGCTGCTGCAGGAGCTGGTGGAGCCCCGGGACATCCGGAACGTGGAGGCCAACGCCATGCTCTCCGGCATCGTGCTGGACACCAAGAACTTCACCATCCGCACCGGGGACCGGACCTTTGACGCGGCGGCCTATCTCCGCCGGGCGGGGGCGGACCCGGTCCGGGTGAAGCAGCTGTTCCAGAACGACATGGAAGAGACCATGGAACGCTACGACATCCTCAAGGAGGCAAAGCTCTATAAGGGCGTGGCGGTGGCGGCCACCCAGGAGACCCACAACCGGATCATCGCGGCCCAGGCGGCGGACGAGCTGCTGAACATCTCCGGGGTCAGCGCCTCGGCGGTGGTCTGTGCCATGGAAGGCGGCGGCGTGGCCATCTCCGCCCGGAGCATCGGCCATCTGAACGCCCAGATGCTGATGGAGCAGCTGGGCGGCGGCGGCAACAAATCCGCGGCCGGGGTCCAGCTCAAGGACATGACGCTGCAGGAGGCGGTGGACAAGCTGTACGCCGCCATCGACGAATATGAAGCAACGGAATAAGAGTTTCACACAGACGGAGGAAATAAAATGAAAGTGATTTTTCAGCAGGACGTCCGGGGCCAGGGCAAAAAGGGAGAGATGAAAGAGGTCTCCGAGGGCTATGCCCGCAATTACCTGATCCCCCGCAAGCTGGCGGTGGAGGCCAACAAGGACAATCTGAACGCCCTGGCGCTGAAGGAAAAGGCCAAAAAGGCCCAGGAGGCCCGGGATCGGGCGCTGGCGGAGGAAAATGCCGCCAGACTGAAGGATATCCTGGTCACCGTGCGCAGCAAGGCCGGTGCCAACGGCAAGCTCTTCGGCTCCGTCACCAGCCAGGAGATCGCCGACGCCCTGAAGGAGCAGCACGGCATCGAGATCGAGAAAAACCGCATCGTCCAGGGCGATCCCATCAAGGCCTTCGGCAACTACGAGGTGAAGGTGAAGTTCGGCTTCGGCATCGACGGGACCCTGCACCTGATGGTCATCGAGAAGTAAGATGGACGAACTGCTTGGCCGCCGTGTACCCTGGTCCGCGGAAGCGGAGCAGGGGGTGCTCGGCTCTTGTCTGATCGACCCGGCCTGTCTGCCGGATGTGATGAACGCGGTGCGCGCCTCGGATTTCTACCTGGACCAGAACCGGGAGATTTTTGAGACCATTTTCGGCATGTTCACCTATGCCATGCCCGTGGACCCGATCACCGTGCTGGACCAGATGAAGATCCGGGGGGTCTTCCATGAGGACAGCTCCCAGCAGTATATCCGGGAGCTGATGCGCGTCACGCCCACCGCCGCCAATGTGCTGAAATACGCCGCCATCGTCCGGGATCAGGCCCTGCTGCGGAATGTGATCGCCGTCTGTGACGAGACGCGGGAGGTCGCCGCCTCCGGAATGGGGGAGGCGGGCGAAGTGCTGGACCTGTGCGAAAAGAAGATCTATGCCCTCCGGCAGGACCGGGTGGTGGGAGGTCTGGTGCCCGTGGGCCAGGTGGTCCAGTCGGTGTACAACAATATCTCGGATCTGGCCGCCTCCGGCCTGCCCATCCCCGGCATCCCCACGGGCTTCCGGGACGTGGACCGGCGGATCATGGGTATGAACAAGGGCGATCTGATCCTGGTGGCGGCCCGGCCCGGCATGGGCAAGACCAGCATCGGACTGAACATCGCCCTGAACGCCGCCAAATCCACCGGCAAGACCGTGGCCATCTTCTCTCTGGAGATGAGCCGGGAGCAGCTGGTGACCCGCTTCCTCTCCAGCGAGGGTATGATCCCCCTGGGAAACCTGCTGACGGGACAGCTCTCCGGTGAGGAGTGGCGCAGCGTGGGCCACGCCTGCAACGTGCTGGGCACCACCAAGATCTATCTCAACGACAACCCCACCCTCACCGTGGCGGAGATGAACGCACAGTGCCGCCGGCTGAAGGACCTGGGCCTGGTGATGATCGACTATCTGCAGCTGATGCAGGCCTCCGGCAGCGAGCATAGCTGGTCCAACGAGAGCCGCACCCAGGTGGTCAGCGACATCAGCCGCATGATGAAGATCATGGCCAAGGAACTGAACGTGCCGGTGCTGTGCCTCAGCCAGCTCAGCCGCGCCAACGAGCAGCGGCAGAACAAGCGCCCCATGCTCTCCGACCTGCGGGAGTCCGGCTCCATCGAGCAGGATGCGGATATCGTCATGGGCCTGTACCGGGAGGGATATTACAGCGATGAGTGCGAAAATCCCAACCAGACCGAGATCATCGTGCTGAAAAACCGTCACGGCGAGACCGGCACGGACTTCCTGGCCTGGGTGGGGGAGTACACCTCCTTCCGGGATCTGGACACCCGCCATGCAGAGGGCTGAATCCCTTTTCCGCGGCGAGCTGATCCCCCCCGGCGCCACGGTGCTCTGCGCCGTCTCCGGCGGGGCGGACAGCGTGTGCCTGCTCTCCCTGTGCCGGGAGCTTCCCGGCCGGCGGATTCTCTGCGCCCATTTTGACCACGGCATCCGGGGGGAGGAGTCCCGCCGGGACGCCGCATTCGTGGAATCGCTCTGCCGGTCCTGGGATATCCCCTTCTACTGTCGGCGGGGGGACGTGCCCGCCTGCGCCCGGGAGCGGGGGCTGAGTCTGGAGACCGCCGGGCGGGAGCTGCGCTATGCTTTTTTGCGCGAAACAGCGGAAAAGACCGGGGCGGATCTGATCGCCACGGCCCACAACCTGAACGACAACGCGGAGACCCTGCTCTTCCGTCTGGCCCGGGGCACGGGCCTGCGGGGGCTGACGGGCATCCCCGCCTGCCGGGACGGCATCGTCCGGCCCATGCTGGACATCCCCCGGGAGGACATCGAGAGTTACCTGCGGGAGCGGGGCATCTCCTGGGTGGAGGACAGCAGCAATGCGCTGGACGCCGCCGCCCGCAACCGCATCCGCCACAGCCTGCTGCCTCTGTTGGAGAGCGTCCATCCCGGCGCGGGGGAGAACATCGCCCGCAGCGTCCAAAACCTCCGGGAGGACGAGGACTGTCTCACCACCCTGGCGGCGGAAAAGCTCCGCGCCTGGGGCGAGCGGCTGCCCGCGGCAGAGCTTCTGGCTTTGCCCAGGGCCATCTCCAGCCGGGTGCTGCGCCAGTGGCTGGGGGCGGAACTGCCCAGAGAGCGGGTGGACGCGCTGCTTGCCCTGTGCGAAAGCCGGTCCGGAGCCTTGACACAGGCGGCGGGACGGCAGGTGCGCCGGGACTTTGACGAGCTGGTGATCGACGAGGGAGAGTCCCCGGCCCTGGCGACCCGGCCCATTGTGCCGGGAGAGCGGGTGGAGCTGCCCGAGGCGGGGCTGGTCCTGATGTGTGAAAAGCGCCTTCCGGGCGCGGAAATTCAAAGTTCGTTCACCACTTTTTCCTTCCCTTGTGACAATATATGTGATAAACTGTCTGTCACATGCCGCCGGGAGGGGGATCGGATCGCCCTGCCGGGGCGAAACGGGACCAAACCCCTGAAAAAACTCTTTATCGAGACCCGTATCCCCGCCCGGTCGCGGGAGAGCGTGCCGGTGATCCGCCGGGGAGACGCCGTCCTGGCGGTATACGGGCTGGGACAGGCGGAGGACAGCCTGCCCGGACCGGAGGAAGAGTTCCTCTGTCTGCGATTTGAAAACATGGAATAATATATGAGGGAAATATCGTATTTTTTTCGGAGGATATTGAGACAATGGCAATGAGAGACGACATAGAATCCATCCTGCTCACGGAGGAACAGCTGCAGAAGCGGATCCGGGAGATGGGTCAGGAGATCTCCCGGGATTACGCCGACCGGAACCCCATTTTTATCGGTGTTCTGAAGGGCTGTTTTATGTTCATGGCGGACCTGGTGCGCAATGTGGATGTGCCATGCAGCATTGATTTTATGGCGGTTTCCTCCTACGGGAACTCCACCACCACCACCGGCGCGGTGAAGATCACCAAGGACCTGCGGGAGGATATCGAGGGCCGGGACGTGGTCATCGTGGAAGATATCCTGGATTCCGGCGTCACGCTCCATTATCTGACCGGGTTCCTTCAGAACCGGAGACCCGCCTCCATTACCATCGCCACGCTGCTGGATAAGCCCGCCCGCCGAAAGGCGGAGGTGTACGCCAAATATGCCGGCTTTGAAGTGCCCGACGCCTTTGTGGTGGGCTACGGCCTGGATTACGCGGAAAAATATCGGAACCTGCCCTACATCGGAATACTCAAGCCGGAGATCTACACAAAATAAAATCCTTGTGCGGCGGGGGCACCCGCCTCCACCTCACGAGCAAGCTCGTTCGGCGCATGTGCTTAACGAGTCGCGCCGCGTGCGATAAGCGCGAGTCTCTCGATTGAGAAACTCGTTTCCCAATCGAAGTAACCTTAGCCCCAAGAAAGAAGGGAACGCATTTGAATTCACGACCCACAAACAACAGATCCCGGCAGATCGGATTCTATATCCTGATCCTTGTGCTGCTGATCGGCACCATCTACTCCATGACCCGCAAGGAGGAAGAGACGGAGCTGATCTACTCGGACGTGGTCTCTCTTTTCCAGCAGGAGAAGGTGGAGTCCTTTACCATCGACACCGACGGAAATCTGACCATGAAGCTCCGGGAACCGTTCCGGGGTTCGACCGAGCTGAGCTACCGTGTAGGAGCGTTCAGCGTGTTCTACACCGACCTGAACGATTTGATCCAGGAGCAGAAGGACGCGGGCATCCTGACCGAGTATGACTACGCTCCGGCCTGGGAGGCCAGCTGGTGGCTGAGCCTGATCCCCTATCTCATCATCTTCGGGGTGATGGGCTTCCTGTGGTACGGGATGATGCGCTCCGCCCAGGGCGGCGCCGGCGGCGTTATGCGCTTTTCCAAGGCCCGCACCCGTCTGGGCAGCGAGAGCAAGCAGAAAAAGACCTTTGCCGACGTGGCCGGAGCCGACGAGGAGAAGGAAGAACTCCAGGAGATCGTGGAGTATCTGAAAAACCCCAAGGCTTACGCGGAAATGGGCGCCCGCATCCCCAAGGGCGTACTGCTGGTGGGACCTCCGGGCACCGGCAAGACCCTGCTGGCCAAAGCGGTAGCCGGCGAGGCGGGGGTGGAATTCCTCTCCATCTCCGGTTCCGACTTTGTGGAGCTGTATGTGGGCGTGGGCGCCGGGCGCGTCCGGGACCTGTTCGAGCAGGCCAAGAAAGCCGCTCCCGCCATCATTTTCATCGACGAGATCGATGCTGTGGGCCGGCAGCGCGGCTCCGGTCTGGGCGGCGGCCACGACGAACGGGAGCAGACCCTCAACCAGCTCCTGGTGGAGATGGACGGCTTCTCCGACAACGAGGGCGTCATCGTCATGGCGGCCACCAACCGGGCCGACATCCTGGACAACGCCCTGCTGCGCCCCGGCCGCTTTGACCGGCGGGTGTACGTGGGCCTGCCCGATATCAAGGGCCGTGCCGCCATTCTGAAGGTCCACGCCAGGGGCAAGCCCCTGGGCGACGACGTGGATCTGACCGATATCGCCAAGGGCACCCCCGGCTTCACCGGTGCGGATCTGGAAAACCTCCTGAACGAGGCCGCTCTGCTGGCGGTGCGCCGGCACCGGAAGTTTATCCAGCAGGCGGATATCGACGACGCCATTTTGAAGGTCTCCATGGGCCCGGAGAAAAAGAGCCGGGTCATCCCCGAGGAGGCCCGTCGGCTGACCGCCTATCACGAATCCGGCCACGCCGTCGCGGCCCACTTCCTGGAGCATGTGGACCCGGTGCAGTATATCACCATCATCCCCCGGGGCCAGGCCGGCGGCTTCACCCTGTTCCGCCCCCAACAGGACAAGACCTTCCGTTCCCGCTCCGAGATGTTTGAGAACATCGTGGTGTCTCTGGGCGGCCGGATCGCGGAGAAGATCTTCCTGGACGACATCTCCACCGGCGCCAGCGGGGACATCCAGCAGGCTTCGGAGATCGCCCGGAACATGGTCACCGTCTACGGCATGAGCGACCGTCTGGGCCCCATCAGCTATGACTCCTCCGGCCACAGCATCTTTATCGGCCGGGATTTCGGCCAGACCAAGAGCTACAGCGAGGAGACCGCCGCCATCATCGACGAGGAGGTCAAGCGCATCTTCGACGAGGCCGGCGAAAAGTGCGAGACCATCCTCCGGGAGCACGCCCCCCTGCTGGACGGCCTGGCCCAGTACCTGCTTATCAACGAGACCATGGACGGCGACGACTTCGCCAAATACTGCGACACCGGCATCCTGCCCGAGAACCGGGTGGGCCGTGAGGAAAAGAATCCGGCCCCGTCCGAGAGCAAAGGTCCGGACGCCAGCGAAGCTCCCCAGCCCGAAGCGGACTGACGGGATCGAAAAAGAATAAGACGACATTCGGCAAAGAGGACGCCTCCAAGCTTTTCGGCTTGGAGGCGTCCCCTTTGCTTATACCCGGATCGACGGATCGGTGACGTTGAAGTAATCCAGGACGAAGTCCCAGAAATCCTGCTCCGCTTCCCACATAAGAGAGTTCTTTTTTCGGAGTATGCCTATCGTACACTTGCGAGTATCGTTCCGGACGGTAAATGCTCTCAGCTGCGGACACAGCCTCCTGGCCTGAGGAAGACAAAACTCCGGAATGAAAGCGACCCCGACGCCGGCCTCGATCAATGACATCTTGGAGGTAAACTCCTCTACTTTGCAGTAGATATGCGGATAGTATCCGGCTTCGCTGCAATAAGAGTAGGTTATTTCCTGGAAGATGATACTTACATCGTAATGAAGAATGAAACGGGCGTCCCTGAACATGGACATGTCAACTTCCGTAACATCCTCCGGGATATCCATGTATCCGGCTTTCATGATCAGAACATTCCCCGAGGTGAGCAGCGGCTGAACGATCCAGGAAACCTCATGCTGCACCATGGTGCGTTCTGTGGCGATTTCCGGTGAAATGGCCCGGAAAAGAAAGCAGGGCTCCTCCCCATAGTGCATGGGGTCTCTGCATATATGAAAGTTTACCAGGGGGTTCAGCTTCAGATATTCCCCGACGCATTCTCCGATGATCGGGGCAAACGCCCAGTTCTGGATCGTGATCGTGCCGTTCGTGTCATACTTGGAATTTCTGGCCGTCATGATTCCGGAGTCAAGATAGGCCAGCGATTTTTGGGCGCTTTCGTAAAACCGCTGCCCGGCTTCGTTGAGCTTTATGCGGCTGCCGACGCGGTCAAAAAGCTTTACCTGCAGTTCATCCTCCAGTGTGCGGATGGCTTTGCTCAGCGCGGGCTGTGAGATGTTCAAAATATCGGCGGTCCGGGACATGTGCTGCTGATTGGCCAATTGGATAAAGTATCGTACGTTACGCAGTTCCATTTGCTGCCTCCCGTCTTTTTTATAACCAATTTGCATCTGATAGCCTTCCGAAGAGGAAGAAACCCAGGGCTTTTTCGAAGGTCAATAACTTGTAGGTTATCAATGGGTATACTAAACAGAATTGCGAGATTTGTCAACAGAAAGTATATTGAGTTTGTCCAAAAGAGAGTAAAGGAGGATGAGAATTGAAGCAAGCGGAATTGCCTAAAATCGGGGAGGATCTGCTGAATCGGGACAAGTTTGGAGACCTGGAAAGGGGACCGGCGCAGGAATTCAAGTGGTTAACATGGACGTTTTCCATGGATCCGGCGTTGGATTATGTGGGCGTTCCGGGAGATGGGATCGGCGAGTTTGATTTTCGCCTGTTTGTCCCCCGTACGGAGCCAGGACTGACCTATCCGCTGGTTGCGGTGTTCGGGGGAATGGCAATGGATAACTGCATGACCCCGGAAAAAAACTTTTACGCCGCGGACAGCGCCAATTATGCGACGCCGGCCAACCAGGCATCGAATCCCTGCTATGTAATGAATTTCAATATCCCCTTTGAGGCCTGCGCCAGCTATGAAGCGGAAATGGTCTACATGGACCAGTTTGCAAGGCTGATAGAGCATATCGGGGAGCAGTACGGCAACATTGACCGGGAACGGATCTATCTGTCCGGATTCTCCATGGGGGCGGGATTCGCCTATGAAGCGGCGTCTCTCCATCCCGATCTGCCGGCGGCCCTGCTGATAAACGCGGGCACGACCGTACATACCACCTGGGGAGACCAATGCGACATGGCGGCCCTCAGCCGATCGGACGCCAACATGCTCATTCTTCACGGCAACCGGGATATCGCCATTCCGGTCAATGAAGCCTACCGGACGTTCAACCGGCTTCGGGATCTTGGGAAAAAGAACATCGAACTGAGAATCGTTGAAGGCGGGCACGAGGGCGGTCGGCTGACGTCGCCGGAAGGACTTACCGAATACACACAGTGGCTGTTTGCCCAGCGAAAGGATCATCCCTTTACCGACACCCCGATCCTCAGGGAAAAAGGCGAGTACAAAGACTATCTCTGGCAGGGCTACCAGCTTTATTCCACCGATCCCGCATGGGCCGTGGCAGAACCCTATGCCTCTTGGCAGGAGCCGCTGCAAAACCGGACCTGGGAAAAGCTTAAGAAGCAGGCCATACCCTTTGCAAACGGAGAGGGCGGATGCGGCCGGACAGCGATGGGACGCGTCCGGATCCCCTGTGAACTGGTAACCACCTATGACGATGCCGGAACGGACATGATGCAGCCCGGCGATATGATCACCCTCGTTCCGGGCGACAGCCTTGCCGTGACCCCGCAGGGATATACCGGAGAATTGGGGGATGACGCCGAGGCCTTTCGGCGCGAATGGAAGGTCGACTGGATCCTGCTGGAGGGCGACGTTACGGCGATACGGCTGAGCGAAGATGCCAGTATTGAGCCGATTATGCGGCCGGAGACGGTGACCCTGACCTACGGCGGCGGGGTGAATCATGGCGGGTCGATCTCGACGCCCAATGCATTGAATGGCAAGACGCCGTACGTTCGGATCGACACGGCCCGGAATGCCAAAGACGGGATCGTCAGGGTGGCTCTCCGTTTCTCGCGCTGTCTGCCCGACGGCAGTTATGCCTCATACTGCCATCAAGTCCAGTTCAGGGTCAAGGTGCTTCCCGCGTAACTGCCGGGCAAAGCGCTGTCCCCCTCGGGTGAACCCGTCATTGCTGCGCCGGGAGACAGTATACGCTTTGGATCCGGAGTATCCAAGTCATGAGAAAGAAAACCAATCGGCAATAAATTATTAAAAAGGAGAAAGAGAAAATGAACATCGGTTTAATCGTCACGGTAATTGCCTTCCTGTTTGTGATCGCCAGTCTGATGACAGGATTCGTTGCTCCGTCCGTTGCCTGCGGACTGTCCTGCGCTGTCCTCTGGCTCTTCGGCGTGCTGGACATGTCGGAGGTGTTTTCGAACTTTGTTTCCGATACCATCATCGTGATGATCGGGATGCTGATCGTGATTGCCGCCCTGATGAAGACAAGCTTTCTGTGGCACATCTCCAATAAGCTGAAGAACTCCAAAGCGAACAGCGTTACGATCCTCCTCCTGATCGCTCTCATCGGGCCGTTTATTCTCGGCCAGTTTATCGGCGGTGTTACGGCTATGATCGCCGTTCTCCCCCTGCTGCTTGCCGTTGCAAAGGAACTGAAAGTGTCCCCCACGGTTCTGGTCCTTCCCGCTTCTGTCGGCTCTCAGGTCGGCCTTGTCGCGCTGCCCATCGGTATGGCTGCCTCCATGTTCCTGATGAAAAACCAGATGATGGCGAACGTCGGATGCTTTGAGGAACTGGGATTCTGGGATCTCTGCTTCACCAGACTCCCCGGCATCATTGTCACCATGGCTTTCATTCTGCTCGGCGGCTGGAAACTTCTTCCCAAGCGTGAGCTCGCGGATACCTCTGCCCTGGAGGGAAGCGACGACGTCATTGTGAAATCCACCCTCCCCAGATGGAAGGAGATCGCCGCTTATGTGATCTTTGTGGGCTCCCTGCTTGCGATGATTTTCAGCACCCAGCTTGGTCTCTCCATCCCGCTGATTGCCACCATCTCCGCTTTCCTGTGCCCCGCGCTGGGGATCCTGAACGAAAAAGAGATGTTCCGGTCGATCAACTGGAGTCTGGTCTTTATGATGGGCTTCCTGCTGTCTCTCGCGACGGCCCTGAATAATTGCGGCCTTGGCAATATGATCGCGTCGGCCATGCAGGGCGCGTTCGGCATGGGCGCGATGCCCGCGGTGATCATCGTATTCCTGGTCTGTGTTCTGTTGACGCAGTTTATGGACAACATGTCCCTGATCATGATCCTGTCCCCCATCTGCATTATGGCCTGCGTGCAGAACGGCATCAGCGCTCTCCCCATCGTGTGTGCCATCGACGCTTCCTGCCTGGCCTCCTACAGCACTCCCATGTCCGCCCCCAGTTCCCTGGTCGCTTACCAGATGGGCGGTTACAGTCTGAAGGAAATGATCAAGTTCACCTTCCCGATGATCCTGATCAGCTCCCTGGTATCGGTTTTCTGGATCCCCTTCTACTTCAGCATCCGCTGATTCGATTGCTGCGCGGCCTGCCGCGGATGCGGCAAGCGCGATATGCGACAACGGCGGCTCCCTCCTTCCTTTTGAATCGGGGGAGCAACAGAATCATCCAAAGAACATCTTCTCCCTAAAATGCGAAAGGAAACGACCGTCATGTCAAAGAATCATACCGCCTCTGCCGGCCCCAGCCCCGAGTTTCTGGAAATGCTGAAGCTGATCGAGCCCATTCAGCTTTTTGACGATTACTACTTCGTGGGCTGCCGCCTGGTAGGCTTCCACATCCTCAAGACCAGCGAAGGCCTGGTGCTGTTTGATTCCGGCGACGACTGGGAGAGCGCCTGGGAGCGCATCCTGCTGCCGGGGCTCAAAAAACTGGGCCTGGAAAAGGAAAAGCTCTGCATGCTGCTGCTGACCCACGGCCACTTCGACCACTACCTGGGGGCGGTGGACGTA
>JAFYAQ010000001.1 GCA_017540645.1 Oscillospiraceae bacterium
ATCTTCCTGCAGCAGCTCGGCCGTGGACTGCGACTGGCGGAAGATAAAGAATGCCTGACCGTTCTCGACTTCATTGGCCAGGCAAATAGGAAGTATAACTTTGAAGAAAAGTTTGCTGCGCTTCTCTCCAACACCGCTCGCAGCGTGACCCGCGAGATCAAGGACGGCTTTGTATCCGCGCCCAAGGGCTGCTATATCCAGCTTGAGAAAAAGGCAGCCAAATACATACTCGATAATATTCGGGCCTCCTATGGCAACACCGCCGGCCTGGTGACGAGAGTTGCTTCCTTTGAGGAAGATACCGGCATGAAGCTCAACCTTGCCAATTTCCTGGACTATTATCATCTCGATCCACGGAGCGTTTACAAGTTTGCCACGTTCTCCCGGCTGTGTGCCCGTGCTGACGTGATCGACGATTTCACGGAGCCACTGGAAGAGACGATGACAAAGGCGCTGGCTAGGCTGGCGGTGATCGACTCTCGGCGGTGGATCACCTTCCTGCTGGATCTTCTGCCGCGGCTGGACGATGTGGATTTCGACAAGCTCTCCGACATTGAAAAGCGGATGCTGCAGATGTTCTATATCACAGTCTGGGGCAAGGCGGCCGAGGACTGGAGCAGTGACGAGGTTTGGGATAATCTCTATGCCTTGGCGGATAGCCCGGTGCTGCTGGGCGAGCTGGTCGATCTACTGAAATACCAGTACGATCGTATCGACTTTATTGACGCTCCGGTAGATGTGGGCTTTGACTGCCCGCTGGATCTGCATTGCACCTATACCCGTGACCAGTTGCTGGTTGCGCTGGACTTCCTGAAGCCCGCGACTGTGCGTGAGGGCGTGAAGTGGCTGCCGGAGCAGAAGCTGGACGTGTTCTTTGTGACGCTGAATAAAGCGGACAAGGACTATTCGCCCACGACCATGTACAATGACTATTCGATCAACGAGTGGCTGTTCCACTGGCAGAGCCAGAGCACAACGGCGGAGCGTTCCTCCACCGGTCAGCGGTATATCCACCATAAGGAGCAGGGGAGCCGTGTGCTGCTGTTCGTCCGGGAGTTCAAGGCTGACCGGATTACCAACGGTGCCGAGGCCTACACCTATCTCGGCACAGCAAACTATGTGAAGCATGAGGGCGAAAAACCCATGAATATCACCTGGCGGCTAGATGCACCAATCCCTGCGAAGTATTTGAAAAAGACAAACAAGCTGGTGGTGGTATAAGGTTTTTTTAGAAAAGACCCCATGCTCTTTCAACTAGAATCGGAGGGTAAAAATGAATAGCCAATTTCCTGATTCTTTTTGGATCTACAAGAATTTTAATATGGTTAATGAATTGAATATTGCCGGCGAATTTATTTACGATGGGATTGATGCTCTCAACCGGATGAACACAATAGATGAAATCCCGTTGCTGTTTTCATTTTTATATCACGTATCTGTCGGAATCGAAAGAATTCAAAAGATCATCCTCGTTTTGTTCGGGCTTAATGAGCAAGATGATTATCAGACTTTTGAAAAAAGCCTGATATCACATAGTCATGATGACCTGAACAGAAGAATTAAAGAACTGTGTTCATCTTTTTCTAGCACGTCCAGAGAGAATGCATTTCTTGCAGTGTTATCACAATTCTATATAACTGCAAGATATTCGAGGTTTAATGTTGGAACGGAGTATGACCTCGAAAGACGGCTTGTATCAGAGTATATTCAGAGTAATCTATCAAGCGAAAGGATAGAACATCATTTTATAACTGGCCAAATAATCATTAATCATGATGTAAAAGAATTGTTTGGTAGGGTGATTGGTTCACTTTCAAAGAAATACTATTGTGCTATTCGGGAAGGCTGTGATAAGGCAGGCACTTTTTCATATGAGTTACAGCCTAATTCAAAGGCCGAACGAATATTCTATTCAACCGAACAAAAGAATTCCCTCTACAGAGAAAAAGTCAATGAAAGCATAGCACTCATAGAATTTTTCGTGTATTTACGAAATACGTCGGATAGCAACGCATTCATTAGGTTTATTGAAAGCATCAACCCATTGGAAATGGATCCGGGAATGACTAATGAATACATATCTGATTTCTGTAACGGTATTATTCCTCAGGCACTCATAGATGAGATAGAAACACTATATGAGGGAATATCAATTAAGGATCGAATCCAACTTATTAGTGGTCTGGGTGAAATGAATGCTGATTTTGAGTGGATCGATGTAAATCAGTGTTTTTTGCTGCTGAAAGATTTAAGGGAACAGAAGCGGGATTGCAAGGATTTTATAAAATTGATTCTTCCGATTGTTGAAAGGATCAAAGAGGATGATACATACTACGAGTTGGTTGACGGGATTCCCGCGCTCTGTCAACAATTGCTATTACATTCAATAGGCGAAATCGACTTCTTAAAACACATGGAATGCTATTATGAGAAACTAGACCAGTTTTACAAAGAAGTTTGATCAATCTCCATTATTGCCTGAAGGAGGCGTCAATGGAACGATTTATAGTTATAGTCGGAAAGACTATACTGTCTACATTGGATGACAGAATCCTATTCACAAGAAAAGATGATTCCTGCAGTATTGAAGAGTGGCTGTCTAACACTTTTCAGGCACACTTACTAAGACAGGAAGCACACCATCAGCTCAACATAAGTTTCTTATATACTTCTGATATTAAATCTCCCGGCTACAAACTGATTTCTGTTCCAATGGCAAGAAAACTTGTTGAAATCTCGACTCCACGGGGGAGAGATATTTCAGAGCTTCTTTCAGATTTGCAAACGGGACTAACTATTCAATTGAAGTATGGGCTACGCGACGACAGGATAATATCCATCTTGGAAATCAAACCAGAAGAACGAGGACTCAAATGTAATTGTATATGTCCCGGGTGTGGCCTCCCGCTTATCGCAAGGCTGGGCAAGAAAAAACAGTGGCATTTTGCTCATCAAGGAGAAGCGTGCGATATTGCTGCTGCCCAACAAACTGCTTTGCACATGCTCGCGAAAGAAATCATCGAGGACAGCAAGAAACTGTTGTTCCCCGGTATTTCCATAAAGAGAGATGATTATACCGATGATATAGCGGACTACAGAGTACAAGTGAGGATTCCTCAAACCATCGAGTACAGGAAGGCAGTTGTTGTAAACTGCGATTTTGTCTCCCTTGAAAAAAAGATATCTAATATAGTCCCAGACATTATGGTTACGGCCAAAGGGCGCAGGTGCTTGATAGAAATTGCGGTGACACATTTTGTCGATGAAGAAAAAGAACAAAAGATAAAAGAGATCGGTCTTCCTCTATTTGAGATAGATTTGAGTGATCTTTACAATTCAGAATTCTCAAGAAAAGATTTAGCAGAAGCAGTATTATTCAGTCCTAGTAATCGAACGTGGATTTTCAATCCACTCTATGACGACGCAAGAAGATGGGCCAAAGAACAATACTCACAGTACATCCATTCAGCAGAGGAAGAACTCGAAAGGCAGGATGAAAAGGAGGCCATCAGGGCAGAAAATAAACAGCAGCGACGAGAAATCGGAGAAAAAAGAATTAAAGAGATTTTCGAGCCAGACAATTATCAAAAAACTGTTGCAGCCCTTGCGAACGAAGAGGAAGCTGCAAAGCAAATAAAGCTGCTTCACATGAAAACAGATATAGATAAGCTCCCTTTTTTCCTAAATATTCCGATAACCGGAGAAATGGTGTTCCCATGTGATCGGCGTATATGGCAAAGTGCACTTTTTGATAAATTCGTGTTCAATCGAAATACTGAAGATGAGAACAAACCATCTGTACATATCAAGAGAGTCCAAAAATGGATTGAGAAATACAACAAACAATTCCCGATTGATTGGACGCTGACATATAAGACAGAAGTTTCTGCTTCTCGAGAAGAGAAGAAGACTGTTTCATTGCTGTATGATGTTGTAGTTACGTTTTTCAATTATCTCGTATATCTTGGCTTCCTTGAGCCTTTCATCTATCAGGAGGCAGCATTAAAGCAACCACATTCCCTTGAGCCGCCAAACAGAGAGCATGCCGAAATCCTTTATGACGCGATCAACAAAGTAGACTGGTACGACCCTTTTGTTGATGATAAAATAATGCAATTTCTAACACCGATTGGGAGTGCCTCAAACTACTATTTGCCGAGAAATAGGACAATGCTCCTAAATGAAATAGAAAACAAAGAGATTATTGTCCCAAAAACGAACTGGGAGGACAGGAAAAAAGAAATTGAAAATGACCGGGCTACTGGTTTTGCAGATGTTCAAGACAAAGACTTTGACGGAAACGAGCCCATCTTCGATAGGTTCAATTGGAGATGGCTCAAATGTGCAAATTGCGAGAATCTGTACCGAGCAGATCAGATGGCCAGCTATGGGGGTCGTGGCAACATAAACAAAGGGATTTGCAGAAAGTGCAGTAATGATCGGAGAAGCTAAATGGTAAAGACATACAATAAACTTGTTCGTGATCGAATCCCGGAAATCATCAAATCCTCTGGCAAATCCTGTACAACAGTAACTCTATCCGCCGAAGACTATCTACGTATGATTGATGCAAAGCTGGATGAAGAGCTTGCGGAATACCATAAGGATCAGAACATTGAGGAATTAGCCGATCTCCTAGAAGTAATCCGAGCGGCTGCTATAGCCAGAGGTTACACACTGGATGATTTGGAGCGGGTACGCGCAGAAAAAGCCGCCAAGCGCGGCGGCTTTGCGAAACGAATTCTGCTGAAAGAAGTATACGAAGACTGAGGTGAACCACCATGCCTGAATACAGATCAGCCTCCGGCAGTGCGGCCGAGGATCTGTTCATAGACCTTTTCGCGGATACCTTCGGGGCAGAAAAAGCCGGGTATCTGTATTCACAGTACCCGTTTTACGACATTTATCAGAATGCCCGCTTTGCTGATTTCGTACTGGAAAACGGCGCGACTCGCGTGGCCATTGAGATCGACGATGAGGCCTCCCACAATCCGCGCCTGGTATCGCAGGACAAGTTCTATGATGATCTGCTGAAACAGAACAGCATGATTCACCTGGGCTGGGATGTGTACCGCTGGGCAGTTCGGCAAATGCAGAAGCAGCCGGAAACCGTAAAGGACGAGCTGCGCGTGTTCCTCGGCAGCGATCCGCGCTTCAAAGAGATTGAGGACTACCTGCCTACCCAGCAAGGCCGGGCGCTGAAAGCCGATCAGCTGGAACTGCGGGAGTATCAGCAGGAAGCACTGGACTCGCTGAAGGCTATGCGGCAGAACCGGGAGACCATCGCCCTGCTTTACCATGCCACCGGTACAGGTAAAACCGTAACCGCAGTCATGGATGCCAAACGCTGCGGCGGCCGGGTGCTGTTCGTGGCGCACACGATGGAATTGGTGAACCAAGCCTACAACACCTTCCGCGACCTGTGGCCGGAAGTGACTGCCGGCAAGTTCGCGGACAATCTCAAGGAGCCGGGCGCCCACGTGGTATGCGGCAGCATCCAGAGCGTAGCGCTGAACCTGGATCAGTTCCGGGAGGATGCTTTTGACTATCTAATCATCGACGAGGCGCACCACGCCTCCGCAGATACATATCAGAAGGTGCTGGCCTATTTCAAGCCGCAGTTTACACTGGGGCTCACCGCTACGCCGGAGCGGGCGGACGATGTAAATATCCTGGAGATCTTCAAGAACACCGCCCACAAGCTGGATATCCAGACCGCCGTGGAGATCGGCGCCCTGGTTCCTGTTCGCTGCATCCGCATCCATACAAATATCGACATGACCAAGGTGCGTTTCAACAGCGTCCAGTATAATATCCGCGATCTTGATGTGAAGATCTGCGTGACCGAGCGCAACCAGCTCATCGTGGATACCTGGCTGGACTACGTAAAGGACAAGCGTACTGTCGTGTTCTGCGCATCTGTGAAGCACGCTGAGCAGATCGCGGAGCTGTTCCGGGCGGTGGGTGTCGCGGCGATTGCGGTGTCCGGCAGCATGAAAACCTCCGAGCGAAACGAACAACTTGCCAAGTTCGCCAGCGGTGAGATCAAAGTGCTTTGCGCCTGCGATCTGCTGAATGAGGGCTGGGACTGCCCGCAGACGGAAGTGCTGTTCATGGCGCGCCCCACCATGTCCAAGGTGCTGTATACGCAGCAGCTTGGCCGCGGTATGCGCACGGCTGAGGGCAAAGATTACCTGATGGTCTTTGACTTTGTAGACAACGCCAGCCAGTACAATATGCCCTACTCGCTTCACCGCCTGTTTAAACTGAACGAGTACCACGCAGGCGGCACGGTGGTCGGCAAGAAGGGGCAACGTGAGGCCGAGGACGACCTCTACCGCAAGGGTGAGAAGCCGGACGCCATCATCGACTATCCCGTGGACGCCACCGATTACGAGCTGGTGGATATCTTCAACTGGCAGGAAGAGGCTGCCGGGATGATCTCGCAGATGGAGTTTGTACGCAGGGTGGATGTTCAGACCGAGACCATCGAGCGTTATGTGCGTGAAGGAAAGCTGGTGCCGGATCTGATCGTGCCCATGAGCGAGCGCCGCACCTTCAAGTATTTCAAAGAGGAAACCCTGCAGTCCTATGCCGAACAGTACGGCTGGAAACTCATCGACGACAGCAACCGCAAGCAGCTGTTCATGGAAATGGTCGAGCAGATGGACATGAGCTATTCCTATAAGCCGGTGCTGCTGAAAGCGATCCTGACTTACGCCGATGCTGCCGGCCGTGTAAAGATCAGTGATATTGTCTCCTATTTCCGCAGCTTCTACGAGGCCCGCCGCGCTGCCGGCCTAAAGGTTGAGAAAGCCAACAGCATCTTTGCCAAGGGCGGTTACACCGACAAGGAAGCCGAGCGGAATATCCTCTCCAACCCTTTTAAGCGCTTCGAGGACATGAACATGATGCGCCATACCAAAACGCTGGGTATCATCGAGGTAGACGGCACGGTGTGGAAGAAGATGAGCGAGGATGAGAAGAAGCGGGTTGAGGAAATCTGCGACGAAAAGCTGGCGAGCTATTATTTGCGCTCATAATATGATGACATTTGCTTTCTGGATCTTGAAAAAGAGTACATTATAAATATAATAGATTTAGCCTGGCAAAAGGATAGAGCGTGTGACAAGATTTTGGGCTTGTGTTTCGCAAGCTTTGATTAAAATGGTAGATGGATTTGCTATCTATCGTCATTTCCAGTACTGTTATGTTTATGTTCTGTTTACCCGTATGCACCATCCGCATAATGAGTTGTCACACGCTCGATTTCCTGGAGAATCAGAATGATTAGTTTTAGTGAAATAAAATCAAGAAACGACTTCGCAGACGCACTTCAGATTCCTCGGAGCGTTCTAACGCATGTTTTGTATATTGCAAAACCGGAAAGCTTTTATGAGAGCTTTACTATTCCAAAAAAGAACGGTGAAGATCGAATAATAATGGCGCCAAAAGGGACGCTAAAGAGTATACAAACAAAACTGTCTAAACAGTTAGTAGAATACCGCGCGTCCATTTCTCAGAAAGGACAGGAAAAGTCTAACATTTCTCATGGATTTGAAAGAGAAAAAAGCATTATTACAAATGCTCAAATTCATAGGAATAAGAGATATGTCATCAATTATGACCTAAAAGACTTTTTCGACTCTTTTCATTTTGGAAGAGTTGTAGGGTTCTTCGAAAAGAATAAGCATTTCTTGCTTCCATACGAGGTGGCAGTAATTATTGCACAACTTACTTGCTATAATGGCCGGCTTCCTCAGGGCGCACCGACCTCGCCAGTAATAACAAATCTGATATGTGAAATCTTGGATTATCGAGTACTAAAAATCGCAAAACGGTATAAGCTAGACTATACAAGATATGCAGACGATCTAACTTTTTCCACAAACTATTCCCGCTTTTTGGAAGTGTTTGATTCGTTTGCAAAAGAATTGCTTCAGGAGATAAGCAATTCTGGTTTTACAATTAACCAATCAAAAACACGCCTGTTGTATCGAGATTCCCGGCAAGAGGTTACAGGATTAGTTGTAAACAAAAAGATAGGTGTCAATAGAGAATACGTAAAATCAACAAGAGCGATGGCTCAGGCGCTTTACTCAACAGGTGAGTTTACCATTAACGGAATCCCAGGGACTATAAAACAACTTGAAGGAAGATTCGGGTTTATTGATCAATTAGATCATTATAACAATGTGATAGATGATGCAAAGCATGACGCATATTCACTAAATGGACGCGAAAAACAGTTTCAAGAGTTCCTTTTTTTCAAGACTTTTTTCTTTAATGAATATCCACTGGTTATTACAGAGGGAAAAACAGATATTCGCTATCTAAAAGCAGCACTAAAGAGTCTGCATCAGAAATACCCCGAATTGATCTGCAAAGAAGATGATGGCACGTTTCGTTTTAAGATTTCTTTCTTTAGAAGATCAAAACGCTGGAAGTACTTCTTCGGGATAAGCAAGGATGGTGCAGATGCGATGAAACTCCTTTATAGATTCTTCACTGGTCAAAAAGGAGTAAAAAACTACTATAGACTATTTGCGGAAAAGTATAAGGCGGTACAGAGAAATCCAGTTATTATGCTCTTTGATAATGAGATGGAAAGCAAACGCCCGCTTAACAAATTTATAAGTGAGGAGGTAAAAATCCCTTCATCGGAACAGCAATTATTTAAAGAGCAACTTTATTATCATCTAATACCAGGTTCAAAAACTTACCTCATGACGCACCCATTACCACCAGGGAAAACAGAAGCAGAAATTGAAGATCTCTTCCCAACTGAGGTGTTAGGGGTAAAACTGGATGGAAAAAGCTTTTCAACAAAGGATAAGTTTGATACAAGTAAATTCTATGGAAAAGATATCTTTTCCAGTTATGTATATGAGCACTGGAAATCTATTGACTTTAGTGGCTTTATTCCTCTGCTTGATAAGATTAATATGCTCGTACAAAATGAGAAGAAGCCTGGGCTAAACACATAAGAAACACAATAGAATCAGCACCGCAGAGATTCCTGCGGTGCTGCCACTTTTTGTCTAAATATGTATGGGTAGTCGCCAAAAAAGATCTATATAATAATAGACGTAATTGAATCTACGGTCTCTCGGGAAGGCTCTGTGCCGGTTTGTGCAGACAGCTCTTCAGAAATTAGTTCTTTGTTAACCTTTAGCCGCTCCAACAAGAAGTCATGACTCAGTTCAAAACTTTTGAATACATCATCCCAAGTTAATGCATATATCTCATAGTTATCTATTTTTGTAACGAGCCCTTTCTTGCCAGATGCTTTTTGGGCATCATAACGGCTTCTTACATCATCATCAACGGCCGTGCATACTGCAATGAATCGCCAATGGCGGAATTGACTGTTAAATTGGGGTTGCTTACGGACGAAGTCCATGTAGTCCTCAATTTGACGTAAGACTTTTTTTGACAAAATGACATTGGGGGCTTTCAACTCGATTACGAGATTCTCTTCTTCTGCATTACCAGAGTAGTTTTCTACTTTCCTCTTGCTACAGGTGAATATATCCATTCTTCGATTAGATTGTTCATCAGAGAGTAGTTTTGCTTCAGGAGCATCTTCACCATAAAGAATGTATAAATACTGAGATAGAGCGCGCTTCATTCCTTGATCAGCTGAAACGAGATTGTATTGCTCACCAAACAGCCAGTAATTAGACTCAATTATTTCTTGAATGTGATCCCTTTCGTTCGCATAGTCATTTAGTTCATATAGAATACGCTTTAGACCAGCAATCACTTTATAACGTTCTTCAACAAAGTGGATTGTTTCGACAATATTGGCTAGTTTTGTTCTTTCTAGAACCAGGGAGAATTCGGCTCTCTGCTCAGGTGTTAATTCAACAACACTTTCAATAATAGTGAGAATGTTCTCTCTTTCTTCACTTGAAAGAAGGAGATTCAAAAAACCAAGTAAAGATTTTTCTTGAACATCTCTAAGCTTAAAAAATATCCGCGGTTCAAAACAGTAAATTTCTCTGGATACTCGTATTAAATCATTCCGTCGGAGTTGATCATATGGGCTGTTTCCAAAATGCGGAAAAGAATCGCGCTCAATCATGGCAGCAATGGCTTTGTCTGCTTGAGATGTCATATGCTGTTTCAATAGTGTGCCAATTATTTCTTGGAGCGCTTTCTTTAGTTTTCTTAACGTTGCCTTATCTTTGTCCCCTAATGAAGTCTGGCCTTCAATTTCTGAGTTCGAGGACGTAAGAGTAACATTTTCTTTGTTATCGAAAAATGAAGACTTCACATAAACACTATGATTGAAATTAACTGTATTTCGGTTAAAGGTGGTAGTATCTTTACCGCGGAGAACGCCATTTTCATCAAGATAATATGAAGAAAAGTTTTCACGAATCTTTTCTTCCCAAACTATGACAGAGACTGCAAATACATGAGAATCGATCGTAATGCTTTCTTTTCTGCTAGATTCTTCGTCGATATACTTAGAATAGTCTATCTTTTCGCCATTAACTACAATGACTACGTCCTTTTCACGATTCAAAAAAAGATACCACGCAAAGCTCTGCAATAGAGTTTCCTCTAGTGCCTCGAACTGAACAGAATCCTCCGTAACATCAGCAATTCCATAGATGGTTACTACAGTGCCCGTCTCTTTTTCGGTAGGAATAGGTGCAGAAAAGTCATACTCATTTTTGTTCGACCCATTAATATCTATATTATATTCTACATTCTTGCCTTCAAGCTTTACAACTGTATTCCATCTCACACTAGTGGCAAAAGAAAAACACGAAAAACGCCCTTTGCCTTTGTTGGCTTTTGTTTTCAATTGTAAAGATAAACTGTTTTTTGTAGAAGCAAGGAATGCGCCAAAAGTGTCTTCCAAAGAGTCAAACGGAATTCCATCACCGTTGTCTTTAATCGTTAAGCTATCCAATCCGCCAATGCCGTTTGGAACATAAGATACAATGATTTCTGTAGCATTGGCTTCAAATCCATTCCAAATATACTCAATAATAGCTTCTCGATAATCTTTCGTGATTCCAGAAGTATCAACACTCTGATCCTTGACAACAAGTTCTTTTCTCATTGATTATACCCTCACTCGTGTGACATGTTTTCCAAAAAAGGAAACACGCCACCCCGTTCCATAAGCATATACTGTAAAAAGAGGAAATCAGATAACGAAAGGATTTCGTTTATTCGTCCCTTCCAAGCAGCCAATCGACTGAAACCTTTAATATATCCGCAAGCGCATTCAGCTCAATATCGGATACCGGCCTTTTTTGACCTTCCAGCAGAGACAGTGCAGGCGTGCTGATCTCAATTCCAGCAGTCTGCAATTTGGCCAACAGCTCGTTTTGTTTCATGCCCAGAGCAAGCCGCGCCTCTGTGACGCGGGCACCGACTATATTCCGATCTCCTCGTGGGAGTTTCCGAGTCTTCACATAATCACCCCTATGCATACAAAGTATATGTGCATAGGGGCTTGCTATATTTGGTAATACCAAATATACTATATTAAATTTGGAGACGCCAAATTTAAGGAGACAGAGACATGACCAAAATCTGTGCCATTATTGGCTGTTCCCCGATATGTTTCCCATGGGGATTTGATGAGGAAGACGAATGCTGTGCGGCGCTGAAGCTGATTTTGATGAACCGGATCACCAGGCTGAGAAGCGAGGGCTACACGCGATTTCATATCAGCATGGACTGCGGCGCGGGGCTGTATGCAACGGAGATCCTTCACGGGCTGAAAGAATCAGATGATGATCTCGAAACGATCTGCTATGTTCCCTATGAGGAGCAGGCGACTAAGTGGACACCGGAACTGCGCGTTCGCTATTTCAATGCCTTGTCCACGTGCACGGAGGTCGTGAATGTTAGCTTCGAGAAAACCATAGGCTGCGAGTTCAAAGCCCATCTCGCGGCCATAAAAGATGCCGACACGGTGATTGCTCTCTACGATCCCGATAATCCACGCTGCGAGCGGGAGGCCGCTGCCGCAGCGGTCGCGGAAATGCTGCACAAGCAAGTCCTCACGCTTACTCCTAAAGCTATCCGCTTATAATAAATCATGGATGGACAATTTGGGATATATCCGTTATCTTTTGCTGATAAATGCCGAAAAGCGTGAGCGATTCACGATTTTCGGCATTTAATAATGCAATAGCATTGACTTTTTCGGTAGATACGGTTATGATGGTCTCACATGACACTGCGATTGAAAGGGCTGATGCGTCATATGAAACGGGATATCACGCAGGAGCTGCTTGCCTGGAAGGAGCAGCCGAACCGCAAGCCTTTGGTATTGAAGGGCGTGCGCCAATGCGGAAAGACATATATCCTCAAGGAATTCGGGCGGGAGTATTATAAGGACGTCGCCTATTTCAACTTTGAAGAAACCAGATCCTTGAGCTCTCTGTTCGAGCAGGACTATGACGTGAAGCGAATCCTGTTCGAGTTGGGGCTGTTCCTCGGCAGGACGATCACGCCCGGCAACACACTGATCATTCTGGACGAGATCCAGGAGTGCCCGCGGGCAATCACGGCGCTGAAGTATTTCTGCGAGAACGCGCTGGAGTACCATGTGGCCTGCGCCGGCTCCCTGCTGGGTCTCGCCATCCATGAGAACCAGTCCTTTCCGGTGGGCAAAGTGGATATCCGCACGCTGTACCCCATGTCCTTCTATGAGTTCCTTTCGGCAACGGGGAATGAGGCTCTGGCGGACTATCTGACCAGCTTCCAGCCGGGTTCGTCTGTTTCGGAACTGATCGGGGTAAAGCTCCGCACGACGTTGAAGCAGTACTATGTGGTCGGCGGAATGCCGGAAGCGGTCTCCGTCTGGTGCGAGACGGGGGATCTGGAAAAGGTCGAGGCCGTCCAGCAGGATATCCTCGCAAGCTACGAGCTGGACTTTGCCAAGCATGCCCCGCCCAGCGAGTTCCCCAAGCTCTCCGCGATCTGGGCGTCCGTGCCGCAGCAGCTGGCCAAGCCCAACAGCAAATTCATCTTCAGCCACGTGAAAAAGGGCTGGCGCTCCAAGGATCTGGAAGACGCGCTGCAATGGCTGATCCGGGCCGGGTTGGTGTATCAGGTCTGTAAGGTGGAGAAGCCGTTTATGCCGCTGTCCTCCTATGCGGACGCCACCAGCTTCAAGCTCTATCTCTGCGACGTAGGTCTGCTGCGTCGGCTGGCTCGCCTGCCTGCCCAGGTCGTGCTGGATTCCTCAGGGATCTACACGGAGTTCAAGGGCGTCATGACCGAAAACTATGTGCTCGGAGAGCTGGTCAAGCACGTGGACGCCACGCCGTATTATTGGGTTTCTGGCAACAGTGCCGAGGTCGACTTCATCGTTCAGTGCGGCGCCCACATCGTCCCCATCGAGGTGAAGGCGGAGAGCAACGTAAAGGCACGCTCTTTGGCCGAGTACCGCAAGAAGTACGCTCCACCCGTTTCGGTCAAGACCTCCATGCTGGATGACATCAGCGGAAACGAGGTGCGCCTGATCCCGCTGTATCTGATCGGGTCAATGGGAGCACTGATCCAGCCTGAACCCAAAACCCCAGGAGGAGATATTGACTCTGTTTCGTTGTAAATAGTCTATTCTATTTACAACGAAGGGTTTATTGATCTTACGTCAAACAATTACTCGTCAGAAAAACGATCCGGGGTCGCGGTACGGCAGTACAAACGATCCCGGATCAGTATTAGTCCCCAGCCAAGCGAAAGATCACGAAATCTGAGCGAGGTTTCGGACCCTTTATCACGTTTTCCGAGTTCTTCAACGAAAAGTCAAGCTATTGCCGCTCATCCTTCGGTCGGCAGGCGGTGACCTTGTCCAGATAATAGCGAATACAGCCGTTAAGCACCAGATCGGCGTAGCCCACCGGGTCGTGATGCAGCAGCCAGGTCAGCTCGGATCGCTCGGCGCTGTTCCGCGCGACCTCATCTTCGACGCCTAGACAGTCGATATCGACCAATGTCCCATCGGTATAACGCAGCTCCGCGCTCTCGGAATCTTCATGATACTCACAGCAAATCAGTCTCCGCATTGTGCGTCTCCTTCTATATTTTCCCAATTTTCGCCGCTTGACCCCTCTCGGATGTGCATGGTAAATCGACCGTTTTCCGTCAATATGTACTATTCCAGTCCCATTCTTTTGGCCAAATCCAACATAGAAAAGCTGAATTTTTGCCATTTTTCCAATGTCGTCTGTGACGGGTCACCCTCCCGGATGTGCAGGGTGCGGCGGATCTCCTTGGGGATCACGATGCGGCCCAGGTCGTCGATCCGCCGCACGATACCGGTTGCTTTCATATGAAAAACCCTCCTGTATTTCTATCTGTTGTCTCTGATAGTATTTACAGGAGGGTTTGCGTTATACGAAGAAAAACACGACACCCCATCGACACAACCGTTGTTGCTCGGATGATCGTGTTTTCTGTCTTTGGGGAGTTCAAATGGCTCCCTTCGATCGTTTCCGATCTATTTCTCTTGAAACAGCCGCTGTCGTGTGCTAATCTGAAAAGCACAGATTTTTTTGCAGAGGCTGAGATACTATTATGAAATACGCACTGCGGGAGAATCGCACACCCGGCGCGATTCTCCTGAACATGTTGATCGCGGCGGTCAGCCTGTTCATCAACGGCTTCGGGATCTACCTGACCATTCAGGCCAATATCGGCGCGGCGCCCTGGGATGTGCTCAGCCTGGGACTTTCCAGGACACTCGGCATCCTCTACGGGAACGCTGCCATCGCGGTGTCCGTAACGATCCTCATCATCGACATGCTGTTGAAGGAACCGATCGGTATCGCCATGTTCATCGACGCCGTGGTCGTCGGCAAAGCGGTAGACTTTTTCAACTGGCTCCATCTCATTGGACCCTGTAAGTCGCTGCTGACCGCGATTCCGGTCATGCTCATGGGCCTGCTTATTTTGGCCTATACGCAGTACACCTATATGACGGCATCTCTTGGCTGCGGGCCTCGCGACACGCTCATGGTCGGCCTTGCCAAGCGCTTAAACCGCCTCCCTATCGGGCTTATCAGTGTCTCGCTCCTCGGCACGGCGACCCTGATCGGCTGGCTGCTCGGTGGCCCGGTCGGGATCGGGACGCTCATCTGCGCCTTCTGCTCCGGCCCAATCATGCAGCTTGCCTTCCGCACTGTGCGCTTCGATGCGACCGGCGTCCGGCATCAGAGGCTGAAAGACTCGTATAAAGTGTTCGCAGCGAGGAACTGACCCATAACGGAAGCAGGGGAAACCTTATTTACCGCGAGCTTTTCCCGCTCAGAAGCATGCGATATTACTGTCGGTGCGGGATTCCGTCCCGCCAACCAGCACGCCGTTGGAGAGGCGCACGATCATTTGCCCCCTGCCGAAAATCGGTGTGTCGGAATCGAAGCCGATTTCGTGCCCCCGCTGCTGCAGGGCGCGGGCGATTTCCGGGTCGAAGCAGGACTCCACCCTGACACGGCCGTCGCGCAGCCATTGCCAGCGCGGGGCGTCCAGCGCCTGCTGCGGGTCCATGTGAAAGTCCACGTAGTTCATGACAACCTGCACATGTCCCTGCGGCTGCATGTACGCGCCCATGACCCCGAATGGCCCGACCGGCGCGCCGTCCTTCATCAGGAAGCCCGGGATGATCGTGTGATAGCTCCGTTTTCCGGGCTTGAGAAAGTTCATGTCCGCGGGATCGAGCGAGAAGTCCGCGCCGCGGTTCTGGAGCGAGATACCCGTCCCGTCCACGACAATGCCGGAGCCGAAGCCCATATAGTTGGATTGGATGTAGGAGATCATATTCCCCTCTCCATCCGCACAGCAGAGATACACCGTGCCGCTCTTCGGCGGGATCGCATGAGACCAGACCTGCGCCCGGTCCGTCATCTCGCGCGCACGCTGCGCGCCATAGGCGGGGTCCAGGAGCCTGTGACAGTCGATGTCCATCTCCGTTGGATCCGTCACATAGCGGAATGCGTCTGCGAAAGCTATCTTGATGGCTTCGAGCTGCCGGTGGCAGGTCTCCGCGGAGTCTTTCTCCCTGAAGGTGAACTCTTTGAGGATGTTCAGCGCCATCAGCGCCACGATCCCCTGCCCGTTCGGTGGGATCTCACAGACCTCGTAGCCGCGGTAGTTCACGCGGATGGGCTCCACCCATTGCGCCTCATACGCGGCGAGATCCTCATAGCGCAGGTAGCCGCCGAACTTCCGGCTCTCCGCATCAATCTTCCGTGCGATCTCCCCGCGATAATAACTCTCGGCGTTCGTCGCGCCGATGGCCTCCAGCGTGGCAGCATGGTCCGGCAGACGGATCAGGTCTCCGGCCTCCGGGCCTTTCCCCTCCGGAGCGAAGGTTTTGAACCAGACCGCAAATTCCGGTCCGGTGAGCGTTTTCTTGTATTGTTCACAGGCCTTGTTCCACATCCGTGCCAGATTAGGCGCACAGGGATAGCCGTCCCGCCCGTAGGCGACCGCGGGCGACAGATCATCTGCCAGCGACAGCTTCCCGAAGTGGCCGACAAGTTCCGCCCAGGCTTTGGGTGCACCGGGGACGGTCACGGGCGTCCAACCGTGGGTGGGCATCTTCCCGTTTCGATCTCTTCCCTCCGCTTTGATCTGCTCCGCGCTGGCGAGCATGGGCGCGGGGCCGCTGCTGTTGAGGCCGAAGAGCTTCTGCTCCTTCTCGGACCAAACCAGCGCAAAGGCGTCGGAGCCAAGGCCGTTGGCGGTGGGCTCCGTGACCGTGAGCGCGGCCGCGGCGGCGACCGCAGCGTCTATGGCGTTCCCGCCCCTGCGCAGCACCTCGAGCCCCGCGGCGGAAGCCTGCGGGCTCGAGCAGTTCACCATCCCGCCCCGAGCGTAGATGGGAAAGCGTCGGGACGGATACTTCTGCGCAAGCGGATCAAAAACGGTTTTCATGCAGCTTCCTCCTCGTTTGCGTCGCCGCCTGCGGCGGGATCGCAACAGTTTATTCTATTTTACAATACAATTCCGATCGCGCGCAAGACAGTTCTTCCTCGACTGACCTTCTTGCGGCACGGTATTTCGTCAGAAAAAACAGTTGCTTTCCTATGAAACCCTCCTGTATTTCTATCGCTTGTCCCCGCTGATTCCCGCGCTCCTCTATCAAGCCAAAAAAAATCCGGGACCGTTCGTACATCGGTGCGAACAGCCCCGGATCATCCTTTATGCCTGAGGGGGCGGGCGCGCCGCGGCCGGCGCGCTTTACCAGCGGTTTTCCACGTACTCGCAGAAGGCGGGCAGGTCCCGGACCTCCAACACCCGGCCGTCGTCCAGGGTGACCGTGCCGTTCCAGAGCCCGTGCACCTGATGGCTGTGCATGCGCATGACCAGCACGTTCAGGTCGCTGTGGTGGTCGTAGCCGGGCGTCATGGTGAGATCGAAGCGCCCGTCCTCCGACACGAAGCGCCAGGGTTCCATCCAGCGGTCCGGCTTCGGGAAGGTCTCCACGTCCACGGCGCCGAACTTGTGGGCCTTGCCGTCGCAGAACAGGCAGGTCTCGGTGGCCTGGGACTCGTCCCCGATGCCCCAGGTGATCTCAAAGCCGAAAAGGTGCTTTTCCCCCTGGGCGTCCTGCGCCCAGCCGGAGCCGTTGCCCCAGTACCACACCAGGGAGTAGGGGGTGCAGACACGGCCCCAGTCCAGGGTGCAGAAGCAATCCTCTTTAGAGAAGCTCCAACTCTGACCCTTTGCCTGCACCGTGCCCTCACAGGGCATGCAGTTCTGCTTGGTGGTCATGAAATAGCGGTCCGGATGGCCCCGGAAGGGGAGCACGGTGGTGATGTTCTCCAGCCCCGCGGGGATGTCGGCGCGCATCCGGCAGCGCACGTCCCCGTTTTCATAGCGGATGGTTTTCAGCTCTTCGCCGGTATCCACCTCAAACAGGGCCTTCCCCACCCGGAAGCTCACCTTGTTCGGCACGTCGCCTCGGGCCGGCAGCACATAGCGATCCTTGCCGCCCAGAAAGGGGGCCATGTCCGAGACCAGGGTCTTGCCCTCCCGCAGGTCCACCAGCACCAGCGATGCGTAGCCGCCCAGGGAGATGTTGGCAAAGCTCACCTGCAGCATCATCCGGCCGTCGGAGATCTGATAAAAGTCCCACTCCTTGCGCCGCAGCACGTGCTTCACCGCGTCCCGGTCATAGCGGAAGACGTTCCTTCGTGCCCAGCCGGCGGCCAGGAGCGTCCCGTCCGGCCCCAGCAGCGGCGTCTCCTGGGTGTACTCCTTTTGCAGACTCGGTTTTTCCCATTCTTTCCAGCTTTTGTAGGTCCTGTCCATGATGCATCCTCCATTTCGGCAGCGAATTGCGGCTTGCTTTGTGATCACAGTATAACATACATCCGTCTCTATCGCTTGTTTCCGATCGATTTTTCCGGAAGATTTTTCTTATGCGAAAGCCGGCTCCAAGCCTCCGAAGATCTCTTTGATCGCTTCATAGATCCACGCTGTAATAATTTAGCGGCTTTCCTGCAGGAGCTGTCGTTTCTCTTTCCCGTCGATGTGTACTATCCCCAATCCATACGCTTAGGCAAACCGACACAGAAGAGCGGCCACCTGTCGAAATAAAACGACAGATGGCCACGTCCCTTTATAAAAAGGTGGAAAAAGAGTGTGCTTTATGTCATAATACCAATTGATATATAGCGTTGCCTACAACACAGCCTGTCATCCGAGTTGAAAGATCGAAGGACTCGGATGTCCGGGCAGATTATAATAAAAAAAGCCCCCGAAGGGGCTGTTTCTCACACACTGTGAGTTCGCCAAAGGCGATGATTTCGCTAAAAGCTTATTTGAACTTGTAGTGTAATTTCAAGTGGTAGCTTGAAACAACTGTTATTATAAAAGCACAGACCCTGTTTGTCAAGGAGGAGGAACAGAAAATGAATACATCGCTAGCTTCTGCGGCACCCTACTATCTTGGCCTAGATGTCGGGACGAATTCCGTCGGATGGGCAGTGACGGATCGGGATTATCAACTGCTCAAATGCAAGGGAAACGCCATGTGGGGTGCACGTCTTTTCGATGCAGCGCAGGACGCCTCCGGCCGTCGTACAAACCGAACAAGCCGCCGCAGGCTGGCGCGCAGGAACCAACGGCTGCAATTGCTTGAGCTGCTATTTGCGCCGGAGATCGCCAAGGTGGACCCGCTGTTTTTCCGCCGCATGGAGGAAAGCGCTCTTTGGCTCGACGACAAGACAGATAAAACCTGCCGCTTTGCGTTGTTTAGTGACCCCGACTTCACCGATAAGGACTATCACCGCCGGTATCCCACGGTTTACCATCTACGCTCGGAACTCGCTTCATCGAGCCAAGCGCATGATGTCCGCCTGGTTTATCTGGCGCTGCATCACATTGTCAAAAGCAGAGGGCATTTTCTGTATAATACCGCTGGTCAGGAGAACCAGATCCGCCCGATTGAAAGTGTATTCCAGGATGTAAAGGAACTCCTGGACACGGAGTATGGGATGGACTTTGAGCCGAGGGATCTTGCCGGATTCCTCACCGCACTACAGCAGAACGGTCTGGGCGTAAATGCCAAACTGAAGCTGCTCCGGGAAATGTGGGGAAATGAAACCGACGCTGAATCGGCATTTGACCTGACAAGCATCCTTGGGCTTCTCGCGGGGAAAAGCGGTATCAAGCTTGCTGCACTGTATAAAGATGATGCCCTTGCAGACAACGAGATCAGCAAAATATCCCTTAATTCGGATCTGGAAGAGCATTTTGATGCTCTCAGCGATCTGCTGGGCGACCGAATGGAGCTGTTGGCCCAGCTCAAGCAGCTATATGATGTGGCACGCCTTGGTCAGATGCTGCAGGGGCATTCTTCGCTCAGTGAAGCCAAGGTCGCGCTCTATGACAAAAACCGCGCCGATCTGCGTATCCTGAAACGCTACGTCCGTCAGTATGCCCCAAACAAGTATAAGGAGATATTCTCAGAAAGACACGCCGGTCTCAACAACTATGCCGCCTACAGCGGGTATCAGACAAAGAGCGGAGAACACAAC
This sequence comes from Oscillospiraceae bacterium, assembly GCA_017540645.1. Classification (GTDB taxonomy): domain Bacteria; phylum Bacillota; class Clostridia; order Oscillospirales; family Oscillospiraceae; genus Apopatocola. Next base: position 20,028 of record JAFYAQ010000001.1, read on the forward strand.
TGCAAGCAGGAGGATTTCTGCAAATACCTGGCCAAGACGCTTCCGAATCCGGAAAGCCAGGACGCAGAAATAGACCGTATTTTTCGGGAGATCAAGGACGGCGTGTTTCTGACGAAGTTGAAAGGCACGGACAACGGCGTGGTGCCGTATCAGCTTCATCGGCAGGAATTGCTTGCCATTTTGGAAAACGCTTCGTCTTACCTTCCGTTTTTGAACAACTGCGACGAGGATGGATATACCGTAAAGGAAAAGATCGTTCGGATTTTTGAATTTCGGATCCCGTATTATGTCGGACCGTTGAATCAAAAAGCCGGAGCTTACTGGGCGGTTCGCTTCCCTGGAAAAGAAAAGGAAAAGGTTTTCCCCTGGACCTTCGATTCGGTGATCGACCGGGAGGCTTCTTCGGTGAAGTTCATAGGCAATCTGATCGGTCGCTGCACCTATACCGGCGAGCCGGTCCTCCCGAAGGATTCTCTGCTCTATTCGGAGTATATGCTGCTCAATGAGCTCAATTCTTTGAATGTTAACGGAAATCCCATATCAACAGAGGCAAAAAAAGCGATTATCCGGGATCTGTTTGAAGCATCGCGGAAAGCGGTCACCAAAAAACAGCTTCGCGGCTATCTGTTGAGCCAGGGGTACATACAGCCTTCCGATGAGCTCGGTGGGATCGATGACCGGGTCAAGAGCAGTCTGCGCTCTTTCCACGATTTTCGCGTGATTCTGGAAAAAACCGGCGACAAGGAAATGGTGGAGGATATCATTCGGCATGTCGTGATATTCGGTTCGGATCCCGGTATGCTGAAAAAGTGGCTCCGCAGCCACACCCATGGCTTGGACGAGAGAGACATTTCGTTTATCTGCCGCCTGAAATATACTGAATGGGGGCGGCTGTCCGGCTGCCTGCTGACAGAGCTTTACAGTGCAGATCCCCAAGAGGACACCGGGGAGGCCCACTCCATTATCGATCTGCTGAGAAACACGAATCGCAACCTGATGCAGCTGCTTTCCGGTGAGTTTTCCTTCGCTTCGCAGGCGGAGGAACATCGCCGTGCGCTCTTCGGCGTCAACCAGTCTTTGGACGACAGGCTGGACAGCCTGTATGTTGCCCCGGCTGTACGGCGCAGCGTACGGCAGACGCTGAAGATCGTCGATGAGATTGTCGGCATTCGTAAAGGCGTACCGGAGAAAATCTTTATTGAGATGGCGCGTGACAGCGCGAAAGAGATGAAGGGCAAGCGCACCGAATCCCGGAAGGCCAAGCTGCTGGCTCTGTATGCCAACTGCCGCGACCAGGCGGCGGAGCTTCTCCCCCGGTTGGAACAGGAGGACGAAAACCGGCTGCGCAGCGACAAGCTGTATCTCTACTATACGCAGTTCGGTAAATGCATGTATTCCGGGGAACCCATCGATCTGGATGCTCTGATGGATGGGCGGCTGTTTGATATCGACCACATTTTCCCGCAGTCGCGCGTGAAGGATAACAGTCTGGAAAACCGTGTGGTGGTGAAGAACACTCTCAACCGAGAGAAAACCAACATTTATCCCATTAACGCAGAAATACGCTCCCGTATGAAGCCCTTCTGGGATATGCTGAGGGCAAACGACATGATCGGTCAGAAAAAGTATGACCGGCTTGTCCGCGGCACGGGACTGAGCGAGCAGGAGCTCTCCGCCTTTGTAGCCAGACAGCTGGTGGAAACGCAGCAATCGACCAAGGCGCTGACCGTCCTCCTGCGGGAGCGTTATGGGCAGTCCACGCGCATCATTTTTTCCAAGGCAGGGAATGTGAGCGACTTCCGGCACGATTTCAAAATGATCAAATGCCGGGAGGTCAACGACCTGCATCATGCCAAGGATGCGTACCTGAATATCGTAGTGGGGAACGTATACAACACCCGCTTTACCGACCGTTTCTTTGCCAATATACAAAATGAGCAATACAGCTTGAATCGGGTATTTGACTATCCGGTAAAAGGCGCCTGGATTCCCGGAGAAGCCATTCAAACGGTTCGGAAAGTCATGGCCAAAAATAACCCGATCATTACCCGCATGCCCCGCGAGGCGAAGGGACAGCTGTTTGATTTGCAGCCGGTCACCAAAGCAGAGGCAAAGATTCCAAGAAAGCTCAGGTTGCCTGTTGAACGATACGGAGGCTATACAGGTCGATATGCGTCGTTCTTTATTGTTGTAGATCATCTGCAGCGGAAAAAGCGCATCAGGACAATCGAACCGGTATATTTGTATGCAAAAAGTCTGTTTGATCATGATCCTCAAGAATACTGCCGAAGAGAATTGGGGTTAGTCGATCCCAGACTGGTTGTTCCCAAAATCAGAATCGATTCCTTGCTCGAACTTGACGGGCAAAGACTTTTCCTTACCGGAGGAAGTGACAGTCAGGGCGATGGACGGGATATCTATGATCTGTCATCACAGCTGATTATTGATTATGACGGACAGATCCTGATCAAAGCCATTTTTAAATTCTTAGACCGTGCCGAAAGGGAAAAAGAGGACATGGTCCCTACAGCCTGGGATGGGCTTAGTGAAAAACGCATAATCAAGTTATACGATTGGTTCATTCAAAAACTGGAAGCGCCAGTGTATCGCGATTTCTTTTCGCAAGAAAAAGAGATCTTGGACAAACACCGTGAAACATTTATAGGACTTTCCTCTATCGCAAAGTGTCGGATCCTTAAACAAATTGTTCTTATGCTCCAGTGCAACGCCGTTATTCCGAACTATACGGAGCTTTGCGGGAAAAAAGTTGGTAAACGTATCAGGAAGAATTGCAAACTGTCCGGTCTTTCGACCGCCTATCTTATCCACCAATCACCCACCGGCCTGTATGAGGTAAAGGAAGACCTGTTGAAATGAGTTGGCGGATCGTGTCCGTGGCCAGTCTCAGCAAATTGGATTACAAAATGGGATACTGCAAAGGAGATTCTTTGGAAAACAGTTGTTTATTTTCTGCGGGCTAAAAGCCTATATGAGTGATGAAGAACTCCGGCTGTTTTACCGATCTGTCTTCTATGAAAAGCTGTCTGTTCTCCTGATAGAGTCCTTGCAGCGGGAGACCACCCGGCCTGAAGAACAGCTGACCATTGTTGATAACGATCTTTGCGTGCTGGCATAACTCCGGCCCGTTCTGCCCGCAAGGAGCGCATGACAAAAGAATCTGAATATGATATCATAGCTTTGCCGCTTGAAGACACACGTTTGGTAGTGACGAAAAGCTCTCTCCCGAAAAGACGATTCGCCCCCTGTTTTTACTCAACCGGGAAAAAAGACAGGCTCAAAAAGGGGTTGGAGTTTGAGGTTTGAGAGTAGTGTAATTTCAAGTGGTAGTAAAACTTTTTATGCGCCCTGTCCCACGCCTTTTTCGTTTGAGAGTAGTGTAATTTCAAGTGGTAGTAAAACCGACCTGCCATGGGTGCCCGCCAATATGCCGTTTGAGAGTAGTGTAATTTCAAGTGGTAGTAAAACCCCGCTGAAGCCGGCAAGCTGTTCGCTTATGTTTGAGAGTAGTGTAATTTCAAGTGGTAGTAAAACACAACCACCTGACAGGCGTGGCTCTTACAGGTTTGAGAGTAGTGTAATTTCAAGCGGTAGTAAAACTCCCGACAGGCGGCGGCGCTACTCAGCATAGTTTGAGAGTAGTGTAATTTCAAGTGGTAGTAAAACAGCTGTCAGCGATGAAGATGTTGTTCTTGTGTTTGAGAGTAGTGTAATTTCAAGTGGTAGTAAAACCGCGCCGCAGTACTTACACTTCGTCTCCCTCGTTTGAGAGTAGTGTAATTTCAAGTGGTAGTAAAACAGAGAAACGAACTTCCCGTTTTTCTCCATGGTTTGAGAGTAGTGTAATTTCAAGCGGTAGTAAAACGCATAAGAAAACCCTCCTGTATTTCTATCTGTTGTCTTCGATAGTATTTACAGGAGGGTTTTTCTCATGCGTGGCTTTCACATGCCGTTCTTTTGCTTTTTTAGCCCGATCCTCTGGGTTCCTGCCGTACTCAATAAAGCCCATGTTATCATCATGGGCAGCGACTTTTGCGAGGCCAGTCTGCGTCATCCCCGTTCTTCTGCTTTTGTTCACAGGCCGTTTTGAAAAACCGCGGTCCCTCTTCTCCCATGACGCCGGACGGGAGGAAGCCGCATTTTTCAAGGACCCTCTGGGAGGCCCGGTTGTCCGGCTCCGTCTCCGCCTCCACCCGGGACACGGAAGGCTGCCCCAGCGCCCAGTTCACCGCCGCATCCGCCGCCTCGGCGGCGTAGCCCTGTCCCCGGTATTCCTCCCGGATGCCGTAGCCGATCTCCGCCATGCCGTCTGCGCCGAGGCCTTTAAAGCACAGGTCTCCGACGGGCGTTCCATCCGGCAGCTCGATCATCCACATGGCATACCATTGCCATTGATCGGGATACCGCAGACAGCCCTCCAGCATTTCCGTATACGCCTTTTTGAGATCTGCATCCGTTTCCGCGTCGATGTATGCCTCCATCTGCTCCCGCCCGGCGGGATAGATTCTCAGCCGTTTTGTCTGGATCATCATGTTTTTTTACGCCTTCCCATAAAATGAGTGGTGTTTCTCAGGCTTTACCTTTTCCGATATGCGACAAGCTCCGGCTCCGAACCGTTTACGCTGTAGCTGCAGAGCAGGATAAAGCCGGTATCCGCCACGACTCCGTAGCAGATGCCCAGGTCCGCGAATTCGATCTGCGCGCCGAGATAGATGTTTTTGTCGTTCAGGAGCTTTACCTTTTCCCCGCTGGGCATGGGGTATTCCAGATTGACATACTGTCCCGCCAGCTCAAAAAGGCCGTCGATCGCGCCGAGCCCCCGGTCTGCCAGCAGGGTGTTGATCTCGTCCAGCAGCGTCCGCTTGAACTGCCGATAAGCCTCCATGCCTCCGAATTTGATGTATTCCGCCGCGACGCAGCGCCCGCCGAAGGGCGAGCCGCCGGTTTCCATGCAGCCCCTGCAGTCCGCTTTTGACGGACAGCTCTCGCAGTCTGCCCCGCAATAGTTTCTCATTCTTTCCATCCTTGTCCTCCTTGTTTAAATCGTCGTACGGTTTTCCGCCGGGAGCCGCCCTTTGAACGGCAGGCTGTTCACTCCCAAACGAAGTTTTCTTTCCCCGCGCCCAGTTCAAAATGGCATTTGACGATGCCGAGGTCGATCTTCAGACAGGAGCCGATCCGGCCCGCCCGGGCGCTCACCCGGTTCCCGGAGCGGATGAAGGTGAATTTCTGCTGGTTGACGGCGGTGGGAGCCAGCAGTGCCGCCTCCACCCCCCGCTTGAACCACTCAGGGGAATCGGGCGTGATATTGCTCACGGCCTCCGGGGCTTTGCTCTTTCTGGCGCTGCCCTGGGTCTTGCCGTAGCCCAGGGCGATGAGGATGACCTCCGTTTCCCCCTCCCGGACCTCCGCCCTGCTCTTTCCGTGGGTCATTGCGGCCCAGCAGGTATTCAGCCCCAGCTCCTGGGCCTTCAAAACGAGCCGCTCTCCGGCGTCGCCGCAGCGCTCCTCCAGGTCCGGAGCCTTCTTCCCCACCAGGGCGACGTAGTTTCGGCAGTTCACAAAGCGTCCGTACCGGGCCAGGAGGTTGTTGAAGCACTCCGGCTCATCGTAGAGGATCTGGATATGCAGCCCGGCCGTCTGATTCAGCTCCTCCGCATACTCGTCCAACCGGGCGCGGATCTCCCCGGAGATGGTCTTTTCGGTGTACTGCCGGACGCTGTGCCGGGCACGGATCAGCTCCATCGTTTCCATACAGTGTCTCCTCTCAAAAAGCGTTATGTCCTTGTTTTTCATGATACCATCTTCATAAGGAAGAATCAATCACGCCGGTGCGGATGATAAAGCATGTATAACCCTCCCCCACTCCCGTTTGCTGCCGCAGAGAGGTTTGCGGGAGGTTTTTTCTTGTGTTTTCCGGATTCCCGGGCCAACAGAAACAGACGTGTTTCTTATCGTCCGGAACCGAGGCGGCGGCATTCGGCAAGCCGCATAAAAAAGCTCCGAAGGGCCCGGAGCATTCTGATATAAAATATATAATAATATACCTCGCGCTTGCAATCCGTCTTTTCCTTTGATATAAAGGGTATTATCTCTTCACCCATGCGAAGCGATAAAGATTTAAATAACGAAAGGAAGTACCCAAAAATGAAAAAGATGATCATCTTTCTGATGGTCGCGGTCATGCTGCTGGGCCTGGCGGCCTGCGGCAGCAGCGCTCCCGCCGACAACGGCGCGGCGGCCCCCGCCGCTCAGGCCAAGACCCTGGGCGTCATGCTGGGAACCAACGTCATGAGCCTGGACACCGATCTGGCCACGGACGGCGATTCCTTTGAGGTCATTGCCGACTGCATCGACGGTCTGATGCAGATGGACGCCGACGGCGCCGCCGTTCCCGCCATCGCGGAGGGCTACGAGGTCAGCGAGGACGGCTGCACCTACACCTTCAAGCTGCGGGATGCCAAGTGGTCCAACGGCGATCCTGTGACGGCCGGCGACTTTGTGTTTGCCTGGCGCCGGATCTGCCAGAACGCGGGCGAGTACGCCTACATGTTCGACTCCAGCGTGGGCTGCGTAAAGAACGCCGACTCCATCATCTATGATGGCGCCGACCCCGCCACCCTGGGCGTCTCCGCTCCCGACGACAAGACCCTGGTGGTGGAGCTGGAGGTCCCCGTGTCCTTCTTCCCCTCTCTGATGTATTTCCCCACCTTCTACCCCATCAATGAGAAGTTCTACACCGGCCTGGAGGACGGCACCTACGGCACCAGCCCCGAGACCTTCCTGTCCAACGGTGCCTTCGTGCTGGACAGCTACACCCCCGGCACCGCCAGCCTCTCCCTGAAAAAGAACCCCGATTACTGGGACGCCGGCCGCATCCAGCTGGACGGCATCAACTACCAGGTGGTAGGCTCCTCTGACAACGCCCTGACCGCCTTCAGGAACAACACCCTGGACGTGGTCATGATCAGCGGCAACCAGGTCTCCGCCGCCGAGAACGACGCCAATCTGAGCAGCAATCTGAAGGTCACCGGCGCCGGCTACATGTGGTATCTGAGCTTCAGCCAGACCGAGAAGAACGCCCAGGGCGGCATGCTGGCCAACGCCAACCTGCGCCTGGCCATCTCCAACGCCATCGACCGGGAGTCCCTGGTGGACAACTACGTGATGGACGGCTCTCTGGCCACCTATACCGCCGTGCCTCCTCAGTTCGCCGCCAGCTCCACCACCGGCGAGGACTTCTCCGCCGACCAGGCCAAGTTTGCCGACTATGTGGGCTACAATCCCGAAAAGGCCGCGGCTTACTTTGACGACGCCGCTGCCGAGCTGGGCACCGATTCCTTCACCTTTACCATGATCTACGGCAACAACGAAGGCGACGAGGTCGCCAAGGTCGCCCAGGCCATCAAGGCCCAGGTGGAAGAGGCTCTGCCCGGCGTGACCATCAACCTGCAGCCCATGACCAAGGCCGAGCGTCTGGACAAGATGCAGAACGACAACTACGACATCGCCCTGACCCGCTGGGGCCCCGACTACGCCGACCCCATGACCTACCTGGGCATGTGGATCACCGACAACTCCAACAACTACGGCTTCTGGAGCAACGCGGAATATGACCAGCTCATCAAGGACTGCACCACCGGCGCCTACATCTCCGACTATGACGCCCGCTGGGCCGCCATGTACGAGGCCGAGACCCTGGTCATGCAGGAGGCCGTCATCGCCCCGCTGTACACCAAGGCCAACGCCAACCTCATCAGCGAAGGTGTCGCCAATATCGAGTTCCACCCGGTCGCTCTGAACCGCGTGTACAAGAACACCACCATCGGCTGATGACTCCCTCCCCGGGAAAAGTATACACAGAACCTCAGCGACTTCCGCTCCCCGCCCAGATCGGCCGGGGAGCGGAAGCTCAATCTCATAAAGGTGCGAGAGTATGGCTAAATATATCGTGAAGCGTGTGGGCTTGGCTCTGATCACGCTGCTGATCATCGTGTTTCTGCTGTTCGTGATGGTCAGGATCATGCCCGGCAATCCCTTCCCCTCGGAACGGATGAGCGCCGAGCAGATCGCCAACAAGAGAATCGAGATGGGCCTGGACAAGCCGGTGCTGGTGCAGTTCCGGGATTACATGGTCAAGCTCCTGCAGGGAGATTTCGGCAAGGGCACCAGCCTTTATTACGGCGCCCCCATCAAGACGGTGCTGAGCACCTGCGTGCAGAACTCCTTCCGGATTGGCGGACTCGCCATCCTGATCGGCACCGCCGTGGGTCTGCTGCTGGGGATCACCGCCGCGCTGAACCGGGGCCGTTTTCTGGACGGCTTCTGCACGGTGTTCTCCATCGTGGGCGTGTGCGTGCCCAGCTATGTTTTTTTGATCTTCCTGCAGTACTACTTCTCCTATAAGATCCCCTATTTCCCCTATTTCTTCGACGCCAACCGCTTTTTATTCTCCTCCATCCTGCCCGCTCTGTCTCTGAGCCTGTTCACCATGTCCACGGTGGCCCGGTTCACCCGCAACGAGATGGTGGAGGTCATGGACAGCGACTATGTGCGCCTGGCCGAATCCAAGGGCATTTACGGGCCGCGGCTGATCCGCCGGCACGTCCTCCGCAACGCCCTGATCCCCATCGTCACGGTACTGGCGCCCCTGATCGTGGACCTGCTCACCGGCGCGCTGGTGGTGGAGAAGATCTACGGCATCAACGGCATCGGCAAGCTGATGGTGGACGCCATCAGCGGCGAGGGCGTGGACTACAACTACGTGCTGGCGCTGGGCATCCTGTACTCCGCGCTCTATATCGGGATCATGCTGGCGGTCGACCTGCTCTACGGCATCCTTGACCCGCGGATCCGCGTTGCTGCAAAGGGGGATGCGTGATGGACGAAGTAAAACTCACAACGACCTCTTACGTCCCGGAGCCCGGGGATTTTTCCTTCCTTTCCCAGCAGGACATGAACGTGGACCGCAACTTCGCCTCCATGGGCTACTGGAAAGGCGTGCTGATCCACTTTTTCCGCAACAAGCGGGCGGTGACGGGTCTGGTGATCGTGCTGGTGATCACTCTTCTGGCCATTTTCGGGCCCCTGGTCAGCAGTTACGGCTATAAGGAGATCGTCTCCGCCGTCAACGACGCCGGAAAGAAAGTCACTGCCGGCAGCATCCCGCCCCAGATCCCCGGTCTGTTCGGCGGCAGGAACGTAAAGCCCCAGTTTGCCGACCGGACCTTCCTCTTCGGCACCGACACCGTGGGCCGGGATCTGTGGACCCGGACCTGGTACGGCGCCCGGGTCTCCCTGATCATCGCCTTTGTTACCATCATTATCGACATGATCATCGGCATGAGCTACGGCCTCATCTCCGGCTATTTCGGCGGCATGACGGACAACATCATGCAGCGCATCGTGGAGATCGCCAACAGCGTGCCCCGGCTCGTCATCGTCTCGGTGCTGGCCATCTTTATGCCCAAAGGCATGGGGCTGGTGATCGTGGCCCTGCTGCTGACCGAGTGGATCGGCATGAGCAAGATCGCCCGGGCCGAGATGCTCAAAAACAAGGAGAAGGAATATGTGCTGGCCAGCCGCACCCTGGGCGCCCGGAGCTTTTCCATCATCTTCGGGCAGATCCTGCCCAACACCATCGGTCCCATCATCACCCAGGTCATGTTCTCCATCCCCACCGCCATCTTCACCGAGGCCTTTTTGAGCTTTGTGGGCGTGGGCATTGTGCTGCCCCAGTGCTCCATCGGCTCCCTGATCGAGGACGGCTTCAACAACATCACCACCCTGCCCTATCAGATCCTCCCGCCGATCATCGTTCTGGCGCTGCTGATGCTGGGCTTCAACTTTGTGGGCGACGGGCTGCGGGAAGCGCTGGCTCCCAAGCTCGAGGATATGTGAGGAGGCGACGATATGAACGAAAAAGCGATCCTTGAACTCAAGGACCTGGACGTCAGCTTCCGCACCAACGCCGGTGTCATCCACGCCATCCGGGGCGTGAACCTGGACCTGCAGAAGGGGGAGACCGTCGCCATCGTGGGCGAGAGCGGCTCCGGCAAATCGGTCACCATGAAAGCCGTTACCGGCCTGCTGGACGAAAACGCCACCGTGAACCGGGGGCAGATCCACTATCGTCTGGCGGAAAACGGAAAGGAAGAGATCGTCGATCTGCTGAAGCTCCCCAAAAAGGAGCTGCGGCGACGCATCAACGGCCGCCACATCGCCATGGTCTTCCAGGATCCCATGACCAGTCTGGACCCCACCATGCCGGTGGGCAAGCAGATCATGGAGAGCATGCTCCTCTACGGCGGACGCAGCCGGGAGGAGGCGAAGGCCCGGGCCCTGGAGCTGATGAACCTGGTGGGCATCAGCGACGCCGAGCACCGCATGAAATACTACCCCCACCAGTTCTCCGGCGGCATGCGCCAGCGGGTGGTCATCGCCATCGCCCTGTCCGGCGACCCGGACATCCTGATCTGCGACGAGCCCACCACGGCTCTGGACGTGACCATCCAGGCCAAGATCCTGGAGCTGATCAAGGACATCCAGAAGCGCATGGGCCTGAGCGTGATCTACATCACCCACGATCTGGGCGTGGTGGCCAAGGTAGCCGACTACGTCAACGTGATGTACGCGGGCAAGATCGTGGAAGTGGGCAACGTGAACGAGATCTTTTACGATCCCCGGCACCCCTACACCTGGGGCCTGCTGACGGCCATGCCGGATATGGACACGGACGACGACCGGCTCTACTCCATTCCCGGCTCCCCGCCCAACCTGCTCCACGAGCCGAAGGGGGACGCCTTTGCCCCCCGCAACGCCTTCGCCCTGGCCATCGACGAAAAGGCCGAGCCCCCTCTCTTCAAAATCTCGGACACCCATTATGCCGCCACCTGGCTGCTGCACCCGGACGCTCCCAAGATTGAGATGCCGCCGGAGCTGCAGGCCAGACTGGAACGCGAGAGAAAGGAGGCGGCAAAATACCTTGCGTGAGCCTCTTTTGAAGGTCGAAAACCTGAAACAGTATTTCCCCGTCTCCCGCGGCCGGGTATTCAAGGCCGTGAACGGCGTCTCCTTTGAGATCTACCCGGGGGAGACCTACGGCCTGGTGGGCGAATCCGGCTCCGGCAAGACCACCATCGGCCGCAGCGTGATCCGCCTCTACACCCCCACGGAGGGCAGCGTGCACTTCAACGGCCAGGAGATCGCCGGGCCGCTGGACCACGCCGCCAGGACAATGCTCCGGGCGAACATGCAGATGATCTTCCAGGACCCCATGTCCAGTCTGAACCCCCGGAAACGGGTGGGCGACATCATCGGAGAGGGTCTGGACATCCACCACCGGGCCTCCGACCGGGCCCAGCGCGCCGAAATGGTGGCGGAGATGCTGGAAAAGGTGGGCCTGTCCTCGGCCCATGCCGAGCGCTATCCCCACCAGTTCTCCGGCGGGCAGCGCCAGCGGGTGGGCATCGCCCGGGCGCTGATCCTCAACCCCAAGCTGGTGATCGCCGACGAGTGCATCTCGGCCCTGGACGTGTCCATCCAGGCCCAGGTGGTCAATCTGATGAAGGATATCCAGGCCCAGACTCACTGCGCCTATCTCTTCATCGCCCATGACCTGAGCATGGTGAAGTATATCTCTGACCGCATCGGCGTCCTGCACCGGGGCTATCTGGTGGAGACGGGCACCACGGAGGAGATCTTCGACCACCCCGTCCACCCCTACACCAAGAGCCTGCTGTCCGCCGTGCCCTGCCCCAACCCCGAGGTGGAGAAGCGCCGGACCTCCGTGAGCTACGACCCCCGGGAGGAGGGCATCGACTACGCCCTGGGCACGCTCCACGCCCTGGAGGGCCAGCACGCCGTGCTCGCCACCGAGGAGGAACTGCGGCGCTGGACCGGCGCGTGAACGCTCCCTGCCATGAAAAGAAAAAGCCTCCCGCCCGCTATCCGACGGATAGCGCGGCGGGAGGTTTTTTTATCTCTGTCCGTCCCGGAATACCTCCCGGATCACGTCCTCCATGGCAAAGGCCGCCCGGGAGTGGTATTCTCTCGAGGGCATAGCCACTCCCAGATCCAGGAACACTCCCTCCTTCCCGATGCGGAACAGCTCCAGCGGCTCGTCCGGATCCAGGCAGGAGGCATAGGAAAAGGCCAGGCCGATCCCCGCTTTGGCCATGGCCACCGACATGGCGGCGGAGATGTTGTCGTAAAGCGCGGTGTAACGGATCTTGTTCTTCTGGAAGAGATCCCGGCTGATGTTGCCCAGAATGGTGTCGTGATAGCTGAGGACGAAGGGGTATCGGGCCGCCTCCCGGAGGGAGATGCTGCGATGGCGCCCGTCCGGGCTGGTCACCGCTTTTCCCGCCAGCGGATGATCTTTTTGCGCCACGATGTAAACCTCATCCCGGGTGAAGCGCTTCACCTCGTTTTTCAGTTTGGCCGCCGGCATGGCGATGACGGCCACGTCCACCGCTCCGTCCAGCAGCAGTTCCTCCAGCTTCAGGCTGTTTTCCTCCACCACGACCACCTGCACCTCCGGGTAGCGCTGGGAAAAGCGCTGCAGGACCCGGGGCAGGATCTGCCGGCCCCGGTAGGTGCTGATCCCCAGGGAGACCCGGCCGCCCTTCATGTCCTCCTTGTCCCAGAGCTCCCGCTTGGCCTGCTCGTAGTAGGAGAGCATCTGCCGGAGATGGCCTATGAACACCTCTCCGTTGGAGGTGGGCCGGATGCCCTTGGAGGTGCGGATGAAGAGCTTGACCCCCAGCTCGCTTTCGTACTGCTGCAAAAACTGGCTCAGACTGGACTGGGCCATATACAGCCGGTCGGCGGCCCGGGAGACGCTGCCCTCCTCGGCCAGGGCGATCAGGTACTGGAAATCTCTTAGATCCATCTTGGCTGCCCCCTGTGCTATCAGTTTTACCGATACATTGCATCGGGTATTTTGGATTGCGGCATTTTCTGCCCCTATTGTACAATGAAAACACCTTAAAAAACAAGCGGGGAGACACAAAAGAAAACGAAGACCGGAAAGGAGCATGCTTATGGCAAAGGTATCCATGCAGGGCGTCATCGACATGCACGTCCACTCAAACCCCGACATCCGCGTCCGTGCCTATGACGACTTCGAGCTGATGGAAGCGGGCATCCGGGTGGGCGCCCGGGCCATCGTGATCAAGACCCACCAGGGCATCACCGTGGACCGCGCCTATCTCTGCAACCGCCACAACCAGATCGTCCACGGGGGCGACAACAACTTCCAGATGTTCGGCAGCATCACCCTCAACCGCCAGATGGGCGGCATCAATCCCGCCGCCGTGGAGAGCGGCCTGAAGCTGGGCGGCAAGGTGGTCTGGCTTCCCACCGCCTCTGCCTGCAACCACCTGCGCAAGATGGGCAAGGACCCCTCTCAGGGTGTGGAGTGCGTGCGGGACGGCAAGATCGTCCCGGAGCTGAAGGACGTGTTCCAGCTGGTGAAGGACTTTGACGTGGTGCTGGGCACCGCCCATGTCTCCCCGGAGGAATGCTTCATCGTGGTGGAGGCCGCCCGGGCCATGGGCGTGAAGAAGATCGTGGTCACCCACCCCGAGTGGTGGATCGTAAACATGAGTCTGGAGGATCAGCTCCGGATCGTGAAAGACTACGACGTGTACCTGGAGCGCTGCTTTGCCCAGAACATGGGCGGCGGCAAGTACAAGAGCAACCTGCCCGACAATCTGGAGGTCATCCGGACCGTGGGCTACAAAAACGTCATCATCTCCACCGACGGCGGCCAGACCGAGAACCCCAACTGGGAGATCGCTTATGAACAGTACATGCAGTACATGGCCGACCACGGCGTCACCGATGAGCAGCTGCGCTACATGACCCACGACATCCAGATGGGCCTGCTGAATCTGAAAGACTGATTGAGAAAGGGAGAGAAAAATGAACGGTATTCTGATCATCGCGGCCATCGTCCTGGCCGTCTACCTGGGCTACAAGACCAAAATCAACACCGGCTTCTTCTGCATCGCCTTCGCCTACATCATCGGCTGCTTCGTGGTGGGACTCAAGACCAAGGACCTGATCGGCATGTGGCCCACCAGCACCATGTTCGTCATCTTGTCCGTGTCTTTGTTCTATAACTTCGCGGCCATCAACGGCACGCTGGAAAAGCTCTCCGGCAGCCTGCTGTACGCCTGCCGCAGCTTCCCGGGCCTTCTGCCCTTCGCCCTGTTCTTCGTGGCGGTGGTGCTCTCGGTCATGGGCGCTGCCTACTTCACCGTGCTGGCCTTTCTGGCCCCCATAACCATGGCCATCTGCGAGGAATCCAAGATGGACAAGCTGACCGGCGCAGTGGCCATCAACTGCGGCGCCCTGGCCGGAGGCAACTTCCCCACGGCGGCCCTGGGCGTGGTGTTCCGCGGCCTGATGGACACCGCCTATGAGGCCACCCCGGAGCTGGCCCTGGCCGACACCTTCGGCCCGGAGCTGAAGGTCTTTGCCCTGGCCATCGTCTTCTCCCTGATCCTGATCGCCATCTTCCGCTTCGGCTTCAAGTCCAACCGGGACATCGGCAAGGGCGTCACTTTCAAAAAGCCCGAGCCCTACGACGCCAAGCAGAAGACCACCCTGAACCTGATGCTCATCATGATGGCCGTGGTCCTCATCTTCCCCCTGCTCAAGCTCCTGCTGCCCAACGTGGCCTTCATCAAGAACATCGCCGGCAAGGTGGATGTGGGTCTGGTGGCCTTCGTATTCACCGTCATCGGCCTGCTGCTGAAGCTGGCCCCCCAGAAGGACATCATTGCCAAGGTGCCCTGGAACACCATCCTGATGATCGCCGGCGCCGGCATGCTCATCGGCGTGGCCGTCAAGGCCGGGACCATCGAGGCCGTCTCCCACTGGATCGGCAACAACGTGCCCACCTTCCTGGTCCCCATCGCCTTCAGCTTCATTGCCGCCTTCATGAGCTTCTTCTCCTCCACCACCGGCGTGGTGTGCCCGGCTCTCTTCCCCCTGATCCCCGGCATCGCTCTGGCCACAGGCCTGAACCCCATCACCCTCTTTGCCTGCACCATCCTGGGCGCCCAGAGCAGCGCCATCAGCCCCTTCTCCTCCGGCGGCAGCCTGATCCTGGGCTCCTACGGCAACGACGAGGAGCGCAACAAGCTCTTCAACCGGCTGCTGTTCGTGGCCGTACCCATCAGCGTGGGCGTGGCGGCGATCTACAACTTCGTGGTCGCCATGGTCCTGTAAATCCTCCGGCCATCGCGGGCACGGCGCCCGCTGCCTTTGGAAAGCGCGAAGCGGCGATCCTTTCGGATCGCCGCTTTTCCTTGTCCTGTTCCCGCCGGCTCCGTCCGGGGCGCGGAGCCGCCCGGCGTTAAAACGCCGCCCGCTCCCGCCGGGAGCGGCGGATCTCCCCTTTTGCGTCCACCAGGATGATATCCGGCCCCACCCGGGTGATGCTGCCCCAGGGGAGTACATAGTCGTCCTCCCGGCCGAAAAGTCCGAAAAACCGGGCCGGCCCCGGCACGATCAGCGCGGAGATGCGCCCGGCCCTGGTATCCACCAGGGCGTCGGACACATAGCCCAGACGACGCCCGTCACTGATGCTGATGACCTCCCGGTCACGGAGGTCGGAGAGCCTCTGTTCCATGGATATACCACCCCCGCCCTATTTTATGGCGGGAGGGCCCTGTCCCATGCCGCCTATGAGGAAATGGCGTTTTTGATCTGGCCGATGGCCCCCTTTTCCAGCCGGGAGACCTGGGCCTGGGAGATGCCCACCAGGTCGGCCACCTCCATCTGGGTCCGCCCCTCGAAAAAGCGGAGGGACAAGATGCGCTTTTCCCGCTCCCCCAGCCGGCGCATGGCGTCCGCGAGAGCCATGGCGTCCAGCCAGTTGTCGTCCGTGTTCCGGGGGTCCCCCACCTGGTCCATCACCGTCACCGATTCCCCTGCATCGTTGTAGATGGGTTCCGACAGGCTGACCGGGTCGCTGATGGCGTCCAGGGCAAAGGTGATCTCCGCCCGGGGGATGCCCAGGGCCTTGGACAGCTCGTCCTCCGTGGGCTCCCGGCCCGTCTCGCCCAGGAGCTTTTCCCGGGCCTGCAGCACCTTGTAGGCCGTGTCCCGCATGCTCCGGGACACCCGCACGGCGCTGTTGTCCCGGAGATAGCGGCGGATCTCCCCCGCGATCATGGGAACGCCGTAAGTGCTGAAACGCACGTCGTGGGCGTCGCAGTCAAAGTTGTCCACCGCCTTGATGAGCCCCACGCAGCCCACCTGGAACAGGTCGTCCACGTTCTCTCCCCGGGCGGCGAAGCGCTGGATCACGCTGAGCACCAGCCGCAGGTTCCCGGCGATCAGGCTCTCCCGGGCGCTTTTGTCCCCGGACCGGGCCCGTTGAAGAAGCGTCCGGGTCTCAGCGGCGCTGAGTGTGGGCAGCCGGGCGGTGTTCACGCCGCAGATCTCTACTTTTCCCTGCAAAATATCCCCTCCCTTGCGGCCTTAGTCTTTCCGCAGGGGAGGGGATTTTATACATTTTGCTCCGGACGGAATCCATCCCGAAGCGTCTTGGTTTCGGGGAACTGTTTTGCCGTTGACCGGGCGGCGCAAAGTAAAGTCCTTTTTATCGGACCTCACATGTGTTATTCTTATCTTGAGGGGTAAAAAACAGGGTTTTTGCCCTTGCGATTGGAAAGGAATGACGTATTCTATGGACGTAACGATCGTGGACCCGGCGTGGGAAAAGCTAACGTATAAAGAAAAGAACCATCAACTGTTCCTGCGGGAAAAGGCGCTCCTGGACGGATTCCTGGCCCATGGCGCCATCTCCCGGGCCCAGCACGACCAGAGTCTGCACGATTTGACCGAAAAGATGGAGGAATCGAAATGAAGCGCATCCGCTGGATCCGAAAGACGCATCTCTTCCGGGCGGACGAGTATATCTGCTCCCACTGCGGCGCGTCCTTCGGCAAGCCCCGGAAGGTCTGTCCCAACTGCCAATCGGTGATGGACAGCGCCAAATACGACCCGTCCTGGGTGGATGAGGCCGAAGCGTTGTCCGCTATTCTGGAAGAGGACTGGTAAAAAACGACGATTTCGTGTATTCTGTGCCTGGAAAAAACAAACGGAGAATTGAACAGATCAAATGAAAACCGCTACGATTATGATCGGTATCCAAGGGAGCGGCAAGAGTGAATTCTGCCGGCGCTTTCTTCCGGAGACATGTCGAATAAACCTGGATACCCTGAAAACAAGGAATAACGAAAAGCGCCAGCTCGAGGACTGTTTCGCCCGGGGTATAGACTTTGTCGTTGACAATACAAACCCCAACCGGGAAGCTCGTGCCCGCTATATCCCTGTCGCCAAAGAGCACGGATACCGTGTTGTCGGATATTTCATGCAGTCCCGTCTGCAGGAGTGCATTGCCCGCAACAATCTGCGCGAAGGAAAAGAAAAGATCCCCGCAAAGGCAATCGCCATGACTTCAAATATGCTGGAGATGCCCAGCAAGGCCGAAGGCTTCGACGAGCTCTATTTTGTGGCAAACGACGGCGCGGAAATGAAAATAAGCAAATGGAGAGAAAACGATGAACTTTGATGATCTTGACGCAAAAATGCGCGTATATGAGCAATCCCTGGATCAGGTGTTGATCCCTGAACTGTATCTGGTTGCTCGCCTGGACGGAAACCGCTTTACCCGTCTTACCAAGGAAATCTGCAGTTTTGAAGCTCCGTTTGATATCCGATTCCGGGATATGATGGTAGAGACCGTCAAGGCCCTGATGAACTACGGATTCAGAGTTATCTATGGCTTTACGGAGAGTGACGAGATCTCTTTGCTGTTCCACCCCGACGAGGACACCTTCGGACGCAAAGTCCGTAAGTACAACTCCCTGCTAGCCGGTGTGGCCAGCGCCGCCTTTTCCCAGCAGCTCGGCCAGCAGGCAATTTTTGACTGCCGCATGGTGCCGCTCCCCACTGTTGAGCGTGTCCAAGATTATTTCCTCTGGCGGCAGGAGGATGCCCACAGGAACTCCCTCAACGCTCACTGCTACTGGATGCTCCGCAAGCAGGGCAAGAGCGTTGCCGAAGCGACAAAGATGCTGGAAGGCCAATCGGTCGCCTTCAAAAATGAACTTCTTTTCCAGACCGGGATCAACTTCGACAAGCTCCCCAGTTGGCAGAAGCGCGGCATCGGTGTGTACTGGGATACCTATGAGAAGCAGGGCTTCAACCCCAAAACCGGGCAGACGGGAATTGCGATCCGCCGCGGTCTGAAAGTTGATATGGAGATTCCTCTCCGGGAAGCCTACGCCGATTTTATTGCAAAGACGCTGGCTGAATAAGCGCAAAATCTTCAGCATTTCGCAAAGGAGGTGACGCCATGGCTTACAGCGAGCTGATCAAAAGCTTTGAAAAGATCCGCGACTACATGCGGGAATTCTATATTTACGGATTCAAGAGCCGCGAGGACTACACGAAAAAGAGCGCCCGCAGCTATGACGACGAGCGCCGCCGGATCGAAAGCTGGCTGGGGGGCTACATGGCTTTCCGCCGCAGCTCCGAGGGGAAAAACGTCTTCATCTCCGTGGACAACCGCAGCGTCACCTTTAACCCGCTGCACAGCGCCTGGAAGGCCAAAAGCTTCACCGACAAGGATATCGTGCTGCATTTCTGCATCCTGGACATCCTTTCCGACGGCACGGCCCGCGGCGTGACCCAGATCTCCGACGGCGTGGCGGCGTATCTGTCCCACACGGAAACCCCCTTTGAGATCGATGAATCCACGGTCCGCAAGAAGCTGAAGGAGTACTCGGAGCTGGGGATCCTCCGCGGCGAAAAAGCCGGGCGCTCCCTCCTGTACCGCCTGGCGGACAGCCGGGTGGACCTCTCTTCCTGGGAGGACGCCGCGGCGTACTATTCGGAGGAAGCCCCTCTCGGCGTGATCGGCTCCTATCTGCTGGACCGGCAGGAGGAGGCGCCGGAGCATTTCCGCTACAAGCATCACTATCTGCTCCATACCCTGGACACGCAGGTGCTTTATGACGCGCTGTGCGCCATGAAGGAGAAGCGCTGCGTGGATATCGTCACCTTCAGCATCCGCAAGGACGCGGAGCGGGAGCACCGGGTGTACCCGCTGCGCTTTTACATCAGCACCCAGACCGGGCGGGAGTATCTTCTGGCCTACCATTACAAATTCCGCAAGCCCATGTTCTTCCGCCTGGACACGGTGCGCTCCATCCAGGCCGGCCCGGTGGAGACCCGGCACGAAAAATATGAGGGCTTTGCCGTCAAGTTCGATGAAAACCTCTGGGGGGTATCCACGGGCGGCGATTACAGTCTGGACCATGTGGAGCTCACCATCCGTGTGGGGGACAGCGAGAGCTATATCCTCGACCGGCTGGAGCGGGAGAAGCGCCACGGGCGGATCGAGCCGATCGACGATCACACCTATAAGTTTACGGCGGACGTGTACGACGCCGGGGAGCTTTTGATGTGGGCCCGGAGCTTCATCGGGCGGGTGGTCCGCTTTGAGAGCGACAACTCCTTTGCCGTCACCCGCTTTTACGACGACCTGGGGCGCATGGCCGAGATGTACGGAGGTGAGGAGGCATGATCTTCTCCGAGATCTACGGCAGCTATTTCAAGGCCGTCTCGGCCATCCTCTCCAAGGCCGCGGACGGGGCGCTGACGGAGAAGGAGCTGACCCGCACCGTGCTGGAGAACGCTTTCGGGGAAAGCCTGATCACGATCCCCGCCAGGCTGACCGACGGCAGCTGGCCGCTGCTCACCCCGGACTTTGGCACCCCGTTGAAGCACAAGCCCCGCATGCCTCTGACGACGCTGGAAAAGCAGTGGCTCAAGGCCCTGCTGCTGGATCCCCGCATCCGCCTCTTCGCTCCCTCCGGGGAGGGTCTGGAGGACGTGGAGCCGCTTTTCACGCCGGATCAGTTCGTGTATTTTGACCGCTACACGGACGGGGACGATTACTCCGACCCTCTTTATATCGAGCATTTCCGCAGCATCCTCCGGGCCCTGCGGGAAAAGCGAAAGCTCCTTGTCTGTTTCCACGGGCATCGGGGCAACCGGCGGAGCTGCGTCTGTATCCCTTACAAGCTGGAGTACTCCTCCAAGGACGACAAATTCCGGCTGATCACCGCCTTTCGGAACAAGCCGGTGACGGTCAATCTCTCCCGGATCGACTCGGTGCAGATCCTGGATCCCTGGGAGGAAAACGAATACAGCCCGCCCCGCGAACGGGAGGAAGCGCTTGTCATGGAGCTCATTGATTCGCGCAACGCCCTGGAGCGGGCCATGCTCCACTTCTCCGACCTGGAAAAGGAGACGGAGCGGATCGGCGAGGGGCGCTACCGGATCACCCTGCACTACCTCCGGGGGGATGAGACGGAGATTTTGATCCGCATCCTCTCCTTCGGTCCGGTGCTGAAGGTGCTCGAGCCGGAGAGCATGGTCTCCCAGATCCGGGAGCGGCTTGCAAGGCAGATGGCCCTGACGGCGGAAGAATAACGAAAAAAATGCGAACTTTCCTCGAAAAAGGAGAGTTCGCAACTTTTTTTCCAGGAAAAACCCGGGAAAGGCTCGTATAGTGTAGCCGTAAACAAAAGCACGAACAGCAACAACATATGAATCTGTCGCCAAAACAGTTACAACGTGCTTTGCGAAAGACACAGACAGCAGCATTTTCGGTGCATTAGCTTCGTGGGAAGCACCCGGCAGCTAACCGGGGAACGGCGGGTTCGACTCCCGTATGCATAAAAACTGTGTCTTGAAAGGCGCCAACAGCAAATCCGAATCGCTGAATGGTTAAGCAGCCGGTTCATACCCGGCGTATGCGGGTTCGAATCCCGTTTCGACGGCGCCTTGTTCTGCGAAAACCATAAAGGTGCATACAGCAAATATCCCGATGACCCGGAACAGGTACTGCCTGACGGGTAAGTGGCATGGTGGAACATGCCGTGCACCTTGTTTTATCACAAAGTAAATAAAGGTGCGTCATCCGCGACACCGCGTCTTGGTCGGAGTCTCGCCAACTCTTCCGCCCACACCAACCTGCGCATTCGGACGGAAACGCGCTCAAAGGCATGAGCACGCACCTTGTATAGATGCGCACACAGCAAATCAGCTTCGAATGTCTGCCTCGAAAGCAGAAGGTCAAGGGGATCTCCCCGCGCATCTTGACAAAAAGACGCCGACAGCAAAAGCCTTTCTGGTACGGTCTCGAAAACCGAAAAACGGCGTCTTGTTTATGAAAAAATTCTTTTCTGCAAAGGAGGCTTTCCCATGCTGGAATTCCTGAAAAAAGAAGCAAATATGACGCTCACCGAAAACGGCGCGGCCACCAACCGCAGCACGGGAAAGGAGTGTCTGGATCTGTTCGCCGCCATCGGCGGCCTGCGCCGGGAGAGCGAGCAGGAGATCGCCGCCCGCTTCCTGCGGGCCTATGCCGAGGATCCGGACCTGGCCATGAAGATCGCCTTTTTCGCCCGGGATATCCGGGGCGGCCTGGGCGAGCGGAAGGTCTTCCGCGCCATCCTCCGGTGGCTGGCTCTCAACGAGAAGGCTTCTCTTGTCCGCAACCTGCCCTATATCGCCGAGTACGGCCGTTGGGACGACGTGCTGGTGCTGCTGGACACCCCCTGCCGCGCCGAGGCCCTGGCCCAGCTGAAAAAGCAGTTCGACGCGGACATGGCCGCCCTCACCCACGGCGGGGAGGTCTCCCTGCTGGGCAAGTGGCTGCCCTCCGTCAACGCCTCCAACGCCGACACCGTGCGCCGGGCCAAGATCGTCGCCCGGGCCTTCGGACTCTCCGACCGGGATTATCGCAAGGCGCTGGTGACGCTTCGCGCGCGCATCCGCATCATCGAGAACAACCTCCGGGAGAAGGATTATACCTTCGATTACGCCAAGCAGCCCTCCAAGGCCATGTTCAAGTACCGCCGGGCCTTTATCCGCAACGACGGCGAGCGCTACGGCGCGTTCATGGAGCGGGTGAAAAAGGGCGAGGCCCGCGTACATACCGGCACTCTCTTCCCCTATGAGATCGTGGCGCCCTTCTTCTCCCGCAATGTCTCCGGCGAGGAGCGCACGGCCATCGACGCCACCTGGAACGCCCAGGAGGACTTCACCACCGGGGAAAACGCCCTGGTGGTCGTGGACGGCTCCGGCTCCATGTACGCCGCCCGGGATCCCATGCCCGCCGCGGTGGCGCTCTCCCTGGGCGTGTACTTTGCCGAGCGGAACACCGGCGCGTTCCGGAACCACTTCATCACCTTCTCCGAGAATCCCCAGCTGGTGGAAATCAAGGGCGGAGATATTCTGGACCGGATCCGCTACTGCCACGACTTCAACGAGGCGGCCAACACCAATATCCAGAAGGTGTTCGAGCTCATCCTGGCGGCGGCGGTGAAAAACCGGGTGCCCCGGGAGGATCTGCCCTCCACCGTGTACATCATCTCCGACATGGAGTTTGATTACTGCACGAAGGACGCCTCTCTCACCAACTTCGAGTACGCGAAGAAGCTGTTTGCCCGGCACGGGTATCCCCTGCCCCGGCTGGTATTCTGGAACGTGGCCAGCCGGAACCGGCAGCAGCCCGTCACGATCAACGACCGGGGCGTGGCCCTGGTGAGCGGCTGCAGCCCCCGGGTCTTCTCCATGGTCATGGACGGCGAGCTGGATCCGTATTCCTACATGCTCAGCATCGTAGATACGGAGCGCTACGCGCCCATCGCGGCGTAAGGAGCAATTCTCCGTTTGGTTTGCAGAGGACAGGGTGTGAAAAAGGCCCCCGTAAACGGGTCGCGGAGTTTTGAGGTCGATGCGCGCCGACGCTCTGCGCGCATCGGCGCGGCGGTGTACGGTCTCTGATTGGAAACAGAGCCGCTGTGCGCCGCCGTCTATTAGGCAACACCTCCGATGGGCAGAGACTGGATAGAGCAAGCTTGGACCACCTGCCCATTCAGGAGTGAGAAGCAACGATATGGCCATGCTCTCCATATCGCGGCGGGCCGGGGAGGCGGACTATGTCCCCGTATCTCCCCGGCTTTTTTGAAAGGACTGACAAAAATGATCGAAATACACGGAAAATTCAATACCGCCGTCTGCTACACCCCCGCCCTGGAGCCCACGGCGGAGCAGCAGATCCGGGCCGTCTGCGACCAGGAGGCCTTTGCCGGCTGCAAGATCCGCATCATGCCGGACGTCCACGCCGGCATGGGCTGCACCATCGGTACCACCATGACCATCCGGGACAAGGTCGTCCCCGGCATGGTGGGCGTGGACATCGGCTGCGGCATGGAGACCGTGCGCCTGGCGGAGAAGGAGCTCGACTTTGCCGCGCTGGACGCGCTGATCCGCGCCGAGATCCCCTGCGGCCAGAACATCCGCAGGGAAGAGCATCCGCTGAACGAGGAGATCAACCTCTACCAGCTCCGCTGCGCCCCCTATGTCTCCATCGAGCGGGCCAAGCGCAGCATCGGCACCCTGGGCGGCGGCAACCACTTCATCGAAGTCGACCGGGGAGAAAAGGGAGATCTGTATCTCGTGATCCACTCCGGCAGCCGCCACCTGGGCACCCAGGTCTGCCAGTACTACCAGAATCAGGGCCGCTTTGCCATGTGGGGCGGCGCCCGCCACCAGATCGACGCGCTGATCGCCGAATACCGGGCCGCGGGACGCTGGCAGGAGATCCAGCCCGCCATCGAAGAGCTGCGAAAGGAGCACGCCATCTCCATCCCCAAGGATCTGGCGTACGTGGAGGGCAAGCTGTTTGAAGACTACATCCACGACATGCGCCTCACCCAGCGTTTCGCCGTGCTCAACCGCAAGGCCATGACCGATGTGATCTTGCGGGGCATGGGCCTGACCAAGGTGGAGGAGTTCACCACCATCCACAACTACATCGACACGGAAAAGATGATCCTCCGGAAGGGCTCCGTCTCCGCCGAGGCCGGGGAGAAGCTGCTGATCCCCATCAACATGCGGGACGGCAGTCTCATCTGCATCGGACGCGGCAACGAGGAATGGAACTGCTCCGCGCCCCACGGCGCCGGGCGCATCATGAGCCGCAAGCAGGCCTTTGCCCAGCTCTCCATGGACGAGTACGCCGCCGAAATGGAAGGGATCTGGTCCTCCTGCGTCGTGCGCGACACCCTGGACGAGTCCCCCATGGCCTATAAGCCCATGGATGAGATCGTGGCCGGGATCGCTCCCACGGCCGAGATCATCGAGCGCATCCGCCCGGTCTACAACTTCAAGGCCGCGGAGTAATTTGAGGCAAGCGATCCTTATCCTTTATATGCTTCGGTGGAGGCAGCGCAAGCTGTCCATCGGTGAATCCCTCCGCCCCATAGTCAAACCCCACATCCCCTCCGCTTCAACCGCGGCACGCTGTATGGCGTGCCGCGGTTCTTGACTATGGGGAAGGTTCCGCCTCTCCGGCAGGATGCGCATAGACAAGAGAAGCGAAAAACCGAAGGGGCACTATATTGAATATTGAATTACGATTATAAAAATGGTATTATATTCCTGATATACAGTTTTTAGCTTGCACACTTTGCAGCCATCCGCGGCCGGGCCGGCGGAGGGCCGCATCAAGCGCCCGTAAGGGCTTTGCCGGAGCGGGCAGCCCGGGGAAAACCTGTCCGGACCGGGGAACACATCTCCCCGGGCAAACATAAAAAACCATATGGGAGGAATATACGATGCTGAACATTCAGAAGACCCTGGAAAACGGGAAAGCCCTCTTTGCCCTGGAGGGGCGGCTGGACACCACTACCGCGCCGGAGCTGGAGAAGGAGCTTCGTGATTCCATCGACGGCGTGAGCGCGCTGACGCTGGACTTTACAGATCTTGAGTACATCTCCTCCGCCGGACTGCGGGTACTGCTGGCCGTGCAGAAGATCATGAACAAACAGGGCGAGATGAAGGTCTCCCACGTGAACGAGACGATCATGGAGATCTTCGAGGTCACGGGCTTCTCGGATATCCTGAGCATCGAATGAAAGGATGGGCGGACCTGTGGGTTTTCTGTCAAAGCTGAGCGGCTTTCATGCCGCGGGCGAAGGCCCGAATGAGATCCATCGGGAGAAATACGGCCTGCCGGGCCGCTCCCTGTATACGGAGCTGAAGCCCGGCGATCTGCATCAGAAGATCGAGGTCAAGGACGAACAGGGGCGGACGCTCTACTGGACAAAGTCCTCGGTCATTGCCATCAAGGGCAAAACGGACATTTTTGACGCCTCCGGCGCCCAGGTGGCGCACCTGGAGAAAAAACCGATCAGCCTCCACGAAAAGCACTATATCACCATGGCGGACGGACAGAACTTCACCCTGTCCAACGAGCTGTTCCACCTGGTCCGGGACATCACAAATATCGAGGGCTTGGGCTGGCAGCTTCAGGGCGATGTCATCGGTCTGAACTTCACTCTCTTTGATCAGAACGGCGACCCGGTCGCCTTCATCGGGCAGAAAATGATCTCCCTGCACAACCGCTGCAGCATCGACCTGTACCAGCCGCAGCACGAGAAGGTCGTGGTGGCCATCGTGATCCAGCTGCAGAAAATGCTCACGGCCCGTCGGGAGAACAACAACTGATCCCTCCCGCCTCGGACCGGCTGTTCCGGCCCGTCTTATGCACCTGTCTCCATTGTGTCAAGAGTTCCGTTTTCTCCGGAAGACGGAACAGAGCTATGAAAGAAAGAAGGATAGAACCATGAAAAAACGGATTTGCATCGTCCTTTGTGCGGTCATGCTGTTCTCGCTCTGCGCCTGCGGCGCGAAGCCGGAAACCCCTGCGCAGGAGACGCCCGCCGAGTGGACGCGCGAAGGCTTTTTCTCCGATGACAATGGCAACATGCTCTCCGTCACCTGGATGGAAGACGTGGCCGACCCCGGCTGGTACGTCGGCTGCATGCTGGGCGAAGACCCCATCGAGGACTCCTGGGGCGGCACGCTGCAGCAGGAAGGAAACACTCTGCGCGGCGCGCTTCCTTCTTCCGGCAGCAAAGATGATCTGACGGTCACGCTTTCGGAAGAGGGTGAGGACGGTCTCCTCCTCGCTGTCGAGGGGGGCGAGACCTATCATTTTGTGCTCATGGACATGCCTGAGGCCACCATCATCGTCACCGTCAACACGGAGGGCTGGGGCGGCATGATCGGGTACGCCGAAGGCGAAGAAGCCCCCGAGATCGACCCCGAATGGCCCTACCAGTCCGCGCAGATCAACCTGGCCGAGCCCGCCGCCTACACCCTCGCCGCCGCGCCCGAGGCGGGCAGCCGGTTTGTGAAGTGGACAAAGAACGGCGAGGACTTTTCCACGGAGCCGGTCATCACCGTGCTGCTGGACGAGAGCGCGGACTTCATCGCCGTGTTTGAGGAGGATTCCGACTGGCAGAACCCGGTGATGAATTTCGTCGGCAATTATCAATGCGACAGGGCGCGCGCCACCGTGGAATGCTCCGGGACCGAGGATGCCTGGATCACCATCGAGTGGGCCGGCAGCGCCTGGGAACTGGCGCGCTGGGATATTGTAGAACCTCTGGACCCGGAAACGCTGACCATTCATTATTCCGGCGTCACCAAGTCCATCATCACCTATGACAGCAACGGTGAGATCGTCAGCCAGGAGCCGGAGTATGAGGACGGCACCGGCACCATCACCTTCAACTATGAGGAGAACAGCTTCACCTGGCACGAGGATCAGTCCCCCTATGGGACCGATATGGTGTTTGAGTGGGTGCCGGTAACGATCGGCGGGCCCGAGGCTGTCGGCGGCTGGACGCTGACAGAGGACGGCGCCCTGACCGATGAGGCGCAGAGCGCCTTTGACAAGGCCATGGAGGGCCTCGTCGGCGTGAACTATACGCCTCTGGCTCTGCTGGGTACCCAGATCGTCTCCGGGACAAACTACTGCTTCCTCTGCGAAGCGACGGGGGTCTACCCCGGTGCGCAGCCCTACTATTCGGTCGTAACGGTCTATCAGGATCTCCAGGGCGCGGCGGAAGTAAGAAACATTGCGGCACTGGATCTGGGCCGGATCGCCGAGAGCGGCGAGATCACGGACGTCCAGCCGGACGGCAGTCAGCTCCTGGGCGGATGGACCGTGGATCGGGAGCGCAGCGTGGATGCGGAGGGTGCCGTGATGCATCTGGCGTCTCAGCTGGTCTCCGGAACGAATCACTGTGTGCTCTGCAAGGGCTGGACCCTGGCCTTTATCTATGAGGATCTGCAGGGCAACACCGAGTTGAAGACGGAAGTTCCCCTGGATATCTCGGCGCTGTCCCAGCCGGCGGAATGACCATCCGCGGGAGACGACCGTTGTGACCAGCTCGGGGAAGGATAGGTAGGTATGAAGATCCTGAAACAGCGCGTGACTTTCAAAAGCATTTCCGGCATGGTCCTCCTGCTGCTGGTGTTCTCCGTGATCATCAGCGTGATCGGCATCCGGGGCTTTACAGATGCGCTGCTGAATCAATACTCCGACAATGCCTTCCATACGGCTCGTGTCGCAGCTGCCGTCGTGGACGGAGACCGGATCGATGAGTACTGGGAGAGCGGCGGAGAGACGGAGACCTATCGGGCCGTCTGGGATTCCCTGTCCCGGCTGTGCAATTCCTCCAGCGCCACTTTCGTCTATGTGATCGAACCGGATCTCACGGACTACGCTCACATCCGCTTTCTCTTCTCCACGATCAACAGGAACAGCCATTATACGGTCTATGACTTCGGTTATCTCCGGGAGACGACCAACGACGAATACCGGCAGAAATACCGCGCGCTGTATGAGGGCACATCCACACAGGAACTGGTTATTCGGAACAGGGGCTATATCGAGACCGACGCGCATATCACCGCCATGATCCCGCTGAAAAACTCCGGCGGCAAGGTGGTGGGGATCATCTGCGTGCAGCAGCAGCTCGACACGCTTATGCAGGCCCGCAACACCTATCTGCGCCGGGTGGTCATTGCCTTTATCTCCCTGGCGCTGCTTGTGATCGCGGGGCAGAGCCTGTATCTGCACCACGCTCTGCTGCGGCCGCTCAAGCTGATCTCTGAGGAGGCGACCCGCTTCTCCGAGGAGAATCTGACGACGGGCAGAAAGCTGCAGGAGATAGTCCGCAGTCAGGACGAGATCGGGCAGCTCGCCGCCTCCATAGACCATATGGAGGAGCAGATCCAGCGCAACGTGGAAAACCTTACGCGTGTCACGGCGGAAAAGGAGCGCATCGGCGCGGAACTGTCGCTGGCAACGCGCATCCAGTATGCGATGATGCCGCAAACCTTTCCGGCCTTCCCCGGCCGGTCGGAACTGGATATCTACGCCATAATGGACCCCGCCAAGGAGGTCGGCGGCGATTTCTACGACTTTTTCCTGGTGGACAACGACCACCTGGGCCTGGTGATGGCGGACGTCTCCGGCAAAGGCGTGCCCGCGGCGCTGTTCATGATGGCGTCCAAGATCATCCTGCAGAGCTGCGCCATGCTGGGACAGTACCCGGCGGAGATCCTCACGAACGTGAATCAGGCCATCTGCTCCAACAACAAGGAAGAGATGTTCGTAACCGCCTGGGTGGGCATTCTGGAGCTCTCCACCGGCAGGCTGACGGCAGCCAACGCCGGACATGAGTATCCGGTCCTGATGCCGCCGGGCGGAGACTTTGCCCTCTACAAGGACAAGCACGGTCTTGTCATCGGCGCCATGAACGACGCCAAATACAGGGAATATGAGCTTCAGCTGGAGCCCGGCACGAAGCTGTTCCTCTACACCGACGGCGTGCCCGAGGCGACAGATGCCGACAACCGGCTCTTCGGTAAGGAGCGGATGCTCACGGCCCTGAACACGGCCCGGGACAAGGCGCCCCAGGAGATCCTGCGGACGCTGCGCGCCGCAGTGGACGGATTTGTACAGGACGCGGAACAGTTCGACGATCTGACGATGCTCTGTCTGGAGTATCGGGGTCCCAAAGAAGCCGGACGATGATGCGGCGCTCCGCCGGAATAACATAGGAAAGGATGCCTGGAAGCATGACTATCAAACTGAACGGAAGAATCGATTCCAACAATGCCCCTCAGGTGGAAAAGGAGATCCTGGATCAGCTGGCCGGGCAGGCCGGTGCGCCCCTTGAGCTGGACGCCTCCGGCCTGGAGTATATCTCCTCCGCCGGGCTGCGGGTGCTGCTCCGCGTCCGGAAGCTGCATCCGGATATGCGCATCACGAATGTCAGCTCCGAGGTCTATGAGATCCTGGATATGACCGGCTTTACCGAGATGATGGGCGTGGAGAAGGCCTACCGCATCGTCTCCGTGGAGGGCTGCGAGGAGATCGGCCGCGGCGCGAACGGCACCATCTACCGGATCGACCAGGACAACGTGGTCAAGGTCTACAACAACGCCGACGCGCTGGCGGACATCCAGCACGAGCGGGAGGTGGCCAAGCTCGCCCTGATCCTGGGCATCCCCACGGCGATCTCTTACGACGTGGTGCGGGTCGGAGAGAGCTACGGCTCTGTGTTCGAGCTGCTGAACGCCAGTTCCTTCTCCAAGATCCTCGCAAAAGATCCGGAGAAGCTGGACTGGTGCGTAAAGGAATATGTGGATCTGCTCCGCAAGATCCACGGCACCCTGGTCCCGGCCGGGAAGCTCCCGGACATGAAGGAGACCGCCCTCTCCTGGGCGCGCTTCATGGGGGACTATCTGCCCGAGGAGGCCGGAAAAAAGCTTGTCGCCATGGTGGAGGCGGTGCCCCACGACGACCATATGATCCACGGCGATTACCACACAAAGAACGTGGAGCTGCAGAACGGCGAAGTACTGCTCATCGACATGGACACCCTGGCGGTGGGCCATCCGATCTTCGAGCTCGCCTCCATGTTCAATGCCTTCATCGGCTATTCCGAATATGATCATGAGACGATCAAGAAGTTCCAGGGCTTCGATTTCGAGACCGGCACCGCCTTCTGGCGCAAGTCGCTGGCGGCCTATCTGGGGACCGGGTGCGAGACCAAGATCCGCGAGGTGGAGGACAAGGCGCGCATCATCGGCTATACCCGCATGATCCGCCGCTCCATCCGCCGCAAGGGCATGGAAAGCGAAGCCGGACGGGCGGAGATCAAGCTGTGGACGGACGAGCTGCTCGCTCTGCTGGAGAAAACGGATACGCTGACCTTCAGCACCGGTGAGCTGGAGCTGGAGGCCGCGGCGGAGAATCTCCCGGAGGTCCAGGCCTTCGTGGACGAGCATCTCGAGCGGGCCGACTGCCCGCCCAAAGCCCAGATGCAGATCGCCATCGCGGTGGAGGAGATTTTCATCAACATCGCCAGCTACGCCTACGCCCCGGACAAGGGCAAGGCCATCGTGCGCGTGGAGGTCTCCGAGGATCCGGTCACCGTGACCATCACCTTTGTGGACCACGGCATGCCCTATGATCCCCTGGCAAAAGAGGACCCGGATATCAGCCTCCCGGCCGAAAAGCGCGACGCCGGCGGACTTGGCATCTTTATGACCAAGAAGATCATGGACAACGTGGTCTATGAGTATATTGACGGGCAGAATATCCTGACGCTGAAGAAAAACCTGTAAAGGACGGCTTTTTTGCCATGGCATTTCCCCGAACGATCGATCTGCATATGCACACCACCGTTTCCGACGGCACGGATACCCCGGAGGCGATTCTCGCCCGTGTGAAAGAGGCCGGGATCGCGCTGTTTTCGGTAACGGATCACGACGACATCAAGGGCTGCCAGATCATACGCTCGATCCGGACGCCGGGCGATCCCGACTTTCTGACCGGCGTGGAGTTCTCCTGCCGGGATGAGGCGGGGAAATATCACATCCTCGGCTACGGCTACGATCCGGAGGCGGAGGCAATACGGCAGGTGGTGGAGCTCGGTCACAGCTACCGCATGAACAAGGTGCGCGGCCGGCTGGCTCTTCTCTCCGAGCAATTCGGCGTATCCTTTCCGGAAGAAGAACTGCGGGCTCTCCTCGCCCTGGACAACCCCGGCAAGCCGCACATCGGCAATCTCATGGTCAAATACGGCTACGCCCGGACCAAAGAGGACGCCATAAAGGAGTATATCGATCGGGTCCGGTTCCGCAGCGAATACGTGCGCCCGGAGGAGGCCATCCGCGGTATCCTTCGGGCCGGGGGCATCCCGGTGCTGGCCCATCCGGCCTACGGCAACGGGGACCAGCTCATCCTGGGTGATGAGATGGACGCGCGCCTCCGGCGGCTGACGGACTTCGGCCTGCAGGGGCTGGAGGCCTTTTATTCCGGCTTTACGCCGCGGCTGATCCGGGACATGCTGTCCTTTGCGGAGCGCTACGGTCTCTACGTCACCGCCGGCAGCGACTATCACGGGAGCAATAAAATGGTCACTCTGGCCGACACTGGTCTGGGCGATCCGTCCGAATGGCCGGACGGACTGCGGCGCTTCCTGAGAGACCTGCGGGAAGAGGGCAGACATGAAATTTGATACACTGGACAAAAAGCCGAAGGTCTGGAACGTCGGCGTGCTGACCCTGGTGCTGGGCATCGTCCTGTCGGCGCTGTGGTTTACCGGCGGGGAGGCGCGCGCCGTCGCGATAAGCGCCTCCGTTGCCGTCTATCTGCTGGCGGTCATCGTTCTGCTGATCCGCGGCTTTTTCCTGCAGCTCCGCTACAACCCCTATTCCTACAACACCGTTATTTACATGGGCTTTTCCCTGTTTCTGCTGGCCCTGCTGCTGATGCAGATCCGTCTCACCAGTCAGTTGATCCGGCATCCGGCGGAATACGGCGCCTCCGCGATCGTGAACATCCTGCTGGGATCGGCCAAAAACTATATGCTCCTGTCGTCCCCGTTTCTGTTCCTCTTCTCTGCGGCCCTGTGCGTGTCCAACGTGTCGCTGATCCGCCACGAGGGCTTTCGGACCGTAAACGTGCTGGGGATCATCCTCTCCTTTCTGCTGATCGGAGGAGTGGTGTTCATCTTTCTCTTCGATTACGCCGTGTCCGGCAGTCAGAGAGAGGTCATGATCCACGATCTGATCACCAATCTGTTTGCCTCGGTATATCTCTATTTTGAGTGCATGCTCCTGGGCGTCATGGTGGCGGATGCCATCGTGGTGCGCTATGAGCCGGAGCCGGACAAGGATTTCATCATCATCCTCGGCTGCGGCATCCGGAAAGACGGCAGCCCCTCGCCGCTTCTGCGCGGCCGGGTCGACCGGGCGCTGGCCTTTGCGGAAAAGCAGGCGGCGCAGACCGGGAAAGAGCCGGTATTTATCACCTCCGGAGGGCAGGGCCCGGACGAGCCGATCTCCGAGAGCGCCTCCATGACGCGCTATCTGCTGGAAAAGGGCGTCCCGGCGGAACGGATCCTGGAGGAAAACCGATCCACGGACACCCTGGAGAACATGGCCTTCTCCAAAGAGTTGATCCTCCAAAGGGTCCGGCCGGGAAAGGAAGCTCCCCGGGGATACTGGCCCTCCCTGGAGGACCCGGAAGCCAAAATCGCCTTTTCCACGACCAACTATCACGTTTTCCGCGGAGGCCTTTGCGCCCGGCGGGTAAAAATGCGCGCC
This sequence comes from Oscillospiraceae bacterium, assembly GCA_017540645.1. Classification (GTDB taxonomy): domain Bacteria; phylum Bacillota; class Clostridia; order Oscillospirales; family Oscillospiraceae; genus Apopatocola. The sequence continues at coordinate 52,626 of JAFYAQ010000001.1, forward strand.
GTGGGCATGGGCGCCAAAACCAAATGGTACTTCTGGCCCAACGCGGCGGTGCGGGAGTTCGTCGGCCTCCTGACCGAGCACAGACTGAAGCAGGGCCTTGTCCTGGGCGGAATGGTCGTTTTCTACGTGGTGCTGACGGTCCTGGCCTATCGATAAGGCATCTCCGGCGCCGCAGAAGCTTTTGCGGCGCTGCGGGCCGATTCAATGAAAAAAAGCGGGGACATCCGACCATGCCCCTGATAAAAGGATGGTAATCATTATGAAAAGAACGAAAATCATCGTCGTTTTTCTCCTGTGCGTGCTGCTGCTGACCGGCTGCGGGTCCAAGTCCTCCAATGCCGCGACGCCCTCGCCGGAACCCACGGCGGAGGTGACCGCCACGCCGGAGGCCACCGCCACACCGGCACCGACGCCTACCGCCGCGCCGACGGCCACACCCACGGCCACACCCACGGCCGCCCCGACGGCCACGCCCACCGCCACGCCCACGGCGACTCCTACGGCCACGCCTACGCCCGCGCCGGAGAAGCCCTTTGTGAAAAAGCATCCGGTAGACGCCACGGTGAGCGAGGGCGGTTCCTGCTTCTTCGAGGCGGATTACATCAACGCCATCTGGGCGGTGTGGCATTTTGTCAGCCCGGACGGGAAAACCGACCTCAGCTATGAAAACATCGGCTCCGTATTCCCCTATATGAAGGTCGTAAACGGCATGTACAGCAAGATGGAGCTGAGCAATATTCCTCTCGCCGCCAACGGCTGGAAGGTATACTGCCGCTACACCAACACCGCCGGGGATTCCGACAGCGCCAGAGCGACCCTGACGGTGACCAATGCCGCGCCCGGAGATTTCCCCGTGGTGGGCTCGTACATGGATTCCGTCTCCCAGCGGGCAAGCATGGAGATCACCGGCTACCCCGGCGCGTACAGCGCGAAGATCCATTGGGGCAGCAGCGCCTGGGAATCCACTGAGTGGGTGTTCAGCGGCAGCTTTGACACCAGCGGAGTGATGCGCTTTAACAATGCCACCAAGTACAACGTGGTCTATGACTCCGCCGGCCGGGAGACCCGCACCACCGTTTATTCCAACGGCTCGGGCACATTGACCTATTCCCGGGCGACGGATTCCATCGCCTGGAACGACGGCTATGGCACCACCGGAAACTTCGTTCGATCCTCCCAGCCGACGCCCACGCCGACCCCCGCGGTGAACCGCTGGACCGAGACCACCGACCTGAACGCCGCTGTCTCCAACTCCGGTGTGGAATTCCATCCCCCCATCCCCGAGGCGCTGCCCAACGGGGTCTCCCTGGATATCTACCGCAGCATGCCCGGCGTCATCGAGGCCCGGTACAGCAGCGGAACCATGCTCATCCGGAAATCCAACACCCTCAGCGGCAGCGACCTGAGCGGCGACGTGAACTCTTACTCCCAGACCTGGGACCACGGCTTTAAAAATGTGGGCAACGTCCGCTGCCGGGGCAACGGGACGCTCGTCAACGAGGCCACCTTCTCCGCCGGCGGGTATAACTATTCGATCTCCTATCTCCCCGGCCGGGAGGGCCAGGGCCTGACGCTGGACCAGATCAACTCCATCATCCAGGGTATGTGAACCGAAAACCGGATGCTCGTCGGGTGTATATATGAACGAACAGGCTGCCAATGCGAAAACCGTGACCCGGCTGCTGTTTCGGCTGCTGCCGGTCCAAATCCTGCTGGCGTCGGTGAACTCGGTGAACGGCATCGTTTCCAGCTATTTTGCCAGCAACTACGTGGGTGTGGAGGCAATGAGCGCCGTGGGTCTCTACAGTCCCATCGGCATGCTGATCACCTCCGTCAACGCCATCCTTGTGGGCGGCTCCGTGATCCTGAGCGGAGAATACATGGGGAAAAACCAGCGGGACAAGCTGCAGGGCGTTTTCTCTTTGAATCTGACGGTAACCTCCCTGATCGCCGCGATCTTTACGCTTATCCTCCTGACGGCAGGACTCTTTGATCTCACCGGCTTTCTCACGGAAGACCGGGCGGTGCGTCAGCTGCTGGACCGCTACCTGATCGGACAGGCCATCGGTGTTCTCCCGCTTATGCTCGGCGGCTCGTTTTCCTCGTTCCTGTCTCTGGAGAACCGGGGAAAACGGACGCTGACGGCGAGCATCGTGTATATCGCCGTCAATGTGCTCCTGAACCTTCTCTTTGTCGGGCTGCTGCACCTGGAGGCGCTGGGCCTGGCTCTGGCCTCTTCCCTTGGCCTCTGGGTGTTCCTGGGCGTACAGATCCAGTATTATTTGTCCGGACGCTCCTTTCTTCGCGTCCGGACCGGAGCCCTTGTCTGGCGTGAGTGCGGAGAGATCTTTCGCATCGGCGTACCGGGAGCTCTCTCCAATCTCTATCAGACGGCCAGAGGCCTCATCGTCAACCGGCTGCTGGTGGTGTTCGTGGGAAGCGTGGGCATCTCGGCCTTCGCCGCGGCCAACAATCTGCTGACCGTCGTCTGGTCCATCCCGATAGGCATGCTGGCCGTGTCCCGTATGCTCATCAGCGTCAGCGTGGGGGAGGAGGACCGGCAGACTCTTGCGGACGTGATGCGGGTCATGTTCCGCCGCTTCCTGCCCCTGCAGGGTCTGGTTTCCGCCTGCATCATCCTCTGCTCCGTTCCTTTGACGAGGATCTTCTTCCGGGATCCCTCTGAACCCGTTTATATGATGACCGTGTGGGGTCTGCGCATCCTGCCCTTGTGCATGCCGCTGAGCATCATCTACATGCACTTCGTCTGCTACGGCCAGGCCTCCGGCAAGCATGCCCTGGTGCACCTGCTGAGTTTTCTGGACGGCGTGGGCTGTGTGGCCGGCTTCACGGCGCTGCTGATCCGCTCTTTGGGGGTGAACAGCGTGTATATCGCCAATGTGCTCAACGGGGTCGTCACAACGCTGGTGATCATCGCGTACGCATGGATGAAAAAGAAACGCCTCCCCCGGAACATGGATGAGCTGATGGTCATCCCCGATGATTTCGGCGCGCCGCCCAGCGAGCGCATGGATCTGAGCGTCAGGAGCACGGAAGAGGTCGTCCGCGTTGCCGAGCAGGTCCAGCGCTTCTGTCTTGAGCGCGGCGTCGATTCCCGCCGGGCGTATCTGGCCGGACTGTCCATGGAGGAAATGGCGGGCAATATTGTGGATCACGGTTTTACCAAGGACCGCAAGCCCCATTCCGTGGATGTGCGGGTGGTGCATAAGGGTGACGACGTGATACTGCGCATCAAGGATGACTGCGTGCCCTTTGACCCCGTCGAGCGGCAGAAGCTCGCCGAGGGCGGCGAAATCGGCAAAAACATCGGTATCCGCCTGATTTTCAAAATCGCGCGGGCCCTGCAGTATCAAAATATCCTGGGTCTGAACGTGCTGACGATCCGGATCTGAACGATCCGGCGGGGCTCATTTGCGCCCGGACAGACAAATCCTCGCCCCCTGTCCGGCGGCCGGGGTCCCATCGTGATCGCGGGTGCTTAAGAAAAGGGATGAAAAAATGGGGATCCCCATCGAAAAACTGCATACGGACCGTTTTTCCATGGACTTTTTCCGCTTCGGAACGGGGGATAAAACTCTGGTGATCCTGCCGGGCCTGAGCGTCCAGAGCGTCATGGGCGCGGCCGACGCGGTGGCGGAAGCCTATCGGTCTTTGACGGATCGTTACACCATCTACCTGTTTGACCGCCGCGCGGAGCTTCCCCCGGGCTATTCCGTCCGGGACATGGCCCGGGACACGGCGGAGGCTTTTCAGGCGCTGGGCCTTCAGAAGGTCAGCCTGTTCGGCGCGTCCCAGGGCGGTATGATGGCCCTGGTGATCGCCGTCGAGTACCCGGAGCTGGTGGGCAAGCTGGTGCTGGGCTCCACTTCGGCCCATGTAAAGGACGAGCAATACCGGGTCATCGAGGAATGGGTCCGTCTGGCGAGAGCCGGGGACCGGGAGGGTCTGTACCTCGCCTTCGGCCGGGAGATCTATCCGTCGGCCGTTTTCGACCAGTACCGGGAGGCCCTGCTCGCGGCGGCCGGGACGGTGACGGACGCGGACCTCCGCCGCTTTATCATCCTGGCGGAGGGGACAAGGGACTTTGACATCGTTTCGGATCTGGACAAAATCCAATGCCCGGTCCTGGCTCTCGGCGTATTTGAGGACAGCGTCCTGGATTCGGACGCCACCATGGAGATCGCCGAAAAGCTGGACGATCGGAGGGATTTCCGGCTCTACATGTACACCGGATACGGGCATGCCGCCTTTGACACGGCGCCGGATTACAAGCAGCGGATCCTCCGATTTCTTGAGCAGCCCTAAGAACACCGAGGGAGCAAAACATGAGAACAGAGTATAAAAACGACGTCACCATGGACCCCTCGGGCTTTGTGGTGCTGGCGGATTACGTCCCGAACATCGTGCAGGAGATCCGCTACTATTCCACCTATAATTTCATCGGCGAGCGGATCGACGGCTATGAGGAGCCCTGCGCCCTGCTGACGATCGAGGCGGCCCGGGCGCTGAAATCCGTCAGCAGCGAGGTCTTTGTACTGGGCTATCGGCTCAAGGTCTTCGACGCCTATCGCCCGGCCTGCGCGGTGAAGCAGTTCGTCCTCTGGGGCATCGAGGATCAGGATGTGCGCATGAAGCCCTATTTTTACCCGGAGCTGGAAAAACAGGAGCTGTTTGCCAAGGGCTATATCGCAAAACTCTCCAGCCACAGCCGGGGCAGCGCCGTCGACCTGACCCTGCTGGACATGAAGACCGGCAAGGAGGTCGATATGGGCAGTCCCTTCGACCTGTTCAGCGGGCTGTCCCACCCGGATTGCCGGGATGTCACCGAGGAGCAGTTTGAAAACCGGATGCTCCTGCAGCGCGTCATGGTCCGCAGCGGCTTCCGTCCCATCGACTGCGAGTGGTGGCATTTTTCCCTGGAAAACGAGCCCTATCCGGACACCTATTTCAATTTCCCCGTTTCCTCGGCGTATCTAAGACGATAAATGATAAGAATAGTTTGAAAGAGAGCTGCTTATGGATTCCTTGACCGTATTCGCCCTGATCCTCTTCCTCGTGACCTATGTGCTGATGTTCTCGCTGCAGAAGCTGCGGCCCTATATCGCCCTGGCCTCCGCCGCCGTCTTTATCCTCGTCGGCAGTCTGGGCCTCTTTCCCGGCTTCCGCTATACCCTGCCGGACGCCCTGAGAGAGATCGACTGGAACGTGATCATGATGATCGTGGGCACCATGGGCACGGTCTATTTCTTCATTGAATCGAAGATGCCCATGCTTTTGAGCGATATCATCGTCTCCCATGTCCACTCCGTCAAGTGGATGATCTTTGCCATGTCCCTGTTCGCGGGGATCATTTCCGCTTTCGTGGACAATGTGGCCACCGTGCTGATGGTAGCCCCCGTGGCCCTGGCCGTGTGCAAAAAGCTGGATATCTCCCCGGTGCCGGCCATCATCTGCATCGCGGTTTCCTCCAATCTCCAGGGCGCGGCCACTCTGGTGGGTGATACCACCTCCATCCTGCTGGCCAAGGCGGCCGGTCTGGATTTCATGGACTTCTTCTTTGTGCAGGGCAAGCCCGGCATGTTCTTTGTCACGGAGGCCGGCGCGCTGGCCGCGGCGATGATCATCCTCTGGATGTTCCGCCGGGAGAACCAGCGCATCGACGTCCACGACCGCACGTCCGTGGAGGACAAGGTCCCCACCTGGCTGCTGTGCCTGACGGTGCTGAGCCTGATCGCGGTGTCCTTTATCCCCTACGCCGACAACGCCGCACCGGGTCAGTTTTATAAGCCGGATATCACCAACGGCCTGATCTGCATGCTCTTCTTCCTGGGCGGTCTCATCCGCCAGCTGATCCGCAAACGCAGCACCGCGGTGCTGCGCGGTGTGCTGGGAGAGATCGACTACTACACCATCGCCCTGCTGATCGGCCTGTTCATCGTCATCGGCGGCATCAGCGAGGCGGGCCTGATCGATCGGATCGGCGTCACCCTGGCCAAGCTCAGCGGGACCGGCTCCCGGGGCTCCATCTTCCTGGTCTACACGGTGATCGTGTGGATGAGCGTGCTGCTCTCCGCCTTCATCGACAACATCCCCTACACCGCCACGATGCTCCCTGTGGTGGCGGTCATCACCCAGCGGCTCTCCGCTGCCGGCGGGATCGACGTCAGCCCCAACCTGCTGTACTTCGGACTGCTGGTGGGCGCCACCCTGGGCGGCAATCTGACCCCCATCGGGGCCAGCGCCAATATCACCGGCATCGGCATCCTGCGCAAGGAGGGCTATCAGGTCTCCTCCGGCGCTTTCATGAAATACGGCGTGCCCTTCACCCTGACCGCCGTTACCACAGGCTATCTGCTCATCTGGCTCATCTGGATGTGAATCTTCCGGTTTGAATCGATAAAAAGATCGGGGGCAGCTTTTGCAGCTGCCCCCGATCTTTTTATTGCTTTTCCGGTGTCGTTATTCGTTTTTCCTTGCTGTAAAGGAGCACCGAGTCGCCCTCCATCAGCTTCATGCTGCCGTGGGGGACCAGCATGGTGCCGCGGCGGCGTACCATGACGATGTGGGTCTGCCGGGAGATGTCCAGATCCCGGATGGCGCAGCCGTTCCACTCGTGCCGGTGTCCCAGGGTCACCTCCCGGAGGTTGACGGGCTGGTCGTTTTTCAGCCCCTCGGCGCAGAGAGACAGCCGGTCACCGGGGCTGAGGACCACATCCCCCCGGGGCACGATCAGTTCCCCGCCGCGCCGTACCGCCGCGATCAGCAGGCCCCGGGGCAGTAGAAGATCCTTGATGGTTTTCCCTGCCCAGGAGTCCTTGGCGCCCAGCTCCACCGTAACAAAATTCAGGTCCTGCTCCCGGGCATAGTCCCCCAGGCGCTTGAACTGGGAGTACTGCTCCACAAAGCCGGCGGAAAGAATGCCGGTGGGGATGGCCACCATCAAAACGCCCAGGAAGGTGATAACGATGCTCACGGCCTTGCCCAGGGGCGTGATGGGGTAGATATCGCCGTAGCCCACGGTCAGCAGCGTGGACACCGACCACCAGATGCCGGAGAAGGCGTTCTGAAAAACCTCCGGCTGGGCCTCGTGCTCCAGGGAGTACATGCACAGGCTGGAGGCCAGCATCAGCACCGAAATGATGAACACCGAGGACAGGAGCTGCTGTTTTTTGTTGACGATGACCTCCGTGATCACATTCAGGGAATCGTAGTAGGCATTGATGCGGAAGAGCCGAAAGATCCGGGCGATGCGGAAGAGCCGGAACACCACCGCCCCCGCCGGGAAAAAGAAGGGCAGATAATAGGGCAGAAAGGACAGCAGGTCCACGATCCCCGCAAAGGAGAAGGCATAGCGCGCCAGCGAAGGCCCCTCCGGCAGATCGGGATACAGATTGTTGGCGGTAAAGAGCCGCAGCACATAATCCAGGGCAAAAAACGCCACCGTGACCGCCTCGATGCCGGAAAACAGCGGGCCGTAGACGCTCTCCACGCTCTCAAAGGTCTGGAGGATGGCAACGGCGAGGTTGGTGACCAGCGCCAGGGTGCTGATCACGTCATAGCCGCTGTTGATGGGATCGTCCACAATGCCGACGGAAACCATCCGGTATACCCTCTGACGAAACAGGGTAAAGCTTCTTTTTTTCTCCGCGTCCATGCCCGGCACCTCCGTCAATTCAAACCGTGATTCCTATGTCCATCTTACGCCGGAGCGGCAAAAACGCAAGAAAAATTTGTGCAACGCGGGTCTGTCCGCGCAAAATGCTCCCTCCGCAGGGGACAGCCTGCGCTGAAGCTGTCCCTGCGGAGGGAGCATATCACTCTTTATTCAGAAGCGGGCAGGGTCACATCCCCGCTCTCCGAAGCTCCCAGGCGATGCGGGCGCTCTCCTCCAGCTCCTCCAGATTATAGAACGCCTCCATGATATCGGCCCCCGGGACCACCGGCCCGTGCTGCCGCAGAAGGAAACCGTCGCTGAAGGGCACCCGGGCCCGAAAGGCCGCAAACAGGGCCTCCGAGCCGGGCCGCTCGTAGGGCACGGCGCCCACGCTCCCCAGCTTCATGCGGAGATAGGGCGTATGGGGAGGGATGCAGTCTCTGTCCTCATCCCCCACGGCAAAGCTCCACAGCACGCTGTAGCTGCTGTGGGTGTGGATCACCGCGCCGATCTCCGGGGATTTTTCGTACAGGGCCAGGTGCAGCGGCCATTCCTTGCTGGGCTTGCGGTCGGAGAGAGGCTTCCCGTCCATTCCTATGGGGACAAGATCCTCCTCCCGCAGCCGGCCGAAGCAGGTCCCGCTGGCCGTGATGTACACAGTATCCCCCACGCGAACGCTGAGATTCGCGCTGGAGCCCGCCGTCTTGCCCCGCTCAAAAAGGCTGTGGGCGACCCAAACGGCGTCGCGCAGCTCCTGATCCGGATTCTGTCGGTTCATTCTTCTGTCTCCTTTCCTTCCGCCGCTGTCATGCGCAGGGCGTGTGAGAAGAAATCTTCCTGTCCGAAATTGCCGCTCTTCAAAACCAGCCGGATGTCCCGGCGCTCCGCCGGCACCATGATGGGCACGCCGGGGGCGACGCTGCGGCCGATGAGGAAGGAGGAAAAGCCCAGCGCCTTGGTGACCGCGCCGGAGGTCTCTCCCCCGGCGCTGATGATCCGGGTAAAGCCCTCCTCCACGGCGCGCCGGGCCAGGGCCGCGGTGAAGCCCTCCAGGGCCTCCGAGACGCGCTCCGCGCCCAGGGCTTGGTAGGCGCGGACCTTGTCCGGCGTATCCGAGCTGTAGATCAGCGGGGCCAGTCCCCGCTCTCTGCATTCGCAGACGAAGGGCCAGAGTTCCTCCACCGTCATCCGCCCCTCCAGCACGGCCGCCGGGTCCAGCTTGCGGGAGGGCAGTCCCCGGGCCTGGTAGCAGGCGATCTGTCCGAGCGTGGCGCGGGAACAGCTGCCGGCCAGCAGGATCGCGTCGCCCTCCGTGGCGCTCCGGGGGGCGGCGATGGACGTTTGGAGCTTGCGCGCCCAGATCCGGGCCAGCGGCTCCAGAAGGCCGCTGCCGCCGGTCAGAAGGGGGAGCTCCGCCGCCGCGGCCGCAATGCGCTCTCCGTCCTCCGCCGTCTCATAATCCGGCACCAGATAGCAGGGCTCCTCCGGCGGCCGGGCGGCCAGGCGCCCGATCTCCTCCGGCGTGGCCCGGCGGCTCTCCCAGCGGCTCTGGGGCGCCATCAGCCGCGTCAGATCCGAGTCCCGCATAGGCGTAAGGGGGTGGTCCTTCATGGGGCTGTCCTGCAGCAGGACCCCGTTCACATACAGACACCCGTCCCGGACCACCCGACCGTTCACGGGCAGGGCCGGGCAGAGGATGGAAAAGGGCGACGCGCTCCGCTCCATCAGCGCGTCTGCCACCGGTCCGATGTTCCCCCGGGGGGTGGAGTCAAAGGTGGAACAGTATTTGAAATACAGCTGCCGCGCCCCGGCCCCCAGCAGGAAATCCGCCGCCGCCAGGGAGTCCGCCACCGCGGCGCGGACCTCCTGTGTCCGGGACTTGAGGGCCACCACCACCGCCTGGGCATCCCCCGCCGCGGCGGCGCCGTACCCCTCCCCGGGGACGCCGTTGACCAGCCGGACGCTGAGCCCGCCCTTGACAAGAAAGGACGCGGCATCGCTCGCGCCGGTGAAATCGTCTGCGATCACTCCTAAAACCGCCATAATACCCTCCTGCTGCCGCCGCCGCGCCGATGGCGCCCCGCTGCGGCCTTTTTATTATATCCTAATAAGAATTAATAAGCAAATCCCGGGCCAAGCGAAAAGCCATTGCACAGGAAGTCCCCTCCTTTGGCTTGACAGCCTGTGTTGCAATTCTGTATCATGAAGATGCAACGCAACACACAGAGAGGGGAACACCTATGATCCGACTGCTGTTTATCGTGCCGTATCCCGAGCTGAAGGAGACGGTGGACTTTGTTCTTCAGAATCACCGCTTCCAGGAGGAGGTGCAGGCGGACGTCCGGGTCCGGATCGTGCAGGAGGCGCTGAGCATCGATCCTTCCGGCTTTGACGCGATCATCGCCCGGGGCTACACCGCCGAGCTGATGGGCAAGCGCTGGCCGGACAAGCCCCTGATCAACCTGCAGATCAACGGCTTTGACGTGGTGCGGGCCGTGGGCGAGTGTCTGCGGCTCTACCATCCCCGCCGGATCGCCGCGGTGGTGTCCGGCCGGCAGTTTTTTGAGGCCGAGGACGTGGCCGTGCCCATGCAGCTGGATCTGCGGATCTACGAGGCCCTGCACCACGAAGAGCTGCCCGCCGTGGTGCGGCAGGCCGCCGCGGACGGCTGCGAGGCCATTGTGGGCGGCTACTCCTCCAGTCTGGAGGCCCGCGCCGTGGGACTTCCCGCCGTGGTGATCCGCACGGGCAGCACGGCGGTGCTGCGCGCCGTGGAGGAGGCCGTGAACACCGTGCTGCGCATCCGGCGGGAACACATCACCTCCCAGACTTACAAAACCATCATCTATTCCTACCGGGACGGCATCCTCTATGTGGACCGGGAGGGCGTGATCCGGGTGCGGAACCGGGCCATGCAGCAGATGCACGCGGGCAAGCGTCTGATGGACCAGCCGCTGGAGACCGCGCTGCCCTATCTCTACCCTCTGTTCCGCTCGGCCATGGAGACCCGGGAGGAGAGCACCGGACATCTGCTGACCATCCCGGGGACGGACCGGCGTGTCTCCGCCGCCTGCCGCCCGGTGGTGGCCGACCAGACCATGGCCGGCGTGGTCCTGGTGATCTCCGACATCACGGAGATCCAGCGTCTGGAGAGCCAGATCCGCCGAAAGCTGAACGAACGGGGTCTGAAGGCCAAATACAGCTTCTCCGACATCACCCACGAGAGCGCGGCCATGAAAAAGACCATCGAGACGGCCCGGAGCTACGCCCAGTCGGAGGCAAACGTGATCATCGTCGGCGAGACCGGCACCGGCAAGGAGCTGTTCGCCCAGAGCATCCACCAGGCCAGCCGCCGCAGCAGCGGCCCCTTCGTGGTCATCAACTGCGCGGCGCTGCCGGACAATCTGCTGGAGAGCGAGCTGTTCGGCTATTCGGAAGGCGCCTTCACCGGGGCCATGCGGGGCGGCAAGCAGGGCCTGTTCGAGCAGGCCCACGGCGGCACGCTGATGCTCGACGAGATCGAGGAGATGCCCCTGTCCACCCAGACCAAACTCCTGCGCGTGCTGCAGGAGCGGCAGGTCCGGCGCATCGGCGACAACAAGATGATCGCCGTGGACGTGCGGATCATCTCGGCGACCAACAAGAGCATCGAGGCCCTTTGCAGCAGCGGCAAATTCCGGCGCGACCTGATGTACCGGCTGGACGTGCTGCGCCTGTTCGTGCCGCCCCTGCGCAGCCGGGGGCAGGACGTGGAGATGCTCTTCCTCCAGGGGATCCGGCAGCGCTGCGCCCAGTCCGGCCAGGAGGTGCCGCCCGTGGATCCCAACGCTCTGGAGCTGCTGCACAGCTACGCCTTCAGCGGGAATATCCGGGAGCTGAACAACGTGGTGGAGCGGCTTTGCGCCCTCTCCCCCCGGCGCATCGGCCGGGAGCAGCTCCGGGAGGCCCTCTACCCGGAGGATCTGAGTCCCGAGGCCCAGCCCTGGGAGCGGCCCCCGGAGCCCGCGCCCGGACCGGAGGGCGGGGCCGTCCCCCAGCCGGAGCAGGAGGCGGCGCGTATCCGCGCCGTGTTGGAGCAGTGCGGCTACCGGCGCGACGAGGCCGCCGCGCTCCTGGGCATGCACCGGACCACCCTCTGGCGAAAGATGAAGCAATACGGCCTTTGAACGTTGCGTATGCTGCGGCGCTGCATCGTATGTTGCAACGTCAAATGCAGCGTCCGGAAGGGTTTGCTTCCATTTTATAAGAAAGCGCCTCTTTCTGCCCTGTGGAATTTCGTAAAAATTTTTATTCCGGTTGGCACGCACCGTGCTTATTAAAACATCGGAACCAAAAAGCCGGACAGAAAGGGAGTTCGGTAAAAAAAGAAAGAAAGAGGTAGGTTTCGATGAAAATTGTCCAAACAATGAAGAAGTTCCCCGGCGGCATGATGGTCATCCCTCTCCTTCTGGGCTGCATCGTCAACACATTCATCCCCTCCGTGCTGCAGATCGGCGGCTTCACCACGGGCCTGTTCAAAAGCGGCACGGCCACGTTGGTTGGTCTGTTCATCCTCTGCAGCGGCGCGAGCATCAACTTCCGCCAGGCCGGCCTGCCTCTGTACAAGGGCGCCGTGCTGACCATCCTGAAGTACGTCATCGGTGTTCTCCTGGGCCTGGGCATCAATAAGATCTTTGGGCCCTCCGGCATCTTCGGCCTGTCCGCGCTGGCCGTCATCACCGCCGTCACCAACTCCAACGGCGCCATCTACACCGCCCTGGCCAAGGAATTCGGCGACAACACCGACGTAGGCGCCATCGCCATCCTGTCCCTGAACGACGGTCCTTTCCTGACCATGATCGCCCTGGGCACCACCGGCCTGGCCGACATCCCCTTCATCTCCCTGGTGGCCGCCATCGTCCCCCTGATCATCGGCATGATCCTGGGCAACCTGGACCCCGACTTCAAGAAGATCCTCTCCGACGGCCTGACCATGCTCCTGCCCTTCAACGGCTTCGTCCTGGGCGCCAACACCAGCCTGAAGACCATTGCCGAGGCGGGCGTGGGCGGCATCGTCCTGGGCCTGATGACCGTTCTCTTCACCGGCGTTCTCACCTACTACATCTACAGCTTCATCCGCCGGAAGAAGGACCCCATGGGCATGGCCATCGGCACCACCGGCGGCAACGCGGTGGCCGTCCCCGCCTCTGTTGCCATGGCTGACCCCTCTCTGGAGCCCATCGTCCCCATGGCCACCGCTCAGGTCGCCGGCGCCGTTGTGGTGACCGCCATCCTGACCCCCATCCTCACCGGCGTGTTCTCCAAGATGGCCAAGCGTGACAACGCCAAGAAGGGCATCATTGATCCCGAGGACGCTCCTCCCGCCGAGCCCGCCGAAGAAAAGAAGCCCGAATAACCGGGGAGAAAGGAGACGGATCCCATGGCTGCCTACTATGTAAAAGCGAAAAAGATTATCGTCGGCGACGCGTTGGAACCCAAGGAAAACGCGGGCCTTCTGATCCAGGACGGCAAGATCGCGGCGATCTATGACGAGATGTCCTCCCTGCCCATTCCCGAGGGCGCCCAGGTCCTGGATTACGGCGAAGCCACTCTGATCCCCGGCATGATCGACTGCCACAACCATCTGGCGCTGGACACCCGCCTGGAAAACCATCTGGTCAAAATGGAAGACTGCGAGGCGGAGCAGACGATCCGTGCCATCAAGACCATGCGCGACGACCTGGTCAGCGGCGTGACCACCTCCCGCTGCTGCGGCGACCGTTTCTACATTGACGTCACCTGCCGAAACGCCCAGCGCCAGGGCCGCCTTATGGGGCCTAAGCTGGTGGTCTCCGGCATCGGCATGCGGGCCGCCCACGGCCACGGCTACGTGGGCATGCCCCACACCGGCGTTCTGGAGTTTCAGAAGCGCTCCCGGGAGAACATCCTCCACGGGGTCGACTTCCTGAAGGTGTTCACCACCAAGGTCATCAACGCCACGCCCTTTATTTTCCACTTCATGACCCCCGAGGAGCTGAAGGCGGTGGTGACGGAGGCCCGGAGCGTCAACCTGCCCACGGCCTGCCACTGCTCCGGCGGCCAGGGTCTGAACGACTGCGTGGAGGCCGGCATCGACTGCCTGGAGCATGTGTACTACATCACTCCCGAGCAGGTGGAGCTGGTAAAGAAGACCGACCGCTGGGTCACCTACACCCCCAGCTACGCCCTCAACGACACACTCCTGTTCAAGTTCTCCCCGAAGGATCGGGAGGGCAGTCTGAAGGAGAAGGAGATCATCATCGGCTGCCTGAGCAACGCCATCCAGGGCGGCCTGAAATTCGGCATCGGCACCGACGGCATCCACCAGGGCCTGGCCCAGGAAGCCTGCTACATCTCCCAGCTGGGCGCCGCCAACCGCGACGTTCTGGCCGGCATCACCATCAACGCCGCGCGTCTGTGCCGCGTGGACGAGAAGACCGGCTCCATCGCCGTAGGCAAGGCGGCGGATCTGGTCGCCGTGGCCGGCGATCCCCTTGCCGATATCGAGGCGCTGAAAAAGGTCACCGCGGTCATCCAAGACGGCAATATCATCGTCTCCTGATCTCAACAGACGTCATCGGAGGAACAAATCATGGACTATACAAATCTGCTGCGTGACTCCAGCGGAAAGCTCTCCCGGGTGGGCGTGATCGGCGCAACAAAGGGCTACGGCTACACGCTGCTGGCCCAGATCCCGACCGTCGCGCACATGGTGCTGCGGGCTGTCTGCTCCCGCCATGTGGAGGAATGCCGTGACGTTCTTCTGGAGATCGGTTATGACGAGGCGAAGATCGTGGAATGCCGGAGCGCGGAGGAGGTCCGCGCCGCCGCGGAGGACGCCATCATCATCACGCCGGATTACCGGCTGGTCATGGACTGCGGCATCACCGCCATGGTGGAGTGCACCGGCAACACGAAGGTCAGCTCCGACGCCGCGATGATCGCCCTGCAGAAGGGAATCAACGTTTACATGGTCTCCAAGGAGACCGACTCCGTCTGCGGTCCTATCCTCAACCAGGTCGCCCGGGACAACGGCGCGGTCTACGCGCTGGTCAACGGCGATCAGCCCAGGAACCTGCTGGATCTGTACAGCTGGGCACAGCTGCTGGGCCTGGAGGTGGTCTGCGCGGGGAAATCCAGCGAGTACGATTTTGTCTGGGACCGGGACAGCGGCTCCTTTACCTACCGGGACGGCGCCCACGAGAGCGAGGACCTGCCGGAGCTGGCGGAGTTCTGGCACTATCAGGGCCGCCAGACCCTGGCCGGGCGGGACCGCCTTCTGCAGAAGTACCGGGAGGTCATCTCCGCGGACCTTTGCGAGATGAACCTGGTGTCCAACGTCACGGGCCTGGAACCGGCCACCGCCTTTTTGAATTACCCCATTGCCAAGGTCTCCGAGCTGGCCGACATCTTTATCCCCAAAGAGGATGGCGGCATTCTGGAGCAGACCGGCGTGGTGGACGTGTTCTACAACCTGCGGGAGACGGACGAGGCCAGCTTCTGCGGCGGCGAGTTCATCGTAGTGCGCTGCAAAAATGAGAAAATGTGGGAGATCCTTGCCGGGAAGGGCCATGTGATGAGCAAAAACGGCAAGTACTGCTGCATCTACCATCCCTATCACTTCATGGGTCTGGAGACCCCCGGCAGCATCCTGCTGGGCGATCTTATGGGGATCGGCTGCCATCCCGAGTGCCGCCAGGTCACGATCATGGCCGGCGTGGCCGACCGGGATCTGCCCGCCGGGACGGAGCTGAAGGTCTACGGCCACCACCATCAGATCGACGGCCTGACGCCGGAGCTGCTGGTCCGCCGGAGCGTGGGCGACGCGGCCCCCTTCTACCTGCTCAACGGCGCAGTCTTGCAAAACGAGGTGAAGAAGGGCGAGCCCGTCACCCTCCGGGACGTGAATCTGTCCGGCCTCTCCACCTACGAGCTCTTCCAAAAGGGCCTGGCGCTGTAAAAAACACAACAAAACGCATGGCGGCGGATGACCAACTGGGTTATCCGCCGCTTTTTCCGAATTGTTTGCAGATCATCGCGCCCTGCGGGCGTAGCCGTTGGGGATGTTCATGGCCTCCCGGTATTTTGCCACGGTCCGGCGGGAGACGGGACAGCCTTCCTGGCGCATCCGCTCGCACAGCTCCTGATCGGACAGGGGTGCGGAGCGGTCCTCTTCGTCGATGAGCCGGCGCAGCAGGGTCTGGGCGGCCACGGCGCTGAGAGAGCCCGTCCCCTCTGCGGACGCGCTCTGGGAGAAAAAGAAGGAGAGGGGAAACAGCCCGTAGCTGCACTGCAGATATTTTGCGCGGGCCGTCCGGCTGACGGTGGAGACGTGGACGCCCAGCTGCCGGGCCACGTCCTCCATGCGCAGCGGCGCCAGCGCCTGCCGGCCGTACAGAAAGAAGTTCCTCTGTCTTTCCGTCAGAATCTCGGCGCAGCGCAGCAGCGTCTGCTTCCGCCGCTGGATACCCTGACGGACGAATTCCGCCTGCTGCAGCTTTTCCTGCAGATACTGCCGGACTTCCGGCTCCGGGGAAGTGCGCAGCAGCTCCAGATAGGCCCGGTTGAGAGTGAAGGCGGGGGCATCCCCTTCCTCGGTACGCACGGTCAGCCGGTCGCCCTGCCGCTCCACGATCACGTCCGGGAAGCAGTAGGGCGTGGGGGCGTCGTGGGGAAAGGCCGCGCCGGGCCGCGGGTCAAGGGAGCAGATCTGCTCTTTGATCTCCGCCACCGTCTGCACCGGGACCCCCAGGGCCCGGGCGATGCTGCGGTAGTTGCCCTTGGCCAGGGCGTCCAGATGATGGCGCGCGACGCAGACGGCCGCCTCTCCGGCGCCGCTGCGCTCCAGCTGCAGGGCGAGACAGTCGGACAGATCCGCCGCGCCCACCCCCGCCGGGTCCAGCGCCCGCAGGGCGCTGTGCGCCTGCCGGAGGAGGTCCTCCTCCAGACCGGTCTCCTCCTTCAGCGTCGGCAGGTCCACGCGCAGATAGCCGTCGTCCTCCAGCCAGGCCACCAGCAGCCGCGCCGCCGCCAGCAGGTCGGCGTCCAGCCCGGCGGCGTCCAGCTGCCGCAGCAAATGGGTGCGGAGCGTCTCTTCCAGCCCCCCGTCCGTTCCCACCAGCATCAGCGGGTCGAATTCCTCCTCGCCTATGTCTCCGGGCCGGTAGTTGTGGGGATCGGTCTCCTCCAACCAGCGCAGGCGCTCCAGCAGCGGGTGCTCCCCGGCGGGGGGCGGCGCGGGTGGCTCGGCCGGCTCGATCAGGGGGTTTTCCAGCGCCAGCTCCTGCACATAGTCGCTCAGCTCCGCCGTATTCATCTGCAGGATCGTAACGTAGGCCAGCTGCTGCTGGGTCAGCTGCTGTGACTGCTGCTGTGCAAGTTCCATCGGGCGCCCCCCTTCCCTGCGTGCTGCCGGATCGTCCCGGGTTTTTCCCGCCGCGAAAGCCCCGCGGCTGCCTCAAATTTAGCAAAATCAACGCCGGGTGTCAACCGTCCCGCCCGGGATCGGCGCGGAGCTTCCGGGTGGACGGGGAAGCTTCGGTATGCTATGATAAGGACAATCGAAGCAAGGACGGGAGGACTCCCTATGGAACGCAAATGGTGGCACGGCAAGACCGCCTATCAGATCTACCCCAAGAGCTTCTGCGACTCCGACGGCGACGGGATCGGCGATCTGCAGGGCATTATTTCCAAGCTGGACTACCTGCAGGAACTGGGGGTGGAGATCGTCTGGCTCTCCCCGGTCTACCGCTCGCCCCTGGTGGATCAGGGTTACGATATCTCCGACTATTACAGCATCGACCCCCGCTTCGGCAGCATGGCGGACATGGACGAGCTGATCGCGCGGGCCCAGGAGCACGGGATCTCCATTGTGATGGACCTGGTGGTCAACCATTGCTCGGACGAGCATGAATGGTTCCGCCGGGCCTGTCAGAACCCGGAGGGGCCCTACGGGCGGTTCTTCTACATCCGCGACTGGCACGAGGGGGAACCCCTGCCCTGCAACTGGCGCAGCTACTTCGGCGGCCCCTGCTGGGACCTGCTGCCGGGCCATACGGACAAGATCTACTTCCACGCCTTCCACAAGCGGCAGCCGGATCTCAACTGGGAGAACCCCGCCCTGCGGCAGGAGATCTATAAAATGATCAACTGGTGGCTCCAAAAGGGGCTGGGGGGCTTTCGCATCGACGCCATCATCAACATCAAAAAGCTGCTCCCCTTCCGGGACTTCCCCGCCGACCGGGACGACGGGCTGTGCGCCATCCAGACCATGCTGGCCCGGGCCGAGGGCGTGAAGGACTTCCTCCAGGAGCTGGTCCGGGAGACCTTCCGCCGCTATGACGCCTTCACCGTGGGGGAGGTCTTTGACGAGAAGCCGGAGGATCTGCCTCAGATCATCGGCGAGAACGGCTTTTTTTCCAGCATGTTCGACTTCTCCCAGAAGCTGCTCGGCCAGGACCGGCGGGGCTGGTATCTCTGCCGGCGGCCCACGGCGGAGGAATATAAAAAGGCGGCCTTCGCCGCTCAGGCCAAGGCCGCAAACATCGGTTTTTACTCCAACATCATCGAAAACCACGACCAGCCCCGGGGCGTGTCCCACTATCTGCCTCAAGGGGAACGCTCCGACGCGGCGAAAAAGCTGCTGGGCGGTCTCAACTTCCTGCTGCGGGGCCTGCCCTTCCTGTATCAGGGCCAGGAGATCGGCATGGAAAACCGGGACGACTGGACCCTGGCGGAGTTTGACGATATCGGCACGCTGGACCAGTACCGGGTGGCCCTGCGCGCGGGCTGCCGCCCGGAGCAGGCGTTGGCGGCCTTGGCCCACTATTCCCGGGACAACGCCCGCACGCCCTTCCAGTGGGACGGAAGCGAGGGGGCGGGCTTCAGCGCCGGAACGCCCTGGATGCCCCTGCACCCAAACTACCGTCAGCTCAACCTGGCCGGGCAGCGGGGCCGCCCGGACTCCGTCTATGAGTTCTACCGCCGCCTGATCGCCCTGCGCCGGAGCCCGGACTACGCCGAGACCCTGGTCTACGGGGAGACCTTGCCCTGGCTGTCCGAACAGCACAACCTGATGGCCTATCTGCGCCGGGGGGAGAGAACGCTGCTGGTGGCGGGGAATTTCCAGGCCGAAGAGCAGGATATGCTCCTGCCCGGGCCGGTGCGCGCCCTGCTGCTCAATAATCTGGAGTCCTTCTCCCAAAACGGGGAGAGCGTGCATCTCCTCCCCTGGCAGCTGCTGGTGCTGGAGCTGGAGGAATAAAGACGGCTCAGAATACGCGGATGGCTCGGCCGGAGCTCTTCAGGGCCTCCTGATCCAGCTCGCCGTCGGAGAGCACCAGCCGGCCGTTGATGAACAGCTTTTCGATGCCGAAGGACTGTTCCCGATCCGGCGTGGCCCGGCGGAGCTCGTCCTCGTCAAAGACGGTGAGGTCGGCGAAAAAGCCCTCCTTCACATAGCCCCGCTCCGGCAGCATGAAGCGGTCGGCGATGGCGCCCGTCATGCGGCGGACGGTGTTGGGCAGGGTGTCCCCGGTCCCCAGCAGGGAGTCCCGCAGGAACTTGGGGTAGCAGTCGTAGATCGCCGGATTCTGCACCCCGTGATCCTCCACCCAGGCGTCCGTCATATACAGGCAGTTTTCGTTTTTCTCAAATTCGGAGATGATCTCCGGCGTGGAGTAGGGGCCCATATTCACCCGGCCGCCGAAGTGGCTGACCTCGCAGAGCATCAGATAGGCGTCCAGGTCGCTCATGCCCTCCTCCCGGGCGATCTGGTGGACGGACTTCCCTTCAAAGCGCTCATAGCCCGGGCCCATGTACGCCGCCACGATATCCTTAAAGCCGAAACCCAGGAGCAGGCTGCTGGCCTTGACCAGCGCCGCCAGCTTCAAGCGGGTGAGCGGCTTTTTCTTTTCCTCGGCGCTCATGCTCCGGTACCAGTCGGGCAGGATCACCGTGATCACGGACACGCCCAGGGTCTCGTTGTAAATATCGAACATGACGTCCGTACCGCCGGCGCGGAGCTCGTTTATCATCTCCAGGATCTCGTCCTTATACCGGAAGGAGCTGCGCCCCACAAAAATGGCGTGGGAATACTGCAGCTTCAGGGGCGTCCCTTTGGCGATCTCCACCAGCTCGTCAAAGGCCCGCAGGATATGCGCCCGGCCCAGCAGCTGGGGGTAGGCCATGGAGACCTTGGATTCCGCCCGGGGGTGCACCGTCAGAGGCTTGTTGTATTTGACACACAGCCGGGCCAGCCTGCGCTGCTCCTCCACGTCGGCGTACAGGCCGGGGTCGTACATCATGCCCAGGGAGAGCCCCGCCGCCCCCTGCTGCAGGGCCTTTTCCAGAATGGCGAGCATCCGCTCCTCTTCCTCCGACGTCAGCTTGCGGTTCACGCTGCCGGACACCGCCGCCCGGGCCGTGCAGTGCCCGGCCAGCACGCTGAGATTGCAGGGCATGTTCCCGTCCACCGCATTGAAAAACTCGTCCAGCGTCCCGTAAGCCCCCGTGGTATCCTCAAAGCGGAACAGGCCCGCGCCCATCACGTCCATGTGCGGGCAGTCCGGCTCAAAGCCGATGGCGGAAACGCCGCAGTTCCCGGCCACGAAGGTGGCGATCCCCTGGCGGATAAAAGGCGCAAAGTAGGGCAGCGGCTCCTTTTTGATGGCGAACCAGTCGTTGTGGGAGTGGCCGTCGATGAAGCCCGGGGCCAGAGATTTGCCCCCCAGGTCATAGACCCGGTCCGCCTCCTCCGTGATGGACTCCCCCAGGCGAAGGATCCGGTCGTCTTCGATCAGCACGTCCCCCATAAAGGGAGCGCTCCCGGTCCCGTCGTAGATCCTGGCGTTTTTTATGAGCTGCTTCATTTGGTTATGCTCCTTTGTCTTGTTGTTTATATCCAGATTTTTATCTTATCACATGTCCGCCGATTCTGCACGGTTTTTTCGGGCCGGGCGGCAATGCGGCGGCAAAAGCGATTTTCCCTCCGCAAGGAAGGCAAAAAAGCCCCGGCGCCGCTCCGGCCTTGTTCCCTTGACAAGGCCCCGGCGGGCCGATATACTTACTATAACATCATACCCCCTCATCATCATGATCACGCGGATGGTGAGGGGTTTCATTGATTTGCAAAGCCGCGCCGGAAGGAGGCAGGGTCTGTGAAAGCGAAACGGCTCAGCAGCGTCAGCCTGCTACACTATATCCGTCTGGTTTATCGTTCGGTCCTGTTTATCCTCCTGCTGATCGGGTATATCTCCTACCGGCTGCAGCGGGGCGGCGAGATCACCTCGGCCATCGAACAGCAGCCCGTGCTGCTGGCGGTCACCTGGGCGATATTCGCTGTGGAGATGCTGCTGCGCTTTTTCCCCTCCCGGCTGGAGAGCCCCGGCTGCCAGAAGCAGTTCAAAAGAAATTACATCAAGTCCGGCCAGACGGAGATCGTCATCGCGGATAACAACGCCACGGTGCTGGTGGCCCTGGTCTGGATCGTTTTCAACGGGATCTTCGGCGCCCTGCGGCTGATGGATATCCTGGACGACGGCATCATGATCCTGCTGTGCAGCGCCTATTCCGTGTGCGACATGATCTGCATCCTCTTCTTCTGCCCGTTCCAGAGCTGGTTCATGAAAAACAAGTGCTGCGGCACCTGCCGCATCTATAACTGGGACTACGCCATGATGTTCACGCCGCTGTTCTTCGTCAAGCGCGCCTACGCCTGGAGCCTGCTGGCCCTGTCCGTGGCGCTGCTGCTGCGCTGGGAGATCGCGGTCTTCCGTTATCCGGAGCGCTTTTCCGAGAACACCAACGACTATCTGAAATGCCGGAACTGCACGGAAAAGCTCTGCGCTCACAAAAAGCAGCTGCGCCGCCTGTGGGCGGAGGTCGAGGAATACACGGCCAAGCGGATCCGGTTTTTGAAAGACAAGCTGTGATCGCCCCGGGCGGGCAAAGGACCGGCGGGGCTTTTCGATCTGTCAGGGAAAGGGTGATACGCCATCGATCCATGGGAGAACTGCGAGTTGGCCCGGCTGACGCGGGAGCATGACGCCGCCATGGCCGCGCTGATCCGCGAAAACCTGAAGGCCTGCCATCTGGACATCCCCGGAACGGCGTACTTTGATGAAGCTCTGGATCATCTGAGCGCCTATTATGACCGGCCGGGCCGGGC
Source organism: Oscillospiraceae bacterium (assembly GCA_017540645.1). Taxonomy (GTDB): domain Bacteria; phylum Bacillota; class Clostridia; order Oscillospirales; family Oscillospiraceae; genus Apopatocola. The sequence goes on from JAFYAQ010000001.1 coordinate 74,486, forward strand.
CTACTATGTCCTGCTGTCGGACGGGGTGGTCATCGGCGGCGGAGGATTTGCGGAAATCGCGGTGTTTCCAGTCTGCTGTGAGCTTCAAAAGCTGTATCTTGCCGATCGGGTGAAGGGGCTTGGCCTTGGCCGCCGGCTTCTGGCCTTTATAGAAGACCGCGCCAGAGAGTGCGGCTACCGGCAAATGTATCTGGAGACCCATCATGTGCTGGTCCCGGCGATCCGTCTGTATGAAAAGGACGGGTTCGAGGAGATCGGTCGGCCGGAGGGCGTGGTCCACGGCACCATGGACCGGTTCTTCCGAAAGGCGCTGTAAACACCTCTGTTTCGTGGGGGCCGGGTGTTTTGAAAAACGCAAAAACATGATCAAAAAGCCCAAGGGAGGCGCTTCGGACGGAAGCGCCTCCCTTGGGCTTTTGTATGCGATCCTGTATGCCGTCCGGGGATGGATCGGGGCTTCGGATGCCCGAAGGCCCCTGTTCGGAAAGCCTTCCGGTCACTGCCCGTCCGGTGTGGGTGCGGCGTCCGGGCTGTCGGGCGTTTCCGGCCCCTCGGTGGGGAAGAAAGAGGGCAGCGAGCGGATCACATCATTGGGAAGCTCCAGGATACCGGCCATCTGAAACGCCGCGATCCGGTCTCCGGCGCGGTACATCTCCACCGACGGCTCCACATCGTAGCAGTAGTTGGCGATGCTGCGGATGTCATAGTCCTGCTCGCGGCTGTAGAGCTCTGCCAGCAGATGATAGAGGGCCTGTCCCCAGCGCATGTGATAGACGGAGGTGACGATGGTCATGGAGTGGACCCCGTTTTCCTGCATAATCCGGAAGGTGTTCACGGCGTTTTCCGCGGTGGTCATCGCGTCCTCATCGGTGTAAATCCGCGACGCCTCGATCCCGCCCTTTTCCACAAGATAGTCCTTGATAAGCCCGGCCTCTGTGTTGTGTTCCGGGTTGTTGTCGCCGGTGGCTCCGCCGGTGCAGATGACGATCGTCCGGGGATACGCCCGGGCCGCGGCGGCGGCCGTTTCACAGCGTCCCACCAGCTCCGGCTGCATCTGCCCGTCCTCCAGCTCATATCCGAGCACGACGATGGCATGGTCGCTGCTGTCGGGGATCCCGGCCTCGGCCAGTTCCGGGGCCAGCGGGTCTCCCTGATACAGATACAGGGGGTAGTCCTCGTCCAGAAACACGTTCTCCCAGTGATCCGCCACAGATTTGGCCAGTTGATAGTCCCTCCGGCTGACGGAGCGGATCCGCTTCAAATCCGTCTCGATCGTCTGTCGGTCTCCCTCCGCCGGGTTTTCATAGGCATTCACCAGATCGCCGAGCAGGGTGCCGAAGTTCTCGGCGTTCCTGGCGGATACCGGGGCCTTCTCTCCCCCGGGGAGCAAAAGGATCAAAACCAGGGCGATCACGGCGAGAGCGCTCAGCAGAATGAGCAGCGATCTTTTTTTCATGATGATTCCTCCTTTGCCTGCGGGCCCGGATAAGGGCTCGTCCATTTATTCCGAACGGACCGCCGGCGTCACTTCGATTTGAATGGTGCCGGTCGCCCGTTCGAGACAGGTTGCCCTAAGCAGATAAATCCCCGCGGCCACGGTTCCCGAGGCGCTCTCCCCGACCTGCAGATTGGCCGTGATGATCGCCTCGCCGTCCGTTGCGGGAAGCTCGTCGATCCTCTGGCTATCCGGCGCTGCCACGATCTCCACCTTGACCGAGCCTTTTGTCAGACCGGAAGTGATGACGATCTGCTCCCCTTCCGCCACATCCAAAGCGCCGACCATGAAGAATGCGTCCTTTTCGGCCTTCTGCGCCGTGATCGTTATCTGCTTTCCGGTGTTTTCGGTCACGCCGAACGCGGACTTCCCGCATGCCGAGAGCATCAGCGCAAGAAATACCAGAACGGCGATACCGGTTTTTCGGATTCTCATCGTTGTCCTCCTCCTCTTATTCCAACGAAGCCCTGACGCTGCCCGACAGCGCAGAAGCGAGCATACGGGGCACAGGGCAAAAAAGCGGTGTATCTTTTCATTTTCCGCCGGGCGGCTCCGTCCGGCCTGCCGCCTGCTGGGCCGAAAGAACGATCTGTATCGCCAGGCGCTGGTCCGGGTCCGTCAGATCGCAGCGCAGGATCTGGGTGATCCGGTTCAGCCGATCGATCAGGCTGGAGCGGTGCAGGTTCATTTTTCTCGCCGTCTCCGCCATGGACATATGGCTGTCCAGATAGGTTTTCAGGGTGTCGAGATAGGACACCGGCGCGCTCTCATCGTGGGCGGCCAGCCGGGACAGGCCCTCCGAATAGAAGTACCGGGCCGGGATATCCGCCGTTGCGTTCCGGAGCAGCAGGGGAAGGATATAGTCCTCGAACCGATAGACGCTGCCCCCGGGGGCGATCCCGACGCCCACATCCAGGGCGGAGGAGGCCTGATAATAGGCATAGTTGGATTCATGCAGATTGGGGTAAGGGCGGGAGACGGCGCAGATCAGCCGCAGCTTCTGGGCCAGGGACGCGAGCTGCGGCTCGCTGCCCTGTTCCGCCGGGATCACGGCGGCGATGCCGCCATCGTATTCAAAGGCCAGCGCGTCTTTGAACTGCTCCTCGATCAGGGAGGAGACATACCCGCTGGGCAGGGGGCGGGATTCCGGCGCGGGCCGAAAGGCCGCGCAGACCAGCTCGCCGTGATCCCCGTAGCGTATGATCACATTCCGCTGTTCCTGGCTCAGGGGCTGCCCGCGGATGATGTGCAGGAGGGAACTGCGCAGCGTGGGCCGGTCCCCTGCCAGATGCGGCTTGAGAAGGAAGGCCTGCCGGATGTTCTCGGCAAGAAACCGGCAGAGCTGGATATCGGAGGAGCGAAAGTCCCGGTATTCGCCGAACACCGTGATGCAGCCCAGAAAATCGTCCACGTCGAACAGATTCACCGACAGGGTGCTCCGCCCCATCAGGGTCAGCAGCAGCGGTTCCTTGATGTCCGTCGCCAGTTCGTGGAGCGAGAGAAACACATCCAGCAGGTCCGGGTCAAAGGTCTGGCTGTCCAGCCGGATCCCCAGCTGCTTTTGCAGATACTCCCGCTCTGTGTACGCCAGATAGCTGAAATCCGCGCCGATCAGCAGCATGGGGTTGTCAAAGATCCCCCCGCTGGCCTCCAGCAGCTCCTGCAGAGAGGCGCCGTGCCGCAGGATCCGGCTGAGCTCCGCCTCCCAGGCCTCATATTTATTGAAGATGCCCTGGACCGTATTGAAGACCCGGAAGATGTCCTCCCGGCCGGATACGGACAGGATGCCGCAGCGGCTCTCGAACTTTTCCCGCTGGGGCGCCTCGCCCAGGCAGATCAGGAGAACGTTGTCCTCAATGACCGGGTCTTCCGGCAGGTGGTCCGCGCTGCATACATACACATGGTTTTCCAGAAAACGGGAGTTTTTGTCCAGATAGAACTCCGGCCGGTACAGGGCCAGCTCGGTTTCGCACATCCCGTAGATCGTGACGTCCAGCGCGTCTTTCAGGTTGTGGTAGATGATATCCGCATTGAGCCTCACGTGCAGCCACCCCTTTGCCGCCACTATATCCCATCCGCGGAGGGCTTGTCAATGGCAAACCGTGATTCGTATCGGTCTTCTGCCCGATTATGCGGAGAAATACCCGAAACACCGGAAAGACCGACCGTCAGAAATAACGGTCACGGCCGCAAAAGAACCTACGGTTTGCAGAGTAGGCAAATCCTCCCCCTGTCTCTATAATGGTATCATCGAAATCCCGAATACGTCAGAAGGAGGATGTTATGCTCAGGGAAAGACTTGGAACCGCCAAATGCTTCAAGACCGCCTGGGGCAAGCTCATTACCGAGGAGGAGGCCTATACGCAGGTCAACCGCCAGATCGCGGCGGTCTGCGCCAACCTGTTCCAGGTGATGCGGATTTTTGAGCCCAGCTGGGAGAAGCGGACGGAGGCGATCTGCGAGATCGCCAACATGATGAACATGGCCGTGGCCGGCACGCCGGAGGAGCAGAAAGCCTACGTGGATATGTCCCTTTACGAGGCCTTCAACATTCCGGAGCTGTGCGAAAAGTCCAGCTGGCTGGGCGGCATCACCGGTGATTCCGGCGATGAGTGGGAGAACATGGCCGGCCGTGTCATCCAGTTCACCCGGGACCGGGTGGAGAAGGAGCTGGACACCTGCCCCTGGGACATCGTGGGCAGCGAGCTGTGCAACATGACCACCAGTATGTTCACGGCCAATTTCGACCTGGCCTCCTCCAAGGGCACGGAGAACGAGGTGGCCCTGAATATGTGCCAGGCCCGGGGCTGCGGCAACAAGCACTGCCGCGTGGTGGCCGAGCGCCGGGATACCTTTGGCCTGCCCAAGCAGGAGTGGCTGGAGCATATGCAGCAGCCGGTGAATCCGATCCACGACACGCCCAGAGAGCGGATGGTGAAAGAGGGCCAGTGCCTGCGCAACGGCCAGTATACCCAGGCCTTCGGCGAAGAGACCTCTCTGGAAAGCGCCTATCACTGGGTCGCCCAGATGGGCTGGGTCTGGTCCGTCCAGTTCCCCATGATGGCCATCCGGGATATGGCGCCCGATGACGACGAATTTCTGCGGGTCTTCCGCATCGTCTTCGCCACGGCCGGCAAGAATCAGTTTATCGAGCCCTTTGCCAAGGAGGGCCTGCGGCAGCATCTGGGCGTTCCCCACTGGGTGGACGACAACGACGGGCGGCTGCTGGGCTCCTACATCATGTACATGCTGGACGTGCAGCAGGTGCCCTATCAGGTGGAGCGCTGGACAGAGGACGAGACCTGGCTGCGACTGAAGACCGAGGATTTCACCGCCCGCTACGAGATGGCGCCCCTGGACGAGTTGGTGGACGCCTATGAGGCCCAGTGGAACGGCGCTGCCAAAACGCTGGTCTCTCCCGAGTGGTCCTGCGTCATCGACGGTCGGGACGATGAGGAGATGATCATCAAGGTCATCCGCCGCGAAGATCCCCGGACGGTCTGAGAGGAGGAGACGGGATGTTATTCAAGGAAGACAGCAGAGCGCGGCTGGACGCCGAGACCATCCGCAAATCCGTGGGCTGGTACCGCTGGACCCATGACCTGGTGGAGGTCACCGGCGCGGACGCCCTGGAGGTCCTGGAAAGAATTTACGTCAGCAACCTGAGCCGGGTGGGCGTCGGCCGCAGCAAGTATACCTGCATGCTCGACGAGGCCGGCGAGATCATCGACGACGTGATCGTCATGCACATGGGCGAGGGTCTGTACTGGGTCTCCACGCTTTACGGCCCCCGGCTGATCCCCTGGATCGAAGCCCACGCGGACGGCAAGGACATCTCCGCCCGTCTGATCACCTACGACTGGGATATGTACGCCGTTCAGGGGCCGAAATCCCCCGACGCCCTGGAAAAGCTGCTGGACAGGCCGCCGGAGGACATGAAGCGCTTTTCCGTGGCTGCCGGCACCGTGGGGGGCGTCCCCGTGTACGTCCACCGCTCCGGCTTCACCGGCGAAAACGGCTTTGAGATCTACTGCGCCGCGGAGAAGACCGGGGAGATCCGGGAGCGCATCCGCCTTGCCGTGGAGGCCGCCGGAGGCCGGGAGATCTACACGCTGGAGGTTTATGTACGCTCCATCCCCATGGAGAAGGGCTTTGCTCTGAAGCAGGACTTCAAGCACCTCAATCCCTTTGAGTGCGGTCTGGGCTGGTCGGTGGATACGGACAAGGAGTTTATCGGCAGGGAGGCCACGCTGGCCATCCGGGAAAAGCCCCGCTATGAGATGGTGGGCCTGGTATTCGACCGGGAATCCACGGAAGATATCAACATCTGGGAGCGGGTCTACCTCTACGGCGTGGAGGTGGGGCGCTGCGCCCAGGCCATCTACGGCTATACGGTGGACAAGAACATCGGTTTCGCCACGATCCGCGCCGGCATCCCCGAGGGGACCCGGGTGACCGTGGGACCCAACGGCTCACCCGCTACGGTCGTGAGCAAAGTATTCTGTTAGGAGGTCCGTTATGGGACGTTTGGATAACAAAGTCTGTATCGTGACCGGCGCTTCCGCCGGTATCGGCAGGGCCACCGCCGTCCTGTTCGCCCAGGAAGGGGCGAAGGTGCTGGCCTGCGCCCGGCGGGAGGATCGGCTGCAGGAGCTGCGGGAGGAGTGCGCCGGCCTTCCCGGCACCGTGGAATACTGTGTCACCGACGTGCGGGATCCCGAAGCGGTGAAAAAAATGGTGCAGGCTGCGGTGGAGACCTTCGGCCGGCTGGACGTGGCCGTCAACGACGCCGGCGTCATGGACGACAACACCGCCATCGCCGACATGTCCGACGAGATGCTGCGGGAAGTCTTCGCCACCAACACCTTCGGCCTGATGTACTGTCTGCGGGAGGAGTGCAAACAGTTTCTCCTGCAGGGAGACGGCGGCACCGTGGTGAACATCTGCTCCGTAGGCGCGTCCCACCAGACGGCCGGCGCCGCCTACTGCGCCAGCAAAGGCGCGGTGCTGGCGGTGACGAAGAACACGGCCTATATGTACAAAGACGAGGCCATCCGCTGCAACGCCCTGTCTCCCGGCGGCGTGGTGACGGACATCCCACTGGTGATGCCCCCTGCCGACGAGTTCGGCTTCGGCCGGACCAGCGAACTGCTGAACTTCTCCGGCGAGCTGGCCATGCCGGAGGATCTGGCGGACGCCATTCTGTTCCTGGCCAGCGACCAGTCCCGCTACGTCAACGGCGAAGAGATCAAGTGCGACGGCGGCTGGACCTGTTTTTAAAAAAACCTGTTAAGGAGGATATTACCATGGCATTTTCTCTCGATTCCAAGATCAAGGAGATCATGAAGGATCCCCGCGCCAGCGAGGTGCTGGAGAAGTTCGCCCCCGGCTCCACCAAGAACCCCCAGATGAAGCTGGTCGGCGGGCTGACGCTGCGCAAGCTCGCCAGCTTCCCCCAGGCTGCCTACCTGCAGCCCCATTTGGAGGAGCTGGACAAGGCTCTCCAGGCCATCGAATAAACCGTCACGACAGCAAAGCCGCCGCACCTCCCGGTGCGGCAGCTTTGTTTCTCTTCTCTGATTGCCGTTTAGAGGATCGACGCGGGAACGGCCGGATTCCTCTCGTGTCCCTCAGGGCGTGCACCTGTTCAGGGACGCGCCGCCCCTGTAGCTTTCGGGGAATTCTTCCTCCTGCCATGTCTCAAAATATTCCAGCAGGTTTTCGTCCCCCTCGCCGGTCTGATACGTGTATCCCGCTCCGTTTGCGGTCTCCGCCTGCACGCGGATGCCGCCGGAGGGAGCTTCCCCGACGGAGACGATCCGGTCCGTGTGATCGAGAACGAACTGTCCGTCCTTCAGATGCCCGTAGAGAATATGGGAATCCGTGAACCGCACATAGTATTCCGGCTGCATGCTCCCGTCGTCCGCATATCCCATCGACGCCGTCTGCCATGTCCCGGCTACGGAAAGGGCTTCCGGGGCGGCGACGGCGGAGAAGCTGTTCATCATAGCGTGAAAGCGCCGCAAAAATCCCTCCGATTCCACCGTGGCGCAGTGCGCCGCGGCGACACGGCAGCCGTCGGCCGCGGGAATCACATACACCGTCTGAAGATGCTCCGGCATAAAGCCGCCGCCTTTGACTTCATCGGCCAAAATTCGAATACACTGACCCGCCCGTTCCAGAGAGAATGCATCCTCCCTGCGGACCTGATAGTCGTCAGACAGGGTCTCGCAGACGGCCGCGGCGGCGGTTTCGGCATCCAGCGGGCTGTATCTCACTTCCAGATAGTTCTCGGGATTCCCGGGGCTGTCCCAGCAGGAGACGAAGCATTCCCGGTCCGTTTCGCTTTGCCGAAGGAAACGCTCGTAGTCGTAGGCCATCTCGAAGCCCAGCAAGTCGTTCCGGATATGCTCGTAGCGGACCGTCTCCTCCATGCCCTCAATCGTAACGCTGCCTTCATAGCGGTCCCCGGGCCGATGGTCAGGAGCCGTCTCCGTTTCCGGCGAAGGGGCCGGCTCGGCCGTTCCGGCCGGGGCCGCCGTCGCCGCGGGGGCCGCCGGCACTTCAGCACGGCTGCGCATGCCGCATCCGGCGAGGGTCATCCATACCGCTGCAAGCGCCAGCAGCGCGATGGAAATCCTGTGATCCCGTTTCTTCATTTTCGGCCTCCTTTATCCGGGCATTGCTTTTTCCTTACACCGCGTCATCTGCCGCCGTGTGAATAATAATTATAGCACAAGGAAGCCGTCCGGACAAGCGGTCTGTCTGGGTCTCCCCCGTTCCGGGTCCCTTCTGCGCAGCGAGTGGGATTTCTTCCTGCCGAAAACAACGCCCCCATTTATTCGCAGCAGCGTATGCTGCCGGATAAGTGGGGGCGTGCGATTCTTATTTGGCGGGCTTCTCTTTCGAACAGGCTTTATTGATGGATCCTGGTTCCGGTCTTGCCGTCAATGCCGTCCCGGGCCTTCTCCAACAATGTGATCAGGCAGGTGCGGCCGGGCTTGGATTCGGCAAACTTGATGGCCGCCTGCACTTTGGGCAGCATGGAGCCTCTGGCAAACTGATTCTGCCCGATGTACATGTTCGCCTGGCTGGGGGTCAGGTCATCCAGGCAGATCTGGTCGGGCTTGTTAAAATTGATTGCCACCTTCTCCACCGTCGTGAGGATGATCAGCGTGTCGGCGTCAAGCAATTCCGCCAGCAGCTCAGAACCAAAATCCTTGTCGATGACAGCGGGGGTACCGTAATACTTTCCATCCCGGCAGAACACGGGGATGCCGCCGCCGCCGACTGCGATGACCACATGTCCGGCATTGAACAGGGTTTTGATCGATTCGGCCTCTACGATGTCCACGGGTTTGGGCGATGGGACGACCTGGCGGTAGCCGCGTCCGGCATCCTCCGCCATGGTGTAGCCCTTTTCCCAGGCAATGCGATCGGCCTCCTCTTTGCTGTAGAAGGCGCCTACGGGCTTGGTGGGGTTTTGAAAGGCGGGAGAATCCATGAGGACTACGGTTTGCGTTACGACCGTGACCACGGGCTTTTTGATGCCGCGCTCGATCAGCTCGTTGCCGATGGCCTGCTGGAGATGGTAGCCGATATAGCCCTCAGACATGGCACCGCACTCGGGAAAGGGCATGTCAGCCGCAATGGCCCCGCTGTCGGCCGCCGTGCTCAGGCCCAGATAGATCATGCCGACCTGGGGACCGTTGCCGTGGGCGATGACCACTTCGTTTCCCTCCGCAATCAGGTCCACGATGGATTTTGCGGCGTTGCGTGTCAGCGCCAACTGTTCGGTGGCCGTGCTGCCGAGGGCATTCCCTCCCAGCGCGATGACGATTCTCTTGTTCATTTCATTCCTGCCTTCTTATGGGATGCGGCGTGTTTACAAAGCGGGAACCGGGAGAAAGCATTTGCTTATTTCAGGTCCGTATCCTGGCGCCACTTGCCCTTGCTCTCCATAATGCAGTAGACAACAGAGCCGACGATCGCCGGTCCGAACACCCAGCAGATGGTGACAATCGTGGCTGTCTTTACCGGAAGGGGCGTTACAAAGATTACGATTGCCACGATGAACATCACGATCGCGGCGATCAAGGCAATGATACCGAAATTGTCCTTTTTCATTGAGGAACAGACTCCTTTCTTTTTGGCTTGTGTATGACAGACACGTTGGAGTTTTTTTATTCGACCGGCTTGCGCATGGCGGAATAGACCTCCAGTTCATCCTTCGTAGGCTCGCTGGTCTTGGCGACAATGATGTAAACGATGAAGGAAACCAGAAGGCCGACGGCATTGGGGGGCAGCCAGCTGGGAGTGAAGCCGTTGGTGCGGCCGAAGACGAAGATCATGGCGCAGATAAAGCCGAGGGACATGGACCAGGCGGCAGCCTTGGCGGTGGCCTTTTTCCAGAGGACGCCGAAGATAAGGGACGGGAACCAGGCGGCCCAGGCGGCGGTGGCAAAGAGGAAGCCGTAGACCATGCCGACAGCGGTGATCTGCTGGGTCGTGCCGGCGATATAGCAGAGAATGGCGATCGCCAGAACGGCCAGACGGGAGACCAGAAGCTTTTTCTGCTCGCTGGCCTGGGGATTGACATAGCGCTCATAGATATCGCGGCTCAGGGCGGCGGCAGCCTGCTGGAACAGGGAGGACGCGGAGGACAGCGCGGCGGCGGTAATGCCAGCGAGAGCCAGAGCGCCGATCCACTTGGGCGCAAGGTTCATGGCGGCCCAGGTGAAGGCGGAAGTGGGAGCCAGGTCGGGATTGACAGCCGGGAGAATGCCGAAGAAGAAAAGCAGCGAGAAAATGAAGATGGGGAAAACCAGGGTCTGCAGGATCATGGCGCGGCCAAAGGTTTTCTCGCTCTTGGCAATAAAGGCGCGGCTGAGGAGCTGCGGGGAGGCGAACACAAGTACGATGGAGGCGATGTTGACCTCGACATACTGCCAGAAGCCGGCGAAATGGCCGAAGTTGCCGTCCCAGTTCATCGTATAGGGAATCTTCTTGACGGCCTCGGTGATGCCGTTGGGCCAGCCGCCCATGGCCCCGACCAGGAAGGGGGCGACCAGCATGGCGGCAACAAAGAAGATGCAGAACATAATGGTATCGGTAATGACAACGCCCTTCATGCCGCCGGCCATGGTGAAGACCGTGACGATGCCGAGAACGACGATCTGCGCCATGATCTTGGACATGCCGAAGGTGTCACAGAGAACGACGTTGACGCCCTGGCAGACGCTGATGAGGAAGATGAGCATGGAGAAGAGAACGATGGCGGTGGAGGCGATCTTTACCACCTCGTTTTTGGGATAGCGGGTCGTAAAGAAATCCGGGACCGTATACAGCTTCATTCTCCAGATGTAGCGACCCACGTAAAGGCCCAGGATAATGGAACTGGTGAGAGTAGCACCAAACATGGTGAGATAAGGAAGAGAACCGCGAGAATAAACCGACCCGACGTAACCGACGAAGGCAACGCTGCTGATGTTCGTCGCGATCATCGTACCTGTGATCAAGTAGGAGGGGGCATTCCGTCCCATTACGTAGAAGTCGTCCACATTTTTCAGGTTTTTAGCACTGTAAAAACCGACGATAAGATAGACGGCCAATGAAATGACGGTTACGATTGCGTAGAAATTCATTCTTGTCATCTCCTTTTCTTCTGGTTTTACCACTCAATGATGCCGAAAGTACCAAATGGCGCGGGGAATGATTTGGTATAAAAGACCTCCTCCCTCTCATTCTTTCCCCAATTATCCTGTTATCTCCATACAGCGCGGATCGGCGCTGCATGAATGTCTCCCAAAGAACTATTTTCTTTCCAGAACGACGTGACTGTCGATCTCCATGGCATAGTCATACGAGATGCCGGAGACCTTGAAGCAGATCGAAGCGGGCAGGTAGGAGCCCCAGAAGTCCGCATACAGGCCTTTGAACTTCTCATAGTCTTTTTCGTCCACAAGATATCCCGTTGTGCGGACGAAATCGGCTTTGGTCGCCCCCGCCTCTTTCGCAACGCTGAGCATATTGTGGAAAACGGCGTTCATCTGATCTTCAAAGCCGCTCGGCATTCCGCCGAGTTTCTTGTCGCAGCCGACCTGACCGGAAACAAACACCATGTCCTCGGCCCGGATGCCCTGGCAGAAGGGCAGATTGTAGGCGGGCACATCGGGAGAACACAGCACTGCCCGATCCTTGCCGAGGTAGGCGACGCACTCCAGCATGACCTCGCAGTCGATCTCAAAAGAGCTGACGCCGAAACAGGATCTCGCCGGGGGATTTTTGTCCTTGTCAAAGAATTCGCGGTAGATGCTGTTAAAATGGTCAAACTTGTCAAGATCCTTCAGGAAAACGATGACCTTCACGATGTCCTCTTTTTTCCCGCCGGCGGCCTCGACCACGGAAATCATATTCTTTGCGGCGGATCGGATCTGATCGTCAAAAACCAGCGGGGAGCGCCCGTCGGCGGTAAGCGGCGGTATGGCGGAAGTGAACACGAAATTCCCGGCTTTCAGCGCCGCCGACGCCGTCCCTCTGCCGCAAAAGAACTCGGAGTCAACACAGACAGAAGGGCCGGCTTTGCCGTTTCCGATGCGGCCGATCGCCTCGATAAGGATTTCCTGGCGGCCCAGCAGATCCGGCATCTCGTAGACATATCGGGCGGGTACGATGCCGTTGGGGAAATAGCGGGAATAGATACGGTCAAAGTCCTCAAACCTGTCCATATCCTTCAGGTATACGTTGCATTTTACAAGGTCGTCGGAACAGGCGCCGGCATCGGCCGCGACGCTCAGGAGCCGACCCATGGCCTTGGAGACCTGGCTTTCAAAGCCGACGGCCGTATCGTCGTCGATCCCGGCCATACCGGAGATGAAAAACCAGTTGTTTCTGGCGACGCCGGGAGCAGAGGGCATATCCGGCTGCCAGACAGGATGGGAGTTCAGTATTTTTCTCATAAACGATCCTTGGCGGGGTTCTGTCGAACCCGTGCCGTTCACCTCCATGTTTCATTTTCCGGCTTTCTCTAAAGAAGCGAGGATCCCGCACAGCAGATCGGTTCCCGAAGTACTGCCGCAGCACATCACGGCGTCTGCGCTCTTCTCTGCCAGGGCGAGGCGGCCGCCGGCGTCCAGCAAGTGGAAGAGAAGCCGATTGACTTCATCGGCCATCCTGCCGTCCGCTGCCGCCCGCAGTTCTTTCACGCTGATCGGATTGGTCAAATGGGCGATGGCGTCCACATAGGGGCGGAAGTCTTCCGAAGGATGAAAGATCTGCTCCGTTCGCATATAGCCTGTGAGAAAATCGTCTCCGGACGGCGTCAGGCCGATACCCAGGCCGGTCAGGCCCTCAAAGGCGGCGAGCTTCTCCGGCTCCGTCTCCGCAGCCAGAAGAGCGGCAACTCTCTGCCCATACAGGAGCTTCTTCCGCGAAGCGTCATCCGGGTCAAAGACCTGGGCCATCCCCTCGGTCCTGCCGGATTCCCGTATTTTTCGGCGAAGCAGCGCGCAGGCCTCTGCGATCTTTTCCGGTGCGGCCGGCGCAGTGACGCGGAGCGTTTCGCTCCAGGTTTCCCGCATGTCCACGCTCGCCGGATACTCACCTATCGTGATGGTTTCTCCGTCTATCCGGGCGGCGTCACCCGCAGCGATTTCCAGCCGGGTAAAATCAACGGGAAGAGAAAGCCGTATGGACATCGGCTCCCGCAGAGCGGGGAGAGCAAGAATGCTCAGCATCTCATTGCCGAAGAGCAGATTGACGGATTTCGAGAATACGGAATGGACCGTGCCGATGGCTCTGTGTGTCCGGAGCCATCGGCCGGTTTCTTCGGACCGTTCAGCCGGGATACGTTTTGTTGTAGACATCCTCTCGTCTCGATCTCATGATCGGAAGTTCGGTACGGTATCTTTCAATGTCATTGAGGTCGATATCGGCGATCAGAACGCCCGGTTTTTCGTCGAGGCTCGCCACGATATCGCCCCAGGGATTGACGACCATGGAATGCCCGTAGGCATGGTAGGAGAAGTCCATATCGCGGGCGGTGGACGCGAAGGCAAAATACAGCTGATTGTCCAGAGCGCGCATCCGGGCCGTGATCTCCCAGTGGGCCGGGCCGGTGGTCATGTTATACGCGGAAGGGGCCACGATGAGCTTCGCCCCTCGCAGGGCCATGCATCTCATCAACTCCGGAAAGCGGGTGTCAAAGCAGATGGCGACACCGATCTTGCCGAACCTCGTATCGATCACCGTGACATCATCCCCCGCCGTCAGCACATCGGACTCCCGGAAGGTGATCCCGCCCGGCACATCGATGTCGAACAGGTGGACCTTGCGGTGTCTCCCGATGATCTCGCCTTGGGGATCGAAAGAAAACGAAGTGTTGTAGATCCTGCCGTCGTCTTCCTCGGGGATGGAGCCGCCGATAATGTATACAGAACAGTCCCGGGCAAGCTTTGCCAGACGTTTCAAGGTGATCCCGTCCCGGGCATTTTCCGCGTAGTCCCGAAAGTAACGGACATGATAGGGGCACTGAAACATTTCCGGAAGGATCAGCAGCTCAGCGCCTTGCCCGGCCGCATATCGCAGCATCTCTTCCGCGCAGTCGAGAGTCTCCCGCTTGTCGGCGCGTGTTTTAATTTGGCAGATTCCCAGCCGCATAGATATCTCTCCCCTTTTCAGAACAAGCCGTCCAGCAGATCCGCCGCGTTGTCAACGATGATCCGATCTTTCTGGAAGGCGGGGGACGGCGACCAGTTGACCTGGGCGACTTCCACATCCTGCCGTTCCAGATCCTTGGAAAAGAGCCGGAGTCCGATGTTCAGAACAACGGGGGTCTGGGTCAATACATCCTGCATGGTATCAGCCTCCCATGATTTCTTTTGCGATGCGGACAGCCTGCGCATTGGTCTCGGCCGTCAGCACGCCGCAGTCGGCCAGCTTGGCGTTCAGCTCCGCCAGCCCCTGGTAATCCTTGTCGGTACCGAGGACATAGCCGACAAAAAGGATCTCTCTGCCCCGTTCCCGGGCGATTTTCTGCGCCTCTTTGATGTAGGGGATGGTGCAGCCGACGGGGTCTTCGTGGACACCGTAGCCGATCACGAAGTCCATCACGATCACCGCGACCGTCGGATCCTCGATCTCGTTGAGGATCCTCTCTGCCCGGAGGACCGGCTCGATCATCGGGTGCGGCTTGCCTTTGGTGAACACGTCGTCCCCGAGGTCGATGACGGCGTTGCCGTGGGAAAAGCGCGGATCCTCCATCAGAGAAGCCGTTTTGATCTTGATGTTGCTCTCCAGCGGAAGATCCCTTCCGAGGATGACGCAGGCCTCGCCCGCCAGGGTGCCGCCGGTGTAGAGCGCCCGGACGTGCTTTTGTTCCGGCCTGAGAAGGGCCTTCTTTTCCCGAATCTGCGCCTCTGTCTGCGGGGATATGGCATAGTCTTTCTTGCGGGCGGCCAGGATTTCGACCACACGGAGGACGGCTTCCTCGATGGTGGTGGCGTAGGTGACACTTCCGACTTTGCCGGTCGTCTCTCCGCCCAGCAGACAGACGACGGAGGGCTTGCCGCAGGCGTCGAGCGCATCAAAGATCTTCTTCTCCACGCCCGCGTCCGTAGGCTTGGCAATGATGAGAATCAGTTCTGTTTGCGGGTTGTTCTTCAGCATCTCAATGCCCCGGAGCATGGTTATCCCGCCGATACTTGCCTTGATATCGTTGGAACCGGTCCCGATGGCGTGCGAGATGCCCAGCCCGTTTTTATCCAGGAGCACCATGGCCTCCTGCGTTCCGGTGCCCGACGCGCCCACAATGCCGACGCTGCCCCGCCGGACCTGGTTGCAGAAGGCCAGTGCGGCGCCGTTGATCATGGCCGTGCCGCAGTCGGGGCCCATCACCAGAAGACCCTTTTCCTCGGCGAGCTGTTTCAGGCGCAGTTCATCTTCGATCTTCACATTGTCGCTGAAGAGCATGACGTTCAGACCGTCGTTCAGCGCCCGCTCCGCTTCGTCGGCAGCGTATTCACCGGCGATGGAGATGATCGCGATGTCCGCCCGCGGGTGCTCCACCCGGGCTTCATAGGCGGTTTTATAGCCCTCCTCCTTTTCACCGAAGAGGATAAGGTCTTCCGCTTTGCTGAACACCTGGGCAATGACTTCCTCGCTCTCCGAGATGACGGATACGGCAAGATCCGTGTTGACGGCCGCCTTGATCTCATCCGTAAGGAGTCCGAGGCCTTCCAGGATCGACTTGTTCGATTCGGTGGCCATCATGACCTCGGCGGACTGGACTCCCTGGATGGCTCTGAGACTGCCGGACATCTTCATCAGGAGAACGGAGTCCCGGTAAGTGCTGTAGAATACTTTTGATTTTTTCATGGCGACACTTTTCCCTTATCTGACGAGAAATTAAGTCTGGTACTCCTCCTTGAAAGCGGCAATGGCTTTCGTGAAGGCTTCCATCGGGACTTTGGAGTTGCCCACGCCGATCTGACCGCCGTTCTTGTGCGCAATTCCGGTGTTGATGGTGGGCACGGTGCCGGTCGCGATGACCTTCCGGATGTCGATGCCGAGGGGCGAGCCGCCGCCGCTGAGCTGAGGAATGCTGTAGGCGGGGTTGCTGCCGATGGTGATCGACTGGAATCTCTGGGTATACTGGAGCGCCATATCGACGCTGCCCTTGGTGAGGCCGAGGGCCGGGGAGGCGGCATGGGCAGAGCAGCCCAGGCCGGTGGTCTCCGTGATGGCGCTGTCGCCCATGTCGGGCTGCGCATCGTCGAGCGTGTAGTTGCCGAAGAACAGGCCGGTGATGGGGCTGGCCGGGCCGGTGAACCATCTCCCGGGGAGGCCGCTGACACGGATGCCCGTGTCCACGCCGTTCCTGGCGATGCCGGTCACGATCGTGCTGTAGGGGATGCCGTGGGCCGCGTCGGCGGTGGCCTTGGAACCGGCCATGCCGAAGTGCAGGAAGAACTGCTCCGCTCTGCGGATGAAATCGGCCACGTCCCGCCGATCCTTGCGGTCAAAGTCGATCTCCTGGAGATACGGAGAGATCTCAAGAGAGAACAGAGAGGTGGCGGCAAAGCTGCGGCTGTGCAGTTCATCGCCCATGAACAGGGCGCGGGAGATGATCCTTTTCACGTCAAAGGGACCGGTCTTTGCGACGACCGCCTTCATGACGGGGGCGAGGACGTCTTCGATCCACTTGAGGCTGTCATGGACGTAGCTGTCATAGTAGCCGAAGCTGAGCTTTCTCGGATCGGGATTCTCATAGAAATGGCAGTAGGCTTCGTTTCCGTACTCTTCGTTTTTAACGACGATAACGGGGGTAGAGGGTCCGGTGGCGCCGGTCATGGAGCCGACGGTGTTGTGCTCGTGGCAGGGGGAGAATTTGATCTCACCGGATGCCGCCAGCTTTTCCGCTTCTTCCGGGGTCTTGGCCCAGCCTTCATACTGGATGATTCCAAGGCATGCATGCTTCTGAGCGGAGCCCATTCTTTCCCATGTGGTCGGCGGTCCGGCATGCATGATCATGTGATCTTCCATACCGGGGCAGGTGTCGATCGCTTTGCGAATGTCAATCCAGTAAAGCTTTGAGTTGATCATCCGCTTTAGGGCTTCCTTGTTTGCAAGTTCAATTCTTTCCTTAAGATCGCTCATCTGAATCCTCCGTTCTTGAAGTGTACTCAACTGCGGAACAATGCGCAGCCTGTAAGATAACTATACAAGTTAATATTTTATTTGTCAACGTAAAATCGATGGATATTTGCTGCTTCGATATTTGACAATTGGATTTTCGTGGTGTAAACTGAAAAATAACTACAGGCAAACCGAAATAATATGTACAGGAGCAGCAGGCAATGCAGGCAATAAAGAGAGACAACCTGGACGATCAAATCGTAAGGGCGATCACAGACGCTATTGCCGAGGGCGAATGGAAGCCGGGGGATCGGCTGCCTTCGGAAACCCAGCTGGCGGAGATGTTCAACACCAGTCGGCCGACGACCCGTGCCGCGCTTCAAAAGCTCAATGCGCTCGGAATTCTCGACACCAGGGTCGGGCAGGGCACCTTTGTCAAGGAGTTTGATTTCCGGACGAATTTTGACTATATCTCCAATCTGATCACCACTCCCGAGATGCAGAACGACGTGCTGGATTTCCGGAAAACCATTGAATCCGCCTGCGTCAATTTGCTGATTGACCGGGCCAGCGACGAGATGATCACCGAGCTTGAGCAGAAATGCAACAATTACTGCGATGCGTTCTATCAGGTGAAAGTGTTTGATAAATCCACGTTTTCGAGCCTCAGCAAGCTGGACTATGAATTCCACTACACGATTTGCAAGCTCTCCGGCAACTCGCTTCTCGCCCTTTCCTATGCGGCCGCCCAGGGGACGCTGAACGAGTATTTCTATCTGAATGTCATTTCCCGCTATAATCGGCATATAAAGAAAAATGACATGGAAGGATTTCTGGAGTCTGCACAATCGCACAAGGCGCTTGTGGAGGCGATCAAGGCCCGGGACAAAAAGAAAGCGATCGTCGTCCTGAACAGGATCGTGGACTACAAAGAGACGCTGTAAACCGGGACCCGGCGAAAGCCGGAGAGATGAAATATAAGAAGGCCTGTGCCAGAGCACGCATGCTTTGGCACAGGCCTTTTTCTTTCCCGGCACCGGATCGAAGGGGAGAATCCCGTATATGCGCTGCAGGCCGGAGGCTTTTGGCCTGAGGGGTGGATGAGCCGAAAAGAAAAATGGGATTGACAAATTGACTGTTTCGTTTTAATCTTGTCATACAAGTAAACAAGAACGGGGGCGTTTTTTCGGCGTCGATTGAGCATCTTTCTGAAAAGGACAGGCTTTTCATCACAGCACAAGCGGAGGAAACATGCGAAAGAGAAAAATACAGCGCGGAAAAAGCCTCCAGTTTTTTATATATAAAGCATTGCGGTATGTGCCATGATTACGGGTATGTATTTCAGGTAAAATGATTTTCACCCATCCAGGATGAGTGAGATGATTTAATTAAAAAGAAAAGGAGAACAAAAATGAAAACAGCAAAAACGACGATCGTCCTGCTTCTGGCAATGTGCATGGTGCTGACTTTGCTTGTCGGCTGCGGCGGCAGCGCGGCGCCTGCGGCTCCTGCTGCTCCGGCTGCTCCGGCCGCTCCTGCTGCTCCGGCTGCTCCGGCCGCTCCTGCTGCACCGGCTGCTCCTGCTGAAGCCCCCGCGGAAGCTCCCGCGGAAGAAACATGGTCCTTTACCATGGCTCATCACCACGCTGTCGGCTCTCTGACGGACCAGTACTGCAATGATTTCGCGGCGGCGGTTGCGGAGAAGACGGGCGGCCGCGTTACCATTACGGTTTATCCCGGCGCGCAGCTCGGCACGGAGCAGGAGGCCGCCGACGGCATTCTGCTCGGCACACAGCAGTTCACGGTGGTTTCTCCCGGTTCCTATGTGGACAACGTCCCCGGCTTCGGCATTGAGACGCTGCCCTTCATGGCCCGCGGCTGGGAGGAACTCTGGTACGTATTCTATGACGGCGGCGTGGGCGAAGCCCTTGACGCGAATCTGAACAAGGCCGGCGGCAAGGTCCTTGCCTGGCTGCCCACCGGCGGTCGTCACATGATCTTTGTCGACAAGAACGTTACCTCCTACAAGGAGATCGCCGGCCTTGCCATGCGCTGCCCCGAAAGCACGATCTTCTCCGGCATGATGAAGGCCCTCGGCGCGGCCCCCACCCCCATCACCTGGTCTGACTGCTACACGGCTCTGCAGACAAAGGTGGTCGACGGCATGGAGACCCCCATTTCCAGCATGATCGACATGAACTTTGCCGAGGTGACCAAATACTGCCTGATGACCAACCATATGTGGTCTGTCCTGTCTCTGGTGGTCAACTATGATATCTGGAACTCCATGCCCGCGGAGGTTCAGGCCCAGATCGCCGAAGCGGCCGACGAGGTCACGCTGAAGCACTACGGGATCCAGCAGGACGCGGAGAGTGTGAACATGCAGAAGTGCATCGACATGGGCATCGTGTTCAACGAGATGGATCCGGACGAGGCGGCTACGCTGCCCGGCGTCTTCGATGCGATGAAGGCCGATTGGGTCAAGGGCCTGGAAGGCCGTCAGGAGATCTATGATCTCTTCAACGCGGCCCGCGAGGCCTTTGCGGCGCAGCAGTAAGCTGCCCTTATATCCCGTTTCCCTCTGTTATTAAGTGTTGGGCGCGAGCGGTGGCAGCACCGGATAAAGGTGAGATATGAGATTTTTTAAAGGCTTTTATAAGGCGCTGGATGCGCTCTGCAGATGTATCATCGTGATTGGCCTGGGCGCCATCGTGGTGATCCTCGGTCTGCAGCTGGTCCTTCGCGTCATTGCGGTCCCGTTCATGTGGGCGGAAGAGGTCTGTCGTTATATCTTCGTTACGCTTGCTTTCATCGGAGCAGGGAGAGCCTTTTCCAAGGGCGGCCACCTGACCGTAGACATCCTCTTCATCCGGTTCCCGAAGAAAATCCAGCTTGCGCTTCTGTTTCTCTATTATGTCGTGATCATCGGTTTTACCGGATACCTGTTCTTCAGCGGTATACAGCTTGTGAAATTCCAGTGGAAGATGCCCATGTATACCGTGCCGCAGTTCCGGCTGGGGTGGGTGAATCTCTGCATCCCCTTCGGCTGCGTGATCGCCATCCTCTATATTCTCCGGGAACTGTATTACATGATCACGAAAGGGACGGCTTACCTTGACTCGAAAGGCGGTGCTCTGGGATGAATTATCTGGTATTCACGATCGTATTCTTCCTGTTCCTGCTGCTGCTGGGTATGCCGGTTGCCTACGCCATGGGCCTGTCAGGCCTTATCGGCCTGATGGGCTTCGGGACGGTCGCCCCGGTGATCGCGGCGCAAAAGTGCTTCACAACGCTGAACTCCTTCACCCTGATGGCGGTCCCGTTTTATATCCTGGCCGGTGAGCTGATGAATACCGGCGGCATCACGAGACGTCTGGTCCGCTTCTGCTCGCTGCTGCTCTCCTCGTGGCGGGGGGCGCTGGCCCATGCAAACGTTCTGGTCAGCATGATCATGGCCGGTTTCTCCGGCTCCGCCACGGCGGACGCGGTCAGCGTCGGCGCCATCATGATCCCCGCGATGAAGGAGGACGGCTATACGCCGGAATTCTCCGCCGGCGTCACGGCGGCCTCGGCCTGCATCGGGCCGATCATCCCGCCCAGTCTGACCATGGTCATCTACGGCGGCATCACGGGCCTGTCGATCGGCACCCTGTTTATGGCAGGCCTTGTCCCCGGTATTCTGATCGGTCTTGCGCAGATGTCGGTCGTCGCCTTTTATTGTCGGCGCATCGGCTTTCCCAAACGCGACCGCGCCGCGGTCAAAGAGATCCTGAAGGCCGCGTGGGAGACCAAATGGGCACTGATCGCACCGGTCATCGTGCTGGGAGGCATTGCCTCCGGACTCTTCACCGCGACGGAAGCGGGCATGGTCCTGTGCATCTATGCCATCTTCGTCAGCATCTTTGCCCACAAGGAGCTCAAGTTTTCGGATCTCCCCGGCGTGTTTGACAGGGCATGCCACAGCATGGCCGTGCCCTGCCAGATCATCTGCCTGTCCTCTCTGTTCGGGCAGGTCGTCACCCGCGGGAATCTGGCTACCTTGATGTGCAACGGCCTGATGAACGTAACCACCAGCAAGGTAGGGATCATCCTGCTGACCATGGCGATCCTCTTTGTTGTCGGCCTGTTTATGGACGGCACGGTGGCAATGATGATCTTCGTCCCGGTGCTCTTCCCCATCGGTCAGGCCGTCGGCCTGAATCCGGTGCACTACGCGACCATCATTATGATCGTCATCCTCATCGGCACGGTGACGCCGCCGGTCGGCCTGCAGCTCTTTATTGCGGCAAACATCGCAAAAACACCGATCACCAAGGTCTACATCTGGCCCTTTGTTTTCGTCATGATGGCCCTGATGCTTCTGTGCACGTTTTTCCCGCAGATCGTTACCTTTGTTCCCACAATGCTCGGATTCATGTGACGATACTTTCATGGATCAGCCAGTGAATTGAGGACGTAAAAGGAGAAAAAAATGGCTACCAGTGCAAGATATGAAAGACTGAAAAAAATCATGGAAAAGGAGAAGCTGGACGTTGTCGTGGTGGTTTCTCCCGAGAACACCCTTTATTTTGCGGAAACCTATGTCCAGACCCAATCCTCCATCCGCGACCGGCTGGTGTGCACCATCCTGCCGCTGGAGAAGGAGCCGTTCATCATCGGCTGCAGCATCGAGCAGGAGACGATCGAAGCGGAGACCTGGATTCAGGATCGCTACTTCTTTACGGAATTCGTGGAAAACCCGATCCTTGTTCTTGCCGACGTCCTGAAGAAAATGGGCTTTGACCACGGCAAGGTCGGGATCGAGCTGGACTATCTGCAGGCACACTACTATCGCGACATCACGGCAGCCCTGCCGGATGTTGAATTCGTCCACTGCGCAAAAGTTTTCAGCAAGGTTCGGATGATCAAGGAGCCGGCCGAGATCGAGCTGCTGGAGTTTGCCGGCAAGAGCACGGTCAAGGCGCTGGAGAAGGCGCTCCTGGAGGTGCACCCCGGCGACACCGAGTTCAAGCTTGCCACCAAGATCAAGCAGTACATGCTGGAAGACGGGGCGGACGTGATCACATTTATGGTGATGAGCACGGCCGAGAACTCCTTCAAGGCGCACAAGCTGCCCAACGACGAGATCCTCCCCGACGGCGATCTGATGCGGCTGGACTACGGCGCTTCCTACAGCCGGGGCAAAATGCACTGCTACAATTCCGACGTCGCCCGTACGGTGCTGATCGGCAATCCCAATCCCAAGTATGTGGAGGCGATGAAGCGCTTCAGCGAGGCCTATCTGTACACCTATGAGCATGTCAGGCCCGGTATTTCCGCCAAGGATCTCTTCAACCTCTGCAAAGAGAAGTGCCTCTCTCTGGGCTTCGACTTTAACGGTCCCCACATCGGCCACTCCCTCGGCATCGGGCTGCACGAGTTCCCCATGCTCTCCCCGAAGGAGGATTTTGCCCTGGAGGAAAACATGGTGTTCTGCATCGAGCCGGTCCTCATTGCCGCCGGCAGAAAGTTCCACATGGAAGATCTTGTCCAGGTCACGGCCACGGGCTACAAGGTCCTGACTCAGGACGTGTTCCATCCCACGTATCTCGAGATCCATTGACAGGAGACGCGGAAAATGATGACCATTGTAAACTCGGGCAAGTTATCCCTGGGGCCAAACGCCCCCTTTTCCCATGCGGTAGCCGCCGGTGATTTCCTGTTCCTCTCCGGGCAGATCGGCGCCGACGCCACCGGAAAGCTGGCCGACGGCATGGAGGCACAGGCCGAACAGGCGATCCAAAACATCGGCGCGATCCTGGCGGAAAAAGGGATCGGCTATGAGAAGGTCGTCAAGGCGACCTGTTTCCTCACGGATATCGGCAACTTCGCCGCCTTCAATACGATCTACAGCAAATATTTTACCGGAAAGCCCGCCCGCTCCTGCTTTGCGGTGAAAGATCTTCCCCTCGGCGCGGAGGTCGAGGTGGAGGTCATAGCCTATCTGGGCTGACGGCCGGGAAAGCCGATCGGCCCGCGTGTCCCTGAGCAGCTCCGAGCGAATCATAGCGCGAACCGTCGAACGATGTCCATATGATTGTTCTGAAACGTAAAAAAGCCCGCGCAGCGGCCCTCGTTTCGAGACCGCTGCGCGGGCTTTTATGTCTGCTAAAGCAAATATGGGTGGAATACGGAGGGTGGATTTATCGGAAATCGTATTTTCAGAACACGCCCTGCGCCATCATGGCGTCGGCCACTCTCTGGAAGCCTGCGATATTGGCGCCTGCCACCAGATTGTAACCCAGGCCGTACTTCTCGGCCGCCTCCACGCTCATGGCGTAAATGGTGTTCATGATCTGCCTGAGCTGCGCATCCACCTGCTCCTCCGACCACACCAGCCGCTCGCTGTTCTGGGCCATCTCCAACGCAGAGGTGGCAACGCCGCCGGCATTCACCGCCTTGGAGGGGGCTACAATCACGCCGTCGCTGTCCATCAGGAACTTCAGCGCCTCGTTGGTGGTGGGCATGTTGGCCACTTCAATGTAATACTTCACGCCGGCCTTGACGATCTTCTCCGCATGCTCCAGATGCACGTCGTTCTGCATAGCGGAGGGCATGCAGATATCCACCTTCACCCCCCAGGGTTTTTCCTTGGGGAAGAACTCCACGCCGAACTTCTCGGAATAGTCCTGCACGCGGTTGCGGCCGCTGCTGCGCATCTCCAGCAGATAGTTGATCTTCTCCGGGGTCGTCACGCCGTCGGGATCATAGATGTAGCCGTCGGGACCGGACAAGGTCACGACCTTGGCCCCCAGTTCAGCCGCCTTCTTGCAGATGCCCCAGGTCACGTTGCCGAAGCCGGCGCAGGCAATGGTCTTGTCGGCAATGACCTCATTTTCGTGTTTGAGCACGTTTTCCAGATAGTATACCGCGCCGTAGCCGGTGGCCTCGGGCCGGATCCGGGAGCCGCCGTAGCTAAGGCCTTTGCCGGTCAGAACGCCGTTTTCGAACGTGCCCTTCAGGCGGCGATACTCGCCGTACAGATAGCCGATCTCCCGGGCGCCCACCCCCATATCGCCGGCAGGAACGTCAATATCGGGTCCGATGTAGCGATACAGTGCCTGCATATAGCTCTGGCAGAAGCGCATGATCTCGGCGTCGGATTTGCCTGCGGGGTCGAAGTCGGCGCCGCCCTTGCCGCCGCCGATCGGCAAGCCGGTCAGGCTGTTCTTAAAGGTCTGCTCGAAGCCCAGGAACTTGATGATGCTGGGATTAACGTCCTTCTGGAAGCGCAGGCCGCCTTTATAGGGGCCGATGGCCCCGTTGAACTGGCAGCGCCAGCCGGTGTTGGTATGCCAGCTGCCGTCGTCTGCCATCCAGCAGACACGGAAGGTAAACATACGCTCGGGCTCCACCATGCGGCCCAGCAGGTCTGCATTTTCATACTCGGGATGCTTTTCAATCACGGGCTCCAGAGAGGTCAGCACTTCTTCTACGGTCTGGACGAACTCGGGTTCATTTGCATACTTTGTTTTTACTTCCCCAATCACGCGGGACAGATACGCGTTCATCTTGGATGTCTCCTTTTCTTTTTTGATCAAGAAAACCCCTGTTATCTGTCTTCGGAAATACCTGCAGCCCCCTTCCGCAATTTTTTGAGCGGTTTTTGCATAACAGTTTTCAACACAAATCGTGTCTCCACTGCCTGTCGCTCTCGCAAATATTTCGCTGGTTCCGCTGATGCTGAGACAATAGAGAATGAATGAGACAAAAAAAGAAACTGAGCGAGGGAAAGAAGTCTCCCGAACGGTAGAAAAGAATACGTTTTCGGGAGATGTTCAAAATAGACGGACCGCCGATTGAGAGCAATGGATCCGCGGTTGATTATATATAATTGCGTCGACTAAAGATTATAGTATCTATCGAACTCAGCTGGGGTGGGGATCTTTCTCATTTCCGCCAGTTCCTTGCGTTTGTTGGCTATGAAGGTCTTAAGCAATTGCTCTGGAAAAACGCCGCCCGCAGTCAGAAAGTCATGGTCGTCCTCGAGGGCATCCAGCGCGGCATCCAGAGAAGTCGGCAGTTGATACAGCTTGGCCTTTTCCCCCTCGGAAAGGCTATAGAGGTTCATATCGTAGGGACCCCAACCGTTCTCATGAGGATCAATCCTGTTCTTGATTCCGTCAAGTCCGGCCATCAGCAGGGCGGCGAAGCAGAAGTATGGGTTGCAGGTAGCGTCAGGGTTACGCAGCTCGAAGCGGCGCATTTTGGGACTCTTGGCGTAGGCGGGGATACGGATGACAGCGGAGCGGTTAGAGGTAGCGTAGCCAATGGTCACGGGAGCCTCAAAACCCGGCACCAGCCGTTTGAATGAGTTTGTGCTGGGATTGGTGATTGCGCAGAGGGCGCCGATGTGCTTCAGCAGGCCCCCCATAAAGTAATGCGCTTCCTTGCTGAGGTGGGAGTAGCCGTTATCATCGGAGAAAACAGGCTCACCGTCTTTCAGGAGCAGCATATGGACATGCATGCCGCTGCCGGCCTCGTTATAGATGGGCTTGGGCATAAAGGTAGCAGACTTCCCATACTTGAGCGCAGTGTTGTGGATGATGTACTTGATCATCATGGCGGCGTCGGCCATCTTGCTCATTTGCCCGAGCAACGGCTCGATCTCGAACTGTCCAGAAGCTCCGACTTCGGGATGATGATACTTAACAGGGATGCCGGCCTCTTCCATCCGGAGGCACATCTCGCTGCGCATCTCGTAGGTTTTGTCGAAGGGTTTGGTAATGTGGTAGTTCTTCTGGTGTGGCACCACGACGCCGAGACCGTTTGAGCCGCTGTTCCAGGCAGACTGCTCGTTGTCGAGCTTCACTCCGATGGAGTCTGGCTTGACTTCCCAGTTTACCTCATCGAATACGTAGAATTCAAACTCAGGCAGGATGAGCATGGTGTCGGCGATGCCGCTGTCTTTCATATACTGCTCGGCAGCCAGAACAATGTTACGGGGGTACTGATTGAGCGGGCGGTTTTCCGGGTAGTCAATGATCATGGCGTTGCCTGTCATGGACAGAGTGGGAATCTCACAGAAGGGATCAATATAGGCTGTGTCCAGCTCAGGGACAAAGGCCATGTCGCTCTTTTCAACTACGGCATAGCCATAGTTGGAAGCGTCAAAGCCGATGCCGTCAACCAGGATCTTCTCGGAGAAGTGCGCAGCGGGTATGGTGATATGGCGGAACTGACCGTTGATATCAACCATCTTAAAATCCACCATCTTGATATTATCGGCCTCAATGAGTTTGATGATATCTTGAGCTGTTCTGGCCATTTTAAGGATCCTCCAGGAAAATGACATGTGCACAGAGAATGTGCGCCCTTCTTCTTTTCGAGATTCGCTCCTCCTAAAGCATAAAAGGTTATGGAAAGCGCTTGTGCTGTCTGAACCGACAGCGGAGCAAAAGGACTGCCTGAATTAAAAATCTACCCGTATGACAAACCCACGCTTACCGGCAAACAGACAACTGGAAAAGCAGCCCTTCACTCGTTGCCGTTCATCAGTTTGATGATTTCCTGCAGAAATACCTCTGCCATTTGACTCAGTTGGAATCTTTCCAGCTTGATCCATCCGATCTCAAAGGTGAACTTGGGGTTTCTTATGGGAATAGCCTTGATATTGGCGTAGGCAGGGTTCTGCTTATATGTATTTGCGTTATTGCTGGAAATGCTGTAGCCATTCGTATTATGTAAAAAATCATATAGGCAGGCGCGGTTAGACACGAAGACGTTACAGGAGCGCATCAACTGGCTGACCTCGGCGGCCAATGGCGCGCCATCAGAAAAATTATATAACGAGTCACTATAGGAGGCAATAAATGGAAAGGATGCCATTTCTTTGATGTCAATATCCGCGATATCCTTGTTATAGAATGGATTCTTGGAACTTATGATAATATGCGGAGGTTCCGTGGAAAGCTTGCCGTACTGCAGGCCCTTGTGCCGAAGAAGGCGCTGATAGTACATTTGCTGGAAAGAAGAAAAAATGATGATCCCAATTTCCGCCCGCTGCGACACGACATTTTCGATGACGCCAGAGGTGGTACCTTCCAGATAATTGAAGCTCACCTTCTCATCCGCATAGTTCTCATACATTTTTAAAAACACATTATTGACAAATTTTAAGGAAACGGAAGAAACAGAAAACCGCTGCCGCTCCTTTAGAGCGATCGAGTGACAGGTCTCCTGCACCTGCAGAAACTGGTTGTAGATAGGATAGAAGCAGTCCAGCACCTGGTAACCAAAATCCGTTACCTCTATGCCTCTTTTTGTACGAATAAATAAATCGTTCCCCAACTCCTGCTCGATTGACCGGATGGACACGCTGAGATCTGGCTGGGATATATATAGATTTTGAGCTGCCTTGCTAATAGATTTTGCTTCGGCAATCTCAATGATATACTCAATATCTTTCATTGTCATGATCTAGCCACTTCCTCCTTCATGCTTCACCCTTCCAACCCCCTTATATATTAAGATAGCGGCTCTAATATGTCAAATATTAAAAAAATATCTATATATACCTCTGTAAATATATATAAATTATCTATATAAAATGCATATGACATTCAAGATGGTTTATATATTTCCACTTTATTCGATTTTTAATTATAATAATCCAAAAGGCTGGATAAGGGCGATCGGCAGGTTCCGATGCTTCATTCCATGGGCAAGGAAATCTGTCTCATAATAAGCTGTTGTGGGCAAGCTGTGGGTAACGGTAAAAAACATTATCCTCAACTTGCCCGCGATCGTTTTTGACAGAAAAAGGACATATTCTTGTTACCCCCTCCCACTGGCAGCAGAGCATAACCGTTTTTGAAAAAGCCCGATGCAGTAATCGAAAATGTAGGTTATTTTTTGGAGGCGATTATATTGTTTCCACGCCTGTTGATCAGCAGTTCAAAAATAATGCATAATGCGAGCGTTTTACGAGATATTTGTGCGCAGCACGATATCCGTATCACTGGCATCACCAAATGTTTTTGTGGGGATCCTCAGATAGCCCGATGCTTCATCGAGAGCGGAATCACGATGTTGGGCGATTCAAGGGTCCAGAACCTTCAGAGAATGACAGAACTGCCGGCTCAGAAGTGGTTGATACGTATTCCCATGATCAGCGAGGCTACTGAGGCGGTACAGTTTGCTGATGTGTCGCTGCATTCAGAGTCCGCCACAATTGACGCATTCGACCGAGCCGCAGCGATCCTGGGAAAAAAGCACAAAATAATACTTATGGCAGATTTGGGAGATATCCGTGAGGGATATGTCGACTATGACAGATTGGTGGACGTTGCAAAAGGAATCGCCGCCAAGAAACATGTAGAGCTATACGGTATTGGGACCAATCTAACTTGCTTTTCTTATGTACAACCTGACTCCGAGAAAATGGCTGAGTTGGTATGGTTGGCAAAACGTATTGCTCCCTATTGTGAAAATGAACCTATAATCAGTGGCGGAAACTCCGCTACAATCCAACTGATGTTGGACGGAAAGATTCCTCCGGAAGTACAAACTCTCCGACTCGGTGAAGGAATTCTTTTTGGCCGAGAACGAACAGGCTATACTTATCTACCTAACACTTTCCACGATGCATTTACTCTGCAGGCAGAAATTGTGGAATGTAAGGAGAAGCCTTCTATTCCTTGGGGCCGCGTGGGGCATAACGCCAAGGGGGTTTCTCCCAGCTTTGTCGATAAAGGAAATCGACTAAAAGCTATCTGTGCAGTTGGTAAACAGGATATTGATCCTGATTATCTTGTTCCGTTGGATCGAGGGGTACAGGTATTAGGTGCCAGCGGTGACCACTTAGTATTGGACATTACTGATAGTACACAGGCTTACCAAGTGGGCGGTATTATAGATTTCACTTTGACCTACACTTCTGCGCTGAGGGCCTTTACTTCCCCATATATTTCTAAAATAATAATTTAGGAAGGAGGTACTGCTATAAAACACATTACTATCCCCAAAAAGAATTAAGGAGGTGAGAAAGTGAATGCAATGGAAAAAGCTCTTGCTGCTCTAAAACAGGATGAACAAATACAGACTTTTTTGAAACTTGCAAAAATCCATGCGGTTGGCGGAGACGAAATCCTTTTGGCTCGGGAATATGAGCAAATATTAAAAGGAATGGGTTTTTCCGTCCAATACGACAAGGCTGGAGAAGCCTTTAATGGCAACTGCGGAAATCTGATTGCTTATTGGGAAGGAACAGACCCCTTGGCGGAGCCGATCTTTTTGTCTGGTCATCTTGACACTATTATGACTACGAAAGACCTTCACCCCGTGATAAGGGACGGCGCTATTTACAGTGATGGAACTACCATTCTGGGCGCCGATGACCGCTCTGCCTTGGCTGCCTATATCGATGCGATTAAGGCTATCCAGGACACGAATATGCCGTGTGGTCCCATTGAACTAATAATCACGGTAAATGAGCAGCATGGCCTGTTGGGAGCGCAAAATCTCGACCTGTCATTGGTCAGAAGCCGAAATGGTGTTGTTTTCGATGAAAGCAAAGGCGATGTAGGATATATTCTGCGTCGAGGAGGATTTCGTTCCTCCATAGATATTGTCTTCTGCATGCCCCAAGGATCAGCGGCCGGACACATTGCCAATGATCCCATAAATCCAAATGCCTTTGTGATGGGTACGGAAGCCTTCCGTCGGATGAATCTGGGCAATCTGGATAATGGTGATACGGTTGCGCTGATTGGTGTAATGGAGGGCGGTGAGTTTGCTTCCGTCATTCCGGGCACTTTGCACATGAGCGGGCAGGTGCGCTCTTATCGTCGTGAGTTGTTGGATCAGCAGCTTGCCCTCATGGAAAAGGTTTCTCAGGAGGAGGCTGAAAAATGCGGCGGCTCAGCTGAGGTAAATATCCAGCATGGTTATCAAGGCTACGAGATAAGCAGCGAAGACCCCCTTTACCAGGTGTGCAGAGGCGCGATAAGCCATCTTGGCCTGCCCTATACCGAAGGTCAAACCTTGGGCGGTGCTGACACCAATTACTTGCGCATGTTGGGCTTGAACTGCATAACCATGGGTAACGGTCAGCGGGAGATTCATAGTTTCAATGAGCATATCAGCGTGGAAAACCTGATAAACATTGCAAGGCTCTCCATTGCGATTATTGCCAATTGGTATCAGAGCAAACGGTAACTCAAAGGGATCAAATGATTGGGAAAGGAGCAAACAATGGATATTTATGGAGTTTTGACTGACTTTGCGATAGCTTCGGTGTTGATTTTAATTGGACAGTTGATCCGATCAAAAGTTCGTTTTTTCCAGAAATTCTTTATTCCTGCCAGTATGATCGCGGGTTTCCTTGGCCTTTTTTTAGGCCAGCGCTTCCTCAAAGTCATCAGCTTTTCTGATGCGGCCGGCGAATACACCAGTCTTCTCATCTTGATTATTTATGCTGTCATCGGCATCAACGGTTTTAGCGGCGGAACCGGAAAGGGGCAGGGCAGAGAAACGTTTGAGCGTATCGTCGGCTTTTCTTGCTACCGTTTTGCTCTCTGCATGCTTCAATATGCAATTGGTATTGCAGCGGGCATTTCCATCATCAAGTGGCTGGTTCCCGGAATCAGTGATGGTTTTGGCTTGCTTCTTGCTGCTGGTTTCAACGGTGGTCACGGAACCGCTGCTGCCGTGGCAAAAACCTTTTCTAATTTGGGCTGGACCGAAGCCGGTGACTTGGGTATGACCATGGCAACCATCGGCATCCTTGTCGGCGTATTCGGAGGTCTGGCACAGATAAAGCTCGCCACCAAAAAGGGATGGACCGGCTATATCAAGGATTTCTCCTATGTATCTGGCGATCTTAAAACGGGCCTTGTGTCTCCGGAAAACATGAAGCCCATGGGGAATGACACGATCTCCTCTGTTTCCCTTGATTCCCTGTGCTATCACCTGTCTCTCATTCTGATGGTTACCGGCGGCGGCTATGCGCTGAACACTTTTGTTATCCGCCCTTATATTTCCTCATCCATTCCTGACTATACCATTATCTTCTGTGTGGCTCTGCTGTTCTTCCTCTTAATGCGCAAAACAGGAATTTACAAGCACATGGACAAAAGAGTCAATTCCCGCGTAGCCGGTACATGTACGGATTACCTTGTTTTCTTCGGTATTGCCCGTGTAAATACATCGGTCGTTCTGCAATACGCCCTTCCCATCATCCTTCTGACTCTGGCCGGCTTTTTCGCGCTCCTGGTTACCTTCTGGCTTGGCTACAAAATGGTCAAGAAGAGCTGGTTTGAACACTATCTGTTCTGCTATGGCTATAATACCGGTATTTTCGCCATTGGCTTCGTTCTGTTGCGGATTGTTGACCCCGATAATAAATCCCTTACCCTGGAGGATGTCGCATTGTCTCCCTGGTCTAGCTTTATTGATATCTTCTCCTGGTCTCTGATTCCTATTGCTCTGTTGAGCGGAAGAGGTTGGACCGTGGTGGCAGTCTGCCTGGCGTTGACCGTCGTGCCTGTTATTCTCTCTATCGTGTGCAAAGCCTGGTATAATGACCCGCTGAATAAACGGGGCTTCTACGGTGTCGAAGAACCGACAGATTAAACGCAAATCCTCATTCTTACAGCCAAAACCCCGGAAGCACAGGCTTCCGGGGTTTTTCATACCCAAAATCTTTAAGCAGCAATGCAGCAATAAAAAAGTGAATATATGGCTCGCTTCAGCCTTTCCTTTTGGATTTCCGAAGGGGCAGTCCCAGAAGGTTGGAATCAAAGCCTTTCATGATCGCCTCATAGGTGCTGACCAGATAGGTGTTTCGGGGATAGCGCGCGTTCCATTTCCGGTTCAGCTCTTCCGCGAACGATACGGCGAGGCCGCCCCAACGGGCAGCGGCGGGAGACAGGAACAACGCCAGGACCCGCTTCTCCTCCTCCGCGGCGAGCTTCTGCTCCCGGCCGGGAAGTGCTGCCCGACGCCGCTCCAGCGCTTCCATCAGTCCGACAGCGGCCTGTTCCGGTCCGGCAGCCTCCAGCGTCTCAAAAAAAGGAACGCATCCCGCTTCAAAGGCTTGAAAACAGGAAGGATAATGATCATAGTCAAAACAGGAAAGATATTCCCGGGATACTATGATCCGTTCAGCGAGATCCATGGCAGCCTCCTGTTTTTTTGCATTGCTTGATTTGATTATAGTTCTCTTTCCTCCGGTTGAAAAGAGCTTTTCTGCGCCTTTACAAACAATTTAGCTCTTTGTATACTGAAAGTTGAGGTGAGGCATATGAAGGATCCGCTTTTTACGATCATTGTCGCGGATGATGAGGTGGAGCTGCGCGACGCCGTGTGCGGCATGATCCGCTGGGAGGAGCTCGGCTTTCGCCTGGTGGGCAGCGCCGACAACGGCCTTGACGCGCTGCAGCTGGTGGAACAGCTGCAGCCCGATCTGCTGCTGACGGACATCCAGATGCCCTTCATTACCGGCACCGCACTGGCGCGTCAGGTGCGGGAACTGCAGCCGCTGATCCAGGTGGCCTTCCTGTCCGGCTATGACGATTTTGAATATGCTCAAAGCGCCATTGAGAGCGATGTGATCGCTTATCTGCTCAAGCCCATCAGCATGGCCGAGCTGTCCCAGGCGCTGAGGGATATCCATAAAAAGATGGAAAAGGGATTCTGCGCCTTTGCCCCCAAGAAGACCGTGTCTGCACTGGATATTCTGCACAGCGGAGCGCTGTATCTGCCCCTGGACCCGTCCATCACCGAGGAGCAGGTCAAGCGCCAGGAGCTGATGTATGACTACAACGCTACCCGCCCCTCGGAGACGGAAAAACGCATGGCCCTGCTGCGGCAGATGCTGGCGGAGTGTGGGGAAGAAAGCTATATCGAGGCGCCTTTTCATGCCAACTGGGGCGGCGCTCATGTGCATCTGGGACGGAACGTCTGGGCCAATTTCAATCTGACCCTGGTAGACGATACCCACATTTATATCGGAGATTACACCATGATCGGCCCCAATGTGACCATCGCCACGGCCGGTCATCCCGTGCTGCCGCAGCTTCGGCAGGAGGGCTATCAATATAATCTGCCGGTATCCATCGGGCGCAACTGCTGGCTCGGCGCGGGCGCGATCCTCCTTCCCGGCGTGACCATCGGAGATCATACGGTGATCGGCGCGGGCAGCGTCGTCACAGGGGATATCCCCTCCTGCATGGTGGCGGCAGGCTGCCCCTGCCGCGTGCTCCGGCCGGTCAGTGACCGGGACCGGGTGTATTACTATCGAGACCGGAAGATCCCGCCGGAACTGCTGGAGCAAAAGTACTGACGCCAAAGGAACTGGGAGGCGCTTCTGAAACGTGCGCGCCTTAACTAACGCTCAGGAGATATCATCCATGTATACTGCGTCCAAAACCCGCTACGATACGATGCGCTATTTCCGCTGCGGCCGCAGCGGGCTGAAGCTTCCGGGCATATCCCTGGGCTTCTGGCACAACTTTGGGGACACAGGCTGCTTCAAAACCATGGAGCAGATCTGTTTCACGGCCTTTGATCACGGCATCACGCATTTCGATCTGGCCAACAACTATGGTCCGGAACCGGGTAGCGCCGAGATCCATCTGGGCCGGATCCTTAAGGAGAACTTTCGCCCTTACCGGGATGAGCTGACCATCACAACCAAGGCCGGCTATCTGATGTGGGACGGCCCCTACGGTGAATGGGGCAGCCGCAAGCACATGCTCTCCAGCCTGGATCAGAGTCTCAAGCGTCTGGGATTGGAGTATGTGGATATCTTCTATCACCACCGGATGGACCCGGAAACGCCGCTGGAGGAGACGATGCTGGCTCTCGAGCAGGCGGTGCGCTCCGGCAAGGCGATCTATGCGGGGCTGTCCAACTATGACGGAGAGCATCTGGCACAGGCGGCTATGATCCTGGACGAGCTGCATGTTCCCTTTGTGATCAACCAGAACCGCTACTCCATCTTTGACCGCAGCATCGAGCGCAACGGGCTGAAGGAGACGGCAAGGAAGCTGGGCAAGGGCATCATTGCCTTCAGTCCCCTGGCCCAGGGCCTGCTGACGGACCGCTATCTACACGGGATCCCGGCAGACAGCCGGATCCGCACCGACGCGCGCTTCCTCCAGGAATCCGCGTTGACCGAGGATCGTCTGCGGCAGATCTGCGAGCTCAATGCCCTGGCGGCGGAACGCGGGCAGAGTCTGGCACAGATGGCCCTGGCCTGGATCCTCCGGGACGGTGCCGTGGCCAGCGTGCTGGTCGGAGCGTCAAAGCCGGAGCAGGTTTTGGACAATCTGCAGGCGCTCAACAACACCCGTTTTACAGAGGAAGAACTGCAAAAGATCGACCGCATCTGCGGCCTGTAATACCGATCCCCCGTCGTGCTGTCCGCCGGATTCTTTATGTTATAAACTATCTATCCGAGCAGCCTTGCGGTGAGGCGAAACCTGCTGCGCCGGACGGCGCCGACGTGCATTTTTCGACCGCTACGGGGACGGCGGCTTTGCTGCATCCGCCCCCGGCGGCGCAGCCCCGCTTTTCCCAACGAGCTCCGCTCGTCGGTCTCATAACCCGGGGAGAATCGGCACATCTTCTTCTCCATAACGGCAAAAAACACAGCCCACCGTATGGTGGACTGTGTTTTTAGTGCGTTAGGACACCGGTAATCATACAATTCGGCGTTTCTCACCTCCAAACGGGGGTGGGTGCAAAGTGGGTGCAGATTATGTAAACCATATCTGCACCCTTCTTTTTTTGCCGAATACATCCAATTGGACGTTGTTCCTCAGAATTTGCCAAGGTATAATCCTAATTAGGGTAGTAATTTGGGATCTGTGATAATGAACACAAACTCTAATGAAAGCTCGGCGTGAATATAAAACAGTTATTCACGTTTCATAGCAAGGTATGGTATAATAATTCTGCTTGGTTTTGTATTTGATGTACTTAGTGGAGAAGAGAGTATTCGGGAAACACACGCGCGTGACTACGAGGATCAGATATGTCAAAAGGGCCGAAAATAAATTATACAAAGAGAAATTTCACGACCAGGGATAATCTGGGTATTAGTGCAGCCGGAGCTTCATTTCAGGCTGAGCTCTGCCCTGTCATTACTACAGTAACACCGCGGCCGTTCTATTGGGCGTTTGCTGTTTGGAATTATTATGATTATTGGATGAATTACAAAACAAGCAAAAGAAGTGATTCGGATTTTGAAAAGAACTTTCTGAAGCGTAACGATTATTTCTTCGTCCTTGCAAATTTGCTCACTGAAGACTCCGACAGGGACAATCTTGTTGGTAAGGATAACTGTTCGATCGATTTGGCAAAGAACCCATTAGGTCCATACCCTTACAATCGCGATTACTTCATTTCTCCATATGGAGGGATGCAGTATTTTATGTCCGGATGCGGAACGCTCGGTTTTGTAACAAGCGTCGATAATGATGGCCACGCTCTGCCTTTTGCAAAGATTACGGAGAAGAAAGGAGTCCCACTCGCAGTCGCATTTGAAAACAAAATCAAAGATACTGAGTATTATCGTTCTTACAGGCTACATGATATTCCAGTGCCCAGACCTGTTCTGGAAGAGCTTGGGAAAGCGCTAAGTTTGGATATGAACGGGATGGATGAATGCAAAAAGCTTCTCCGAGACTCATTCTTTGAAGCTACAAGAAATGCATTGTTTGACAACAGGACTTTGATTTTGACGAAGGATTATTTGTTGTCGTTTATGCCGCAGTACGACGCAGGGGCAATCAGCGCAGCGCAGATAAGAGAAATCCTCTACGATCGTTTTGCTCCTGGAAAAGAAGAAAAAGCGAGTTTACCCGAAAACCTCCAGGGGATTTCCACTGCTTGGGAGGCAGTCATAGGACGGCAGTATTTTACCATCTGTATTGAGCTGATATGGAAGTACATGCTTATGGAATTGACTGTCCCAATGGATTTGAATACATGGATCAACACCTGTATTACCGACGCAAAGTGGACGATTGATCTCACCACCCCCGTTGACAGTTTCTTGTTGGATGCAGAGATAGGGTATGCTGAAAGAGAAAGAATCATTTCGGAAGGAGCCAGAGGCGCAAGAACTGTTTCTAAAAACCTTGAGAATGCTCTGAAAGTGTTGTTTTCAATATATAAGCGGTTCAGTTCTCGGCGCGATGTTGATCCTTACTATCTTTCTGTCGGAGACAACATTTCCATTGTAGAGTATATTCGTCTCGTTGAAAGATACAAGCAGTCTCCGGTTATAGAACTGCTGATATACATAATGATTAATTGGGTTGTCAGACGTCATGAAGAGGTTGCGTTTCGGAAACTGGTCGATGGACGTGATGGTTATTTCATCGAAAAAATCGACGGAAAATACTATCAAAAAAACATTTCTTTCCCTGATTTCACAGGAAACCGAATGATGCAGCTAATACATGTGATGAAAGACCTTGATATGCTGGTGTGACTATGGAAAGTTTGGATTATCTTAAGGGCATAAGAGCGTCAAACAAATACCAATATGCTCTATTGACAACCTACAACTTTGAAATTGGTTTTTTCGAAAGCTTTATTCTTAACAGTCTCCTTAGCAACGGTGTTAAAACCGTCTCCGTTTTTGTCGATGGAAAGCAACTAGTCGCAGCACTTGAAAACGCGAAAGACAGTTTCATCGGGAAACGTTATGTAGTGAACCCAATACGAATGGATGCTGCTTTTCATCCAAAACTGCTTCTTCTTCTCGGGCAAAACATTGCCAAGCTTTATGTTTCAAGTGCGAACCTGACTACAAGCGGAATCTGCATTAATAATGAAATCGTGAACGAGTATGTTTATGATGCTAATCATCCAGAAAACCTTAAAGTTATCTCTCAGGCGATAACACTATTTGAGAAACTTGATAAACTCTCGTACGGCCTTGATGAAAATCTCTTCACAGATATCCGGCAGCTTCCTTATTACGGGAAAACCAATGTTAACCAGTCAATGTTTCTGATGGACAACATTGACGAGCCAATTCTTGATCAAATACAGAGAGTCGTACAAACAACAGAGTCAATCGACATCGCAGTGCCTTATTATGATAATTCGCTTAGTGTAGTCGAAGAACTAATCAACAGATATCAAAATGCATCCATAAAAATATGGCTGCAAAACGGGAAAAGCCGTTTCCCGATGTGGAAAACAGCTGACAGACGATTCACCATCAAGCCATACCGTGGATTAGTGTCGGTGAATGATGGAAAATCATATGAGTGTGATAGTTTCTACCATGGCAAGGTCTTTCGATTTAGGTGTGCAGATAAATCATATATCCTTTATGGCAGCGCAAACTGCACCAAAAGCGCTCTTTCGCTTTCTTACAGAACAGGTGGAAACATAGAGTGTGATATTCTTGAGGTCGGAGAACCAGCGGAATTTGAGGGCTTCTTTGATGGATTTATTGAAGATGCGACTGAACTCACATGTGATAATCTGAACGACGAACCCGTAGCGTATCCGACCATTCATTTTA
The DNA here is from genome assembly GCA_017540645.1 of Oscillospiraceae bacterium. Classification (GTDB taxonomy): domain Bacteria; phylum Bacillota; class Clostridia; order Oscillospirales; family Oscillospiraceae; genus Apopatocola. The sequence goes on from JAFYAQ010000001.1 coordinate 112,144, forward strand.
TGTATGGAACAACTAGTAAATCCGAAACCAAGCTTTTCTTTGGCTATAGCAAGGCCCCGCAACAGCTTTCTGTCTTTATCAGCGAGACCATGCTTCCATTTACCATAGGCAATAATAGGATTGAGGTGACAATTGACCCAGATCTGCTTTCTGGATTGCCGGAAGTCTTTTCTGTCTCTTTTTCCTCAGACATGGGAAAAGAAGAGGTGAAATGCTGGGTTTTATACAAGGACTATTTAGATCTATTTCGTTTGCCTGATGAAACGGGTGGTATTTTCACCTTTGAGATAGATTCTGCTGATGACAAATATCTGCAGGATAGATATGCTTTGCTCTCAGCGTACTCACTGAGTGTCGAAGGGATATTGAGAGAAGCAGAAATCGAAAGGCATTTTCAACGGAATGTAGTGGAACTTGATCCAGAAAACAATGACGACGATGACGGAATAATTGATTATATCCCACCTTCGATTGACATCATTCGGCAGCACAAAATTATTGGCCGAATTCGACATATTGAGGCCGTCTTCCGTGATAGTTTTTCAAACTGGATTACAACGGCATCGCAAATGGCTCATGGAAAGACAGGAAATGGCAGTACTCTTCCTCCTGTCGAACCAACTCATGTAAATCTAGATCAGGACCAGAGCTTTATTAGATTTGTAAAAGCACAATACAAAAAGCTAATGAACCCGGATTATCAATCCAAGGTTGATCCGGAACGGTTCTATTCAGTAATGCTGGCCTTTTTTGAAATCTTTGATAAATATACTGTTTTCTCTGGGAAAGAACCTGAAGAAATGCTCATAGGGCCATTGTTTGCCGCTGAGGCAAAAACGAAACTCCTCCTGAGCATCAAAAAAATGAGAGTTTTAGACGAAACTTCTGATAATCTCATTGCACTTACGTTCCTCACCATTATCATCAATCACTTACTCAATGCTAAGGATAGAGACCGGAGAATTGACAATGCTAATAAACAATTGCTTGCCAGCATCGCGCAGGATGAATTGTTTCGAACGCAAGGGTATTTGCAAAAAGTTGTGCTGGCAGTTGATATGCTTGCCGTTCGTTCAGCACAGGCCAATCTCATGGCAGAGATAAACTATGTCGACAGTCTTTTCGGTTATAAACCACTTAGCAAAATCAAAGAGACGATTCAGGACGAATACGGGAAAAGCAGCCAGGTTAGTATTAATGATGACCAGATATATGTGGAGGTAACCGCGGACAGCATCAGCAATTATATGATTATACGTGAGGGATCATTGCGTGACATAAATAACTATGTCAAGATGCAGGGACGTTTTAAATCTTTCTTTGTTGACATAGTCTCACGCGGAATTAGTAAAGGACCAAATCCAGCAATAAGGGTATCATATCGAGTTTCCAATCTGCCAAGTAGTGTAGTTCGCCAAAGGATTTACAGAAAGAACGGGAAGATCGAAGAAAATGTTAAAGATCTGAGCACGATGCAATAATCCTTTCCCGCAACAACCACAAAACGATATAAGCGCCTAGGGAAATCACCTAGGCGCTTATATCTTTCTAGTTTTTCCGCCAAATAATATTCAACCACTTTTCATCCGCGCGATCAGGACGAACATCAGGAGAAATCCAGTACTCAACGAGACTTAACTCTTGTGAACATCTCGTCAGTTCTTGCAGGTCGTTTTCTGTATAATCTGAAAAACATCTGCCCCCTACTTCTCGCTCTTTACTACCATACTTAAAAGAAGCATAAAACACACCACCAGGTTTTAGAGCTTTAGATATTTTGGAAAACACATTATTCATCTCTGCTTTTGGGACGTGTAGTAGTGAGGCACAAGCCCATGCAGCATCAAACTCGGAATACGTATACTGGATTTGAATTGTAGTTTTAGGGGGATTGCAGACCAACTGGATGGGATCGCGGAAAGCTTTTTCGACACAACAGAATTACGGTGCTCCAGCGAGGACGTAGACCGATGAAACCTTTCAATTATTCTAATTCATTAAAAGGTTAAGGGGGGAGGGTGCATTTCTCCAAGGGCTCCTGGAACCGACAACCTAGAAGAAGCTAAAATAGCGAGGCCGGAAGATGCATATTTGCACCCTCCGCCTCGCTATAACGCTTGATATAAGGTTTTTTTCGAGAGAAATAATTAAAAAGTACCCAAGCTATTGTATCATAGCTTGGGTACTAACGTGGTTGCGGGGGAAGGACTTGAACCAACGACCTCCGGGTTATCGCTTCGCGCCGCCTTGCCGCATTTGCCGTTTGCGGGCAGGCGCCCTGACCTGCCCGCAAACGGCGCGGCTGCGGAAAAAGCGAGGCTGCTGCATCCGCCCCCGGCGGCGCAGCCCCGCTTTTCCCAACGAGCTCCGCTCGTCGGTCTCATAACCCGGGGAGAATCGGCACATCTTCTTCTCCATAACGGCAAAAAACACAGCCCCCCGGATGGTGGACTGTGTTTTTAGTGGTTGCGGGGGAAGGACTTGAACCAACGACCTCCGGGTTATGAGCCCGACGAGCTACCAACTGCTCTACCCCGCGATATCGCGTGTAA
>JAFYAQ010000028.1 GCA_017540645.1 Oscillospiraceae bacterium
GTGCTCGTGGTCGTGCTCCTCATGCTCATGGTCATGATCGTGCTCGTCATGATCATGATCGTCGTGGTCGTGCTCCTCATGCTCATGATGATGCTCATGCTCCTCATGCTCATGGTCATGATCATGATGGTGATGATGGCACTCGCACTCCGGATCGTCGCACTCCTCGTCCTCCTCATGCTCGCGCTCGATGCTCTCCAGGGCGGCAGAGAGGGTGTCCCGCCGCTCCAGGGCGGACAGGATCTGCTCGCCGCTCAGCTCGTCCCAGGGAGTGGTGATGATCACCGCGCCGGGATTTTTCTCCCGCAGGAGCTTCACACACTCGGCCAGCTTCTCGCTCTTCACGTTCTGGCTGCGGGAGAGCACGATGCAGCCGGCGCTCTCCACCTGGTTATTGAAGAATTCGCCGAAGTTGCGCATATACATTTTGGCTTTGCCCGCGTCCACCACGGTGCCCAGGGCGTTGATCTGGATGTCGTCGCCCACCTGCTCCACCGCGGTGACGATGTCGGAGAGCTTGCCCACGCCGGAGGGCTCGATCAGGATGCGGTCGGGGTGGTAGCGGTCGATGACCTCCCGGAGGGCCAGGCGGAAGTCGCCGGTCAGAGAGCAGCAGATGCAGCCGGAGTTCATCTCCCGCACCTGGATGCCCGCCTCCTGCATGAAGCCGCCGTCGATGCCGATCTCGCCGAACTCGTTCTCGATGAGGACCACCTGCTCTCCGGCATAGGCCTCCTTGAGAAGCTTTTTGATCAGAGTGGTTTTTCCGGCGCCGAGGAAGCCGGAATATACATCTACTTTTGTCATGGATAGGATCCTTTCCGTATTACTATTTACAAAAGTATATTATATCACGCCCGTCAAGCCCTTTTCCCGGGTCGGGACGGCAAAACGGGAGGCGCCTTCGCCTCCCGTTTTCAGGTCTCGCCCCGCCGCATCAGCAGCAGGGGCGTATCTACGATCTCTCCGGCCTTGCGCAGACAGATCTCCTCCACCCCCGGCCGGCAGTGGATGGCCACGAAGTCGCACCACTGGCCCCGCTGGATCCGGAGCACGTTCCGGAGCGGCGGGCGGAATTCCCCCAGCACCATGGCCCGGATGGTCAGGGATTCATAGATCTGCTCGTTCAGCCGGCCGGTCATGGGCAGCAGGCCCCGGCGCAGCTCCCGCTGCGGCGCCATACGCAGCACCATGCCGATCCGGGTGTCGCCCCAGCCCCGCTGCTCCCGCAGATCCCGGATCAGCCGATAGGCCCGCACATGGTCGCAGGCCATGTGGGACAGCACTCGGGTCCGCCGGGGGAGGGACAGCACCGCGCCGCTGTTCCAGGCCTCCCGGTTGGGGGCGAAAAAGGTGATATACTCCCGGACCAGGTGGCCCACGGAGCGCACTACCCGGCTGACATAGCGCAGGAAGCAGCGCAGATTGTCCTCCCGCTCCCAGCCGCCCATGGCCAGGAACCAGTCCGGGGCCTCCCAGCGGCAGAGGCAGAGCACCGGCTCCGCCCCCAGAGAGATGGTGCGCATCAGTTTTTCCCGGAGCCGCTCAGGGCGTCCCGGTCATAGCGGTCCTCCTCCGGCTGGATCTGGGACCAGACGGCGAATACCATGCACCTTCCCGGGGCCAGCGCGCGCAGACGGGGAGCCTGGGCATCCGACCAGGTCATGTCCTCGCCTTCCCAATAAACGATCTCCTCCGCGTCCACGGCATGCGCCTCCTTTCCCGGGATTGGGTATTTTTACCAGCTACTCTATACTGTATTCCTTTTCCCCGCCGCTGTCAATGCGGTGTTTTTTCTTGCCTTACGCGGACGAGGGGTATATAATAACTCCCAAGAATGCAACGCACAGGAGGCGCTTTACGATGGATGTCCGCAGCAAACAGAATCTCTCCATGCTCTGTGATTTTTATGAGCTGACCATGGGCAACGGCTATTTACGCACCGACTACGGTGACAAGATCTGCTATTTTGACCTGTTCTTCCGCCAGGTCCCGGACGGAGGCGGCTACGCCATCGCCGCCGGTCTGGAGCAGGTGGTGGACTACATCTCCGGCCTCCACTTCGATCCGGAGGACATCGACTACCTCCGGGGCCGGGGCATTTTCTGCGAGGAGTTTTTGGACTATCTGCGCAACTTCCGCTTCACCGGGGATATCTGGGCCGTGCCGGAGGGCACCCCCGTCTTCCCCCGGGAGCCTCTGATCACCGTCCGGGCCCCCGCCATCCAGGCCCAGCTGGTGGAGACCTTCCTGCTGCTGGCGGTGAACCACCAGTCCCTGATCGCCACCAAGGCCAGCCGGATCGTCCGGGCCGCCAAGGGCCGGCCCGTGATGGAGTTCGGCTCCCGCCGGGCCCAGGGCGCGGACGCCGCCATCCTGGGCGCCCGGGCCGCCTACATCGCCGGCTGCTCCGGCACCGCCTGCACCATCTCCGACCAGCTCTACGGCGTGAAGGCTCTGGGCACCATGGCCCACTCCTGGGTGCAGATGCACGACAGCGAGTATGAGGCCTTCCGTTCCTACTGCCGGCTCTACCCCACCAACGCGGTGCTGCTGGTGGACACCTACAACACCCTCAAATCCGGCGTCCCCAACGCCATCCGGGCCTTCAACGAGGTGTTGAAGCCCCTGGGCATCAAAAAGTGCGGCATCCGGCTGGACAGCGGCGACATGGCCTATCTCACCCAGCAGGCCCGGAAGATGCTGGACGAGGCGGGCTGGACGGAATGCACCATCACCTGCTCCAACTCCCTGGACGAGTATCTGATCAAGGACCTGCTGCAGCAGGGCGCCAGCATCGACTCCTTCGGCGTGGGCGAGCGGCTGATCACCGCCCGGAGCGAGCCCGTGTTCGGCGGCGTGTACAAGCTGGTGGCCGTGGAGCGGCCCGACGGGGAGATCGTCCCCAAGATCAAGATCAGCGAGAACGTGCAGAAGATCACTGTGCCCCACTTCAAGAAGATCTACCGCTTCTACGGCCGGGACAACGGCAAGGCCCTGGCCGACTACCTGGCTTTGAGCGACGAGACCGTGGACGACCGGAAGGATCTCACCATCTTTGACCCCAACAACACCTGGAAGCGGAAGACCCTGACCAACTTCAGCGCCCGGGAACTGCTGGTGCCGGTGTTCCGGGGCGGAAAGCTGGTCTACGATCTTCCCGATCTGGAGGAGATCCGCGCCTACTGCGCCCAGCAGCTGGACACCCTGTGGGACGAGGTCAAGCGCTTTGAAAACCCCCACGGCTACTATGTGGACCTGAGCCAGAAGCTCTGGGATATCCGCAACGACCTGCTGATCAACGCCCGGAATTCCCAGATCCCGGAAGAATAAAAGACAAAGGCGCTGGCCCGCATTTTCACGGGCCAGCGCTTTATTTTTCCTTCAAAAAACCGTGGAACACCAGGTATTCCGCCAGGGCACCCAGAGGCAGGGCGGCCAGGATATCCAGGGTGGAGTGCTGCTTGACAAAGGCGGTGGACACGCAGATCAGCGCGCCCCAGATCACCAGGACGACCTTCCAGACCCGGGAGGCGTCCTTCTTTTTCAGCCAGACCGAGCAGATGCCCAGGGTGTAGGCCACATGGAGGGAGGGGCAGACTCCGGTGGGGGTGTCAAAGCCGTAAATGAAGGCCATGAGCCGGGTCAGCGGGTTGTCCCGGGCAAAGACGGCGGGCCGCAGATCCTGGACCGAGGGCCAGAGGATATAGATGATCATGGCCACCACCTGGGTGACGATGATGTACTTCTGCAGGTCCTTGAAGCTCCGGATATCGTAAAGAGCAAAGACGATCAGGCAGTAAACGATCAGCGCGTACCAGCTCACATAGAAGAGCAGAAACCACTCGTTGAAGGGGATCCGATCGTCCAGGAACCAGTGGACCAGATGGTGCCGCTCCGGGGGGATGAGGTTTTCCGTGATAAAGTACATGATAAAGTAGAAGATCCAGCCGCCCAGCAGCTTGAGATGGGAAAAGCGGGGCTCGTTCAACCGGGAGAAACGGAATTCCCGGTAGTCTACAAGAGGTTTTTTCATGGGGTCTTTGCCTCCGGCCGATTGGTAGGATAGAGTTTTCTGGGGATGTTCCGATAGGGCACCACCGTGTGGGGCGGCAGAGCCTCCGCCATGGCGGTGATCGCATCCCGCAGGGCGCGGCAGATGCGCAGCCGCTCCTCGGCGATGGGAGCGGCGGGGTCGAAGCGGATGGGCGCGCCGTAGCACATCCGCCCCAGAGCGGGGGCGATGTACAGCGGCACGAAGGCCAGGGCCTTCCCGGTCTTCTTATAGTACATCTTCGCCACGTCCACAAAGCGGTCCTGGAACTCATAGAGGATGTGGTTGTCCTTCACATCGTGCTCCGGGAAGATCACCAGGCTTTTCCCGTCCTGGAGCAGCCGCACGCTGTCCCGGAAGGTGGACAGCACCCGGGCGTCGTGGTAGACCGCCACGGTCTGGGCGTTGTTGAACAGCAGCACCGCCAGGGGCGTGATGATGTAGGAGAGCAGTTTATAAAAGGGGTGGGTCCAGCGGGGCTTCTGGGACCAGAAATCCTGAAAGGCGTAGCCGGGGACCGTCTTCCATTCCATCATGTCCCCGGCGCACCAGGTATAGCGGTCCACCGGCGAGTATATCTCGCAGGACACCGGGCCGTGCATCTGGCAGTGGTTTCCCACGATGACGCAGCTCTCGTCCGCGGGCAGGTTTTCCTCTCCCTCCGGCTTCATTTTGGGAAAAAACAGCCAGATCAGCCAGCGGACCACCCGGTATAAGAGATTGTCGGTTTTCGGCGCGTTTTTCATGCTTCACAGCCTCCTGCGAAAATGCAGGGGGTAGTATATCACATCCCGCCGGAAAAAGAAACGGGTTTTTTCGTTTCAGGGCGTCAGTACCGCATAGGAGTATGCCGGCAGGGTCAGCGAGCTCTGCCGGAGGACGACCGTCTGGGACGCGTCGGCGCAGAGGAAGGCGCCCACGGTCCCATAGTCCCCGGCCTCTCCGCTCAGGTGCAGGGTGACGTCCTGGGCCGAGGGATTCACCGCCAGCAGCAGCCGCTCCTCTCCCCAGCGCCGCTCCAGCAGGCAGGTCCGCTCCTCCTCACAGGGCAGCAGGCGGCTCTCCCCCCGGGCGATGGCGGGGTAGCTGTTGCGGATGGTCAGGGCCGCGCGGTAATAGTTGAGGATGGAGTTTTCGTCCCGCTCCTGCTCCGCCGCAGAGGGATAGGGGTATTCCAGGGTGGTGGCCCCCGGCGGTGGCACGGTGGGCTCCCGGTCCCCCCAGAGCATGGCGATGCGCTTGTTGGGGTCCTCGCCGCTGCCGGCCATGCCGATCTCCTGGCCGTAATAGATGAACACACTGCCCCGCAGGAGGCACAGCAGGCCTCCGGCCATCTTGGTCTTGGCCGGGTCCGTCCGGCCCGTGAAGCCCACGGTGCGCCCGGTGTCGTGGTTCTCGGTGAAAAGGGCGGGGATGCTCTCCCCGGGCAGTTCCTGCTCCAGCGTCAGGCAGTATTCCCCAAAGCTTTTGCCCGGCCTTCGGTTGGCCGGAGACAGGCAGCGGGCGACATAGCCCTCCGCCTGGGACATGGGGAAGCAGAAAAAGCTGTCCACCCGGGTCTCGGCGTAGCGGGCCAGCTGGGAAAGGCCCTCCCAGGCCTCCCCCACCAGGAAGCAGTCCGGGTCGATGCCGTGGGCCATATCCGCCAGATCGTTGAGAAAGGCCTGATTTCGACCCAGATCCCCGGTGTAATAGCTGGTCACCGCGTCCAGCCGGAAGCCGTCCGCCCCCTGCTCTTTGAGCCAGAAGCGCAGGATGGTCTCGATCTCCTGCCTTACCGCCGGGTTGTCCAGGTTCAGATCCGGCATGGAGCTGACAAAGCGGCTTTCATACCAGCTGCCCCCCAGCTCCGTGTAGCCGGGCAGGGGCGTGTCGCTCCAGTTATAATAGGCCCGGTAGGGGGAATCCGGGTCCGCGGCTGCGGCCAGAAACCAGGGGTGCCGGTCGGAGCTGTGGTTCACCGGCAGGTCCAGGATCAGCTTCAACCCCAGGCCGTGGGCGGCCTCCGCCAGCGCCCGAAAGTCCTCCAGGGTCCCGTACTGAGGGTCTATATCGCAGTAGTCGGTGACGTCGTATTTATGGTAGCTGGGGGAGGGCATGACCGGCATGAGCCAGATCCCCCGGCAGCCCAGGGAGGCGATGTAGGGCAGCTGCTCCGTGACGCCCCGCAGGTCCCCGATGCCGTCGCCGTCGCTGTCGGCAAAGGACCAGACGAACACCTCATACCAGCTGCGAAACCCGTCGTCCGGGGCGCCGGCGGCCGCCGCCAGAGCCTGGTCCCGGGGATCGGCGGCCGGGGCGTCCTTTCCCCCGCAGCCGGACAGCAGGGCCAGCGCAAAAAGCAGGCACAAAATCCGCTGCCAACGCTTTCTCTCTCTCATTTTCCGCATCTCCCCTCGCATTTTTTGTCGCTTTTGTAGAATACACCTATTTTCTTTCATATCCTGCTCGGATTCAACAGTTATACTGCACAAATTTGGCCGGGAGGATTTTGCCATTCTGCCCGTTGAAGCCTCTTGTGCAAAGTGCTACAATTACGCACATAAAGTATGATTAGCGGACGCTATACTCAGAATCTGTCCTGTATCGTCGTATTTCACCGCGCTGAGCGCGTGGAAATAGAATCAACTTTCTCAGAAAGGATGAAACGAAAATGAAAAAAGTTCTGTGTCTTCTCCTGGCCGCATGCATGATCTTTGCGCTGGCTGCCTGCGGAGGGAACACCGCCGCTCCCGCAGCTCCCGCAGCTCCTGCCGCTCCGGCCGCTCCCGCGGCGGAAGCCCCCGCTGCCGTCGGCGGCGCCCTGAAGGTCTGGGTGCCTGAGGCCACCGTGGACTTCACCAAGGCCCAGATTGCCGCCTTTATGGAAGCCAATCCCCAGTACGCCGGCTACACCGTGTCCGTGGAGCCCGTGGGTGAGGGCGACGCCGCCTCCAACATGCTCACCGACGTGGGCGCGGGCGCGGACATCTTCAACTTCGCCCAGGACCAGCTGGCCCGTCTGGTCTCCGCCGGCGCTCTGATCCCCCTGTCTGACGAGAACGCCGCCATCGTCGCCGCCGAGAACGACGCCGGCTCCGTGGCCGCCGCCACCATGGCCGGCACCACCTACGCCTACCCCCTGACCTCCGACAACGGCTACTTCCTGTACTACGACAAGAGCGTCGTCACCGATCCCAGCAGCCTCGAGGCGATCATCGCCGACTGCGAGGCCGCGGGCAAGGGCTTCTACATGGAGATCAACTCCGGCTGGTACCAGCCCGCCTTCTTCTTCGGTGCCGGCTGCACCCTGACCTATGACACCGACGACGCGGGCGCCTTCACCAAGTGCAACATCGATTATGCCTCTGACAAGGGCGTGGCCGCCCTCAAGGCCATGATCGACCTGCACAAATCCAAGGCCTTCTTCAACGGCTCCTCCGTTTCCAACGCCACCAACTGCGCCGCCATCGTGGACGGCACCTGGGATTCCGGCGCCGCCAAGGAGCTCTTCGGCGATAACTACGCCTGCGCCAAGCTGCCCACCATCGACGTGAACGGCACTCCCACCCAGATGAGCGGCTTCGGCGGCTTCAAACTGCTGGGCGTGAAGCCCCAGACCGACGCCGACAAGCTGGAGCTGTGCGACGCTCTGGCTCTGTATCTCGCCAGCGGCGAGGTCCAGATCGCCCGCTACAACGCGGTGGGCTGGGGCCCCTCCAACGTGGAGGCTAAGGCGGATCCCGCCGTGCAGGCAGACGAGGCTCTGTCCGCTCTGGGCGAGCAGCTGGCCTTCACCATCCCCCAGGGCCAGTACCCCGGCGATTACTGGGGCCTGGCTACCGCTCTGGGTGACAGCGTGATCGCCGGCGAGTACGACAGCGCCGATGACGCCGCCCTGCTGGCCGCCCTGCAGACCTTCCAGGATACCTGCATTTCCTACGCGAAGTAAGCTTTTTGAGCTGAGGCAGGGCTTTTACAGCCCTGCCTCCGTTCTTATGTGCTTCTGCCTCATCCGTTCGGAAAGAAAGAGGGGATAACACGATGGGAAGAAAAAGAAACGCCGTCGCCCGGTTTTTCCAGGGGCTGGGCGCGGATCTGAAGGATATCGGCACCACTTTCGTCAACGGAGACTGGAAAACCAAGGTCTCCTACCTGATCATGGGCTTCGGCCAGCTCTGCCGCGGGCAGATCGTCCGGGGTCTCGCGTTCCTCCTTCTGGAGCTGGGACTGCTTTTCTACATCATTGACTTCGGTTGGGGCTATATGGTCAAGCTGACCACCCTGGGCACGGTGGAGACCCACGTGGAAAACCGGGTCACCGTCTACGGGGACAACAGCTTTTTCATCCTGCTCTGGGGCATCTTGACCGTGGTGGCCGTGCTGGCGCTGATCTTCCTCTGGCGGCTGAACCTCCGGGGAAACCGGGACGCGGAGGATCTGCTCTCCCGAGGCAAGCACCTGCCCAGCAACCGCGCCGACCTCCACTCCCTGCTGGACAAGAATTTTGACAAGACCCTGCTGGCTCTGCCGGTGCTGGGGATCTTTGTCTTCACGGTGGTGCCCATCATCTTCATGATCTGCATCGCCTTCACCAACTACGACGCCACGCACCAGCCCCCCTCCAAGCTCTTCACCTGGGTGGGCCTGCAGAACTTCAAGGAGCTGTTCGGCATCGGCGGACAGGGCTTCGGCGGCACCTTCTTCTATGTGCTGGGCTGGACCCTGATCTGGGCCTTCTTTGCCACCTTCCTGACCTACTTCCTGGGCATGGCCGTGGCCATCCTGATCAACAAAAAGGGCATCAAATTCAAAAAACTCTGGCGCACCATCCTGGTCATGACCATCGCGGTGCCCCAGTTCGTCTCCCTGCTGTACGTGGGCAAGATGTTCGCCGCCGACGGCCTGGTGAACGCCTATCTGCTCAAATGGGGCTGGATCAAAACGGCCATCCCCTTCTGGACCAACGCCACCTACGCCCGCATTTTGATCATCGTGATCAACCTGTGGATCGGCATCCCCTACACCATGCTGATCGTCACGGGCCTTCTGATGAACATCCCCGCGGAGCTGTATGAGAGCGCCCGGATCGACGGGGCCAACGCCTTCCAGACCTTCCGGAAGATCACCCTGCCCTACATGCTCTTCGTCACCGGGCCCTTCCTGCTGACCCAGTTCATCGGGAATCTGAACAACTTCAACGTGATCTTCCTCCTGAACCAGGGCAAACCCCAGTCCATGTCCCTGAGCAACAACGCCGGCGCCACCGACCTGCTGGTGACCTGGCTGTACAAGATGACCATCAACGACTCCAACTACCGGATCGCCGCCGTGATCGGCATCATGGTCTTCCTGGTAACCGCGATCATCTCTCTGGTAGTGTACAACAAGGTCCTGCCTTCGGTGAAAGATGAGGAGGGATTCCAGTAATGTCGAAAAGAAGAAAGATTGGCAACGGCTTTGCCTACCTGGGGCTGATCCTGATCAGCATCGTCTGGCTCTTCCCCTTTGTGGGTCTGGTGCTCCAGAGCTTCCGGGGAGAGAGCGGCGGCATGGTCAACTACCTGGTGCCCAAGCAGTTCTCCATGGTGAATTACCAGTTCCTCTTCAGCGGCGCGAGCAAGTTCCTGCGCTGGTACGGCAACACCCTGACCATCGCCATCTTTGTCTCCGTCCTGCAGACCCTGGTGGTCATCTGCGTCAGCTACGCCCTGAGCCGCATGCGCTTCCGGGGGCGCAAGCTGCTGATGAACATCTGGCTGGTGCTGGGCATGTTCCCCGGCTTCCTGACCATGATCTGCCTGTACTTCCTGCTCAAGCAGATGGGCCTCACGGAGGCGGGCGCGGTCCCGGGCCTGATTTTGATCTCCGTGGCCAGTTCCGGCATGGGCTACTATGTGTGCAAGGGCTTCTTTGACACCATCCCCCGGGCCCTGGACGAGGCCGCTATCCTGGACGGCGCCACCCGGGCCCAGATCCTGGTGCAGATGATCATGCCCATCTCCAAGCCCATCATCATCTACACCGCGCTGGTGGCCTTCATGGCCCCCTGGTGCGACTACATCTTCGCCTCCTATGTGGCCTTCGGCTACGAGAGCGGCTACAACGTGGCCGTGGCCATGACCCGCTGGGTCTGGACCAATGACTACCAGGGCTACTTCACCCGCTTCTGCGCGGGCGGCATCCTGGTGGCCATCCCCGTGACCATCCTGTTCATGTGCCTGCAGAAATACTACGTGGAAGGCGTCACCGGCGGCGCGGTCAAGGGCTGAACCCTCTGTTTTTTCAAAAAAGATGGGATATCCGCGGCAGCGGGTATCCCATCTTTTTTCCGCCCCTTGCATGTGCGGCAAAAACGGGGTAAAATAAGCGCTACTATATGTTTTGCACAGGAGGCTTTTTTCTATGGATCTGAAGCTGGACCCCGGCATCACCTACGCTCTGGCCCTGGAGGGGGGCGGCGCCCGAGGCGCCTGGCAGATCGGGGCCTGGAAGGCGCTGCGGGAGGCGGGCATCCGCATCGACGCGGTGGCCGGCTCCTCCGTGGGGTCGCTGAACGGGGCCATGATCGCCATGGGGGATCTGGACAAGGCCGCGGCGCTCTGGGAGAATATCTCCTATTCCCGGGTGATGGATGTGGACGACGCCCAGATGTCGGAGCTGATGCACTCCCCCAGCGTGAAGGAGGCGGCCTCCCAGCTGCTGCCGGTGATCCGGGAAGGGGGCTACGACGTGACGCCCCTCCGGGAGCTGATCCGCAGCACCGTGGACGCGGATGCGATCCGCCAAAGCGCCATAGAGCTGTTTCTCGTCACCTTCTCCGTCAGCGACCAGAAGGAGCTGGAGCTGCGGGCCAAAGACCTGGACGAGGAGACGCTTTGGGATATGCTCCTGGCCAGCGCCTATTTTCCCGCCTTCAAAAACGAAAAGCTGGGCGGCAAGCGCTACACCGACGGAGGCGTGGCGGATGTGCTGCCCCTGCATGTCCTTATAGAAAACGGGTACCGGAACATCATCGCCCTCCGGGTCCACGGCATGGGGGTGGAGCGTCCGGTCCATCTGCCCCGGGGCACGGAGCTTTACACCATTGAGCCCAGCATCGATCTGGGCAACGAGCTGCTTTTTGAGGCCGAGCAGGCCCGCCGCAACCTGCAGGCCGGGTACGAGGACGCCATGTGTTTTCTCCAGGGCCGGGAACGCCCCGGTTTTTACGGCGGCCTCCGGCTGCCGGAGCGGCTGGAGACCCTGGCGGACAAGCTGACCGACCGGCCGAAGGAGCGGCCGGAGCGCCCCGATCCCCGGGAGGAGGGGCTGCGCGTCTGCCTTTTGAACGATTCCTTCCCGCCGGTGGTGGACGGAGTGGCCAACGCGGTGGTGAACTACGGCCTCTCCCTGCACCGACAGGGGGATTTCTGCGCCGTGGCCACGCCGGACTACCCGGACGCGGCGGACGACGCCTACCCCTTCCCGGTGGTCCGCTACCCCAGTCTGGACACCAGCCGGCTGGTGGGCTATCGGGCGGGGAACCCCGTCTCCCCGGCCACGGTGAAGACCCTGGAGGGGATGGACTTCAACCTGCTCCACACCCATTGCCCCATCGCCTCCACCATCCTGGCCCGCTCTCTCCGGGAGGAGATCCAGGCCCCCATCGTTTTGACCTACCATACCAAATTCGACATCGACATCGCCGAGGCCATCAAGGTCCCTCAGATCCAGGAGCTGGCCATCAAGCTCCTGGTGGACAATATCTCCGCCTGCGATCAGGTCTGGGTGGTCAGCCGGGGCGCCGGGGACAACCTCCGCTCCCTGGGCTACCAGGGAGAGTACGTGGTCATGCCCAACGGGGTGGACCTGGCCCGGGGCCGGGCCAATGAGGCGGCCGTGGAGGCCCTCAGCGAGAAATACGACCTGCCCCGGGACGTGCCGGTGTACCTGTTCCTGGGGAGGATGATGTGGTACAAGGGTCTGCGGCTGATCCTGGATGCCCTGCAGCAGGTCCGCTCCCAGGGGAGAGAGTTCCGCATGGTGTTCGTGGGCGACGGCCTGGAGCGGGAGGAGGTCATCTCCTACGCCCGGGAGCTGGAGCTGGACGACTGGTGCCGCTTCCCCGGTGCGGAACGGGACCGGGAGAAGATCCGGGCTTGGTACACCCGGGCGGATCTCTTCCTCTTCCCCTCCACCTTTGACACCAACGGTCTGGTGGTCCGGGAGGCCGCCGCCTGCTCCCTGGGCAGTCTGCTGATCCGGGGCAGCTGCGCCGCCGAGGATATCACCGACGGGGAGACGGGCATCCTGACGGAGGAGAGCGCGGACAGCATCGCCGCCGCCCTGCTCTCGCCGGAGGCCACCCGGGAGAACTTCCGGCGCATCGGCGAGACCGCCGCCGAGCGGATCTACCTCTCCTGGGACGACAGCGTGGCCCGCGCCCGGGAGCAGTACCGGCAGGTGCTGCTGCGCTGGCGGGCCGGGGAAATGCACCGCAAGCGCGCCCCCTTTGACTGGCTGTTCCAGCGGGCCGGAGAGGCCGGCGAGGCCCTGTCCCTGGCAAAAACGATGCTGGAAAAATACCTGTACGGAGTCTGAACGCCCGGGCAGCAGAAAGCGGCACCTGGAAATTTCTTCCAGGTGCCGCTTTTCGGTATGTTTTTCTTACTTTGCCTTCAGAGCGGCCAGGATCTCGGTGAGCAGCTCTTCGGTGGTGGGCTTGGGGGGCTCGGCGGGCTTGGCCTCTTCCTCGGCCTTCTTCTTGGCCTCGGCCTTGGCGTGGGCCGCGTTCTGGGCCTTCACGATCAGGAAGATCACAAAAGCGATCACCACGAAGTCGATGATGGCGCCCAGCAGGGTGCCCAGACCCAGCACGATGGCCTCCTTGACCACGGTGCCGTCCGCGGCCACTTCCGCAGCCCGGAGGGTGAAGTTCAAAGCGTCCGTGTTGGGGGAGTTGAAGATGATGGCCAGCAGGGGGGTCAGCACGTTGCTGACCAGGGCGGTGGTGATCTTGCCGAAGGAAGTGGCGATGATCACGCCGATGGCCATGTCCAGGACGTTGCCCCGGGCGATGAAAGCCTTGAACTCGCTGAGAAACTTCTTCATGTTTTCTTTCCTCTTTCCTTTAGATTTTTTTCAGTGTATCCTGACCGCCCATGTAGGGACGGAGGACTTCGGGAATGGTGACGCTGCCGTCGGCCTGGAGATGGTTCTCCAGGAAGGCGATCAGCATCCGGGGGGGAGCCACCACGGTGTTGTTCAGGGTGTGGGCCAGGTACAGCTTGCCGTCCGCGCCCCGGACCCGGATCTTCAGCCGGCGGGCCTGGGCGTCGCCCAGGTTGGAGCAGGAGCAGACCTCAAAGTACTTCTTCTGCCGGGGAGACCAGGCCTCGATGTCGCAGCTCTTCACCTTCAGATCCGCCAGATCGCCGGAGCAGCACTCCAGCTGGCGCACCGGGATCTCCAGAGAGCGGAACAGCTCCACGCTGTAGCGCCACATCTTCTCATACCAGTCCATGCTCTCCTCGGGACGGCAGACCACGATCATCTCCTGCTTTTCAAACTGGTGGATGCGGTATACGCCCCGCTCCTCGATGCCGTGGGCGCCCTTTTCCTTCCGGAAGCAGGGGGAATAGCTGGTGTAGGTGATGGGCAGCTGGGCCTCAGGGATGATCTGATCGATGAAGGAGCCGATCATGGAATGCTCACTGGTGCCGATCAGGTACAGGTCCTCGCCCTCGATCTTGTACATCATGGCGTCCATCTCCGCAAAGGACATGACGCCCTGTACCACCGCGCCCCGGATCATGAAGGGGGGAATGTGGTAGACAAAGCCCTTGTTGATCATAAAGTCCCGGGCATAGGCCAGCACCGCGGAATGGAGCCGGGCGATATCGCCCCGCAGGTAATAAAAGCCGTTGCCGGCCACCCGCCGGGCCGCGTCCAGATCGATGCCGTTGAAGCTCTCCATGATCTGGGTGTGGTAAGGGATCTCAAAGTCCGGGACCACGGGCTCGCCGAAGCGCTGCACCTCTACGTTGCAGCTGTCGTCCGGTCCGATGGGCACGCTGGGGTCGATCATCTGGGGGATCACCATCATGCGCTTGGTGACCTCCTGCTCCAGCTCCGGCTCCTTGGCCTCCAGCTCCGCCAGACGGGCGGCCTGCCGGGCCACCTCGGCCTTCACCGCCTCGGCCTCCTCCTTCTTGGAGGGGTCCTTCTTGGCCTGTCCCATGAGCATGCCGATCTTCTTGCTCAAAGCGTTCCGGCTGGCCCGCAGCTCGTTGGCTTCGGTTTTCACCGCCCTGAGCTGCTCATCCAGCGCCAGCACCTCATCCACCAGGGGCAGCTTCTGCTCCTGGAACTTTTTGCGGATGTTTTCCTTTACCGCTTCCGGGTTTTCCCGGACGAATTTAATGTCTAACATTTGCCTTCTCCCTTTATTCTTTCCCTTTTTTCCAGGGTTTGTCCATGTTCATCAAGGCCTCCATCAGCGCCTCCCGGTCGTCCGGGGAGTAGAATTCCAGGCTGATGCGCCCCTTTTTCTGTCCGCCGCTGAAGCGCACGCCCCGGCCCAGGCTGTCGGTCAGACGCCGTTCCGCCTCCCGGACGTAGTCCACGGCGGGCTTTTCCTTCTCCGGCGCTTCTTTTTGGGCCCGCAGCAGGCTGGCGGCCAGGGTCTCCGTCTGCCGGACGCTGAGCGACCGGGCCACGGTCTCGGCGGCGGCCTTTTCCTGCAGCTCCGGATCCCGGAGGGCCAGCAGGGCCCGGGCGTGTCCCGCGCTGAGAGCGCCCGTCTCCACCAGCTGCCGGACCTTCTCTCCCAGGCCCAGGAGACGCAGGGAGTTTGCCACGGCGCTCCGGGATTTCTGCACCCGGGCGGCCACCTCCTCCTGGGTCATGGAGTACTCGTCCATGAGCTTCCGGTAGCCCGCGGCCTCCTCCATGGGGTTCAGGTCCTCCCGCTGCAGGTTTTCCACCAGGGCCAGCTCCATGGCCAGCCGGTCGTCCGCCTCCACGATGCGCACAGGCACCTCTGTCAGGCCCGCCTCCCGGGCGGCCCGCCAGCGGCGCTCTCCGGCGATGATCTGGTAATACCCTTTTTCCAGGGGCCGGACGGTCAGAGGCTGGATCAGGCCGTATTCCCGGATGGAATCCGCCAGCTCGCTGAGGGCCTCCGGGTCAAAATCCCGCCGGGGCTGGTCGGCCCGGGGCTCCACCCGGCTGATGGGCAGCGTCTGGGGGGCCTCCTCCAGCAGATTCTCCTCCGCTCCGAACAGAGCGCTCAGCCCGGCGCCCAGGCGCTGGGGTTTTTTCTCCGCCAATGTTATCCCTGCCTTCTCAAGAATTCTTCCGCCAGCGCCCGGTAGGCCTTGGCTCCCTTGGAGCTCGCGTCGTAGGCGGTGACGGGTTTCCCGTGGCTGGGAGCCTCCGCCAGACGCACGTTCCGGGGGATCACGGTGCTGTATACCCGATTTCCAAAGTAGCCGCGCAGCTCCTCCGCCACCTGGGCGCAGAAATTCAGCCGGGCGTCGTACATGGTCAGGATAATGCCCTCGATGTGCAGATTCCGGTTGACCCGCTTGTTGGCCAGCTTCACGGTAGTGGTCAGATCCGCCAGTCCCTCCATAGCGTAATACTCGCACTGCAGCGGCACCAGCAGGCTGTCCGCCGCGGTCAGGGCGTTCAGGGTCAGCAGGCCCAGAGAGGGCGGGCAGTCGATGAATATGTAGTCGTATTCGTCCCGGATCTCCTCCAGGGCCATCCGCAGGCGGTATTCCCGCTTTTCCATGTCCGCCAGCTCCACCTCGCCGCCGCTGAGATCGGCGTTGGAGGGGAGGATGCTGCCCCAGGGCATGGGCACCACGGCATCCCGAGCCTCGGCGTGGCCCAGCAATACGTCATGGGCGGTGGGACTGCTCCGCTTGGAGACTCCCATGCCGGAGGTGCTGTTTCCCTGGGGGTCAAAGTCCACCAGCAGCACTTTTTTGCCCAGCTCCGCCAAGGTCGCCGTCAGATTCACACAGGTGGTGGTTTTCCCCACGCCGCCCTTTTGATTCACCACGGCTACGATCTTTGCCATTTGCTCACCCCTTTTGCAGCTCGGGGACTATTATAATCTCCTTGTTTTCGTTTTGCAACGGGAGATTTGTTTCACGTGGAACAATGTTTCACGTGAAACATCCGCCCAGATACATGTCCACGTCCTCCGTCGTCATGCCCTCCTGGAGGGCCAGATCGATGGAATAGCCCAGGAGCCGGGCGACGCCGCGCACCCGGCTGTCGATGTTCCGGGGAGAGACGAACAGCTCGGCGGCCTCCGGCGGGGCCTCGCTGCCGGTGAGATCCGCGCAAAGAGTGGCCGCGTCCACTACCGTGGGCACCCCCACCGCCACCACCGGCACCCCCAGGGTCTCGGCTGTCAGGGCGCTGCGGGCGTTGCCCACCCCGGAGCCGGGGATGATGCCCGTATCGGAGATCTGCACCGCCTGACACAGGCGGCTCAGCTGCCGGGCGGCCAGGGCGTCCACCGCCACGATCCGGTCCGGGCGGATCCGTTCCGCCACCGCCGCCGTCAGCTCGGCGCTCTCCGCCCCGGTGGTGCCCAGCACCCCGGCGCGGAACACGCTCACCGGCCGGAAACAGGCGAAGTCTTCCCCCAGCCGTTCCCGGAGATGCCGGGTCACCAGCACATGCTCCGCCGTCAGGGGTCCCACCGCGTCCGGCGTGATGTCCGGGTTCCCCAGGCACACCACCAGAACGCTGCTCCCCGGTTCCAGCCGGAGCTGCCGGCGCAGCTCCCCGGCCAGCACCTCGCAGCCCCGGCGAAAGGCGTCCTCCTCCCGGCGGATCAGGGCGTCCAGCTCCACCGTCACATAGCGGCCAGCCGGTTTACATAACTTTTTAGCTGCCTGTTCGGTCCGGATCTCCACCAGATCCACGTTAAAGCCCTGCCGCTGTTCCCGGGCCGTCACCAGGCCCTCCAGACGCTCTCCCTGTCCCTGCTGCCACAGGTCTCTGGCCTCCACGGCCAGATCCGTGCGCGGCCCATTCGGCATATTGATCCCTCCCGGTCCATATCTTGTGTATAGTATGGTTCCCTGCCACAATTTTATGTAAAATTTTTCTCAAAAAACAGGAAAAAACCCTTGCAAAAGCTGGATTATATCTGTATAATGAATGTCCGCGGGTCAAATGACCGCAGAGATTTTATAATGATCATCGCTGAGCGAAAATAATTGTCCTTTCGATGTTTTCGCTGCCAAACCAAGGGTTTGGCAGTAAATGATCCTGGGGATCATTTACGCGATGCTCATTGAAATGAGTATATGGCAAAACAGCCATGCTGTTTTGCTGAACAGCAAAGCTGTTCGGCGAAACGCTTTCTGGCGTTTCGCCATCATATAATCTTTATAGGAGGAGGTGGCTAAAAGAATGGCCAATATCAAGTCCTCGGCAAAGAGAGTCCTCGTCAGCCGTGAAGAGGCGGCCCGGAACAAGGCGGACCGTTCCCAGCTCAAGACCAACTTGAAGAAGTTTGAGACCGCAGCAGCAGAAGGCAACAAGGAAACTGCCGAGACTGCCTATAAAGCCGCTGTCAAGTCTGTTGACCGCGCCGTGTCCAAGGGTCTGCTTCACAAGAACAACGCCGCGCACAAGAAGTCCTCGATGGCTGCTAAGATGAACGCTCTGGACAAGTAATGAAAAATGATAAGAGGCGCGGTGAAAGCCGCGCCTCTTTCTCTCTGTATCAGGAGGTGTTTTCCTCTCATGATCGAAAAACCCATGATGCTGCTGGTGAATCCCGCCGCGGGACGCTCCGCCTCCGAGTATGATCTGGGCGCCGTGATCCGCGCCTTCTGCGAGGCGGGCTATGCCCCCACGGTCTATTTCACCGACGCGCCCGGCGCCGCCATCGAGATGACCGCCCGTCTGGCCCCCAACTACCGCCGTCTGGTCTGTCTGGGCGGGGACGGCACCCTGTCGGACACCATCTGCGGCCTGATGCGTCTGCCCCATGTGCTGCGCCCCATGCTGGGTTACATCCCCATGGGCACCGCCAACGACGTGGCCAACACCCTGGGCCTGCCCATGCGCCAGCCGGTGCGGGCGGTGGAGAAGCTGCTGAACGGCTCCCCCCTGGCTTACGACGTGGGGGAGATGGTGGATGTGGGCTATTTCTCCTACATCGCCGCCTTCGGCGTGTTCACGGAGGTCAGCTACAAGACCGACCAGGAGCTGAAGCGGACCCTGGGGCATCTGGCCTATGTGATCGAGGGGATCAACTCCCTGAGCAGCGTGAAGAGCTACAAGGCCACGGTGGAGTACACCGGCGGCAGCCTGGAGGGGGAGTTCATTTACGGCGCGGTCACCAACGCCCTGAGCGTGGGCGGCCTGATGAAGCTGGACAAAGAGCTGGTGGATCTGTCGGACGGCAAGTTTGAGCTGCTGCTGGTCCAGAAGCCCCAGACGGCCGTGGACCTCAGCTCCGCCGTCAGCGCCCTGATGAACCAGGACTACGCCAGCAGCCGGGCCCTCACCGTGGTGCAGAGCGACCATATCCGCTTCCGCTTCCAGACCGACGTGCCCTGGACCCGGGACGGGGAGGACGGAGGCTCCCACCGGGAGCTGGAGTTCCGCTGCCACCCCCGGGCGATCCAGATCTACCGATAAGAAAAACGGCCCCGCGTGTTTTCACCGAACACGCGGAGCCGCTTTTTTGCTTTTTATTCCCAGTTTTTGCACACGTCCACCCAGTCCGTAAAGCCGGAGAAGCGCTCCAGCTCCTCGATGGACAGCTCAATGGCGCTGTTGCTGCTGCCGCAGGCGGGAAACACCGTGGCAAAGCGCCGGAGGGACCGGTCCAGATAGACCGTCACGCCCTCCCGGACGGCAAAGGGGCAGACTCCGCCCACCGCGTGGCCCACCAGGCTTTCCGTCTCCTGGGGGCTGAGCATTTTGGCCTTGGTCCCGAATCGGGCCTTATACTTTGCGTTGTCGATCCGGGCGTCCCCCGCCGCCACGATCAGCACCGCCGCCCCGTCCACCAGGAAGGACAGGGACTTGGCGATCCGGCAGGGCGAACAGCCCAAGGCCTGGGCCGCCAGTTCCACCGTGGCGCTGGACACGTCGAATTCGTGGATCCGCTCCGCCAGTCCGACATCCGCAAAAAACGCTTTGACCGCTTCGATCGCCATGCTGCGCCGGCCTTTCAGGAAACGGCGAACCGGGGCAGCACCACGCCCCGGGGTTCGTCCGGGCCCAGGGTGAAGCTGTCGCTCTCCAGCCGCAGCACCTGTTCGTCGGGGAAGAGGGCCAGAAAGTCCTCCACCCCGGAGAGCACCTCGTAGCCGAAGGCCGGGTCCGCGCTCCGGTAGTGCATGGGGACCACCGCGCGGGGGGCGATCTTCTGCCAGATCTCCCGGGCCTCCCGGGCGTCCACGGTGTAATAGCCGCCCACGGGCAGCAGCAGCAGATCACAGCCCCGGAGCCGCTCCAGGATCTCCTCCTCCGGAACGCAGCCCACATCCCCCATATGCACCACTTTCCGGGCGCCGAAACGGAACTGGCGAATGGTGTTCATGCCCCGGCGGGCGCCGCCGTGATGGTCGTGGGGGCCGGTGAATTCCTCTACGGCAAAATCCTCCGGGGCGCTCTTTCCGTCCGGAGCGATTTTGTCCGCGGCGCCGTGGTCCCGGTGGCCGTGGGAGCAGTACACGGCCGACGCGCTCTGCGCCAGCGGGGGATAGCCGGGGACGCTGCCGTCCTGATAGGGGTCGGTGATCAGGCAAAAGCCCTTATAGCTCAGTTTGAAGCAGGAGTGGCCCAGCCAGGTGACGGTGACAGATTCGTTCATTCTCTCTCCTCCGTTCTTTTTTCTTGGATCGAGTATACCATGCCCTTTCGGATCCTTCAAGCATTGGTAGTTGACGCAGGGCGATGAAAAAGGTATTATTTTGCTGTAGAATCCCTATCAAAGGACGGTGTCCCATGAAAAAGACCCTTGCGCTGCTGCTGTGTCTGGCCCTTTTGTTCGGACCGGGCGCCGCTCCGGCGCTGGCCGCGGACGCGGATGCGGATACGGAACTTCCGGAGCCGGAGCGGCGGGAGGTGGACTTCCTCCCCTACGCCGAGGCCCTGTGGTATTTTGATTTCAACAAAGCCGCCTACAACTGGTGCCTGAACTTCGGCTGGGACCCGGACACGGACCTGAACCGGGCCAGAGACGCCATCCTGGCGGGCACGGACCCCCGGCTGATCGTGGGGCTGGCCACCTTTGCCCGGGACACGGGCCACGGCGACGAGCTGCTGGCGGTCACCAACGCCTTCCGTCCGGCCTGCTACCAGGAGGTGATCGGCCTCCACGACGCCAACGCCAACACCGGCCCCTTCCGCCGGGCCATGCTGTGGAACGGCCGGAGCGTCACGGATTTCTGGTGGTCGGCGGAGAGCGCCCCCGGCTGGCCGGAGGCCTACGCCCTGGATCTGCATCCATACGATCTCCAGACTCTGGATCTGCG
The DNA here is from genome assembly GCA_017540645.1 of Oscillospiraceae bacterium. GTDB lineage: Bacteria > Bacillota > Clostridia > Oscillospirales > Oscillospiraceae > Apopatocola. The sequence goes on from JAFYAQ010000028.1 coordinate 20,542, forward strand.
CTACTTTTACCGGGCGGCCCTGCGGCTGTGGGACAACACCTGGGCCAACGGCTATTACGCCCGCCCCGGCTGCTCGGCCCACAACTCCGGCATGGCCATGGATCTGAGCAATTACTGGATCGCCGCCAACTTCGAAACCGTTTACACCGTGAACGGGGAGGCGTACGATATGGCGGATTACGGGCTGTACAAGCCCCTCCAGCCGGGGAACGGCTCCGCGGGAGAGACCTGGCACATCACCTGCTCCCCCTCGGTCACGGCCCTGGGCAACTATGACCAGGCCCTGGACGCGGGCTATGAGATCGTATACGCCCTCTACTACAACCCCAGCAGCCGGGGCTGGTCCATGGCTGACGGCCGGGGGGTGTATCTGGGCGCCGGGGTGACGCTGATCCAGCTCCGGCTGTGCCAGCTGGGACTGCTGGGCAGCGAGTACATCACCGGCTACTACGACAGCGTCACGGAAGCGGCGGTAATGCGTTTTCAGGAGCAAAACGGCCTGGGCGCCGACGGGATCTGCGGCGGCGGGACCACCGCCCTTCTGTTTGCCCAGACCCCGCCCCCGGCGGACGACACGCCTCCGGATCTCACCGACGCGGTGGTCACCGCCGTGGACCGCAGTGGCTTCAAGCTCCGCCTCCGGGGCGAGGATGAGCAGCGGCTCTCCGCCTTCCGGGTGGACACCAAAAAAGAGGACGCCCAAGTCTGGGTCACCCGCTACTACAATGCCCCCGTCTCCGGTCTGGGCACCATGGACGTGGACATCTGGGAGGAGGGCAGCTACCAGATCCGGGCCGCCGCCCGGGATGCGGGCGGCAACGAGAGCGAGCTGCGGGAGCTGGGCAGCGTGTTCGTGGACGCCACCGCCCCCGTCCTGGAGTGCCTGCGCATCCACGATATCACGGAAAACGGCTTTTTGCTGACCCTCCGGGGCTCGGACAACGGCGCTTTGGGCGGCTTCACCGTCACCCTGCGCTCCGACAGCGGGGAGGTCCGGGAGAACTTCCTGCTCTCCAACGGGCGGGGGGACTATCCCTGGGCCGCCGAGGGACTGGAGGAGGGGCTGTGGACCGTCACCGTCACCGCCACGGACCTGTGCGGCAACAGCAGTTCCCATACTTTCCGCTGGCAGTACAGCGCCGGCCAGGCTCTGCCGGGGGTGTCCGTCACCTGGTTCGGGCCGAAAAACTGAGAACATAAAGCAAAAAAGGGGGACACGCGCGATGAAATGTTCCATTGTGATCGACCGTGAGTACGGCAGCGGCGGACGGGAGGTTGCCCGTCTGCTGTCCGAAAAGCTGGGGATCCCCTGGTATGACGGCCCCCTGCTGGTGGAGGCCGCCAAAAGGATCGGCTTTGACGAGCTGCTGGTGGCCGATTATGACGAGGCGGGGGTCGGCAGCGCCATCTCGGACCTTGCCCACCGCAGCCCCAGGTACAGCGCCGAGGGCCATGTGATCGACCGGGCCTACCTGGCCTACGAGGAGCGCCGGAAGCTCTTCGTGAAGCTGGGGACGGAGGGTCCCTGCGTGTTTCTGGGCCGCTGTGCCGACGTGGCCCTGATGGATCGGGATATCCCTGTGATCAGCGTATTCGTCTATGCCTCCGACCTGCGGGATCGGGTGGAGCGGTCCATGACCGCGGACGGTATCCCGGCCGACCGGGTGGACTCCTATATCCAGAAAATGGACGCCCAGCGCCGCCGCTACTACCGCTCCTTCACCGGCCGGCTCTGGGGGGAGAAGGAAAGCTATGACATGTGCCTGGACACCTCCGCCCTGGGCTATCAGGCCGCTGCCGCGGCCATCGCCGGGGTGTGGAAGCTGCTGGGATAAAAAACCGGAGAGTACAAGAGCGGTCCGGAGGAGGCGCTTCGCAGGGAAGCGCCTCCTTTTTTCGGTATCGGTCTTGACAAGATCCTTTGCATGATTATAATTGTTGTTATGTAACATATGTTATATATGAAAGGCGGTCGTACAATGCCCCAAAAAAGCAAGATCACCCGGGACGAGATCATCCGCGCGGCCATGGAGATCGCCCGGGAAGCCGGTGCCGAGGCGATCAACGCCCGCTCGGTCGCCCAGAGGCTCCGCTGTTCCACCCAGCCGGTCATGTACCACTTTGCCACGATGGAAGCGCTGAAGAGGGCGGTCTATTCGCAAGTGGACCGGTTCCATTCCGATTATCTGATGCGCGGCTCCGGGGAGCGGGACCCGCTCTTGGAGATCGGGCTCCAGTACATCCGCTTTGCGATCAACGAGCCCCATCTGTTTCGCTTCCTGTTTCAATCCGGGTATGCAAAGGAGACCGATCTCACGGAGATGCTGGACTCCGAAGAGCTGGCTCCGGTCTTTTCCGCCATGCAGGAGGGCACGGGGCTGGATCGGGAAAAAACCAGAGAGGTATTTTTGACGGTCGCCCTGTTTGCCCACGGATACGCCAGCATCATCGCCAACAACGGGCTGGAATTTGACGAGAGCCTTGTGGCCGTCCATCTGGAGCGCACATTCAACGGCGCCATGCTCGCCGTCTGTCAGGAGGACAAAAATGAAGAAACTGTATGAAAAAAGCGAGATCACCTTTGCGATCTTCTGGATCGTGCTCTACGTGGTCGTCATGGGGAACCTGCGCAATCTGGGGGACGACAGCCCCTATATGATGCTCGGCCTGATCGTGATCTCCGGGCTGATGTTCCTGTTCGTGCGGAAAAACGCCCTGACGGAAAAATACGGCCTGTCCGGCTGGGCCAAAAACAACCGGGCCATGCTGTGGTTTTTCCCCTTGTGGATCGTCGCCAGCCTCAATCTTTGGGGCGGCGCTGCGGCCAAGTATCCGCTCCCCGGGCAGGTTTTCGCCATGGTGTCCATGGCGCTGGTGGGCTTTGCCGAGGAGCTGATCTTCCGGGGCTTCCTGTTCAAGGCCATGCTGAAGGACGGCAGTGTCAAAACGGCGGTGATCGTCTCCTCCGTCACCTTCGGACTGGGGCATATCCTGAACCTGTTCACCGGCCATGAACTGGGGGAAACCCTCCTGCAGGTGTTTTTCGCCGTGGCCTTCGGCTTTATCGTTACCATGGCCTTTTATAAGAGCGGAAGTCTTCTCCCCTGCATCCTGTCCCACAGCCTGACCGATGTATTTTCTCTGTTTGCGAAAGATGAGGCGTCCTCTGTGCTGAACTGGGCGGCCCACATCGTTATCATCGTCCTGGCGGTCCTGTACGGACTTTATCTGGCCCGGCGCGTGGAGACGCCGCCCGTCAACCGGCCCGCCGCGGAGGGGGGCCCGGACTCCGGCCCCCAGGCCTGAGGGTCGGCGGGGTCTGTACACTGAGAAGAACCCGGCGTGACCGATACGGTCACGCCGGGTTCTTTTTTCTTTATTCCGTATCCGCGTCGCCCGCCTCGGGCAGGCGGCCCTCGGTGTAGTCGCCCAGGAGCCGGCACAGCTCGCTCATGTAAACCTGATACTTTCCGACGTACTTGGTCATGACCACCAGGAGGAAGGGCTCCTCGGTGTAGACGATGCCGCAGATGTTGACCACGCCCTCAAAGTAGCCGTATTTCTGAGCCACGGCCCAGGGCTGCGCCTCCTTGTAGCGCAAATACTGGTTCGGGCTGGCCCGGAGCATGAACTCCAGCACCCGGGGATAGCGGTCCGGGTCCTCATAGAGCATTTTCAGTACATGGATCATCTGCCGTGGGGTGACGGCGCTGCTCTTGCAGAAGGCCGCCTCCTCTTCCTCCGGGACGCCCCCGTAGAAGGGGATCATGGCCCGGCGGTACTCCTTATAGCTGCCGATGGCGCTCCAAAGGCTCCCGGCGGTATCGTTGTTGGAGTTGACCAGCGTCTGCTCTACCGAGAAATTCAGCCGGTAGCCGTTCATCAGCTGATCCCATTCCAGTTCCCCCCGGCCGATCTTTTCCGTCCAGTACATGCACAGGGCCACCTTGTACATGCTGGCGGCCTCCCGGTAGGTGTCCCCGTTCACATAGGCCTCTTCCCCGGTGCCCGTGTTGTAATAGCCCACAAAGATCTGGTCGTCCCGGAGCTTCTTGTCCCGGAAATACTGCTCGATCAGATCCTGGGCTGTGATCTCCGGCTCCGGCGTGGGGCCGGGGGTCGGCGAGGGCGTGGGTTTGGGGCTGGGCGTGGGTTCGGCGGTGGGTTCGGCAGTGGGCGTGACCAGCGGGGGAGAGAAGGTCTCCCGCACGGTCGCGCCGGCGCAGCCGGTGAGCAGCGTCAAGGCCAGGGCCAGAGCCGTCAGAGCCTTTCCTCTCCCCTTTTTCCGGCAATATGACATAGTATTCTCCCGTTCTCCCTCCGGGAGGCGTTCCCGGGGGGGACTTTCTTTGATCGATGCTCTTTTATGAGCAGGTAAAGACGCTCCTGTGGTCATAGCCCATGGAGTGGATATAGTCCCAGTCCACCCGGTCGGTGGCCCGGAAGTAGTAGCTGTAGCCGATCTGCTCCTGCAGCAGGATGTAGCGCTCCACCCGGTTCCCGTTTCGATCCCGGCGCCAGTAGGGGTTGACGCTTGTGATCAGAAGGGTGTCGGGCAGCTCCTCGGACAGGGCCCTGATCTGCTCCGCGGGCACTTTGGGGACAATGCAGATCCGCAGCCGCTCCAGGCCCTTCAGCTGGTAGAGAGGGGTGATATCCGTCAGCGTAAGGATGCTTTCCACGCTCAGATGCCGCAGGTTTTCACAGCCGGCCAGAGGCGTCAGATCGTCCACCGGGGTGTGATCCAGTTCCAGGTATTCCAGGTCCGGGCAGTGGGTGACGAAATCGCAGTCGTTAAATTTCGTGTGGGCCACGATCACCACCTGCAGCTTGGTCATAGAATCCAGAAAGCGGAAGTTGGTCTGCTGGTGGTTCTCCCCCACGTCCAGGTACAGCACCTCGGTGCAGTATTTCAGCACGTCGCAGTTCTCGTCCGTCAGAGAGCCGGACCAGATGGTGGTGTCGTCCGTCAGGGAGCTCTCCACACCGTAGCGGACCCGCCAGACCAGTCCCCGCTCCGGAAACTCCTCACGCAGCTCGGCCAGCTTTTCATAGGTGAGCATGCAGTCGTCCAGCACCAGGCGCCGGCAGCCGCTCAGCAGGGGCAGCGCTTTCCGAAGGCTGGGAAGCTGCTCGTCCCCGATGTATTCCCGGACATAGCTGATCTCCTCATCTTCCGAGGACACCGTATGGCCGAAAAGCTCAAAGCGGCAGCTGATGGGGATCTCCCGGTCCAGGCCCTCCCGCAGACGGCTCAGTTCCTCCAGCTCCCACCGGTTCTCCCCATCCGGGGCCTCGGTCTTGATGCGCGAAAGCCGGGGAAGCCGGGGGATCAGGGAGAGGATCTCGTCCATATCCTCCGGGCTGACGTCGGTCAGGTCCAGATCCGTCTCCTCCCCGGTGAATTCCCGGCCCAGGGCCCGGATGACCGCGGGGGTGGGCTCCGGCGTGGCGCTGGGTTCCGTCGCGGCGTGCGACGGCGCGGGGGAGCTGGTCTCCCTCACCGGGCCGTTGCAGCCGGCCAGCAATACCAATGCCCCGGTCAGGGCCGCAAGGGCCAGCCCTCTCATCCAGATCCGGCGTTCTGTCATGGTTTATTCTCCCATTCTTCCCCCGGGCGTCTCCCGGGGGATTCTTTATTCGGTATTTGGAGACGCTTTCACGAACAGGTAAAAACGCTCCCGTAATTATATCCCATGGCGTAGACATAGTTCCAATCCACCCGGTCGGTGGACTGGCGATAGTCCCCGTAGCCGATCTGCTCCCGAAGCAGCTCATAGCGGGGCACCGGTCCTCCGAACTGGCCCCAGCGCCAGAAGGGATTAAAGCTGGTGATGATCTCCGTGTCCGGCAGCTTTTCGGGCAGTTCCTTGAGCTGCTCCGCAGGCACCTGCGGGGTGATATGCACCCGCAGCCGCTCCAGGCCGGTCAGTTCGTAAACCGGGGAGATGTCCGTCACGCCGGGTACGTTCTCCAGACTCAGGTGCCGCAGGTTTTTGCAGCCGGCCAGAGGCGTGAGGTCGGTGACGTCGCAGTAGTCCAGCTCCAGATATTCCAGATCCGGGCAGTGGGTGACGAAATCGCAGTAGTCAAATTTCGTGTGGGCCACGATCACCACCTGCACCTTGGTCATAGAATCCAGAAAGCGGAAGTTGGTCAGCTGCTTGTTCTCCCCCACGTCCAGATACAGCACCTCGCTGCAGTATTTCAGCACGTCGCAGTTCTCATCCGTCAGCGAGCAGGTCCAGATGGTGATATCGTCCGTCAGAGCGCTCTCCACCCCGTAGCGGACCCGCCAGGCCAGCCCCCGCTCCGGGAACTCCTCCCGCAGCTCGGCCAGTTTTTCGTAGCTGAGCATGCAGTCGTCCAGCACCAGGCGCTGACAGCTGGAGAGCAGGGGCAGGGCCTTGCGCAGGGTGGGCAGCTGCTCGTCCCCGATGTACTCCCGGACGTAGCTGATCTCCTGATCCTCGGAGGAAACAGTCTGTCCGAAGAGCTCAAAGCGGCAGGACAGGAGGATCGCCGGATCGATTCCCTCCCGCAGACGGCTCAGCTCCTCCAGCTGCCACCGGTTCAGCCCCGCCGGGTCCTCGGTCCGGATATATACCAGCCGGGGAAGCCGGGAGATCAGGGAGAGGATCTCGTCCATATCCTCCGGGCTGACGTCGGAGAGGTCCAGCTGCGTCTCCGTGCCGTCAAATTCCCGGCCCAGGGCCAGGATGACCGCGGGGGTGGGCACCGGCGTGGCGGTTGGCTCCGGGGTAAAGGTGGGCGCCGGAGCGTGGGATCCGGCGGCGCAGCCGCTGATCAGCAGAACAAACAGCAGAAGCGGCAGGATGCGCCCAAGTGCTCGTCTCATTATTTCTCTCCTCCCCCGGCGCCGCCCCCGAAGCGATGCTCCGGGTCGATTTCTTGTGCAAGGAAGCGCTTTTTTGATTATAAGCAGCCCGGCGGGCTCTGTCAAGAATGCCGGGCCGGATATCCTCCGCCCGCCGGCCGCTTCTGCCGGCTCTCCGGTGCCGGACGAACAGAGAAAAACTCTGTCTCCGTCCCGCCGGCGCGGTTTACAAGCGGGCAAAACTGTGATATACTTTCCTCCGATCATCCCCCCTTTTTCGGGGATAAATTTGGGTGGAGACAACGCAATGAGGAAGATCCATGCAATTTGGGGCGCCGCCGCCGGGGTTTTCGTGCTGGCCGGCGTGATTTTATGTGCCCTGGGCCTCCGGCACGGCGTACTGCTGGTAAAAACGGACCATGACCCGAGCCGGACGGTGGGCGAGTTTTTTGGCGCCCTGGCCGCCGACGAGCCGGAGACGGCCTACGGCTGTCTGAGCAATTACAAGACCCTGGGTCTGGAGAACGTGCCCCGGACCGAGGACGGGGCGATGCTCCTGAACGCGCTGCGGGATAACCGCCGCTGCACCCTGCTGGGCGCGGCCCAAAGGCATGGCGACACGGCCCGGCAGTCCATCCGCCTGCGGTTCCTGGACCTGGACGCCCTGGAGACGAGCATCCTCTCCGGTCAGTTCGCCGACATCCCCTCCGCTCTGGACGATGCGGAGACGCTGTGCGCGGAGGCGGAGCTGACCTTGACGCTGCGTTTTGACGGCGAGAGCTGGAAGATCGTGATGGACCAGGCGCTGCTGGACGCCATTCAGGGGCATACCCCCGGGGAGGGTGCGGCATGAAGGGAAAACACTCCGCCGAGCCCCCCTGGATTTTCAGCCTGTGCATGATCATCTCCTCCCTGCTGTGCCTGGTGTGGGCGCTGCTGCAGCTGCACCCCAGCTCCGGCGTCTCCGGCCAGAGCGCCAACAGCCGGTCGGTGAACACGGTGGCGGAGGTGGAAGCTGTCGTCCAGCGGCTCACAAGCGCTCTGGAGGGCGCCCAGCCGGAGGTCGTGCGCATCCACTACTCCATCCCCGAGGAGGACACGGTGGCCCCGCCCCCTCTGGAAACCTGCTACGGCACCATCCCCTGGGATCAGCCGGAGCTGGTCCTGGAGGTCCTGGACCAGGCCCGGGAATACGGTCTGCTGGGAGAAGACGAGACGGTGGCCTTTGACGTCAACGCGGAGTTCTCCGACGACCGGGATATCGAATACTACCTGGATGAGACCATCCTGACGTTGTGCTGGAAGGAGATCGTCGACAACCGGGTGTGCTCCTTTGTGGAGGTGAAGATCGCCGATGCCTCCCAGTTCCGGCGGAAGTTTGCCGACGACACCTTCGGCTCTCCCAACCGGTATTACTCCACGGAGATGCACAAAAGCACCAACGCGGTGGTCACCATGAATGCGGACTTCTACCAGCATCGGGACTTCGGCATCGTGGTCTATCAGCGCCAGCTGCGCCGCTTCCCCCTGGAGCCCTCCCAGGGCATGCATAAATACAACGTGCTGGAAAACTGCTTCGTCACCGCCCAGGGGGACTTCCTCTATACCGAGCTGGGCCAGGAGTTCACCCAGGAGGAACTGGAGGCCTGGATCGCGGAGAACGATATCCTCTTCTCCATCTCCTTCGGTCCGGTGCTGGTGAAGGACGGACAGCCCCGGCAGATCGACAGATATCTGGTGGGCGAGATCATGGGCGGCTACGTCCGGGCCGGGATCGGCCAGATGGGCCCCCTGCACTACCTGTACATGTGCGTGAGCAACGCCCCCCACCGGGTGGCCGACTGGACCGTGAACCAGTTCGCCAACGCCTTTGCCCGGAAGCCGGTCCAGAGCGCCTACTGCCTGGACGGGGGCCAGACCGCGGAGATCGTGTTCCGGGACGGGACCTATAACTACATCGAGTACATGTTCAACACCAATGAGCGCCCCGTCAGCGACAACATCTATTTTGCCACCGCCATCGGCGGCGTGGAGACGGAGGTGAGGGAATGAACGCCATCGCCATTTACTGGTTGGGTGCCGAGATCCGCTGGAGCGCGGTGATCATCACCGTGGGCATCCTCGCCTGTCTGTGCATGACCATGGCCCTGTACCGGGGCCGGGGCCACGGCGGCGCCGCCGTATGGATGCTGCTGCCCCTGGGCTTTATCCTGGGACTTTTCCTGGGCCGTCTGCTCCACTGGTACTTCAATACGGAGCTGTACGGCTCCTTCGCCCGGGCCTTCACGGACTTCTCCCTGGGCAGCTATGTGCTGCCGGGAGTGGTGCTGGGGATCTGGCTGGCAGCGGGGCTGGAGGGCCGGATGGGGCTGTGCAGCCGGGACGAGCTGCTGGACTGTCTGGCTCCGGGGCTGTGCCTGCTGATCCTGTTTACCCGGCTCAGCGCGTTTTTTGACAACACCTGCCGCAGCCGCATCCTGATCGAGTCCCCGGCCTGGCAGCGGCTGCCCTTCGCCGTCTCCACCGCGGACGCGGCGGGGAACGTCGTCTGGCGCTTTGCCTCCTTTATGACAGAGGCCATCTGCATGGGGCTGATCTTTGAGCTGCTGCTGTGGTTTTATCTGCAGCGCCGCAGCACCCCCAGGGAGCCCTGGGGCCACACCTGGCGGATGTTCCTGCTCTGGTTCGCCGCAGAGACCGTGGTCACCGACTCCACCCGCTACGACTCCCCCCTGATGCACTTCCACATCTTCTCCTCCCTGAACGCCTACTCCTCCTTTATCAGCTTCGCCCAGATCTTCGCCGCGGTCACAGCCTTGTATGTGGTGCTGTACTACACCGTCCGGAGCATCCGTGCCGGAGGGATGAAGCTCTGGCAGCCCGCCGCCTGGGTCATGTTCGCCCTGTTTTTGTACACCGCCGGCTACCTGGGGGAGTACAAGGTCCAGCGCACCAACATGTACCTGCGCTGCTATCTGATCCAGAGTCTGTCCTGTCTGGTACTGGCGGTGATGGGCTATCTGGTCTACCTGGGCTGGGAGCGCAGTCTCTCCCGCCGGGGAAAAAAGCCGAAAAACGAAGTATACGAATAAAAAACACACCTGCCGCTCCCCGATGCCGGGGAAGGCAGGTGTGTTTTTTGCTTTATCAGAATTCCGCGTTGCCCACCGTGCGGGGGTGGAGCTCCACGTCCCGGATGTTGTTCACGCCGGTCAGGTACATGACCATGCGCTCAAAGCCCAGGCCGAAGCCCGCGTGGCGGCAGCTGCCGTAGCGCCGGAGGTCCAGATACCACCAGTAGTCCTCCTCCTTCATGCCCAGCTCCGCGATACGCTTCTGCAGCAGTTCCAGCCGCTCCTCGCGCTGGGAGCCGCCGATGATCTCCCCGATGCCGGGCACCAGGCAGTCCGCCGCGGCCACGGTCTTCCCGTCGTCGTTCAGGCGCATATAGAAGGCCTTGATGTCCTTGGGGTAGTCGGTGACGAAGACCGGCTTTTTGAAGATCTCCTCGGTCAGATAGCGTTCATGCTCGGTCTGCAGGTCGATGCCCCAGGATACGGGGTAATCGAACTTCTTGCCGCTCTTTTGCAGCAGCTCCACGGCCTCGGTGTAGCTCACCCGGCCAAAGGCGCTGTCCCGCACATGCTTCAGCCGATCCAGCAGGCCCTTGTCCACAAATTTGTTGAAGAACTCCATCTCCTGGGGGCACTCTTTGAGGACCGTGGCGATGATATACTTCACCATGGCCTCCATAACCTCCAGATCCCCTTCCAGGTCGCAGAAGGCCATCTCCGGCTCGATCATCCAGAACTCGGCGGCGTGGCGCTGGGTGTTGGAGTTCTCGGCCCGGAAGGTGGGCCCGAAGGTGTACACGTCCCCGAAGGCCATGGCAAAGTTCTCCGCGTTCAGCTGGCCGGAGACGGTCAGGCTGGTGCGCTTGCCGAAGAAGTCCTTGGAGTAGTCCACGCTGCCGTCCTCTTTCCGGGGCGGGTCGTTCAGATCCAGGGTGGTGACCTGGAACATCTCCCCGGCGCCCTCGGCGTCGGAGCCGGTGATCAGGGGGGTGTTGATATAGACAAAGCCCCGGTCCTGGAAAAACTCATGCACCGCCCGGGCCGCCACGCTCCGCACCCGGAACACCGCGGAGAACAGGTTGGTCCTGGGCCGCAGGTGCTGGATGGTGCGCAGATACTCCACGCTGTGCCGCTTTTTCTGCAGGGGGTACTCGGGGGCGGACACGCCCTCGATCTCCACCTTCTCGGCCTTCAGCTCGAAGGGCTGGGGGGCCTCCGGGGTCAGAACCAGCTCGCCGTGGGCGATAAAGGCCGCGCCCACGTTCTGCCGAACCAGCTCGTCATAATTGGCAAGGCTCTCCCGGGCCAGCACCACCTGCAGCCCCTTGAAGGAGCTGCCGTCGTTCAGCTCCAGGAAGCCGAAGTTTTTCATATCCCGGATGGTCCGGGCCCAGCCGCAGACGGTGATGCTCTGTCCGGCGAAGGCCTGTGCATCCTGCCAGAGCGCCTTGATCTTTACTCGTTCCATGTGTGTTCCCTCTTATTTCAAATAATCGTTTTTCCCGTATCGGCGGGCCGTACGCGCTTTATCCCAGTTTCTGGGCGTTCCAGAGCGCCGCGTACTCCCCGCCCCGCGCCAACAGCTCCTTGTGGGTGCCGTATTCGGTGATGCCGTTCTCCCCCACCACGGCGATGTGATCCGCGCCCCGGACGGTGGAGAGCCGGTGGGCCACCACGATGACGGTCCGGCCCCGGCTCAGCTCGTTCAGGGAGTGCTGGATGGCCTGCTCCGTCACGCTGTCCAGGGCGGAGGTGGCCTCGTCCAGCACCAGGATGGGGGGATTTTTCAAAAAGACCCTGGCGATGGCCACCCGCTGCTTCTGGCCGCCGGAGAGCATCACGCCCCGCTCCCCCACAAAGCTGTCATAGCCCTGGGGCATGGCCAGGATCTCCTCGTGGATGGCGGCCAGCCGGGCCGCCTGCTCCACCTCCGCGTCCGTGGCGCCGGGGCGCCCGTAGCGGATATTCTCCCGGATGGTGTCGGCAAAGAGGAATACCTCCTGCTGGATCACCCCGATCTGCCGCCGCAGGGAGTCCTGGGTGACAGAGCGCACGTCTATGCCGTCCACCAGCACCGCCCCTTCGGTCACATCGTAAAACCGGGGCAGGAGCTGGCTCAATGTGGTCTTGCCGCTGCCGGAGGGTCCCACCAGAGCCAGGGTCTCCCCGCTGTTGATGCGGAGATTGACCTTATGGAGGATCTCCGGGCCGCTGTCATAGCGGAAGGACACGTCTCTGTATTCGATCTCCCCCCGGACCTGGCCCAGCTCCCGGGCGTCGGGGGCATCCTGTACCTCCGCCTGGGTGCGCATCAGCTCCAGGTAGCGGAGGAAGCCGGCGCTGCCGGACTGGAACATCTCAAAGAAGCTGACCAGCTTCCGCACCGGCGCGGTGAAGGTGGACACATACAGGCTGAAGGCCACCAGGTCCGCCAGATCCATGCGCCCGCGCATGATGTAAAAGCCGCCCAGGGCGATCACGGTCAGCTGCATCAGGGCGATGCCGAACTCCGTGCCGGCGTTGAAGATGGCAAAATCCTTGTAATACTGCCGCTTGGCGTTTTTGAAGCGCTGGTTGGAGCGTTCGAATTTCTGGATCTCCGCGTTCTCGTTGGCAAAGGCCTTCACCGTGCGCACGCCGCTGACGCCGCTCTCCACGGCGGTGTTGATCTCCGCCATCTCCGCCTTGACGCCGATGCTGGACCGGCGAAACCGGGTCCGAAGGCAGATCACCACGCACAGCAGCACCGGGACCAGCCCCAGCAGCACCAGCGCCAGCTCCCAGCGGATGGTGGCCAGGATGATCAGCGCGCCGACGATGGTGAGGGATGCCTGAAGCACGTTCTCCGGCCCGTGGTGGGCCAGCTCCGTGATCTCAAAAAGGTCCGTGGTCATGCGGCTCATCAGCCGCCCGGTGCGGTTATGGTCAAAGAAGGAGAAACTCAGGCTCTGGACCTTGCGGAACACATCCTCCCGCATGTCCGCCTCCACCCGCACGCCCAGCAGATGGCCGTAGAGGGTGACAATATACATGGTCACCGCCCGCAGGATGTAGGCCAGCAGCAGGATCGCCATGACCGTGAAGAAGGCGGTGTATTTTTGCTCCGGCAGCAGACCGTGGAGGGCCTGCCGGGTGGCCCAGGGGAACAGCAGGTCCGCCCCCACGCCCAGGACGGCCATGCCCAGGTCCAGCGTCAGCAGCCGGCGGTGGGGCCCGTAATAGCTGAGGAAGACCCGCAGAGGGGATCGGGAAAAATCTTTGTTCATACCGTAAATTTCTCCCGCTCCGCCACGGCCAGCGCGTCGCAGCGGTTATTGTACTCGTTTTCCGCGTGGCCCTTCACCCAGTGGGCGGAGACCTTGTGGTCGGAGAGGAGCGCGTCCAGCTCCTGCCACAGCTCCGGGTTTTTCAGCTCCCCGTCCCGGCGCTTCCAGCCCCGGCGTTTCCAGTCCCGGAGCCAGCCGTTGGTGATGGCGTGGACCACATACTGGCTGTCGGAGTAGAGCTCCACGGCGCAGGGCTCTTTCAGCGCCCGGAGCCCCGCCAGGACGGCGCTGAGCTCCATGCGGTTGTTGGTTGTCTCCCGCTCCCCGCCGGAGAGCTCCTTTGTGCTCTCCCCGTAGCGGAGGATGGCCGCCCAGCCCCCGGGTCCCGGGTTGCCGGAGCAGGCCCCGTCGGTATAAAGAACGACCGTCTTCATTCCTGTTCCTCCGGCAGCTCTTCCTCCCGCTCGGTGCGGGCCAGAGCCACCACACGGGCCCCCTCGTTGGGCCGCATCATGCGCACGCCCTGGGTGGCTCTGCCGAACCGGGAGATACCGTCGGCTCCCATGCGGATCACGGTGCCGTCGTCGGACACCAGCAGGATGTCCTCGTCGCCGAACACCCGCTTGGCTCCCACCAGGCAGCCGGTCTTTTCGGTGATGTTATAGGTCTTGAGACCCATGCCGCCCCGGTTCTGGACGGTGTATTCGCTCATGGCGGTGCGCTTGCCGTAGCCGTTTTCCGTGACGGTCAGCAGGTCCGCCCCCTCCTTGGCCTTGACGGCGGCCACCACGCTGTCGCCCTCCCGGAGCCGGATGCCCCGGACGCCTACGGCGGTGCGGCCCATGGGACGCACATCGTCCTCGGAGAAGCGGATGGCCATGCCCTCTTTCGTCACCGCCATCAGTGTCTCGTGGCCGTGGGTGGTCAGAGCCCGGATCAGCTCGTCCCCCTCGTTCAGCTCCAGCGCCCGGATGCCGCTGCGCCGCACGTTGCGCAGCACGCTCTGGCTCATGCGCTTGACCACGCCCTGGCGGGTGAAGAAGGTGATATAGTCCTCCTCGTTCAGACCCCGGCCCCGGAGCATGGTGCTTACCTTTTCATCGGCCTCCAGGGGCAGCACATTCACCATGCTGGTGCCCCTGGCGTTGCGCCCGGCCTCCGGGATCACATAGCCCTTGCGGACGTACACCCGCCCGGCGTTGGTGAAGAAGAGGATATAGTCGTGGGTAGAGGCGGTGAACACGTCCTCCACATAGTCCTCCTCCCGGGTGGCCATGCCCCGCACGCCCTTGCCGCCCCGGCCCTGGGCCTTGTACTCGGCGGCGGAGGTGCGCTTGATGTAGCCGTTGTGGGAGAGGGTGAATACGCACTGCTCCTCGGCGATCAGATCCTCCAGGTCGATCTCATTCTCCACCTCCTGGATCTCGGTCTGCCGCTCGTCGCCGTACTTGTCGGCGATGGCCTGGAGCTCGTCGCTCAAAACGCCCTTCAGCTTTTCCGGGTCCTCCAGCAGGGAGATATAGTAGGCGATCTTGTCCTGCAGCTCGTCGTACTCGGCCTGGAGCTTCTCCCGGTCCAGACCCTGGAGCCGCTTGAGCTGCATGTCCAGGATGGCCTGGGCCTGGACCTCGTCCAGGTCAAAGCGGGCCATCAGGTTCTCCCGGGCGTTGTCATAGCTCTGGCGGATGATGCGGATGACCTCATCGATGTTGTCCTGGGCGATGAGCAGCCCTTCCAGCAGGTGGGCCCGCTCCCGGGCCTTCCGCAGGTCATAGCGGGTCCGGCGGGTGATCACGTCCTCCTGGAAGGTCAGATACTCGTCCAGCATGTGGCGCAGGGAGAGGATCTTGGGCTGGGTCTGGTTTTCCACCAGGGCCAGGTTGATGATGGAGAAGGTGGTCTGCAGCTCCGTCTGGGCGAAGAGCTTGTTCAGCACCACCTGGGCGTTGGCGTCCCGCTTCAGCTCGATGACCACCCGCATGCCGTTCCGGTCGCTCTCGTCCCGGATGTCAGAGATGTCCTCCAGGCGCTTTTCCTTCACCTGGTCGGCGATCTTTTTGATGAGCTGGCGCTTGTTTACCTGGTAGGGCAGCTCCGAGACGATGATCCTGGTCCTGCCATTGCCGTACTCCTCAAACTCGGTGCGGCCCCGGACGGTGATTTTGCCCCGGCCGGTGGCGTAGGCGGCCCGGATGCCCGCCCGGCCCATGATGATGCCACGGGTGGGGAAGTCCGGCCCCTTCACATGGCGCATCAGATCCTCCAGCGTGGCGTTGGGGTTGTGGAGGACCTCGATGGCCGCCCCGATCACCTCCCGCAGGTTGTGGGGCGGGATGTTGGTGGCCATACCCACGGCGATGCCCGCCGAGCCGTTCACCAGCAGATTGGGGAAGCGGCTGGGCAGCACCAGGGGCTCCTTGCGGGTCTCGTCAAAGTTGGGGATCCAGTCCACGGTCTCCTTGTCGATGTCCCGCAGCATCTCGTCGGAGATCTTGGCCATGCGGGCCTCGGTGTACCGGTAGGCCGCGGGGGGATCTCCGTCCACGGAGCCGAAGTTGCCGTGGCCGTCCACCAGGGGGTAGCGCATGGAAAAGCTCTGGGCCATGCGCACCAGGGCGTCGTACACGCTGGCGTCCCCGTGGGGGTGGTAGCGGCCCAGCACGTCGCCCACGGCGGTGGCGCACTTCCGGAAGGGCTTGTCCCGGGTCAGGCCGTCCTCGTACATGGCGTAGAGGATGCGGCGGTGGACCGGCTTCAGACCGTCCCGGGCATCCGGGAGGGCCCGGCCCACGATGACGGACATGGCGTAGTCGATATAGCTCTTCTGCATTTCGGAGACCAGCTCCGATTCGGTGATATGCTGCTCCGGAAAAGCGATGTCCTCCGGTTTATAGTCTCGTTTATGTGCCATAACTGGCTCTCCTTACGTAATTGAAATTGTTTTTGCCGCAGCTCTGCCGCGGCAAAAACACCATGAGGCGAGCAAAGCGAGCCCTCGCGCCGAGAATGCGCGGCTTGTCTTCCGCAAGCCGCGTACGATATGCGCGAGCTTTCCCATTGCGAAACCGCGTTTCGCAATGGATTAAATATCGAGATTGACTACATACTGGGCGTTCTGCTCGATCCAGGCCCGGCGGGGCTCCACTTCTTCACCCATGAGGATGTTGAACACCTCGTCGGCCTGAATGGCGTCGTCCAGGGTGATGCGCCGCAGCGTCCGCTTTTCCGGATCCATGGTGGTCTCCCACAGCTCGTGGGGGTCCATCTCGCCCAGACCTTTGTAGCGGCTGATGTCCACCTTGGCGTCCGGGTTATCCCCCCGGAGCTCCCGGCTGATGGCGTCCCGTTCCGCGTCGGAGTAAGCCACCCGCTGCTGTTTTCCCCGGCTGAGCTTGTACAGGGGCGGCACGGCGGAGTAGACGTAGCCCCGCTCGATCAGCGGCCGCATGTAGCGGAAGAAGAAGGTCAGCAGCAGAGTGCGGATATGGGAGCCGTCCACATCGGCATCGGCCATGATGATGATCTTGTGGTAGCGCAGCTTGTCAATGTTGAACTCGCTGCCGATGCCCGCCCCCAGAGCCACGATCATGGGGTAGAGCTTGTCGTTGCCGTAGATCTTGTCCGCCCGGGCCTTTTCCACGTTGAGCATCTTGCCCCACATGGCCAGGATGGCCTGGAAGCGGCTGTCCCGCCCCTGAATGGCGGAGCCGGCGGCGCTGTCGCCCTCCACGATGTAGATCTCGCACAGAGAGGGGTCCTTCTCGTTGCAGTCCTGGAGCTTGTCGGGCATCTGCCCGCTCTCCAGACCGGTCTTGCGCCGCACGCTGTCCCGGGCCTTCCGGGCGGCCTCCCGGGCCCGGGAGGCGGTCATGGCTTTGTCCAGGATCTGCCGGGCCACGCCGGGATTCTCCTCCAGGAACTGCTCCAGCTTGTCGCTGACGATGCCGTCCACCAGGGTGCGGATCTCGCTGTTGCCCAGCTTGCTCTTGGTCTGGCCCTCAAACTGGGGGTTTTCCAGCTTCACGGAGATCACGGCTGTCAGACCCTCCCGGCAGTCGTCGCCGGAGAGGCTCTCGTCCTCCTTGAGGATCTTCCGGTCCCGGCCGTAGGCGTTCAGCACCCGGGTCAGGGCGGTCTTGAAGCCGGTCTCGTGCATGCCGCCCTCGGGGGTCAGGATGTTGTTGGCAAAGGATTCCAGCCGCTCTTCAAAGCTGTCGTTCCACTGGAGGGCGATCTCGCAGGTGGAGCTGTCCCTGTCCCCCTGGAAGTAGATCACGTCCTCGTGGATGGGGTTTTTCCGGTGGTTCAGCTCCACCACGAATTCCCGGATACCCCCCTCGTAGCACAGGGTCTCCCCCCGCTCCTGACCGGGGCGCCGGTCTTCCATCACGATGGTCAGTCCCGCGTTCAGGAAGGCCTGCTCCTTCATGCGCTTATACAGCACATCGTAGTGATAGACCGTGTCCTCAAACATCTCCGGGTCCGGGTGGAAGCGCACCTTCGTGCCGGTCTGCTCCGGCTCGCAGTGGCCCACGATCTTCATCTCCTGGGTGATATTTCCCCGGGAAAAGCCCATCTCGTAGATATTTCCGTTTTTGAACACCTGGACCGTCAGCCAGTCGGAGAGGGCGTTCACCACGCTGGCGCCCACGCCGTGGAGACCGCCGGAGACCTTATAGCCCCCGCCGCCGAACTTGCCGCCGGCGTGGAGCACGGTGTAGACCACCTCCAGGGCGGGCTTGCCGGTCTGCTCCTGGATATCCACGGGGATGCCCCGGCCGTTGTCCTCCACGCAGATGGATTCCCCGTCCTCGATGGTCACCCGGATCCGGGTGCAGTACCCGGCCAGAGCCTCGTCGATGGCGTTGTCCACGATCTCGTAGACCAGATGGTGCAGGCCGCTGGAGCTGGTGGAGCCGATGTACATGCCCGGCCGTTTCCGCACCGCCTCCAGTCCCTCCAGCACCTGGATCTGACTGGCGTCGTATTCGTTGGTATGATTCACTGTCTGTTCCGACATGGGATAGCCTCCAAATTATATTTGCGCAAAAGAATCGCTCTCCGCCCGCCGCAGCAGGGTGGCGGAGTTGAGCTGGGACAGGATGATCCTCTCGGTCCCGTCCCGGCAGGTCAGCACCATGGACTTGGGCAGGTCCTCGGCGATGTTCACCACCCGGCCCTCCTGCTCCGCCCGCCGGAGGGCGGCGCGGGTGATATGGGACCAGCTGGCGTTGTCCAGATCGAAGATCCCCAGGATATCCTCCAGGGGGATCACCGTGTCCGCGCCCACATGGAGATACATTTTTCTACCGCACCTCTCCCTTTTCCACGGTCAGCACCCGCCCGGTACACAGGCGGGAGACGCTCTCCGCCTCGCAGCAGCTGATCAGGGTCTGTCCCCCGCCGATCCGGTTGAGGACGAATTCCTGCCGGGCGGCGTCCAGCTCCGAGAGCACGTCGTCCAGAAGCAGCACCGGCTCCTCCTCCGTCTCGGCGAGGAAGATCTCCCGCTCGGCCAACTTCACCGACAGGGCGGCGGTCCGGGCCTGACCCTGAGAGGCGTAGGTCCGGGCGTCCGCGCCGTTGATCTCCATTACCAGATCGTCCTTGTGGGCTCCCACCAGCACGCTCTCCGCGTCCATCTCCGCCTGCCGGAGCTGGCTCTGCCGGAGGGCCACGGCCTCATAGATCTCCCGCTCGGAGGCCATGGGGTCGGTCACGGTGGACACGGTGGCGTAGCGGATGGAAAGATCTTCCCCTCCGGAGGAAAAGTCCCTCTGGATGGGGGCCGCGGCCGCGGCCAGCCTCCGGACAAAAGAGGCCCGATAGCGGATGAGCCTGGCGCTGCAGCGGCACAGGGCGTCGGAAAACTCGTCCAGGGCGTCCAGCAGGGAGGGCTTTTCCCGCCAATCCTTCAAAATGCGGAGCTTATTTTCGTATAAGCGCCGGTAATCTCCCAGCACCGCCCCATAACCCGGGCGGAGCTGGGAGATGGCCTCATCCATCAGCTTTCGGCGCAGGGCGGCGCTCCCCCGGACCATCATCAGATCATCCGGGGAGAAGAGGATGGCCCGCAGGGCCCCTTCGATCTGGGAGGGGCGCTTTTTCACCCCGTTTTGCCGGATCTGCCGGGACCGCCCGTGGGAGAAGACCAGCTCCATGCTCTGGTCCCGGTCCGCGGCGTGAAACCGCCCCGCCACTCGGGCTTCCTGAGCGCCGAAAGCGATCAGCTCCCGATCAAAGCTGGTGCGGAAGCTTTTTTCCCCGGTCAGAAGCCACACAGCCTCCAAAAGACTGGTCTTGCCCTGGGCGTTGGCCCCGCAGATCACGTTCACCCCGGGGTCAAATTCCACCCTCTGTTCCCGTAGAAGACGAAAGCTCTGAGTTTCTACGCTGAATACCTGCATCAGTCCCCGCTGCGCATCCGCACGGGCAGGATCATGTACAGGAAGCTGTCACTGCCGTCGCTGGGGGCCACCACACAGGGAGAGGTGCCCGTTCCCAGGCAGATCTGGACCTCTTCCGCGGGAGCGGCCTTCAGGGCGTCCAGCAGATAGCTGTTGTTAAAGCCGATGACCAGATTCCCGCCGTTGCCTTCCACAGGGCAGGTGTCCTCCGCCCGGCCCAGGGGCGTGGCGCAGGAGATGGACACAAAGCCGTCCCCGAAGCAGCAGCGCAGGGGATTCTTGCTCCGGTCGTCGATGATCAGACTGACACGCTCGGTGCTGCGGATCAGATCCGTGCGCTTTACCTTCAGGTTGATGGGGAAGTCGTAGGGCACCGTCTTCCGGTAGTTCATAAACTCCCCTTCCAGCCGGCGGGAAATCACCACCGTGTCCCCCAGATCAAAGCTGACATGCTTGCTTCCCACCGCCACGGTCATGATCTCTTCGGTATTCTGGCAGATCTTCTCCAGATCCGACAGAGCGGCGCCGGGGACGATGAAGCGCAGGGAATCGACGTCCAGGCTCTCGATGGCCTCCCGGCGGATGGCCAGCCGATAGCCGTCCACCGCCACCATGGTCAGCATGTTCTTTTCCGCCTCCAGCAGCGCGCCGGTGTACACCGGGCGGCTCTCGTTGGTGGAGATGGCGAAGGAGGTCTCCGAGATCATTTTGGAAAAGACGTTTTGCTTGACCTCCAAACGGCTGGCATAGTCCATGGAGGGCAGCTCCGGATAATCCTCTGAGGAGGTCCCCACCACGGTATAGTCCGCGTTGCCGCAGACGATGTTCACCGCGTTGTACTCGTCCGAGCTGACGGTGACGATCCCGTCGGGCAGCTTGCGCACGATGTCCCCGAAGAGCTTGGCGGACAGCACCACGCTGCCGGGTACGGACACATCCGCCTCAAAGCCGGTGTAAATGCCCTTTTTCAGATCGTAGCCGGTGATCCGCACGCTGGCGTTGGCCTCGATCAGCAGTCCCTCCAGCGCGGGAATGGGACTTTTGGTCGCCGCGGCCCGTCCGGCAGTGGAAACAGCCATGCTCAGAAGGTATTTCTCGCAGGTAAATTTCATAATGAGTCCTCCTCTTCTGATCTTCTAAGAAAGAAAGATAGTTTTTTTTCAGTAGTTATAAGCAGTAGGAAAATAAAATGTGGATAAGTGGGGAAAAGCCTTGAGCCGTCAAGGATTTTGCCTGTGGATAAATGGAGAAAAGTTTTCCACTGTTTCCACCGTCTCTGCGGAAAAGGGGGAGATCCGGGGAAATCCACAAACGATCAACAGCCAGTTTTGTGGAAAAATCAGTTTTTGGAGTTGATGTTGGAGGTGATGTCCCGCACGGCGGTGGAGGTCTCCTTGTCGGTCTTCATCCCGTCCTCGATCTTGCGGATGGCGGAGAGGACCGTGGCGTGGTTGCGGTTTTCAAACTGCTTCCCGATATCCTCCAGAGAGGCGTTGGTCAGCGTGCGGCACAGATACATGGCCATGGCCCGGGCGTTGGCGATGTTTTTCTGGCGGCTCTGTCCCCGTACGGCGGCCTCCTCCAGACCGTAATAGCGGGCGGTCTCGGCGATGATCACGTCCGAGGTGGGCACATAGGCCCCCATGCGGATCACGTCCTTCACCGCCCGACGGACCGCGGCCACGGTGATCTCCTCGTCCAGCAAATTCCGGTAGGCGGTGAGCTTGTTGACCACGCCTTCGATCTGCCGCACATTGGAGGTAATACGCTCGCCGATGTACTCCACCACGTCGTTGGGCAGTGCCATGCCCAGCTGCTCGGCCTTTTTCCGGGTGATGGCCATGCGGGTCTCCAGATCCGGGGGCTGCACGTCCGCCATCAGGCCCCATTCCAGCCGGGTGCGGATCCGGTCTTCCAGCTTGCTCATCTCGATGGGAGGCCGGTCGGAGGTGACCACGATCTGCTTTTCGGCCTCGTAGAGGGAGTTGAAGGTGTGGAAAAATTCCTCCTGGGTCTGCTGTTTTCCGGCGATGAACTGGATATCGTCCATCAGCAGCAGATCCGCCTCCTGGTACTTCCGGCGCAGCTCCTCCTGGGTACCCTCCCGGATGGCCCGGACCAGGTCGTTGGTGAAGTCCACGCCCTTGACGTAAACGATCCGGGCGTTGGGCTGCTTGGTGTGGACGTACTGGCCGATGGCCAGCAGCAGGTGGGTCTTTCCCAGACCGGAGTTGCCGTAGATGAACAGGGGATTATAGATCTTTCCCGGATTGTCCGCCACGGCGATGGCCGCGGCGTGGGCGTATTTGTTGGACGGGCCCACGATGAAGCTGTCAAAGGTGTAGCCGGCCACCTCCGGCAGGGTGTCCGTGGACCGGGTCTCCGCCAGATAGGTCTCCAGCTCGTCCCCGGCCAGAAGGGTCACCTGGATATCGGAGGAGAAGATATCGCTGGCCACCGCGGCGATCTTGGGCGCAAAGCGATCGCGGATCACGTCCCGTTTGAATTCGTTGGGGGTGTGCAGCACCAGACGGTTGTTCAGCAGCTCCACCGGCTTGCAGTCGGCAAACCAGGTATTCAGTGCTGTGGCCGTCAGGCCCTCCCCCAGTACAGACAGCACGGAATCCCATATATCGTTCAGGGAATTCAAAGAATCCGTCTCTCCTTTCCGGAAAAGCTCATAATGAGCATAATAACTAATTTAGTATACTCCTATTGCAGCAAATTGTAAAGTAAAAAAATGGAAATATATAATAAATGTATTTCCTTAATTATCTATATAAAAACGGCGGCGGGAAATACATCCCGCCGCCGGCGATCTTTTTTTCCGCCGCCGTGGCTCTCAGGTGAAATTGCTCCGCTTTTTCAGCTCCAGGGCCGCGGCGCTGGAGGCGTCGGCCATGTCGCCCAGGGTGTCGCCGCAGGGCACCACAGCGCTCTCGGAAAGCTCCAGATCCCGCAGCGCCTGGTAGGCGTCCGCCACGGCGGTCCCCTCCTGCCGGAGGACGGGGACGCCCCGGGAGTTGAACAGCAGCGCCTTTTCCGGCGAGACCCGGCCGCAGAATACCAGCCGCCGGGAGGAGCCCAGGGCGTCCAGATCGGCCAGGGTGTCGGAAAGGCCCGGCGCCATCACCGGCACGATATCCGCCATCCGGGCGATGGCCATGGCCGCGCTGGCCCCGGCTCCGGCGGTCTCCCCGCTGCCCACCAGTCCCGGCAGCTCCCAGCGGGCGCAGCTCTTGCCCGTCTGGCAGAGCTTGTCCATATCGTCCTTGGTGAGCCCGGCCTTCAGCCGTCCCTCCACCACCGCCACGCAGCAGGGCACGCACTGGCGCTGCCAGAAAGCCTGCTCGCAGTCCAGAAGGGCCTCCTTGTTTTTCGGATAGGGCAGCTTCATGAAAAAGCCGGTCTCGATCACCACGATGGGAGTGCCCGCCTTCAGAGCGGCGGCCACCGTGGGGGAAGTATCCAGATATCTGCTGGCCATAACGACGCCTCCGAAATCATATTTCTTCTCCGATCATAGCGGAAACAGGGGAAAAATGCAAGGGAGGGGCAGAGAATTCTCCCCGGAGGGAGGGATCGTTCATGCAAAATTCAAAAATTGGTAGTATAGTATAGGCTTAAGAAGACTATCCGGGCGAGGAGAGGACCGTCATGGCCGAAATCAGGGAAAAAGAGAACAGATCGACGCCAACCGCGGGCTTTACCGACGGGGACTATATCCCCCGGGACGAGGCGCCCAATATGCCCCGGGTGTTCTCCAACACGGACGCCGCGGAGCAAAAGGCGCCGGATCGGCGCATGATGCCCGTGAGCATGGCCGTGATGCTGTGCATGCTGACCCTGTTTCTTGGTCTCTGGCTGGGCAGCAGCCGGAAGCTCAACGGGCCCGCCGCCCCCGATCCCGTTCCGGAGAGCGAGACGGAGACGGAGCGGGGGCTGCTTGCCGCCGGCTTTTCCTCACCGGAGGACGCCGGGGAGGAGTATGCCGAGAGCAGCGTCTGCCTGGGCATCTCGGTGCAGACCGTCACTCCGGCGGCGGCGGGCTATTATAAGCTCTACACCTGCGACGGCTGCGTGGTGGAGGGGGCGCAGATCTACGCCCTGGCCGAGGACGGCGCGGCCGAAAGCGCGGGTCTCCGGGCGGGGGACATCCTGATCGCCCTGGACGGACTGGCGGTGCGCTCGGCCGCGGAGCTGAGCCGGGCCGAGAGCCGCTACCAGGCCGGCGAGCAGGCCCTTTGCACCGTCTTCCGGGACGGGGACACGGTGGAGCTGCCGGTGGTGTTCCAGATCCGCCAGCCCCGGAGTTCCGGGGACGAGGACGGCCTGTACTGGTGATTTTCCCCTTGCATTTCCGATAAGAAAGCGGTATCCTCTTGCCCATGGACGCTATCTTGCATGAAATATGGGCTTTGCCCTCCCTTGCCCCCCTCCCCTCTCGTGTGGAGGAGGGCTGTTTGCCTGCCCTGCTCACCCAGGTGAGCGGGGCTATGCGCGCATTGACGGCCGCCGCGCTGTACCGCCGGCTGGACCGGCCCCTGGTGGTGGTCTGCCCGGACGATACGGCGGCCCACAGCATGGCGGGGGATCTGCGCATCCTGCTGGGGGAGGAGCCCCTGGTTCTGGGAAGCCGGGATCTGGTGCTGCGGGACACAGACGTGGTCTCCCGGCAGGAGGAGCATCGGCGGCTGCGGACCCTGGACGCCCTGAGACGGGGAGGCCGTCTGCTGGTGGCCACGGTCCCCGGCCTGACGCTGCGCACCCTGCCCCCGGAGGTGCTGGAGAGCGCCGCCTTCACCCTCCGGGTGGGAGAGGGCGCCGGCCCCGAGGCGCTGGAGCCGCAGCTGCTCCGGGCGGGCTACCGCCGGAGCGAAATGGTGGAGGGCCCCGGTCAGTACTCCCGCCGGGGCGGCATTGTGGATATTTTCTCCCCCGGGGCGGAGCGGCCCGTCCGGGCGGAGTTCTGGGGCGACGAGATCGACTCCATGGGCCTTTTTGACACCGACACCCAGCGCCGCAGCGAGAATCTGGAGGATTTTCGCATCCTGCCCGCCTGCGAGGCGCTGCCCGAGAGCGGGGACCTGGCCGGGCTGTGCAAACTGCTGGAGGGCCGGGCCAACCGGGCCCGCCGCCGGGCCGGGGGCGAGGAGCTTTCCCGCCGTCTGCGCGCCGACGCGGAGCGGCTGCGGGAGGGGGCGTCCCTCCCCTGGGCGGACCGGTATCTGCCCCTGTGCTATGAGCGGGACGTGTGCGGTCTGGACTATCTCCCCGAGGATGCCCTTGTGTTCCTGGACGCGCCCAACCGCTGCGCGGAAAAGGGCCGGGAGGCGGAGGATCAGCTCCGGGAGGACATCAAGATCCTCAGCGAGGCGGCCCTGCCGGTGGAGGCGCCGGAGGGCTACCGGCTCCCCTGGCGGGAGGTGACAGAGCGGCTGGGGGACTTTGCCCTGGTGATGGCGGACGCCTTCAGTGCGGGGCGCTATCCTCTGGAGCCCAGGTGCGTGCTGTCCGCCCAGTCCCGGCAGCTGCCGTCCTACGGCGGCAGCGTGGAGACCGCCCTGACCGACGTGGGCCGCTATACCCAGCAGGGCTGGCGGGCGGTGGTCCTGGCCTCCGACAAGCGCCGGGGGGACATCCTGGCGTCCATGCTGGAGAAAAACGGCATCCGCCCCCTGCGGGAATTCCCCGACGGGGAGCTGCCGCCCCCGGGACGCTGCACCGTGGCCGTGGGGGGCCTCTCCGCCGGACTGGAGCTGCCGGAGAGCCGCCTGGCGGTGCTGACCGACACCCAGATCCTGGCCGCGGCCCTGCGGACGAGGAAGAGAAAGAAGGCCGTGGGGGACCGGCAGCGGATCGGCTCCTGCGCGGACCTGTCCGTGGGGGATCTGGTGGTCCACGAGCACCACGGCATCGGCCGTTTTGCCGGCATCTTCAAGATCCCGGTGGACGGGGTGGAGAAAGACTATATCAAGATCTGCTACGCCGGGGCGGACAGCCTGTATGTGCCCGCCACCCAGCT
Source organism: Oscillospiraceae bacterium (assembly GCA_017540645.1). GTDB lineage: Bacteria > Bacillota > Clostridia > Oscillospirales > Oscillospiraceae > Apopatocola. The sequence continues at coordinate 46,152 of JAFYAQ010000028.1, forward strand.
GGATCTGGTGAGCAAATACATCGGCGGCGGCGAGGACCAGAACGTCCGCCTTTCCAAAATGGGGGGCGCCGAGTGGCACCGGGCCACCAGCCGCGCCAAGGCCGCCGCCAAGGAGCTGGCCGCGGAGCTGATCGCCCTATACGCCCAGCGGGCCCGGACCCCGGGCTTTGCCTTCTCCCCCGACAGCCCCTGGCAGACGGAATTTGAGGAGGCCTTCGGCTACCCCGAGACCGAGGACCAACTGCGCTGCGTCCGGGAGATCAAGGAGGACATGGAAAAACCGGTGCCCATGGACCGGCTGCTGTGCGGGGACGTGGGCTACGGCAAGACGGAGGTGGCCCTGCGGGCCGCCATGAAGTGTATCCTGGACGGGAAGCAGTGCGCCCTGCTGGTGCCCACCACCGTGCTGGCCCGGCAGCACTACCAGACCGCCGCCCGGCGCTTTTTCGGCTGCGGGGTGGAGATCGGGCTGCTGAGCCGCTACAACACCCCCGCCGAGCGCCGGGACATCCTGCAAAAGCTCCGCTCCGGCAGTCTGGATCTGCTCATCGGCACCCACAGCCTGCTGCAGAAGAGCGTGGAGTTCAAGGACCTGGGCCTGCTGATCGTGGACGAGGAGCAGCGCTTCGGCGTGACCCACAAGGAAAAGCTCAAGGAGATGAGCCGGGGCGTGGACGTGCTGACCCTCTCGGCCACCCCCATCCCCCGGACGCTGAACATGGCCCTGTCCGGGCTTCGGGCCATGAGCACCCTGGAGGAGCCGCCCCAGGACCGGCAGCCGGTGCAGACCTTTGTGGTGGAGCACGACTGGAACGTCATCGGCGAGGCCATCCGTCGGGAACTTTTGCGGGGCGGACAGGTCTACTACCTCCACAACCGGGTGGAGAACATCGAGCGGACCGCTCTGCGCATCCAAAAGCTCCTGCCGGAGGTAAGCGTGGCGGTGGCCCACGGGAAGATGGACGAGGACAGCCTGGCCGCCGTCATGGACGACATGGTGGAGGGGAAGATCCAGGTGCTGGTGTGCACCACCATCATCGAGACCGGCATCGACATCCCCAACGTGAACACCCTGATCGTGGAGGACGCGGACAAGCTGGGCCTGGCCCAGCTCCACCAGCTCCGGGGACGGGTGGGCCGCTCGTCCCGGCGGGCCAGCGCCTATCTGACCTACCGGCCTGAAAAGGTGCTGTCCGAGGTGGCGGAAAAGCGTCTGACCGCCATCCGGGAATTCGCCGAGTTCAACGCCGGCTTCCAGATCGCCATGCGGGATCTGGAGATCCGGGGGGCCGGCAGCCTTCTGGGCGCCGAGCAGTCCGGCCACATGATGGACGTGGGCTATGATATGTACTTAAAGCTCCTGGAGGAGGCCGTGCTGGAGGAAAAGGGGGAGAAACCCCCGGTGCGCACCGAGTGCAGCGCGGATCTGAGCGTGTCGGCCAACATCCCCGAGGCTTACATCCCCTCCGCCGAGCAGCGCATGGACCTGTATCGCCGGATCGCCCTGGTCCGCACCGAGGCGGACGCGGACGACCTGACCGACGAGCTGATCGACCGCTTCGGCGACCCGCCGGGGAGCGTGAACACTCTGATCCATGTGGCCCTCCTGCGGGGCGAGGCCGGCCTGGCCGGGATCACGGATATCACCCAGAAGGGGAGCATGCTTTACTTCTGCGTGGACGATTTTCAGATGGAGCGCCTGTCTGCCCTCTATGCCCGTCCGGAGTTCAAGGGCCGGGTGAAGCTGGAGGCGGGACGCACGCCCCGCCTGGGGCTCAAGCTGCGCCCCGGCGCCCGGCCCATCCCGGAGGCCAGAGCCATGGTCAGCGCCTGGGCCGCCACCGCCGGAGAGCGGCAGCCCCAATAATGCCGAATGCGAGAACCGCAGGGGCGCGGACCCGGCGCCCGTGTTTATAAAGGAAAAGGAGCATTTCTATGGAAGAAGAACGCAATCTGCAGGGCGAGGAAATCCCCGCCGAGCCGGAAACCGTGACGGAAGAGCCCGCGGCGGAAGCCGCCGAGACGGAAGCCGAGGCGGAAAAGATCGAGACCGAAGCCGCCGAGCCGGAAGCCCCGGCAGAAGAGCCCGCGACCGAAACCGCCGAGCCGGAAGAAGCAAAGCCGGAGGATGAGAGCAAGAAGAGCAAAAGCTGGAAGGACTATCTTGTCCCGATGCTGGCGTACCTTGTGCCGGTGCTGGCTGCGCTGGCGATCCTGTGTCTGTTCATCCTGCCCCGGAGATCCTCCGTCGCCGAAGCCCCGGCGGAAAACGCCGCTGCCCAGACTGAGACCCAGACCGAGACCGAAGCCGAGACCGAGGCCGATCAGGACGAGCTGAGCCAGGAGGAGATGGAGGCCCAGGTCCAGGCCATTCTGGACGCCATGGAGCGGGCCTATGCCGCTCACGACCCCAAAGAGGTGGTCTGCACCATCGACGGCCGGGACGTCACCTGGGATATGTACTACTACCTGCTCACCGATGAGCTGATGACGGTGGTCTATTACACCGGCGGCATCCCGGAGGATTTTGACGCGGCGCTGACCGAGGAGATGACCGTAGGACAGTATCTGCAGGAGGCCGTCCTGGAGAAGGTCAATTATTTTGTGACCATCAACAACAAAGCGGAGGAGCTGGGCACGTCCCTGACCGAGGAGCAGGAGCAGGAGATCCAGGAATATATGGACCACCTGGTGGAGCAGTACGGCGGGGAAGAGGCCCTGGCAGAGGCGCTGGATGATTCCTACCTGAACCCGGAGCTGCTGCGGGATATTGTCAGCTGCAACGAGGAAAAGGTCTCTCTGATGGAGGAGCTCTACGGCGCCGCCGGGGAGAAGATGACGGAGGAGGAAGTGGCGGAGTGGGCCACCAAGGAGGGCTATATCCGGGTAAAGCATATCCTCTACTATTTCTACAACGACGACGGCACGGAGATGGACGAGGCGGGCAAGGCCGAGATGCGCGCCAAGGCCGAGGCGGCCCTGGCCGAGCTGCAGGCCATCGAGGATAACGAGGCCCTGGCCCAGCGCTTCCACGAGCTGATGAATACCGATTCCGGGGACGCGGGCGGCCTTATCCAGTTCCAGAACGGCTATACCTTCACCAGCGGCACCATGTACCCGGAGTTTGAGGAGGCGGCCTTCGCCCTGGAGGAGTATGCCCTCTCCGATATCGTGGAGTCCTCCAGCGGCTATCATGTGATCCTCCGCCTGCCCCTGGACCCCGAGGGCACGACCCTGAACCAGAGCTCCGGCACCGGGGCCTATATGACCCTGCGGGAGACCGCCGCCAACGAGCAGTTCAACCGGAAGCTGAGCGAGTGGATCAAGGAAGCCCAGGTGACCTGGAGCGAGGAGTTTGAAAACATGGACATGAACGCGCTGTTCCACACCCCTCAGGGGGAGTGAATCCATAGCAAAAAATGCGGCATAGCTTACGATCGTGTAGGCTATGCCGTTTTTCTTTTCTCTGCCTGCGGAGAAACAGGATCTTTTCGATCAAGGGAAATGGTAAAAGGGTAAAAATTGCTATGGATTAAGCCATGGACGGAAGTCAATAATTGTGTTTTGCTCTTCGGCATGATATTATTACAATGGATTGTCAGAATCTCAGGAGGAGGGACACTTCGTGATTTTGGATAAGAAACAGATGACCGAGGAAGACATCAAGCTGCAGTATATCACTCCGGCCATTACCTCCAAATGGAGCATACAAAAGATCACGATGGAGACACAGATCACGGACGGCAAGATCAACCTCAAAGGGAATCTTGTTTTCCGCGAGAAGCCCAAGCGCGCGGACTATGTCCTGTACCTCAGCGCGAATAACCCGATCGCCATCGTGGAAGCGAAGGATAACAACCACAGTATTTCTTTTGGGCTGCAGCAGGCCATGGCCTACGCCCAGATGCTCGATCTGCCGTTTGCGTACAGTTCCAACGGGGACGGCTTTATGGAGCATGATTTCCTTACCGGCCTGGAGCGGGAGATCGGTCTGGATGAATTTCCCACGGAAGAGGAACTGATTGCGAGATACAAAGCCGAACGCAACGGCGGCACCGGCATCACTCCGGCGCAGCAAAAGGTGCTGGATCAGCCCTATTACAGCAGCCAGAACACGTATCCGCCCCGCTACTATCAGCGCATTGCCATCAATCGCACGCTGGACGCCATTGCCCGGGGACAGGACCGGTTGCTGCTGGTGATGGCCACCGGCACCGGCAAGACCTATACGGCCTTCCAGATCGTTTACCGGCTCCTGCAAAGCGGGATGAAGCGGAAGATCCTCTACCTGGCCGACCGGAACATTCTGGTGGATCAGTCCATCCAGCAGGATTTTGCGCCGCTGGAAAAGGTCACCCACAAGATCAACGTTGCCAAGGACGACCGCAGCACCATCACGTCTCATGAAGTCTATTTCTCCCTGTATCAGCAGCTGGTGGGTGACGACGATCAGGAGCATTTCTCGGAACTGTTCTCCCCGGACTTCTTCGATCTGATCATCGTGGACGAGTGTCACCGGGGCTCCGCCAAAGAAGAGAGCCGCTGGCGCCGCATCCTGGAATATTTCCGCTCTGCTACCCAGATCGGCATGACGGCCACGCCGAAGGAGACCAAGTACATCTCCAACATCACCTATTTTGGGGATCCGATCTATACATACAGCCTGAAGGAAGGCATTGAGGACGGCTTCCTGGCCCCCTTTAAGGTCATCAATATCAAGACAGACATCGGAGACGGCTGGCGGCCCAGGAAAGGCCAGCTCGACAAATACGGCAATCCCATCGAGGATCGCATTTACACCAACAGCGATTACGATTACAACATCATCATCGAGGACCGTATCCAGCAGGTGGCGTCAGAGATCACCAAGTATCTGAAGGCGACCGACCGCATGGCGAAAACCATCGTTTTCTGCGCCACGGAGGACGCCGCCGAGCGCATGCGGATCGCGCTCAGCAATCTGAACGCCGACATGGTGAAAAAGAATCCCGACTATGTGGTACGGATCACCGGCAGCGACGAATACGGCAAGAGCAAGCTAAAATACTTCATTTCCACGTCCAAAGAGGGGCCGGTCATTGCCACCACCTCCAAGCTGCTCTCCACCGGCGCGGACTGCAAGATGACCAAGCTGATCGTGCTGGATGAAATGATCGGCTCCATGACGGAATTCAAGCAGATCATCGGCCGCGGCACCCGGCTGCGGGAGAAGGAAGGCAAGACCCACTTTGTGGTCATGGACTTCCGAAATGTGACCCGCCTTTTTGCCGATCCGGATTGGGACGGCCCTGTTCAGGTCGATCCGGGTTTCGATCCCAATCGCCCCGGCGGCGGGGATGGTCCTGCCGATCCGCCGCCCGGACCGCCGGAGCCCCCGACTCCGCCCAGAGAGAAGCCCGTCGTGGACCGCAACGGCTGCCGGGTGGAGATTATCTACAAGACCGTCTCCATCTATGACGCCAACGGCAAGCTGCTCCGGCAGGAGAGCATCACCGACTACACCAAGGAGAACGTGCGCGGCGAGTATGCCACGCTGGACGCCTTTATCCGGGAGTGGCGCGCCGACCCCAAGAAAGAAAAGATCCGGGAACTGCTCCGGGAGCGCGGCATCGACCTGGAGTTGATGAAGGCCGAGCAGGGCATGAGCGACGTGGATGATTTTGACTTCATCTGCCATGTGGCCTATGACAAAAAGCCCCTGACCCGGAAAGAGCGGGCCAACAATGTCAAGAAGCGGGACTTCCTCAGCAAGTACAGCGGCGTTGCCCGGGAGATTTTGGAGGCGCTGCTGGATAAGTACATGGATCTCGGTATCCGCGAGATCGGCAAGGCGGAGATCCTGAAGCTGGATCCCTTCCTCCGATATGGGAAACCGGCGAAGATCTCTTCCTTCTTCGGCGGCAAGGCAGGATATTTGAAGGCCGTGCAGGAACTGGAAGACGCGATTTATATGGATGAGGTAATTTAACAGATGGCCAATTTGTCTGGATTTGTAAAACGCCTGCGGGATATCATGCGCAACGACGCGGGCATCAACGGCGATGCCCAGCGCATCGAACAGATTGCATGGATGCTGTTTCTGAAAGTGTACGACGCCAAGGAGCAGGACTGGGAGTGGGACGATGAGAACTACGTCTCCATCATCCCCGAGGACTGCCGCTGGCAGAGATGGGCGCACGACGACAAGTCCGGCACCGCCATGACCGGCGAGCGCCTGCTGAACTTCGTGAACAACACCCTGTTCCCCACGCTGAAAAAGCTGCCCGTGGACGCCTCCACGCCCATCAAAAAGGCCATCGTGCAGACCACCTTTGCCGACGCCAACAACTACATGAAGGACGGCGTCCTCCTCCGTCAGGTGCTCAACGTGATCGACGATCTGGATCTCGCGGACTATGAGGAGAGCCATGCCTTTGCCGAGATCTACGAGACCATCCTGAAAGAGCTGCAGAGCGCCGGCAGCGCCGGTGAATTCTACACGCCTCGCGCCGTCACCGAGTTCATGGCCCGGCAGATCTGCCCGCAGATCGGGGAGCAGATGGCGGACTTTGCCTGCGGCACCGGCGGCTTCCTCACCTCCTGGCTTTCGGAACTGAAGAAGAAAGTCCAGACCACGGAGGACGAATACGCCTACAGCCATTCCATCTACGGCATCGAGAAAAAGCAGTTCCCGTACATGCTCTGCATCACCAACATGCTGCTCCATGATCTGGACGTGCCCCGGGTGTTCCATGATAACTCCCTCCTGCGGGATGTGCTGGACTACACCGAGGACGACCAGTTTGACGTGATCCTGATGAATCCCCCTTACGGCGGCAGCGAGAAGGCCGAGGTTAAGAATCATTTCCCGGCGGATCTGGCCAGCAGTGAGACCGCTGACCTCTTTATGTCCGTCATCATGTACCGGCTGAAAGAGAACGGCCGCGCGGCGGTGATCCTGCCCGACGGCTTCCTCTTCGGCACCGACAACGCCAAGATCAACATCAAGAAAAAGCTGCTGTCGGAGTTTAACCTCCATACCGTCGTCCGTATGCCCGGCAGCGTCTTCTCCCCCTATACCTCCATCACCACGAACATCCTGTTCTTTGACCGCACCGGCCCCACAAAGGAGACCTGGTTCTACCGGCTGGACATGCCCGCAGGCTACAAGCATTTCTCCAAGACCAAGCCCATGAAGCTGGAGCATTTTGACCCGGTGGTGGCCTGGTGGAACGACCGGCAGCCCCTGAACGTGGACGGCTTCGACAAGGCCCGGTGCTATACCGTGGAAGAGCTCTCCGGCGACCTTGGCTACAATCTGGATCAGTGCGGCTTTCCCCATGAGGAAGAGGAGATCCTGGCTCCCATGGATCTGATCCGGCGCTATCAGGAGGAGCGCGCTTCCCTGAACGCGGAGATCGACCGGGTACTGGCCGAGATCACCGCCATGCTGGGAGGGGCAGAGCTATGACGCCCCAGGAACTGAAAAACAGCATCCTGCAGCTTGCCATTCAGGGGAAGCTGGTGGAACAGCGCCGGTCAGAGGGCACGGCGGAGGAACTGTATAAACAGATCCAGGCCGAGAAGCAAGCGCTCATCAAAGCCGGGAAGATAAAAAAAGAAAAGCCCCTGCCGGAGATCACGGAAGATGAGATTCCCTTTGAGATCCCGGAGAGCTGGAAGTGGTACAGAATTGGTGAAGTCTTCAATATTGTGAATGGGTTTACTCCTCTAAAAAGCAACCCAGAGTTCTGGACAGATGGTGACATTCCCTGGTTCACAATTGAGGATGTTCATCGACAGGGCAGATTTATATCAACTACAGAAAAGTTCATTTCTCAGAAGGCCTTATCGAAAAACACAGAGAGAATTGTTCCTCCCGATAGTGTATTGCTCTGCTGTACTGCATCAGTTGGAGAATATGCGTATACAAGAATACCGCTTACAACAAATCAGCAATTCAATGCTTTCGTTACGAAGCCTGAGTATGCCGATGCTGTTTTTCCTCTGTATGTCTTTGAATTTGCAAAGACCCTAAAAGATACTTTGATCAGAAATGCGGGGAAAACGACTTTCAATTTCTTGTCGGTTGGAAAGCTATCGTTATTGCTTTTCCCCCTCCCTCCGCTGGCCGAGCAGAAGCGCATCGTTGCCAAGATCGAAGAGCTGCTGCCGCTGATCGAGCGCTACGAAAAGGCGTGGAGCCGTCTGGAGGACTTCAACAAGCGCTTCCCCGGCGATATGCAGAAGTCCATCCTGCAGATGGCCATTCAGGGCAAGCTGGTGGAGCAGCGCCCCGAGGAAGGCACCGGCGAAGAACTCTACCGCCGGATCCAGGCCGAAAAGCAGGCGCTCATCAAGGCGGGGAAGATCAAAAAAGAAAAGCCCCTGCCGGAGATCACAGAGGATGAGATTCCCTTTGATATCCCGGAAAGCTGGAAATGGGCAAAGTTGGGTGATCTGGCATGGTTCCTTGATGCTGGGAAAAGTCCTAACTGTCAAAAAGTGCCTGTCAAAGGAGAAGAATGGGGCGTCATCACAACAACGGCCATTCAGCTGGGCTTTTTTGATGAGATTCAGAACAAGGTTCTTCCCGAGTCTTTCACTGTTAATTGCTCCATGCAAGTTAACGCTGGCGACATTCTGATTACCCGGGCAGGACCTACCAATAGAACAGGAGTAGCCTGCTTAGTCAAAGAGATTCACTACAATTTGATCCTTTCTGATAAAACTCTGCGCATTAATATGACAGATGAACACATCTACAAGGATTATATCGTAATGGTATTGAATTCTCCTCAGATTCGCCAGCTTATCATTGGGCTGATGTCAGGGATGGACAAGCAGCAGGTGAACATTTCTCAGGACAAGTATAAAACAGTCCTTGTTCCCCTTCCGCCGCTTGCCGAGCAGAAACGCATCGTCGCCCGGCTGGAAGAACTCCTTCCCCTGTGCGAGAGATTGAAGTGAGGTGAAGCAATGAAAGAATTAACAGACGCAGTAAAAGCATTAGGACCTCCATTCTTGGATTATGCACCGATTATTCTTTCCGTGATTGCCGTTTTAGTAGCCATCTATGTTCCTAGCAGGATTGCAAAAAAGCAAAACCAAATTGCGATTTTTGAAAAGCTGTACACAGCTTACTCTCAGCTGCTTCTGATAAAAAACTTCGCATCTTTGATTAGAGGGTATTCTCTAGTGGGCGATCCCAATGAAGTATACAGGATTCACTCCCTGATCTGTGTACACTTTGAGACCTGCTTCCAATACCGCCCCAACATAAACAATTATACAGAAAGCATTGGACCAACTATTGCGGCATTGAAAATAAGAGAAACCCAAGCTCATATGCTTCCGCTGCTTATTGCGAAGAAAGAAAAGCAACAAAAGCTGTATGAAGACAAGATATCCGCTATTTTTGAGCCATTATATTTCATAATCAATGAATTGTTCTTTTTTGATTCGGATAATAACGAAAAGGCAAATAATCACTTGAAAGAATTTGTTGTGGCAACAGACTCTTTTTTCGATGAATACTCTGAAAAGATTGAACGCACTTTGCGGTGTAGATAATAATCTTCTTTTCGAGCAAAAGCGCATCGTCGCCCGGCTGGAAGAACTCCTTCCCCTGTGCGAGAGATTGAAATGACCGGCGGTTTGCCGAGAAATAAGTACAATAGAATGAAACCCATAAAGGGCGGGCCTTGGGCCCGCCCGTTTTTTATGGCTTTTTTCGGATGCTTCCGATGATCAGCAACCCCGGCAGCAGCAAAAAGGCGGCCCCCAGGTCCACCAGGGGGATCAGCTCCCGGCCCAGCCGCTCCAGGGTGAAGGGGTCCGGGCCGCACAGGGCCGCCCCCAGGGCCGAGAGCGCCGCCGCTGGCCACACCGCCCCCCGCCGGGGGCGGCCCGACCGCCGGACCAGGCCCAGGGCCCGGGAGGCCATGTGCAGCTGGGCGGAGGTGAGAAGATAGTCCGAGATCACCCAGGCCGCCGCCACCAGCGCCTCCCCCCGTTCCAGAAGATGGGGCAGCCGGAGATTCCGCAGCAGGACGAAAAAGGGGTAGCGCAGCTCCCCGCACAGGGCCGGGCCGAAGCTCCCCACCGTGAGGGCGCACAGGCCCATGGCCGTCACCGACAGGCCCAGCAGGGGGAAAAAGAACACACGCCCCGGCCGCTCGCAGGTCTCATTTCCCCACAGCAGCAGGAAAAAGCCCCCGGCGGAGACCGTGCCCAGCAGGGGCAGCGCCCCGGCCCCCAGCTCCCGGGGCCCGGCGCTTTTCGACCACAGGGCGCCGAACTCCGTCTGGGGCAGGGCCAGGGCCGACACCAGCGCGAAGAGCGCCAGCAGCAGGGGCCCGGTCAGCTCCGCCATCCGCCCCAGGGTCCGCAGCTCCCCCCGGGCCGCGGGGAGACACAGAAGGAGCATCAATGCCGCGAACAGCCCCGCCAGGCTCTCCGGGTACACCGCCGCCACCAGCCGGTCCGCCCCGGCCCGGAGGGTGAAGCCCGCGCAAAAGCACAGCCACAGCCCCGCCGCACCGCCCAGGACACAGGCGACGGGGCCTCCCAGCAGACGGCGGAGCAGCGCCTCCGGGCTCTCCCCGGGCCGGCGGGCCCGCAGAAGCCTACCCAGCAGCGCCGACAGCAGTCCCGCCGCCGGGATCGTCAGCCCCGCCGAGAGCCAGGCCGAGCCTCCGGCGGCGGGCAGCATGGCCCCCGGGACCTGCCGCACCAGGGGGGCCAGCATGGACGCCCACAGCAGCGCGGACAGCTGCCGGGGCGTGAGAGACTTATTTTCCATATCCGTAGGCGACCGCCTCCTTTTTGACGGGGCCGGCTTTGCTGTCGTAGCTCTGGGTGATGCGGACCCGGACGGTCACCCGGTCGTCCAGAGAGCGCAGCGCCGCCTCCGTCAGACCCAGACCCAGAAAATCCGCCCCCAGGTCCCGGGAGGCCCGGAGGGCGGCGGCGCACTCAGCGCCGATACGCTCTGAAAGCGCCGCCTCCAGCGCGGCCAGCGGGGAGGGCGTCAGCTCTCCGGGGGCCCACAGGGCCGTCAGACCCGCCTCCGCCTCCACCCGGGCCCGCCCCTCGCCGCGGCGCTCCCAATGGGTCTTAATGGACCGCAGGGTCACCACCGCGAGCGCGTCGCCGTCGGGCAGGGTGTAGCTGATCTCCCCGGCCCGGTTCAGGAGGATCGTGGCCCCCCTTGCCTCCGCCGGGTCCAGCCAGCCGCAGAGCCGGTCTCCCTTCAGCACGCCGTAGCCCGCCGCCAGGGCCGTCAGCGCCCCTTCCTCCGCCGAGGGGGCGTTCTCCCCGGCCTCCCGGGGCTCCAGCGCGCAGCACAGGGCGGCCCCGTGCTCGTTCAGGGCCCGGAGGATGTCCAGCACCGTCCAGCAGCACAGTTCCCCCCGCCGCCGGGTCTGCTCCTCCAGGGCCGAGAGCAGCGCCGTGATCTCGTAGGCGTCGTCCTCCGAGCCGGTGACCAGCTCCCGGGCCGACCCTCCCCGGACCAGGAACAGGGGCAGCCGGAGCCGGGCCTGGGCGCTGCGGGTAAACCAGTCCAACAGCTGGGAGAGCCCCGCCTTTGCCGCCGCCTCCCCCGCCAGGGCAAAGCGCACATGGGCGAAAAAGAGCTCCCCCCGGGCCGTGAAATTCTGCAGCTCCTCGCAGGCGCGCACCAGACTCTCTCCCCGGGCGGCCATGCGCACCGCGTCCTCCCCCTGGGCGCTCTTTCGGTCCGAGACCGACACGGTCACCGTCCCCGGCACGGCGTCATAGCCCAGGGTCTGCACCGGCTGCAGCTCCTCCAGCTGGCGGGCGTGGAGAGGCCGGGCGCAGCCGCTCAGACAGAGAAGGGCCAGCACAAGGCCGAGCGGTTTTTTCATGCTTCTCTCCCTTTCCGGTCGCACAGGGGCCACAGATAGGCCCGGCCCAGACTCTCCGCGGCCGAGAGCCGGCGCAGCAGTTCCATCAGCCCCGCCATGACCCCGAACAGACCCAGCGTCGCCCCCAGCAGCACCAGCAGCCAGCGCCACAGCCGGACGGCCGCCCCCAGCTCCTGGCTGGGCTGGGCGTAGCCCCCGATGCCGGCCAGGGCCACCACGATGATCACGATGGGGCTGAGCACCCGGGCCTCTACCGCGCTCTGGCCCACGATCAGAGCCCCGATCACCGACACCGTCTGTCCCACCGGCTCCGGCAGCCGGACCCCCGCCTCCTGCAGCAGCTCAAAGCTCAGCAGCATCCCCAGCACCTCCGCCGCCGTGGAAAAGGGCACGCTCTCCTTGGCCAGGATCAGGGAACGGAGCAGGGTGTAGGGGATCATCTCCGGGTGGTACATGGCCGCCGCCGTGTACAGGGCCGGCAGCAGCAGCGACAGCAGCAGCCCCAGAGCCCGCAGTCCCACCAGCGCCCGGCGCACCGGGGCGTGGCGGGCCGCGTCCTCCCCCACGCTGAGCATCTCCGGCAGGCAGCCCGGCAGCAGAAAGCCCAGGGGCAGCCCCTCGCACAGGACCCCCACCTTGCCCCGGAGCAGGCCCCGGGCAAAGTTGTCCGGCCGCTCGGTGTGGAGGACCCGGGGAAAGGCGCTGCCGCCCTCCCCCGCCAGGAGACGCTCCAGCTCCCCGGTCGAGCGGAGGGCCGGTCCGTCCGGAAGGGAGAGCCGCTTTTCCAGGAGGCGTATAAGCTCCGGATCGGCCGTTCCTTCTATATAAAAGAGGGCGGCCACGGTGGGGGCCTGACGGCCCAGGGGGAACTCCCGCAGCTTCAGGGCCGGGGAGGGGATGCGCCGGCGCAGCCGAGAGGAGTTCACCCGCAGGGTCTCCACAAAGGCGTCCTTGGCCCCCAGGACAGACTTTTCGATGGTGGGGGAATCCACGCTCCGCACGGCCGCGGAGCGGATCTCCGCGGTCACACAGCCCTCAGCGCCGGATAGGAACAGCGCCGCGCAGCCGCCGCACAGCCGCTGGGCGATCTCACCCGGGTCCCCGGCCCGTTCCGCGCTGCCCGCGTACAGGCCGCCCCGGAGCGCCGCGCGCAGGCAGGCCTCGGCGTCCCGTCCCTCCAGCCGGGAGAGAGGGCGCACCACGCTCTCGGACAGGGCGGCCGAGTCCACGCAGCCGTCCAGCCACAGCAGCTCTCCCGGGAATTTTTTCTCGCCGACGGCCAGCCGCCGGACCGAAAGATCGGCACAGCCGACAAACAGATTTTTGACCTCCGCGCACAATTTTTCTCCCGGCGGCGCGAGCTCCGGCAGAGGCAGACCAAACATATGGATAGTATGTCCGGCTCCCGACACAATATTTAGGGGTGCAAAAAATAGTTGAAAAAACTTTAAAAAAAGTGTTGACAAACGAAAACGGCTATGTTATATTAACCAAGCTGCCGGCGACGAGGGGCGACAAAAGCTCCAAAAAAGCGGGCGGCGAGGCGAAGAAACTTGTGTACCTTGTAAATTGAACAAAGTAAGAAAGCTTATGCAAATAAGCACCAGAAAGGGTTCTTACAGA
>JAFYAQ010000029.1 GCA_017540645.1 Oscillospiraceae bacterium
CCGGAAGTGCTGAATCTGATGCCGGATCTCCTCCAGCTCCCCTTCGGAGAGCTTTGCCAGGTCCAGCTCGTAGCCGAAGGCGCCGGACATGGCCACGTAGCCCCGGGTCTGGAGGGGCGTGGTGCGGCCCGTCTGATGGTTGGGGGAGGCGGAAACGTGGGCGCCCATGGTGCTGATGGGATAGCCGTAGCTGGTGCCGCCCTGGATGGTCAGACGCTCAATGGGGTCGGTGTCGTCCGAGCACCAGATCTGGGGCGTGTAGTACAGCATACCGGCGTCGAAGCGGCCGCCGCCGCCGGAGCAGCCCTCGAAGAGAACCCCGGGGAAGCGGGCGGTCAGGGTCTCCAGCACCCGGTAGAGGCCCAGCACGTAGCGGTGCCCCGCCTCGCCCTGGCGCTCCGCGGGCAGCGTGTGGGAATACAGGTCGCTGACGCTGCGGTTGAAGTCCCACTTGACGTAGGAGATATCATAGCGCTCCAGCAGCCCGCTCATGGCCTCGATGATATAGTCCTGCACCTCCCGGCGGGAGAGGTCCAGCACCAGCTGGTTCCGGCCCAGCATCGGCGCCCGGTCCGGGACCGCCAGGGCCCAGTCGGGGTGGGCGCGGTAGAGATCGGAGTTTTCACTGACCATCTCCGGCTCCACCCAGAGGCCGAAGAGCAGGCCCGTCTCCCGGATGCCGCGGATCAGGCTGTCCAGGCCCTCCGGGAGCTTCTCCCGGTTTTCAAACCAGTCGCCCAGACCGGCGTTGTCGTCGGTCCGTCCGTGGAACCAGCCGTCGTCCAGCACGAAGAGCTCCATGCCCAGGTCCGCGGCCCGGCGGGCCAGGTCCAGGATGCGGTCCGCCCGGATGTCAAAATAGGCGGCCTCCCAGCTGTTGATCAGCACGGGCCGGTGGGCCAGGCGGTATTCGCCCCGGCAGACGTTCTCCCGGACCATGCGGTGGAACTGCTGGCTCAGCCGGGTCAGGCCCTCCGCCCGGGAGAGCAGGACCTCCGGCGCGGCGAAGCGCTCGCCGGGGGCCAGGGTCCAGCGGAAGCTCTCGTCGCCGGGGCTCAACACCGCCCGGACGGAGCCGAACTGCTCCCGCTCCACCTCGGCCCGGAAGCTGCCGGACCAGAGGTACATCAGGCCGATGCACTCGCCGTGGTCCTCAGTGGCCTGCCGGTCGCAGAGGATCAGGAAGGGATTGTGCTCATGGCTGGACATGCCCCGGCGGGAGCCGACGGTCTGGACGCCGTTCATGACGGGCAGGCGCTCGGGCTTCCGCTCCAGGCAGTGGCGGCCGTGGAAGTGCAGCAGATCCCAGCTGCCGAAGGGCAGCTCCAGGCAGACGGAGCCGGCCTTTTCCAGCACGATGGGCTCCGCGCCGCCGTTTTCATAGATTGCGGTCCGGGCGATCACGTTCCGCTCCGGGAAGACGCCGTAGAGCAGCCGGACCGTCAGGGCCGTGACCGGGTCCCGGAGGGTGATCTCCAGGGTCTCGGCGCTGCCGTCCGGGTCCCAGGCGGCGGGCAGGCCGGGCAGGCTGTATTTTCCCGCCCGGATCTCGTGGCTCACATAGCGCAGCTCCGCGCAGCGGCTGCCGTCGGCGTTTTGGACCCCCAGGCTGGGGACGCGGAAATCTCCGACGCCGCAGGAGCTGAACTCCTGGCAGACCGTATCCAGGGAATAGGCGCGGTCGCTGCCGGCCCGGTAGGGGCTGCCGGAGAAGCCGCGGTCATAGCTGCGGTGCAGCTCCCGCAGGTCCTCGCCGCCGATCCTTTGTCCGTAATAGACATGGCGCAGACAGCCATATCGGTCGATTGCCATCTGGTATTCGGTCTCCGCCGTCTGGATGGTGATGGTTTTGGCTGCTTCGTTGTAAGCAATACTCATGTTTGATCCCTCTTGTTCCGATCGTCCTCCGGCGGCCTTTCGTCCGGAGCGGCGGCTTTCTGCCTTTTTTGGCGATAATATTTCGGGCTGTCCCCGTAGTAGATCTTGAATACCTTGGAGAAGGTCAGGGAGTTGTCGTAGCCGATCCGCTGACCCACCTCCTGTACGCTGAGGCAGGTCTCCTCCAGCAGGGCGCTGGCTTGCTTCATCCGGCACTGCATCAGATATTCCTGGGGGGAGACCCCCATTTTTTCTTTGAAAATATTGGTGAGATAGCTGCGGTGGATGCCGATGTAGGCGGCCACGTCGCTGATCTTGGCGGAGGCGAAGTTCTCCCGGATATAGGTGGCGGCGTACTCCACATAGACGTCGGCGGAGTATTCCGGCTCCTTGGGGTGAACCCTGTCGCTTCTGTAATGGGACTCGATGGCCAGGGCGAGGAACTCCACCAGCAGGCCCACACGCATCAGATCGCTGGCCCGATTCAGGTTGGGCTGATCCAGCACTCGCTTCACCAAATCATAAAAGCGATCCTGCTCCAGATTGCAGGGCAGGCAGTTGACGCCGGGAACGAATCCGGCGCTTTCCGTGTGGCGCTCGGCGTTGTTGCCGCCATAGGACATCCAGCAATAGCTCCAGGGGTCCTGCTGATCCGCCTGATACCAGATGTCCTCCTCCGGCTTGGTGACGAACATCTGACCGAAGTGCAGGGGGGTCGTCCTGCCTTCCATCCGCAGCTCCCCCTTGCCGGAGAGGATCACATGCAGATGGTATCCGGGCCGACGGTCCGAGTGGAAGGCATAGCCCGGCCGGCACTGCTCCACCCCGCAGAGGATCAGAAACAGATCGTCGCTCTGCTTTTGGGGGAATTCCAGGGAGCGGTATTTGCTGGTTTCACAGAGCACAGCTTGTTTTTCCATGCTTCCTCCTTCCCGGTACAATGCGTCGGGCCACGCCTTATGCTGTTTTTTGAATGATTATACTATAACAAATGAATATATGCAAGGGGGCCCCGGCGGAATGCGTTTTCGTTCCGACGGAGTCCCCTTTTCCTTGGGCTGTAATCTGATTACAGCTTGCCGCCGGAGGTGGCGATGCCTTCCACAAATTGCTTCTGGAAAATCATGTAGATCACAATCATGGGAACCAGCGCCAGCACGGCGGAGGCCATCATGGTGGGATAGTTGCTGCCGTACTGGCCCTGCATCTTGGCAAGACCCGCGGCCAGGGTGGTGGTTTCCGCCTTGGTGCAGACGATCATGGGCCACATCAGGTCCTTGAAGGCGAACAGGGCGGTGAAGATGCCCAGAGACACCATGGAGGACCGGGTCAGGGGCATCATGATCCGCAAAAAGCGCTGGCCGATGTTGCAGCCGTCAATGGCGGCGGCCTCCTCCAGATCCTTGGGCAGGCCCTGGTAGCCGGTCTTCAGCAGGTAGGTGCCGAAGGCGGTGACAATGCCGGGGAAGACCAGGCCGGAGATGGTGTTCAACAGGCCCAGCTTGGAGACCATCAGGTACTGGGGGATGATGAAGATCTGAGAGGGAATCATCATCTGGATCAGC
>JAFYAQ010000030.1 GCA_017540645.1 Oscillospiraceae bacterium
CTGTGCGAGACAGGGAGGGCCTTCTCAAAGCTTGCGCTGGAAATGTTCAGCAAGCATGTTCCTTATGACCGGATGCGTTATTTTGAACTGGACAGGTCTTTTGATCTGGACGCGGAACAATACGAGCGGCTGATGCTTCGGGCGCACGAGCCGGAGATCCTGCTGTCGTTTGACGCGACGCCGGGAGCTGCGGAGACCATCAACGAATGGCTTTCCTGCGGGCACGAGGTATCGATCATTACCGGCCGCCCATCCAGCGTTTATGAGCCATCCCGCAAATGGCTGGATGAGCATGGACTTCAGAACGCCAGACTGTACTGTCTCAACAAATACGGAAGGGATTACTTTATCAAAAACAGCAACAGCACGCTTGAACTGGAAGACTATTACCGGATGAAGTTTGATTTCGCCGTGGAGGATTCTCCAAAGGCCTTCCGATTCTTCGAGCATCTGCCGGAACTTAAGGTCCTGGTGTTTGACAGACCATGGAACAGAGAATGCGCTTTCCCGAATGGAAACTATCAAAGATGCGCCGATTGGGAGAGCATTCGCAAGATCGTTGCAGGTGAGTGAGATAGAGACGTGCCATAAGAACTCATGTTAATGGAGAAGTCACAAATGAGACTAACGTAATTTAGGAGGATATGTACGATGAGCTTAAAGCTGATAAAGCTCTCGAAAAGATATGAGAAACAATTGGGAGAAATGATCGACGAATGGAGAGCGGACCAGGAGCTCCATCATACAAACCACTCACCCTGGGCAATATTCAAAAACGATTATCATGACTTCGACTATTATCTTGAAAACCTTGAAGTGAAAGAAGCGGCGGACGGGAAGGTGCCGGACTCCGTATTCTTTCTCCTGGATACGGAGCGGAACAAGCTTCTCGGAGCGATCAATATCCGACATTATCTGAACGATGATCTTCGAAAAGAAGGCGGGCATATAGGGGACGGGATCCGGCCAAGTGAACGCAGAAAAGGCTATGCCACGAAAATGATCCGGCTGGCCTTAATGGAATGCAGAAAACTGGGCATCGATAAGGTGCTGATGACTTGTGCTAAGGATAATATCGGCTCAGCGAAATCCATCCTCCATAATGGCGGGATCCTGGAAAACGAATTCGTCAATTCAGACGGTGAAATCGAGCAGCGTTATTGGATCACTATCTGTAATTGACAAATACCCGTTTAGTGATGCCAATTCGGGCATAAAAGGCATATTGAAAACAAACAACTTTTCATGATATAATGCGATAAAAATGCGAAATAGTTACCGCCAGGAGGGAGTAATTCCGAGAATCTCGGAGCATCGGTGCAGTACGGCTGTTTCAAAGCCGATAACAGCGAATCCCGGAAGCTTTTCTCAAGCCATCCTGGCTTTGTCGGCCGACCTGAGGGATGGATATGAAAATCGATGGTTCAGAATTAAAGAAAGTGCTCAAGAATAAAGCAAAGCAGTATACGCCGCGAATCATTCTCCTCTGCCGCAACTTTATGAAAAGGGTCGGCCGGATGCCGAATTTAAAGAATCCGGAGAGATTCAGTGACAAGCTGGCGTGGTATATACTGTACTATCGAGATGAGCTGATGCGGGTCTGTACAGATAAAGCCGCGGTCAGAGATTATATGGAGTCCCTTGGAATGGGAGATCTGTTGAATATATGCTATGGCGTTTATGAACGCGCAGAGGACATCGACTGGGATTCGCTTCCGCCGAAGTTTGTAATCAAGCATACCCTTTCCGGGGAAGGCATGGGAATTATCCTGGTCTTTGATAAAAGTGCTCTGAATCTGGAAGAGATAAAGAAAACGCTGCAGAGTTGGCTCGCTGAACCTCCTATCAGAAGAGCTTCTGCCGGATTGTGGATCTTTGAAAACCAAAAGCCGCGGATCATTATCGAGAAGCTTTTGGTTGAAAATAAAGACGATGATCTTCCGGACTATAAGTTTTTTTGCTTTAACGGGCGTGTTTTCTGTTCTTATTTTATTCGCAACAGCACGACCAAAACCGACCGGCATGCGGGAGAGCTTGGCATCTTCGACAGAGATTTTCGTCTGCTTCCCGCTTCATGTCCGGATTGGAATCCTATTACAGAACAGCCGGAAAAGCCCAAAAACTATGAAAAAATGGTTGAAATCGCAGAAAAACTCAGCGAGCCGTTTCCCCATGTGAGAGTGGACCTCTATAATCTGGACGGGCAGATCATTTTTGGAGAATTGACTTTCTTTTCAAATACGGGCCCGGAATTGTTCGCGCCGGATTCCTTTGATTTTGAGCTGGGAAAACCCTTTATCCTTCCGAAAAAGAATTACGGAGTCATTATTTGAAAACCCACTTCAAAACATCCGTATCAACAATCTCTCGATTAATGATGAAAAGACTCAGACCCTGTAAAAACGATACCGTATTGAATGATTATAAATTATTATTATACTGCCGGGATGGGAATTAAATGAAGAGAAAAAAACTGCTGTTTTTAGGTATTGATACTTCTACGGTCGACGCGATCAAATACGCAAAAAGCAAAAACATATACACTATCGTCACCGATTTTAACTCCCCTGAAGCAAAACCGGAAAAAAAGGCAGCGGACGAGTACTGGATGATCGATGTTTCCGATTTTGAAGCATTGAAAAACCGGTGCATGGAAGAAGGTATTACCAATATTTTTGCCGGAAATCATGAGTTTTGTCTGGATCAATGCAAACGGCTCTGCGTAGAGCTGGGGTTTCCGTTTTACGCATCGGAGGCGGGGTGGAATGCGGCGCGGGACAAAGGCATCTATAAGGAAAAATGCCGAGAGGCGGGTCTGTTGACACCGAGAAAGTATCATCTGGATCCGGATTTTTCCGAAAAGGATCTGGCAAAAATCCAATACCCGGTCATCGTCAAGCCGAGTGATTCTTATGCCCGAAAAGGCATTTCGATCGTAACAAATCAAGATGAATTATCTGCTGCCTACGAAAAAGCGCTTGCGTATTCCGACAATAAAAAGATCATCGTTGAAGAGTATATTGACGGCAATGATCTTTTTATCGGCTGCTACATTCATAATAAAAAGCTGATCCCGCTGCATGTTACCGCCAATCAATTCATAATAGTCGACGGCCAGAAACGATTTGGCTTCGGGGATCATTTCAGCAAATACACAAACCTGGTCGATAAACAGCTCTTGTCCAAATATGAAAAGCTGATATCCGATCTGAACTGTGAAAATGGCGCATGCATGTTTCAATGTATAAGCCGCAATGGTTTAATATACAATATCGAGTTCAGCTATCGCCTTGACGGAATAAGGTCCTGGGAACGGATCGAGAGGTTAAGAGGAATCAATCAACTCAAGATGATGGTTGATCTGGCACTCGGAGAGAGCGTTTCCGACGATTCTTTTGTTGTGAATGAGTCGCGGGAAATGTGTCTTGGTTACGTTATTTGGTCATTACCGGGCAAGATATCAAAGATCGACGGGAAGAAGGAGCTTTATTCAAGAGACGATCTGATCGTGCTGGTTGATCGTTTTCAGGAGGGCGATTCCGTATTAGATGTATTTGATATGAGATCGATCGCTTTTATCATTGAAGTATTTGGAATGACATCGGAAGAGATCAGGGAAAAAATCATCGGAATTCATAAGACTCTGCACTTTTATGATGAAAATATGCATGAGATGCTGATGCACAGAGTGCCTGATTACGAAAACTGGTAACCCCGTCCTGCGGGCGTTTGCCCGGCGGGCCGGCCAAGGAGCATGATAAGCCGCAATATTGCTGTAAATAAAACCTCTGCGATAAAAAATGGAAGCCAGTATGATTACTGACTTCCATATTCTTGCGGAAATGCAGCCAGAGACCCTATCCTGCATTTCGTACTTATCGCATTCCCTGTTTTGGTGTCTTTCGTCCAATCGGACGTAAACAGATGCTTCTCATGGGGTAATAAAGGTGCTGATGTTCGCCGGGATCCCTGCGCCGTGCACCAATGGATAAATTGACTTGGATTACCAAACAAATTATAGTCCCGATCATCCGTATTCACAAGTTTATGCATGCCTTCTCTTCCGACTTTATTCCGGAAAAAAGCGCAGGAGAACTTGCTTTTTCGGGAAGGAACGCATCGTGCCGGATCGCCGTGTGTGTTTGGGCCTGTGTTCTGTTTCGCCGGTTTCATCCAGTCGAAACGGTATGCTGCTTGTGCCGACAAAAGCCGGATTATTTCTCAGTACCGTATGATCCAATGGATGACGCTTAACGAAAACAAGGGAGAGAAAATGGTATACGAGGATTTGCGAGGGACCTGATATGAGTACCAGAAAAGAAATCGTAAGCAGCTTTTACAGCCAGTATGACGAAGATGGGCGTACCACAAGATCGCGGCACGGTCAGCTGGAATACTACACTACAATGACCTATATCCATCGTTATGCCGCCGAGAAGTCAAAGATCCTGGAGGTTGGCGCCGGAACGGGAAAATACTCCATCGCACTTGCACGTGAAGGCATGGATGTGACAGCTGTCGAACTTGTTGAAAGCAATCTCGCTGTTCTCAGAGAAAAGAGCAAAGGAATAACAAACATCCGATCATTTCAGGGAGATGCAACGGATCTGAGCCGGTTTTCCGATAACTCTTTTGATGTGACGCTGCTCTTTGGCCCCATGTATCACCTGTTTGAAGCAGATGAAGTGAATCGCGCGATCGATGAGGCGATTCGGGTCACAAAGCCCGGCGGCGTAATCCTGTTTGCCTTCATCTCTGTGTTTGCCATTATGTATTCAAACTATTTCTACGGTAACTGGGCTGACGGACAGGAAGAGAACTTTACGAAAGATTATCAGGTAAGGCATTTTAAAGAACAGCTCTTTACCGGATATGATATTACAGAGTTTGAGGGACTGTTTCGCAAGAAACCGGTCGAATGGATAACGACGGCAGGTGTGGACGGGCTGATAGAGCCAATCGAGAAGAGACCCGACTTTTCCATGACGGATGCGGAATTCAAAGCTCTTGCCGGATGGTATCTGCATTTTTCCGAAAAGAGAGAATTATTGGGAAACACAAATCATCTTCTGTATATCTGCCGTAAAAACGCGTAGGGCATCATCCTATCTCGCTCATCAATTTGCCTCCATTTCGGCAAATCCCTGAGGCGGTATGCTGCTTGTGCCGCCAAAAGAAAGACTCCTTCGTTCCTCGGGAACCAAAGATTCATGTTTTGCAGAATTGGATGAAGGGAGCAACGTATGTGCTGCCGATACTATTATTCCGATTACGATGAGATTGACGAAGAGGAAATGCTGCATGTCATCCATCAAAGGATGGAACAGCGTTATCCGGGGGAATATAAGACCGGGGAGATTTTCCCCGGCGACAGTGTCCCCGCCGTCATCGACCGGCGCGGCAAGCTGTTTGCCGTTCCCGCTACCTTCGGTATTCCCGGCTTTCACGGTAAAAAGCTGCTTCTCAACGCCCGCTCGGAAACGGCGGCGGTGAAAAAGACCTTTGCCGACAGTCTGCGGGAGCGGCGTGTGATCCTCCCGGCCGCCGGCTTTTTTGAGTGGAGCCACGACGGGAAGAAAAGCAAATATTACTTCACGGTGGATTCCATGCCTACAATCTACCTGTGTGGGATCTATCAGTTGATGGAGGGGAAGCCGCGCTTTGTGATCCTCACCCGCGCAGCCAATGAATCCATGAGCCGGATCCATGACCGGATGCCGGTCATCGTGGGAGAGAACAGCGTCCGGGCGTATCTGACAGATCGGGACGCGGCGATGGAGATCCTGGCCGCTTCCGCCCCCATGCTCACCCGACGGGAGGTATAGAAAAGGGATCGTTTCCCGGGGGGAATATCCGGGATACTGCTTACAATCGACAAAAGCAGGACAGCGGCAAACTGCCGCTGTCCTTTTGTTTTATGATAGTTCAGGCTTCGCCGTTGTCCCAGTTGTGCCAGACGTTCTGCACATCGTCGTTGTCCTCGAACATCTCCAGCATCTTCTCCATGTTCTTGATGTCGCCCTCGGAAGTCAGGGAAATATAGGACTGGGGCACCATCTCCACCTGGGCGGAGAGCAGGTGATACTTCTCGCTGAGAGCCTCGGATACGGCGGCCACATCATCGGGCGCGGTGTAGGCGGTGATGATCTCGTCCTCCATCTCCATGTCGTCGCCGCCGGCCTCCAGAACAGCCTCCAGCACGGACTCCTCGTCCAGGTCCCCGTCCTCGTTGTCGATGACGATGACGCCCTTCCGATCGAAGGACCAGGACACGCAGTTGGCGGGGCCCAGGTTTCCGCCGTATTTATCAAAGTAGTGGCGGACATCGGAGGCGGTACGCTTCCGGTTGTCGGTCATGGCGTCCACAATTACAGCCACGCCGGAGGGGCCATAGCCTTCATATGTGACGCGCTCATAGTTGTCGGTGGAGCCGCTGCCCAGGGCCTTGTCGATGGTGCGCTTGATGTTGTCGTTGGGCATGTTGGCCGCTTTGGCCTTGGCGATCACCGCCGCCAGCTTGGAGTTGCTGCGGGGATCTCCGCCGCCGCCTTCCTTGACCGCCACGATCATCTCACGGGCGATCTTGGTGAACGCCTGGGCGCGTTTGGCGTCCGCGGCGCCCTTGGTCTTTTGTATGTTATGCCATTTGGAATGTCCGGACATACTGTTTTTCCCCCAATTTTAAATTCAATGAACAGATTATATCACCGGCAAGCGTGAATGGCAAGGTTAAACCTTCCATCCCTTCCCTGTTTTCTCAAAAATTACCGCCGTTCCAGCCCCAGTTTCCCGTGGTCTGATAGGCAACATAGATGTGATCCGGCTCGATCCCCAGGGTTTCGGAGAAAATGCGGGTGATCTCTCCGGTCATTTTATCAAAGGCTGCGGCATTCTCCCCGCCGTAGAGCAAGACCTCTACAAAAGCGCAGGGCCGGGCGTTGTCGCCCCGGAAATACATATGCTGATCCCCTTCAAAAGCGGTCATCAGCCACTGCTCCGACTTGCCGGGGATGATACGTATGGCTTTTCCCAATTCGGTTTTCAGGGTCTTTTCCTCCCTTTCCCCCAGAGAGGTGCTGACCTTGGCATGAATATAAGGCATAGTAAAAAATCTCCTTTGTTGTTTTTTATTCATTATATCACGCCCGTAAAAAAAAGAAAGGCTTTGCTGTGGCTTTTCCCGCCTCCCCATGGTATACTGCTGGAGAAAATGCTTCAAGGAGGTATCCCCATGCCCTGCACCACCCTGCTGGTCGGAAAAAACGCCAGCTATGACGGCTCCACCATGATGGCCCGGAACGAGGATTCCGGCGCCGGACACTTTGCACCGAAAAAATTTATCGTCGTCCTGCCCCAGGAGCAGCCCCGACATTATAAATCCGTTCTCTCCGGCGTGGAGATTGACCTGCCGGACGATCCTCTGCGCTATACCGCCATGCCCAACGCCCTGCCGGACCAGGGGATCTGGGGCGAGTGCGGCGTCAACGCGGCCAATGTGGCCATGTCGGAGACGGAGACCATCACCTCCAACCCCCGAGTCCAGGGGGCCGACCCCCTGGTCAAGGGCGGCATCGGCGAGGAGGATCTGCTGACCATCGTGCTGCCCTACATCCGCTCCGCCCGGGAGGGCGTGCTGCGCCTGGGCGCGCTGCTGGAGCAGTACGGCACCTATGAGATGCACGGCATCGGCTTTCAGGACGCGGAAGAGATCTGGTGGCTGGAGTCCATCGGCGGCCACCACTGGATCGCCAAGCGCGTGCCCGACGACCGATATGTGGTCATGCCCAACCAGCAGGGTATCGACTTTTTTGACCTGGCGGACGCCTTTGGAGAACAGCGGGAGCATCTCTGCTCCGGGGATCTGCTGGACTTCATCCGCGACAACCATCTGGATCTGAGCTTTCGGGGACCGGGCGAGGAGCTGGAGCAGGACCGGGTCTTTGACGTGCGCGCCGCTTTCGGCAGCCACGCGGACTCCGACCACAGTTACAACACGCCTCGGGCCTGGTACATGCTCCGGGCTCTGAATCCCCACACCTACGCCTGGGACGGGCCTCTTGCCGACTTCGGCCCGGAGGACGACGACCTGCCCTGGAGCATGGTCCCCGAAAAGCGCATCACGGTGGAGGATGTGAAGTACGTGCTCTCCTCCCATTTCCAGGGGACGCCCTTTGACCCTTACGGCCGCCACGGAGATCCCTCTCTCCGGGGAAAATACCGGCCCATCGGCATCAATCGCAACAATTTCCTGGGCCTGACGCAGATCCGAGGCGATGCGCCGGAGGCGGTCCGCGCTCTGGAGTGGGTAGCCATGGGTTCCAATGTGTATAACGCCTTTGTCCCCTTCTTCCCCAATGTGGAAAGCGCCCCCGCTTACTTTTCCAACACAGGGGAAACGGTCAGCACGGAGAGCTTTTATTGGGCCAACCGGCTGATCGGCGCTCTGGCGGACCCGCACTTCGCCCCCTGCGCCATCCATATCGAGCGATACCAGAACAAGGTTGCTGAGCGCGCCTATGCCATGCTCAGCGCCTTTGTGGCCGAAAGTGCCGGTAAGCAGGACGTCCCCGCCTTTCTGGCCGAGTGCAACCGGGCGCTCAGCGACATGGCCCGGGAGGAGACGGACCGGGTCCTGGCCCAGGTCCTGTTCGAAGCCAGCATGCGGATGAAAAACGGCTTCTCCCGCTCCGATGCCTGACCCCAATAAACTGCCCGCGGCTCTTATGGCCGCGGGCAGTTTGCCGATTTATAAGAAATGTTCCTCCAGGAGCAGTACCGCAAGAAAGCCCAGATTCCACCCGGTGAACACTCCCAGGTAGCGCCCCTTGGCCGGGCGCGGGGTCTTTGTGTAGTACTGCCAGGTGATCAGACTGGCCATGGAGGCGATGATGGTCCCCAGGCCTCCCAGATTGACGCCCACGATCAGATCCTCCAGCCGGGAGGTGAAGGCGCTCAGCAGCATGGCCGCCGGGACGTTGCTGATGACCTGGCTGACGAGAACGGAGACCGCCACCTCCCGCCCGTCGATGCTCTGGCGGATCAGCTGCTGAAACCCCGGCAGATTTTTGATATTGCCCGCCAGGATGAAAAACACCAGGAAGGTGCAAAGCAGCATGTAGTTCACGCCGCGGAAGGCTTTTCGATCCATCCAGAGGAACGCGGTCAGGACCACCGCCAGCAAGACCGGCACCGGCACCAGACGAAGGACGCTCAGCACGCACAGGACAAGCAGCGCGGCGCAGACGATGGCCTTTCGACGGTCCAGGGGATGGGGCCGTTCCGCCTCCGGAGGCAGGGACAGTTTTCCGTCCTTCACCGTCAGCAGAGCGGCCGCCAGCAGCAGTCCGGCGAGCAGCGTATACTTGCCCGTGACGGTCAAAAAGCGCAGGGCGCTCATGCCGGACCGGCTGAACAGATACAGGTTCTGGGGGTTTCCCAGGGGTGTGAACATGCTTCCGATGTTGGCCGCGATTGTCTGCAGCACCAGGATCGTCACCAGTTCCCTTCCCCGCTGCTTTTCTCTGGAGAAAATGGCCAGGGTCAACGGTACGAAGGACATGAGCGCCACGTCGTTGGTGATCAGCATAGAAGAGAAAAAGCTGAGGAAAACCAGCGCGGCCCCCACCCGCCGGACGGTGGAAAAACGCCGCCGCAGCCAGGCGGAGATCCGGTCCGCCAGGCCCAGGCGGACCATGCCGCTGATGACGGTCATCTGGCAGAACAGCAGCGCCAGCGTCCGAAAATCGATATAGTCCACATAGGCCCGGGAGGGCGGCACGACAAACATGCTGCCCAGGGCCAGCACCAGAGCAATGCAGAAGATCGCCTGGGATCGGAAAAAGGAGACAAGCGCTATCATCGCCGCGGTCACTCCTGTTCGGTCTTGATAAGAGTCGGTCATAAACGCGACCAGCTCGTTTATAGCACTCCTCCCCCACAAAAGCAAGGAAAAGCAGGAAAAAGGGGAATTTCTTGACTTTCTTATGGGGAAAGATATAATCAAGCGGTAAGAGATCCGTCCCTTCCGCCCGCAGCGTGAAAAACAGGAGCAATGCCTATGAAATATACGCAGCAAAACGCGCAGATCATCGATTCCTGGCAAACAAAATACGGTCTTCCATGGATGGAACCCATCAGCCATGAGCGTTATCTGGACGCCTGCCGCGGGGATTGGGATATCACCCTCACCCCTGTCCGGCCTGTCCCCCACCACTGGATCGGCGATGTGCGCGGCAAAAAGGTCCTGGGGCTCGCTGCGGGCGGCGGTCAGCAGATGCCGGTGCTGTGCGCCCTGGGCGCGGAATGCACAGTGCTGGACATCTCTCGGACCCAGCTGGAGAGCGAGGAGGCCGTGGCCCGGCGGGAGGGATATGCCATTCAACTCATCCGGGGGGATATGACGGAGCCGCTCCCCTTCCCGGACGAGAGCTTTGATATGATCATCAACCCGGTCTCCAACCATTACATTGAGGAGGTCCTCCCTGTCTTTGCCGAGTGCCACCGGGTACTCAAGAAGGGCGGGCAGTTGCTCTGCGGTCTGGACACGGGGATCTACTGGATGCTGGACAGCCGGGAGGAGCGGGTCGTCCACACGCTTCCCTTCAACCCACTGAAGGACCGGGCGATTTATGAGGAACTGATGGAAAACGACATGGGCCTGCTGTTTTCCCACACGCTGGAGGAGCAGATCGGCGGGCAGCTGAAGGCCGGTTTCCGGCTGCTGGATCTGTACGAGGACACCAACGGCGCGGGGCCGCTGCACGAAAAAAACGTCCCCACCTTTATCGCCACCCGGTGTCGGAAGGAGGACGTCTGATGCTGACAGAGGAGATACGGCAGGCGCTTTTCGCCGCCCGGGACGATGCCTACCGGGAGTTCCAGGCAAAGCTGTTCCCCACAGTACCAGGCGATACCATCATCGGCGTGCGGACACCGGCGCTGCGCTCCTACGCAAAACAGCTCATAAAGCGCGCGGACATCTCCGAGTTTCTCTCGGCGCTGCCCCACGCCTATTTTGATGAAAACCAGCTCCACGCCTTTCTTATGTCCGAGGAGAAGAACTATAAAAAATGCGTGGAGGGCATCGAGCGCTTTCTCCCCTACATTGACAACTGGGCGACCTGCGATCAGCTCTCGCCCAAGGTGTTCAAAAAGCACCGGGAGGAGCTGCGGGAGCCCATCCGGCGCTGACTCCGCTCGGAGGAGACCTACACCCTTCGCTTCGGGATCGGTATGCTGATGGAGCATTATCTGGACGATGCCTTTGATCCGGTCTACCCGGATATGGTCGCCGCTGTCCGCTCGGAGGAATATTATGTGAAAATGGGCATCGCCTGGTATTTTGCCACCGCCCTGGCCAAGCAGTATGACGCCGCCCTTCCCTATCTGGAACAGCGGAGACTGGATCCCTGGACCCACAACAAGGCCATACAGAAGGCCCTGGAGAGCCGACGCATCGCGCCGGAGCAAAAAGAATATCTGAAAAACCTGAAAATCCGATAAACAGGAGGATACCTATGGAACACTGCGGCACAGTCCGGCTGGAGTCGGAGCGGCTGATCCTGCGGCGCTTTACCCCGGAGGACGCCCGGGCTATGTACGATAACTGGGCCTCGGACCCGGAGGTGACCGCCTTTCTGACCTGGCCACCCCATGAAAGCCCGGCGGCCACCCGGCGGCTGCTGGAGCAATGGGCCGCGTCCTATTCGGATGAGCGGTATTACCAGTGGGCCATCGTTTGGAAGGAAAACGGGGACGAGCCCATCGGCAGCATCTCCGCCGTGGGCATAAAGGACAGCATTTCCGCGATCGAGATCGGCTACTGCATCGGACAGCGCTGGTGGCACCGGGGGATCACCTCGGAGGCTCTGGCCACGCTGATCGACTTCTTTTTCGATCGGGTGGGCGCCAACCGGATCGAATGCCGCCACGATCCCAACAATCCCCGCTCGGGCATGGTGATGAAAAAATGCGGCTTGCGCTATGAGGGTACCTCGCGCAGCGCGGACCGCAACAATCAGGGGATCTGCGATGTGTGCCGGTACGCGATCCTGCGTCAGGATCGGAGTTGAGACCATGAGCTATCAGGATATAAACGCCGCAACGATCGACCGCTGGGTGCAGGAGGGCTGGGAATGGGGCAGCCCCATCAGCCACCAGGACTATCTGCGGGCCTGGGAAGGCAGCTGGGACGTGCTGCTGACCCCCACGAAAAAAGTCCCTCACGCCTGGTTTGGAGAGCTGAAGGGAAAAAAGCTGCTGGGCCTTGCCAGCGGCGGCGGCCAGCAAATGCCCGTTTTTGCGGCTCTGGGCGCGGAATGCACGGTGCTTGATTACTCTGAGCGCCAGCTGGATGCGGAGCGGATGGTGGCCCGGCGGGAGGGCTACGACATACGCATCCTCCGCGCCGACATGACAAAGCCCCTCCCCTTCGAAAATGAGGAATTCGATCTCATCTTCCACCCTGTCTCCAATTGCTATGTGCGGGAGGTCAAGCCCATCTGGCGGGAATGCTGGCGAGTATTGAAGCCCGGCGGGCTGCTTTTGTCCGGGGTAGATCACTATGTCAACTACATTGTGGATTCCCAGGAACGGGAGATCGTCAACTCTCTCCCTTTTGATCCCCTGTCCAACGCGGAACAGCGCAGACAGCTGGAAGAGGCCGACGCGGGGTTTCAGTTCTCTCACAGTCTGGAGGAGCAGATCAACGGGCAGCTGCAGGCCGGCTTCACCCTGCTGGAGTTGTATGAGGACACCAACGGCGCGGGCCGGCTCCATGAGCTGAACATCCCCACATTTCTGGCGATGCGTTCCCGGAAAGATCCCGCGGGCTGATCGACCGGGAGAAGGTTCTCCGTATCCTTTCCCATGCTCTCTCCCGTGGCTTTCCGCGGGAGAGAGCTATATTTCTTGCTTTTTTCAATGACCTGGATTATAATGAGCCGTCATTTTACGTAAAAGAGAGGAAATAAAAAATGTGGTTTTGGTTTGCTGTTATTGCGCTGCTGTGCTGGAGCGGGTCGGATCTTTTCTCCAAGATCGGCTGTCAGGACGCCGGTGACAAGTACAGCCATCTGAAAATGGTGATGGCGGTGGGCGTGGTCATGGGCCTGCACGCTGCCTACGAGGTCTTTATCGGCGGCGTGGAGATCAACGGACAGATCATCCTCACCTATCTGCCGGTGTCCTGTCTGTATATCCTGTCCATGGCCATCGGCTATCTGGGGCTGCGGTACATAGAGCTGTCCATCTCCTCCCCCATCTGCAACTCCTCCGGGGCCATTGTGGCGGTGCTGACGCTGATCACCTCCGGCATCAGCGAGGATCTTCCCCCCGTGGCGCTG
Source organism: Oscillospiraceae bacterium (assembly GCA_017540645.1). GTDB lineage: Bacteria > Bacillota > Clostridia > Oscillospirales > Oscillospiraceae > Apopatocola. Next base: position 13,344 of record JAFYAQ010000030.1, read on the forward strand.
GTGGCCGTGGCCCTGGTGTGCATCGGCGTGATCGCTCTGGGCATCACCGAGTCCCGAGAGGATGAGGAGCTGCGGCGGGCCCGTCAGGACGCGAGCAATCATCACTATGCCAAGAGCTGGATCGCCATTCTCATCCCCGTGATCTACTGCCTGCTGGACGCTCTGGGCACCTTTGCCGACAGTCTGGTGCTGGAGACGCTGAACGAGGACAGCGCCAACGTGGCCTATGAGCTGACTTTCCTGCTGGTGGGCATCCTGTGCGCGGTGTATGTGCTGGGCATCAGAAAGCAGAAGCTGATTCCCAAAATGGAGGCCCCCAAGTATGTGGGAGCCGTGTGCGAGACCATCGGACAGTTCTTCTACATCTACGCCCTGGCCGACTCTGAGCATGTGGCCTTCGCTGCCCCCATCATCTCCGCCTACTGCGTGGCCAGTGTGATCTGGAGCCGCATCTTCCTGAAGGAAAAGCTCTCCCGGAAGCATTATGCCTGCATCGCTCTGGTGGTCGTGGGCATCGTGATTCTGGGTGTTCTGGATATTTAAGCGTCTTTCGCCTATATTTTTCAATCATTCTCCCGGATTCTTTGTTTGATATGTCTATTGCTTTTCCCATTTAAAGTGTTATAATGCTTGGCAGTTGACACAGGAAAAAGGAGGTATCGGCCACATGTCAGAGCGCGTCTGTCGGGAAAACATCCTGCGTTTTGACGCCCGTTCTTTTGCGGGGCTGTATTTTTACGGCTATTTCAGCTTTACGGCGCGCAAAAACGACGGGGTGGACTGATACCGGATCGGAAGGTAAACAGGCGGCTCCGTCCATGGGATGGAGCCGTTTATTTTATGAAAGTCTATCAACTAAAAGGAGAGAACACAATGAAAAAGCTTATCGCTATCGTGCTTGCCCTGACCATGGTAATCGCCCTGGCCGCCTGCGGCAGCTCCTCCAACACGGCTGCCCCCGCCGCTGCCGACAACACCGCTCCCGCTGCTGCCGAGCCCGCTGCCGCCGAAGAGAAGACCTTTGTGGTCGGCATCTGCCAGTTTGTGCAGCATGTGGCTCTTGACAGCGCCACCCAGGGCTTCAAGGACGCCCTGACCGAGGCGCTGGGCGACAAGGTCAGCTTCCGCGAGGAGAACGCCTCCGGCGATATCCCCACCTGCGGCATCATCTGCAATCAGTTCGTGGCCGAGAAGGTCGACCTGATCATGGCCAACGCCACCCCGGCCCTCCAGGCTGCCGCCACGGCGACCAGCGCCAACCCCATCCCCGTGCTGGGCACCTCCGTCACCGAGTACGGTACAGCTCTGGATATCGACGATTTCTCCGGCACCACCGGCGTCAATATCTCCGGCACCTCTGACCTGGCTCCCCTGGCGGATCAGGCGGACATGTTCGCCGAGCTGCTGCCCGAGGCCAAGACCATCGGCATCCTTTACTGCTCCGCCGAGCCCAACTCCGTCTACCAGGCAAAGGTCGTGAAGGAGCGTCTGGAGGCCAACGGCTACACCGTGAAGGTGTACACCTTCGCCGACTCCAACGAGCTGGCCAATGTTGTCACCAGCGCCTGCAATGAAGGCAACGACGCGCTCTACATCCCCACCGACAACACCGCCGCCTCCGCCACCGAGACCATCAACAACGTGGCTCAGCCCGCCGGTATCCCCATCATCTGCGGCGAGGAGGGCATCTGCAAGGGCTGCGGCATCGCCACTCTGTCCATTGACTACTACAGCCTGGGCGTCGCCACCGGCAAGATGGCCGTCCGGATCCTGACCGAGGGGGAGGACGTCTCCGCCATGGAGATCGAGTACGATCCCAACCCCGTGAAGAAGTACAACGCCGAGCTTTGCTCCGCTCTCGGCATCACCATCCCCGACACCTACGAGGCCATCGCCTGATCCCCTGTTGATTACAAACCTCCGGCTGTGACACAGCCGGAGGTTTTGGAGGTTAATTTATGTCGTTGAGTTTCTCTGCTCTGCTGTCCGCGCTGCCCGGCTGCGTCGCCCAGGGCGTCATCTGGGGCATCATGGCGCTGGGTCTCTATATCACCTTCCGTCTGCTGGAGTTCTCCGATCTGACAGTAGACGGTTCCTTTGCCACCGGCGGCGCGGTGACGGTCATGCTGGTCCTTCAGGGCTGCCCCACCTTTTGGGCGGTGATGGCCGCCGTGGCCGTCGGCATCCTCACCGGTCTTGTGACCGGCGCGCTGCACACCCGGCTGGGCATCGCCCCCATCCTCTCCGGTATCCTGACCCAGATCGCCCTTTACTCCGTGAATCTGCACATTCTGGGCAACAAGGCCAACCAGGCCGTCAGCGTGAACAAGTACCACCTGCTGCTCTCTCTGCGTGACACCGGCAGCGCCATTGTGGTCAGTCTGCTTTTCGCCGCGGTGCTGGTCGCCCTTTATTACTGGTTCTTCGGAACGGAGCTGGGCTCCGCCATCCGGGCCACCGGCTCCAACCCCGGTATGTCCACCGCCCAGGGCATCGACATCCGGAAGATGAAGGTGCTGGGCCTGGGTCTGGCCAACGGCATTGTGGCCCTGTCCGGCGGTCTGATGGCCCAGTACCAGGGCTTTGCCGACGTACAGATGGGCCGGGGCGCCATCGTCATCGGTCTGGCGGCCATCATCATCGGTGAGGTGCTCCACTCCGCGCTGGCAAAGAACAACCAGAATTTCGCCGTACGGCTGCTGTTTGTGATTCTCGGCGGTATCGTCTATTATCTGGTCATGGGCATCGCCCTTTGGCTGCGCCTGCCCACCAACGACCTGAAGCTTTTCACCGCCATCATCGTGGCCGTGTTTCTGGCCATCCCCCAGCTGCGGCATAAAGGCTATCGCAGCACGAAAAAGGCCAACGCCAGAGAGGAGGCGTCCGTCCATGGTTGATCTTTCCCATGTTTCCAAGACCTTCCCCCCCGGCACCGTCAACGAGCGCCGGGCTCTGGACGACATCAGTCTCCATCTGGAGGACGAGGATTTTGTCAGCATCATCGGCAGCAACGGCGCCGGCAAGTCCACCATGCTCAACGCCATCGCCGGCGTGTGGCCCATCGACCGGGGCAGCATCACCCTGGACGGGCAGGAGATCTCCTCTCTGCCCGAGTACAAGCGGGCCAATCTTCTGGGACGGGTATTTCAGGATCCCATGAACGGTACCGCCGCAGATATGCAGATCGTTGAAAACATGGCGCTGGCCGCCCGGCGGGGCCGCCGGCGGGGGCTGTCCTGGCAGGTGACTGCCCGGGAGCGGGCCGAATTCCAGGTGCAGCTGGCAGAGCTAGGTCTGGGTCTGGAGGACCGGCTGAGCGCCAAAGTGGGTCTTCTGTCCGGCGGACAGCGCCAGGCGCTGACCCTGCTGATGGCCACCCTGCGCAAGCCCCGTCTGCTGTTGCTGGACGAGCATACCGCGGCGCTGGACCCCAAGACGGCCATGAAGGTGCTGGAGATCACGGACAAGATCGTGTCGGAACACCACCTGACGGCGCTGATGGTCACCCACAACATGAGCGACGCCATCCGCCACGGCAACCGTCTGATCATGATGAACGCCGGCAAGATCATCTTCGATTGCCGGGGCGAGGAGAAGAAAAAACTCACGGTAGAGGCTCTGATGGAGCGCTTTGCCCAGGTCTCCGGCGGAGCTTCCGTCAGCGACCGGGCCCTGCTTGGATAAAGACAGCAAAAAACCGACCGGGATCTTTTCATGAGATCCCGGTCGTTTTGTATTGCTTTCTTACCACATTTTGCAGACGTAGCCGATGGCGCCGCCATAGATCCAGCCGTACTTGTCCAGGGGGTTCTCCCGGCTGTCGTTGTAGGGCCAGTTCTCGTCCGACCGCCACATCATCAGGTAGTCCTCCGCGGCACCGTCGCCGCTGTCGGTGAAGGAGGGCTCGCCGTTGCCCCAGTTAAAGAAGGTCATGGGCTCGCCGTCTACCGTGGCCCAGTTTCCGTCTGCCTGGCGGGACGCACCCAGCCACACATAGTTGATGCGGGCGCTGGTGCAGACGCGGATCAGTTCCTTATACTCCTCTTCCGTGGCGGGGATGGCCAATGTGCCGCCCAGATCCTTGCAGCGCTGGACCGCCTGTTCCCAACTGACGTTTTCCACATGGACGACGTACTGCGGGCCGTGAGGCTTTTCCGTGGGCTCGGGGGTGGGAGTGGGGGCTTCGGTGGGTACCGGAGTCGCCAGAGGCTCGGGCGTGGGCGCCGCGGTAGCCATGGCGGGGCCGGTCTGGGCCGGATCCTTGCTGTGGGAGAAGGTGGTCATCAGCAGCACCGCCGCACTCACGGCCAGGAGACCCAAAATCAAAATCCACAGCCAGCCCAGATTCCTGCGCCGCTTGGGGCGGCGGTTCTCCCGGATCTCGCTCTCGTCGTAATAGGTACGGGTCTTGACCGGAGGATGGGCCAGGGGATCCGCCTCCGCCGCCCGGGTCAGCAGCCCGGACATGGCAAGAGAGATATCCACCGGAGAGCTGGACTCATCGCAGGTACTCAGGGCGAGCTTCAGCTCCTGCACATCCTGCCAGCGCTCCTCCACCCGGAAGGAGAGGGCCCGGAGGATCACCGCGGACAGCTCCGCGTCCGCCTTGGCCGGGGGCGTCAGCGTCTCATCGCTCATGCGCTTCTGCAGAGCGCTGGCCCGGGCGTTGGGCGTAACGGCGCCGCTGCTGGGCCAGAACGGGAGCCGGCCATAGTTATAGATGGAATACAGCACCAGGCCCAGGGAATACACGTCCGCCGTGGGAGAGCGTACGCCGTCCCAGAACAGCTCCGGCGCCATATACTCCAGCTCCTGGGGTGTGAACTCTCCCACGCCGTGGCGCAGGACGCTGCCCAGGAACACCTGGCCGTCTTTCACGGAGATATTGTCCGGACGGACACCGCCGTGGAATTCCGTGGGGCCCACCGCCGCATATACCCGGTCGCATAGCTCCATGGCCACACGGATGCCGCTGAGCCCGTAAGAGCCGCCCTCTCCCGCGCCTTTTTCCTTATGTTCCTGTGAGGCAGGGGTCGGTTCGCCCGGGTCCTCTGCGGCTTTCTCCGGCTGGGCGGGAGTCTCATCGGGGGCCGGCTCCGCCGGTGTTTCCCCGGCAGCTTCCGGCTCGGCGGGTGCTTCTTCCGCGGTCTCCGGCTCAGCAGGTGCTTGTTCCGAAGCTTCCGGCTCGTCCTGTTCCGGCAGCGGGCTCTGCCCGGGGTTTTCCTCCTGCACGGGGGCCGGAGCCGATTCCTCTGCCGGGGCAGCCGCTTCTTCCGTTTCCGGGGTGGGGATCATCTGTTCCAAATCGGAGGATTGGATGTTGTTTTCCTGTTCCGACACGTTCTCACTCCCCCAAATCATAATCTTGAAAAATTATACCATGGTGTCGAAACGATGTCAATTTTCTGTTTTGCTACAGAGTAAAAAACCGTCCCCCGTTGTGGGGGACGGAATTATCAGATCCCATCGTCCATTACATCCCGCTCCCGGAACAGCAGCGAAACGCACCAAATGGCAGACAGGCCGACCAGTGTATATATGACTCTGCTGACCGTGGCGGTCTGACCGCCGAAGAGATATGCCACCAGATCAAAGCGAAACAACCCCACCAGGCCCCAGTTCAGGCCGCCGATGATGGAGAGTATAAGGGCGATTCTGTCCATGATCATTCTTATCAGCTCCTTTTCAAGTTCTGTGTCCCTGTTGCGGCACAGTGCTATGTTGCCCCGATCCGGGCCTGATTATACCCTGACAAAGGTTCCCATGGATCGACCGTCTTCGCTCTTGCATTTTTGAATGGAAAGGCTATGATATAGATACAGCTTATCAATGGACCGGGACAAATCCCAATGGTTCCGGTCGGAGCAGCTCATATCCCACAACCCTGTTCTTGCCGCGGGACGCTTTGCGATTCCGCGGCCTTTTTCATTGAAAAAAAAGCTGCCGCTTTTCGTCAGCGGCAGCCCTCATTTTTATGATTTTACAGTCTGTTTATCTCTACCCGGGGGTACTCGCTGACGCCCTGCCAGTAGAGCGGATTGGGTTCCAGGATCACGGTGCGGATCGCCGTCTCCAGGTACACATACTCTCCCGCGCCGAAGGCCTCCCCCAGGTGGGTCCGGACCTCGCTGAGATCGCCCCGGGTGAAGCCGAAGCTGTTGTACTCCGTGCGGAACAGCGCCGAATCGCCGTAATGATCCAGGGAGACGATATATGCGTCGGTCAAAAGGTTCTTCACCGTCTCGTCACAGTACTCCATGGTGATCACCAGCGTCCGGTCGTCGGTCATGGTTATGCCGGCGATACTCTCGATCGCGCCGCGCCAGTACTCATCCTCCTGGGCCCAGCGGCGGATCAGCACGTTTTCCGTCGCCAGCAGCATGTCCGTACGGCCGATGCCCTCGATCTTCCAGTACTGCTCCACGTCCCCGTTGTAGATGGCGTACACCATATTATAAATATCATCCACCGTGGGGAATTCCGTCTCCAGATCCCAGGTCGTGTCCCCGGCCGTAAAGCTCCCGTTTTCGTTGAGAACGCCGAAGCCGCGGTCCAGCATGGTGTACATCACCTGAAGGCCATAATTCCGGGTGACCTCCTCCAGAGTGTAGGGGGTGCGGATGGCGATGGAGCCGCTGTAATGGGTCATGGTGTATTCCACCAGGTTCTTGGCGTCCTGCCGCCAGGCTTCCCCGATGGCGGCGCGGATCTCCTCCGCTCTCTCCGTATCGTAGGCGTCCAGGGCCGCCCGGGCCTCCTTCACCTGGCTGTCGTTTTCAAGATACTGCTCCTGAACGCCGTTTTTCCGGGCGGCCTGTTCGGCGTCCTCCAAAGCCTTCTTCAGATCGGCGTCGTATCGGCCTTCGTTGTAGATCTCGGCGTAGAGGGTGACGTACTTGGCGTACATATCCATATCCATGCCGTTCCAGTACTCGGAAAGGCCGCGGATCGGCAGAGTGCGGATCCGGGAGGGTCCGTCATAGTCCGTATCCAGCAAAACGTAGTAGGTAAAGAGCAGATCCCGGGCCGTGACGGGCGTGCCGTCGGAAAAGCACAGTCCGCTTTCCAGCCGGATCGTCACATCGGTACTGCCGTCCTCATTGGAGGATGTGCTGATGCTGGCCGGGGCATGGCCGCCGTCATCGGGCTTCAGGGACAGCTGTGTCAGACTCGCCACCAGCTGATCACCGTCCGCCTCCGCCCAGAAGGGGCAGAAAACGCCGTCTATCGTAGCGCACTTGAGCTGCAGGGATTCCGGGGGAGCGGGGGTCGCCTCTGCAAAGGTGATCTGGGCCCCGGGAATCGGCGTGGAGGTAGGAGCTATAATACTCATAACGTCCTCTACCGTGGGTCTGGTGCAGCCGGTCAGAAAGACCAGCCCCAGCGAAAGCGCGGTGATGAGGAATCGTTTTACATTTTTCATGGACGTAACTCCTTTCGCGTAGGTACTGTACCATATCCGCGGCATTATGTCAAATAATCGTTTGTTCTTTCTATCTTCCTGCGCCGTTGTTCGTCCCCATGCGCAGTTGGTTTTTCCTATACTTTTCTCATTCTTACCCGGAGGCGAGGAAGTTTGCCTGAGAAGAACGCCGAGCATCGGCAGATCTGGAGCTGCCGGCTCTGTCCGCCCCAGCAGGAGGACGAGGCCCGCCAGCTGGAAGAGCAGCTTCTGTCCCGGGAACTGGACATTTGGGAAGACGCCCGGGCACTGCGGCGTTACCTCAGCCTCTCCCACCTGTCCCAGGCCGCCTGCGCCCGCCGTCTGGACCGGTCCCAGGCGGCGGTGGCCAACCGGCTGCGGATCCTGAAGCTGCCGGAGGAGGTTCGCGGCGCGCTGCGCGCCGCCGGACTGACCGAGCGCCATGCCCGCGCCCTGCTGCGCCTGACAGATGGGGATGCGCTCCGCCGGGCCGCGGCGGTGATCGTGAAAAACGGCCTCACCGTGGCGGAGACCGAGGCCCTTGTGGATGCCATGCTCTCCCCACAGGGTGCCGCTGCCTCCCTGCTCCGGGAACAGCGGGAGGCGGTAGGTTCTCTCTGGGAACAGCTCTCCCGGCTGCAGAGGCGCTGTCCGGGGCTGAGCATGGAGCTGCGGGAGGAACAGAAGGCCGTGGTGATCACCCTGCGTCTGCCGAAAAAGTAACAAAAAATGATGGCGTAGAAAAATCGCTTCATATTTTGTTCATATTTACGGCTCTTTGCTTCTTGCTTTTTCGGATAAAAAAAGGTATATTTTTAGATAAGTTATTAGTGTATTTTTGCATTTCAACCTGTTATTTTCGTCGAAATGCATAATCGGATGCAAGGATTATTTATTTTTTCCCTTCCTTTTGTTCGTTATCCGCAATCTTTCGTCGAAAAAAGAGAATATTATTTGTTTCCTCTTTTTTATTCACCAGTAATATTCATTTTTTGCAAAGGAGGTACCCTATGGGAGAGAAGAAACTGGACGCCGCCGCGGAAGAGCTTCGTGCTTTTACCGAGCCCCCGGTGCTGAATCCCGCCGAGCAGCTGGAGGCTGACAGCTTTGTGGATTCCCATGCCGAACAGCTGGAGGCTCTGAAAGCCGCAGGCTACAAGGTGCCGGAAAAAGAGCCCGGTGCGAAGCTGGATCTGCCGGATGCTTTCGGCGGTATCGAGCAGGGTTTCAACACGGAGGCGGAGCTGACTCCCGAGGCCCAGATCGAGGCTGACAGCTATACGGAGTCCTTCGCCGAGCAACTGGAGGAGCTGCGCTCCGACGGCATCAAGGTGCCGGAAGAGAAGCCGGGGCTGAAGCTGGATCTGCCGGATGCTTTCGGCGGTATCGAGCAGGGCTTCAACACCGAGGCGGAGCTGACCCCCGAGGCACAGCTGGAGGCGGACAGCTACACCGAGTCCGCTGCCGAACTGAGCGAAGAGGTCAAAAAGATCCTGGAGAAGTAAAAAAACATTTTTTAAAAAGGAGGAACCTGATTTATGAAGCACTTCCCGTTCCCCGGCTACGAGAACCACTACTGCTCCAACCTGGCGCAGAAAACACCGGAGGAGCTGGAGCGGGCCAAGGCGCAGGGCGCTGCCATGATGGCTTTCACCGCACCCGAGGGAATGGTCATCGAGGATCGCGCCATCGCCGGTCCCGACGAAGGCCAGAAGCTGAACATCCGCGTGTTCACCCCCAAGGAGCTGGTCGGCAAGGAAAGCCCTGTCGTCCTGGATATCCACGGCGGCGGCTGGGTCGCCGGCAACCTGGATATCGACAACGCCCGCTGCGCCGCTATCGCAACCCGCGTGCCCTGCCGTGTAGTCACCGTCGATTACCGTCTCAGCGGCCCCAAGGAGATCCACTACCCCATGCCCCTGATGGACTGCTATACCGCCTTTGAGTATGCCAAGACCATGGAAGGCAGCAACGGCAAGGTCGGTCTCCACGGCTCCAGCTCCGGCGGCAACCTGGCCGGCGGTCTGGCCCTCTACCTGCGCGACAAGAATGAGGACTGCGCTCTGGCTGTGCTGAACTGCCCCTGCGTCAGCACCGGTTTCAATGAGGATCTGGCCTACCACCAGAACTACGATCTGCGCATGGGCCCCGACAAGAAGGCCATCGGCGCCGAGAACTGCTACCTGGACGGCTATCTGGAAGGCCAGCAGGGCAAGACGCCCGCCTACTATGCCTTCCCCCTGTACGCCCACGACGTTGGCATGCTCTGCCCCCACTTCATCCTGGTGGGCGAGTATGACACCCTGCGGGACGACGGCTGGAAGTACGCCCGCCGTCTACTGGACGCCGGCGTACCCACCGAGGTCATGCTGGGCGGCCGCAGCTGCCACTGCTGGACCGCTTGCCCGGGCGTTTACACCGATGTGACCCACGACCTGATCGCTCTGGCCTTCCAGAGAGAGTTCGGTCTGCTGGATCATCTGAAGAAGTAAGCACATACCCATTATAAAAAATTTAAATCAGAGAGGGGAAAAACTATGTCACCGACTGTCATGGCAATCATTATGATCGTCGTAGTCGTGGCCGCCATCATCTGGAACAAGATCCCGATGAACTTCATCATGTTCGTGATTCCTGTGGTGTGCGCGCTCATCCTGGGCTACAACGTCAGCGAGATCAGCAGCGCGATCCTGGGCCAGATCAGCTCCGTTATGGGTTCCTCCGGCTGGATGCTGCTGTTCGGCCTGATCTTCTTCACCATGCTCACCGAGTCCGGCATGTTCGACATCATCATCGGCAAGCTGCTGGGCATCGTGGGCAAAAAGCTGAACGTCTTCTGGGTGCTGATCCTCACCGCCGCGATCTCCGCCATCGCCTACCTGACCGCCAACATGTCCACCACCTACCTGATCGTGTTCCCCATCATGATCCCTCTGTTCAAGCGCTACAAGATGGATCAGCGCTGGGCCTTCATCGTCTGCCAGAGCGCCATCGCCATGATGTGCTGGCTGCCCTGGGGCATCGGCGTCGTCAACTCCGCCGCCATGGCCTCCACCGCCGAGGTGGCTGTCTCCGCTGAGCAGCTGGCCACTGAGTCCATCCCCTACGGTCTGACCATCCTGCCCGTCATCATTCTCCAGGCCCTCTATTTCTCCATGCAGCATAAGAAGAAATACGGCACCCTGGAAGCGCAGGCCGAGGAAGTGGCTGATGCCAACGCTCCCAAGCAGGAGAAGGAATTCGCCCGTCCCAAGCTGTTCTGGTTCAACCTGATCGTTTTTGTGGCGGTCGTCCTGGTCCTGGCCGTGTGGAACAAACCGAGCAGGGATCCCGGCTGGAAGATTCCCAGCTACCTGGTTTTCATTCTCGGCTCCATCGTCCTGGCCATGGTCAACTACCCCAAGGATTTCGGCAAGATCTGGAACAAGTCCGGCATGACCTTCTACAACGTGCTGATCATGCTGATCGCCATCTGCTTCTATCTGGCCATCTTCAATATCAAGAAAGACGGCACTCCCTCCATGGTCGACTCCCTGGCAGGAATGCTGACCAGCATCTTCCCCAGCTGGCTGATCAGCCTCCTGGTGCCCATCTTCCTGCTGCTGTGCGTGCCCATCATCCGCTACGTGCCCTACCAGGTCTACAACGCCATGTACCCCATGCTGATCGCCATGGGCGCCACCCGCGGCATCCTGCCCATCGCCGTCATCGCCCCCTTTGTGTGCCAGATCGCCTTCGCCACCTCTGCCACGCTGATGAACTCCGCCACCTTTGTCGGCTGCTCCCTCTGCGAGCAGGACGACGTGGCCGGCTACGTCAAGTACGCCAGCCCCATCATGTTCGTGTCCAACGCCATTTCCATCGTCATCTGCCTGCTGCTGGCCTTGATGAAGGTCGGCGTGTTCGCGAACTTCATCTGGTAATCCCAAATAACATCAAAAAACGCCGGTCCCTCGGGATCGGCGTTTTTTTGCGTCCATGTTTTATTTTTGCCCCGGATCGCCCGGGATACCGTCAGGATAATACTCCCGAAGCTCTTCTTCGATCGCCTTGCGTTCCTTTTCAAAGCGGAAGTAAAAGTACAGCCCTAAGGCTACCGCCAGTCCCCCGATAAACAGCAGTCCGGTCTGCCCTCCGCCGATGCCGAAAAAGAGCAGCACCGCTCCCAGGGACAGGCCGTAGCCCATGCGGTTGCGCTGGCCCAGGAGCCATTTGCGCTGGAGCTTCTTGACTCTCAGCCCCTCAGCGGTGAGGCGGTTCGAGCTTTGTTCATTATCCATGTTTCTCCTTTCTGCGCCGCCGCGGCGGACATCTTTGATTTTGACAGGCGTGTCCTGCTCGTGATATGATAGAGCACGGAAGGGTGATTTACCATGTGGACATATAATTTCAGCGACACACCGCCGCAGGACGAGGGGCCGGTGCTGCAGTTTATCGAGTTCAGCCGCAGTATATACGGCCACAGCCGCCCGTACCACGCCCATGAGGAGTATCACATCCTGTTCTGCACCAAGGGACGGGCTTATCTGCGCCTGGGCGAAATCGAGCTGGATATCACTCCCGGGATGATCGCCCTGATCCCTCCCGGCGTGCTCCACAGCATTGGGCCACGACAGGAGGGTCTGGAATTCTGGGGCATCTCCTTTTCTCCTTCCGGTCCGGAGGACGAGATCGTCCGTTTTCAACGTTCCTGCAACGCCTATACCGCGGATTTCTCCGGCTTTCGCGACTATGTGGAGGGGGCGTTTCTCTTTATCCATGAGACCGCCAACCGGGCCAGGGAAACCGGCGATCCCCATCGGGAGGAGCTTGCGGAGCAGATCATACGCAGCCAGACGAGCGTGCTGGTCTACTTTGCCTTGAGCATGTTTTCCACCCACCCCTATCGGCATCCCCTGCCCCGGGAGGGTTCCATGGACAAGGTGATGCGCTGGATCATGGAGCATTACGCGGAAAACATTACCTTGGACGCGCTGGCGGAGCGTTTTGCCCTCAGCCCGTCCCACCTGTCCCGGAAATTCCAGGAGGCCTTTCAGGTCTCCCCCATCAACTACCTGATCGACTATCGGATCAGCATGGCCAAAGACCTGCTGATCCATACCGACAAGCCCATCGCCCAGGTCGCCGAGGAGGTGGGATATGCCAATCCCTATCACTTCAGCTCTCTGTTTTCCCGGCGGACGGGACTGACGCCCCAGCAGATGCGGAGCGTTTGCCGCCAGTCCACCACCCAGCCGGAGGAGGTAATCTTCCCGGGCGAAGAGAAATCGGATCCTGCATAAGAAGGGCGCTTTAGGCGCCCTTCTTTTTTTATTTTTTCCGGAACGGCCGGAAGAGGATCGGCGTCAGCATGCAGCCCAGGGCGATGCCGAACAGGCTCATGAGCAGCAGCGTCAGATTGGCGCTGGCCGCCGCATGGTCCAGCTGGATCATGGCCAGGACCATCTTATAGAGGATATCGCCGGGGATCAGCAGCACTACGGCCGGGTAAACGTACTTGGCGATGGGCTCCGTCCGGTGCCGTGCCACGATCTCCGCGTACAGCGTGCCGATGGCGGCGGCGATGAGGGTGTAGACAAAGCGCTCCATGCCCAATGCCTCGCAGGAGACGATGACGGCGCGGGTGAGCACGCCGGCGATGCCGGAGAGGTACAGCTCCCCCTTGCGGATGCCGAAGCAGATGCCGAAGCCCACCGTGCAGGTGAAGGCCGCGATCAGGCCGAAAAGGATTTCCCAAACATTCATTCTCTCACCCTCCCTCAGAGCAGGAAGCCCAGGCAGAGGCTGGAAAGGGCAAAGCCGCAGGCCACCGCCAGGGTCTCAATGAAGGCTGTCATGAACAGGAGGCCGCCGCTAAGCACCTTGCCGAAGAGGATCTCCCGGCAGGCGTTGATCAGCGGGATGCCGGGGATCAGGCCGATGCAGTTGATGACCATCAGGAGATAGGGGTCCGGGTGGAGGCCTATGGCGGAGCCCAGCATCAGCACGCAGCCGGCCAGAAACGCAGCAGCGCCGCACAAAAGGAAGCGGTTGACATGCAGCTTTTCGCCCAGATACATCTGAAAGCCCATGGCCACGGCGATGCCGATGGTCACCAGGATCGCGCCCATGACGCCCGCGCGGAAATAATAGCTGAGGGAAACCAGGGCCAGAGCCATCCCCGCGATGATCATATACCGGGGATAGACATGCCCCACCGTTATATCCCGGAGTTTCTTTCCCAGCTCCGCGGTGGGGAGGGTCTGCTTCTGCAGGGACCAGACCAGGCGGTTGAGCACCGTCAGCTGCTCCAGATTTACATGGATCTCGCCCACTTCCTTGTGGACGGACACCATTTCGCTCTCCCCGGCCGGCAGGACGGATACCATAACGGTATGGGGCAGAATGAACAGCTCCACGTTTTTGAATCCGTAGATATCAAAAATCCGGCGGATCATCATATCCGCTCTCCATATCTCGCCGCCGCTCATCAGCAGACTGGCGCCGTAGTCCACCGCAAATTCGGTGAGTTGGGCGACCTCCAGGCGGCTGAGCGGCTTTTGCTTTTCCAAAACCGTTGCAGGCATAGATTGCTTTCCTTTCCTTTTTCCCGCGCAGCGCGGTCGATTTCTGACAGTATACCGGATAGACCACGCATTTTCAACTGCTTTCTGTCAGATTTGCCCCTATATTTGGAGAAAAAAAGGCTTTACAAATGGAAAATAATATGCTAATATACACAAGACTTTGACCGCCGCGCCCAGTGAACGGCCACCTTTCAGCCGCCACTTAGCCGGTCGGAATGAAAAAAACAGAAAGGAATCATCGACATGATCACCAAGGACCAGAAAACCGCCGTTATCGAGAACAACAAGACCCACGAGAAGGACACCGGTTCCCCCGAAGTCCAGGTCGCCATCCTCACCGAGCGCATCCGTCAGCTGACCGAGCATCTGAAGAAGCATCCCAACGACGATCACAGCCGTCTGGGTATGTACAAGATGGTCGGCAAGCGCCGTCGTCTGCTGGAGTACATGGCCAAGAAGGACATCGAGCGTTACCGTGCTATCATTGCTAAGCTGGGTATCCGCGGATAAAATACCGCGCACCGGCTGCCGAGGGTTATGAAGGTTTTGACGGAGGGACAAGTAAATAGGTCCCTCCGTTTTTTTCACCATTCTCGACTATATTTTGAAGAAAGAAAGTAATAACAGATAATTCAAAGGAGCAAACAGAATGATCATCCGACACAGAGAATTCCCCAATTTCCGGCGCTACGAAATGGACTACTGCGGCCGTCCTCTCTTTATGGAGGTGGGCAAGATGGCCGAACTGTGCAACGCCGCTGTGCTGGTGGGCTATGGCGAGACCCGGGTGCTGGTCACCGCCACCGCCTCTGCCCGTCCCAAGGACGGCATCGACTACTTCCCTCTCGCCGTTGACTTCAACGAGAAGCTGTACGCCGTGGGCCGTATCCCCGGCAGCTTTAACCGTCGGGAGGGCCGTCCCTCTCTGAACGCGGTGCTGGCCGGCCGTCTGATCGACCGTCCCATGCGTCCCCTGTTCCCCGCTGACCTGCGCAACGATGTTGTTATCGCCTGCGAGGTCCTGGCCGTGGACCGGGACTGCAGCCCGGAGATCACCGCCATGATCGGCGCCTCCGCCGCCGTGTCCATCTCCGACATCCCCTTCAACGGGCCCATCGCCGGCATCGTGCTGGGCTGGGACGGGGAGAAGTACCTCTTCAACCCCACCGCCGAGGAGAAAGCCTCCAACCGGATGATCACCACCATCGCCGCCACCCACAAGAAGATCGTCATGATCGAGTCCGAGGCCGATCAGGTGCCCGAGGACGTGATGTACGAGGGCATCGTCCAGGCCCATGAGAAGCTCCAGGGCGTACTGGATCTGATCGACACCATGGTAGCCGAGATCGGCAAGGAGAAGTTCTCCTACGAGCATGCGGCCTTTGACCAGGAGCTGTTCGACACGCTGGTTGCCAACGACTTTGAGGCTATGGAATACTGCATGGACACCGACGACAAGAACGTCCGGGAGGCCCGCGTGAACGACTGGGTCACCGCCATGCAGCAGAAGTACGAGGCCGAGCATCCCGACATGATGCAGTATATGGACGAGATCCTCTACAAGATCCAGAAGAAAGTGGTCAAGAAATGGCTGCTGGCCGGCAAGCGTGTGGACGGCCGGGCTATGAACGAGATCCGTCCGCTGGACACCGAGGTGGGTGTGCTGCCCGTAGTGCACGGCTCCGCCCTGTTCTCCCGGGGCCAGACCCAGGTGCTCTCCATCGCCACGCTGAACACCCTCTCTGCCGCCCAGAAGCTGGACACCATCTGGGATGAGACGGAAAAGCGCTTCATGCACCACTACAACATGCCCTCCTACTCCACCGGCGAGGCCCGTGCCGCCCGCAGCGTAGGACGCCGCGAGTACGGCCACGGCGCTCTGGTGGAGAAGGCGCTGCAGTGCGTCATCCCCAGTGTGGAGGATTTCCCCTATGCCATCCGCGTAGTCAGCGAGGTCCTCTCCTCCAACGGCTCCACCTCCCAGGGCTCCGTCTGCGGCACCACCATGGCGCTGATGGACGCCGGTGTGCCCATCAAGGCGCCGGTGGCCGGCATCAGCTGCGGCCTGATCCAGGACGGCGAGTCCTTCACCACCTTCATCGACATCCAGGGCGTGGAAGATTTCCACGGCGAGATGGACTTCAAGGTGGCCGGCACCCGGGACGGTATCACCGCCATCCAGATGGACCTGAAGAACGACGGACTGAAGCACGAGATCGTGAAGGAAGCCTTTGAAAAGACCCGTGAGGCCCGTCTGCAGATCCTGGACGAGGTCATGCTCAAGGCCCTGCCCGAGCCGCGCAAGGAGCTGGCCAAGACCGCGCCCAAGATGATCAACATCAAGATCAACCCCGACAAGATCCGCGAGGTCATCGGCTCCGGCGGAAAGGTCATCCAGAAGATCACCGCCGACACCGGCACGAAGATCGACATCAACGACGACGGCAACATCTATATTGCCTCCGAGGATATCGAGGCCTGCCGTCAGGCCCGGAAGATCATCGAGGGGATCGTATTTGAGCCGGAAGTGGGCGCCCTGTACTACGGCAAGGTAGTCCGCATCATCCCCATCGGAGCCTTCGTTGAGCTCTCTCCCGGCAAGGACGGCATGGTCCATATCAAGGATCTGGAGTTCAAGCGCACCGAGAAGGTGGAAGACGTGCTGAACATCGGCGACTGGACCTGGGTAAAGGTCATCGAGATCGACGACCGTGGCCGGATCAATCTGAGCCGCAAGGAAGCGCTGAAAGAGCGGGGCGAGGACGGCCCCCACAGCCGCGGCTGAACTATGCAAAAAAACGGCGGGGGCCTGTGGCTCCCGTCGTTTTTGAAAACCAGGAGGAACTATGATCGATTTGCTGACCCTGCCCAACGGTGTGCGACTGGTGTCCGAGCGGGTAGACTCCGTGCGCTCCGCCGCCGTGGGGATCTGGGTGGGCGCTGGGTCCCGGTGCGAGCGTGCCGGGGAAGAAGGCAGCGCCCATTTCATCGAACACATGCTTTTTAAGGGCACCAAACAAAGCTCCGCGGCGGAGCTGGCCTGGCGGATGGACGCCATCGGCGGACAAATCAACGCCTTTACCACCAGAGATACCACCTGCTTTTATGCCCGGGTGCTGGACACCCATCTGGATCTGGCCTCCGACATCCTGACGGAGATGTTCTTCGATTCCCTCTTCCGGGAGGAGGATGTGATGAGCGAGCGGGGCGTGGTGCTGGAGGAGATCGACATGTACCGGGACACCCCGGAGGATCTGGTGGTGGAGCAGCTGATCCGCAAGGCCTTCCCCGGGCCTCTGGGCCGTCCCGTACTGGGAAGGCCCGCCACGCTGCTGAAAATGACCGGCGAAGAGCTGCGGGCGTTCAAAGCCCGGGAGTACAGCCCGGATCGGATCGTGATCTCCCTCTGCGGCAGCTTTTCCGATTGGCAGCTTATGCGTCTGGCGGAGCGCTTCGGCGGGCTCTCGGCACCCCGGCCCAGGGCCTACAAAAATGGACAGTACCGCGCCGCTGTGGCGGTGAAGAAAAAATCCACCGAGCAAAACCACTTTTGTCTCTCCTGGCCCGGTCCCTCCGACAAGGCGGAGGAGCGTTTTGCCTGGCAGGTGCTCTCCAACATCCTGGGAGGCGGCATGTCCTCCCGCCTGTTCCAGACGGTCCGGGAGAAATACGGTCTGTGCTACTCCATCGGCTCCTTTGTCACTCCCTTCTCGGACACCGGCATGTTCGCCATTGACACCGCCGTGAACCGGGAGTCCGAGCGGCGGGCGCTGGAGCTGATCCGCCGGGAGGTGGAGCGCTTCCGTCAGGAGGGCATCACCGCCCAGGAGCTGGATCTGACCCGGGAGCAGATCAAGTCCAATCTGGTGCTGGCCCTGGAGTCCACCTCTGCCAGAATGAACCGGATGGGATCGTCCATCCTGCTGCGGGGCCGGTGCGACCCTATCGACGAGGTAATCGAGCGCTACGACGCCGTGAGCGCCGAGGATGTGCTGTCCCTGGCCCGGGAGCGTCTGGATCCGGAGGACATGGGCTTCTCCGCGGTGGGCCGGATCGCGGCCGCCGACGAGTATCTATCCCTGCTGAAATAAATAAACGGCGGTCACCCGCCGGAAAGGATGAGATAAAAATGGGCGAATATAACTCTTTGAAGTACTGTGTCCTGGGGGCCGGCGCCATCGGCATGCTCACAGCGGCCTGCCTGGGGGAGATCGGCAAGGACGTAAGCCTGATCTGCCGGGGGGACAATCTGGCCGCCGTCCGGGAAAACGGCATCCAGGTCCAGAGCCGCCACGGGAACTACAGTGTCAAGGTCAAGGCCGTATCGGAGGAGGAGTACACCGACTCCCCGGATGTGATCCTGCTGAGCATCAAATCCTACTCTCTGGACTCCCTCATTCCCTTCCTTAACCGTGTCTGCCGCCCCGACACGGTGGTGATCACCTGCCAGAACGCCCTGGATTACGGCGCGGAGGTGGAGCGGCGCATGTCCGTGCCCTGCAAGATGTGCAGCGGCGTGATCTACGTCCAGGCCGTGCGCACCCAGCCCGGCGTGGTGAAGCACAACAGCGTCTTCTTCCGGCTGGTGTACGCGCCCAGGGACGGCGTGCCTACAAAGGCCCTGTGGAAATCCCGCCTGGATATGCTGGACGCGGGCATCGCCGCCGATCTGCAGACCGACGCGGTGAAGATCTGCCTGCGGAAATTCATCCGTGTGTCCTGCATCGGCGCCATCTGCTGCTATTATAACGACGCCATCGGCGTGGTCCGCCGCGATCCGGAGGCCCTGGCCCTGTATCAGGCGCTGTGTTCGGAGATCTGCGCCATCACGGAAAAGCGGGGCTCTCCCTTTGTGGACGAGGCCTATGACGACGCCATGACCATGGCCCTTCAGGGTAACCCCAACTTTATGCCCTCCATAAAGCGGGATATGGACGCGGGACGGCCCATGGAGGTCCAGACCCAGTTCTTCGACGTGTATGAGATGGGACGAAAGCTGGGGCTCCCCATGGAGGCCTACGGCAAGATCAGCCGGCACTTCGGCTACAAGGGCGAATACTGATAAAAAATCGGCGCTGAACGCGCCGATTATTTTATGTCTATGTTAAAGAAAACCCCAGATCCCGCAGGAAGCGGTCCACCGTCTCCTGCACCTCCTCCGGCCGCTCCTGGGCATTGTGGCCCCGAATGGCCAGGCCGGGCTCCACCCGGCTCAGAGGCAGGGCCAGGGCCAGGTTTTTCCGCAGGGCGGTGATGCCGCTGCCCTCGCTGGTGCAGAAGGGGACGACTCGTTTCCCGGACAGATCCGCCCCCTCTATGTAGGTATAGACGATCATGGGCCAGTCCCCATGCCAGACAGGGCCGCCGATGAACACCGTGTCATACTCGTCCAGATCCGGCAGCACACCCACGATGGGCGGGCGGGTCTTGTTCTCCTGCTCGGCGAGGGCCGCGGCATACAGCTCCTCCAGGCTCTCCGGGTAATAGTTCTCCGTGGTCTGGATCTCATAGAGCTCCGCCCGGAGTCGGCGGCTGATGCACTCCGCCACGATGGCGGTATTGCCCTTTTCGATCGCTCCCACCTCCGGCTGCTCCCCGGCCCGGGAGAAATATACCACCAGCACCCGAGAGGGCTCCGGCGTGGCCGTGGGCGCGGCGGTAGGCTCCGGCGTGACAACAGGCTCCGGCTCCGCCGCACCGCAGGCGGCCAGAAACAGCAGCCCAAGGGCAAGAAACAGGCAAACTGTTTTTTTCATGTTTCGTCCCTCCTGTTGAAAACGTATCGATCCATTCGTTCAAACGCCTCCTGTACCCGGCGGAGCGGCAGGGCCAGGTTCATGCGGATGTGGCTGGGGCCGCGGAACATGGCTCCGTCCTGCACCGTCACGCCCACATCCCAGAGCCGCCGCTCCAGTTCCTCCAGGCGGAGCCCCTGGTCCTTGAGCCAGCCGCCGCAGTCCGCAAACAGCATATAGGTGCCCTGGGGCATGGCCGCTTCCACCCCGGAAAAATGCTCTCTCATGTAGCCAAGAGCAAAGTCCACATTGTCGGCAAGCACCGTGTTCAGTTCGGCGAGCCACTCCTCCCCTTCGGGAGAGTAGGCCCCGATCAGGGCGTACATGCTCAGCAGGTTCATCTCGTTATAGTGGCAGAGGGAACTCTCCCGCTCCACCCGGTCCCGGAGCCAGTCGTTATAGATGATGTGATAGGCCCCCACCAGCCCCGCCAGATTGAAGGTCTTGGAGGGAGCGTACAGCGCCGCCGTCCGGTTCCTGGCGTCCTCCGAGACCGACTGGGTGGGAATGTGAGTGAAGCCGGGGCGGAGGATATCCGACCAGATCTCATCGGAGATCACAAAGACGTCGTACTTGCGGAAGAGGGCCATGGCCTCTTCCAGCTCCCCCCGCTCCCAGACCCGGCCGCAGGGATTGTGGGGCGAGCAGAGGATGGCGGCATGGATGGACTGCTCTTTCAGCTTTTGTTCCATGTCCGCGTAATCCATGCGCCAGACCCCTTCCCCGTCCCGGTACAGGGGGCTGTATACCAGCCGATAGCCGGCATTTTCCACGCTGTGGGTAAAGCCGATATAGGTGGGCGCGTGGACCAGGATCCGGTCCCCGGCCGAGCAGATCACCCGCAGCACCGAGAGGAGTCCCCCCAGGACCCCGTTTTCATAGCCGATGTGCTGTGGGGACAGATCGGCCGCCCCGTTTCGCTCCCGCTGCCAGCGGAGGATGGCGTCATAATACTCCCGGCGGGTCGAAAAATAGCCGTAAGCCGGATGAGATGCCCGCCGGATCAGTGCGCGCGGTACCGAGGGCACCGTAGGGAAATTCATATCTGCCACCCACATGGGGATAACGTCAAAACCCTCCCGGGGTCCGCCGGGTGCGAACCGGTCCTTTCCCGGAGCCTCCACCGCCAAGGCGTCCCATCCGTGCCGGTCTATCAGAGAGGTAAAATCATATTTCATAATCGTATGCCCTCGCTCTCTCCCGATTGTCCTTATGGTATCATATTCCGAAGGGAATGAAAAGGAGTTTTCCTCTATATCCATGGGAAAATCCGAAAAAAGCCCTTGCATTTTGGGGGGCGATATGGTAGTATTTAGGCTACGTTGTTATGCGTTTACGTCGTATTTTCTTACAACACAGAAAGGGTTGAATCTTGTGAACACGCTCACCATCATCTTTACCGTCATCCAGCTTCTGGCCAGCCTCTTCCTTATCGCCGTGATCCTGCTCCAGTCCGGCAAAAGCGCGGGTCTCTCCGGCGCCATCTCCGGCGGCGCGGACACCTTTATGTCCAAGGGCAAAGCCAAGACCCTGGACGCCAAGCTTGCCAAAATGACCAAGTGGGTGGCGCTGGGCTTCGTACTGCTGACACTGGTGCTCAATCTGCTGTGAGTTTTTGATGATCTGCATACTCCCCGGTATTCCGGGGAGTTTTTATTTCGCATATCCCCCTTCATTTCCTGTCGAAAGCTGTATCCATTACTATGAGAACCATCCCTCATTCCCGTATGACCGAAGGGCCTATCCTGCCCTCGGTGCTGCTCTATTCCCTGCCGCTGATCGGCGGAAATCTGATGCAGCAGCTTTACAACACCTTTGACTCCATTATTGTGGGCAATCTGGTGGGGGACACCGCACTGGCCGCCGTCGGCGCTGGAGGGCAGATCCTGGGTCTGCTGATCACAGCCTTTCTCGGAGCCGGCGCCGGCGCCGGTATCCTGATCGCCATGTATTACGGCGCGCAGGAGCCCAAGCGCCTCTCCGCCGCCGTCCACAGCTCTATCGTACTGACCGTTTGGGGCGCATTGCTCCTGACGGTGGTCGGACTGGGCGGCAGCCGTCTCTTCCTTCGGTGGATGGATACGCCTGCGGAGGTGCTGCCGGAGGCCGTGAGCTATCTGCGGATCATCTTCCTGGGCACCCTTTTCCGGGCGCTTTACAACATGGCGGCCGCGATCCTCAACGCTGTGGGCAACTCCGCCCGATCTCTGCGGTATCTGGCCGTGTCGTCGGTGCTGAACATCGTGCTGGATCTGCTTTTTGTGGGTGTTCTGCGCTGGGGCGTGGCGGGCGCCGCCTGGGCCACGGTCCTGAGCGAAGCCGTTTCCGCGGCACTGTCCTTCCGCTATCTGTGCCGCGTGGAGGAGATCTATCGGGTCCGGCTTCCCGACCTCCGGCTGGACCGGTCCATGGCGAGGCGCATTCTCCGGCTGGGGATCCCCTCTGCCGTGCAGGGAACGGTGATCAGCTTTTCCAACGTGCTGATCCAGGCAGGGGTGAATGCCTACGGCACCGCCGCCATGGCAGGTTTCACCGCCTATATGAAGGTGGACGGCTTCAACATTCTGCCGGTACACAGCTTTTCGCTGGCCGCGTCCACTTTCGTAGGCCAAAATCTGGGCGCCGGAAAGCGGGACCGGGCCAAGAGCGGGACCCTGACGATCCTGGGCGTCTCTCTGGCGTATACCGCGGCCATGAGCGTTCTCATGCTCAGCTTTTCCCGAAGCGTCCTGTCCATCTTCGGCGGTGAGGAACAGGCGATCCAATACGGTATCCTGTGCCTCCGGGCGCTGGCCCCCTTTTATACTCTGCTGGCGGTGATACACTCTCTGGCCGGAGCTGTTCGGGGCAGCGGCCATACCTTGGCCCCTATGGCGATCATCCTTTTCTCCCTGTGCCTGTGCCGGATCGCGTGGATCCGGCTGGCCGCTCCCCTGTTCGGGTCCATCCGGGGCGTGTTCCTCACCTACCCGGTCTCCTTCTTCATCGGGGCGTCTTTGATGGTGGTTTATGCGCTTTTCGCCCATTGGCTGGAGATCCCCAGCCATTGACAATCCGTTGTCCTTCGATATATAGTTAGGTTCATCGATCCGGCATAAGTCGAAAGAGGTGTACTATGAAGCATCCGCATATTCTCTCCTTATTGGCCCTTATGTTGGTTTTCTCTCTGGCCGCCGGAGCCTGCGGCCTGCGGCCGAATGTGACGGAGCCCAGCCCTGCAGAGGTGAACGCCGCGCCGACTCCGGACACGGTGTCCCCAGAGCCGACGGAGATGCCGGCCACGGCGGAACCGGCGTCCTCCGTGTCAGAGCCCTCCCCTGCCCCGACGGCCGACAGCTTCCCGGCGGGGCCCTTCAATCCCCTGACCGGTGAGCCAGCGGATGAGGATTGCAGCCGGCTCCGGCCCGTTGCCGTCATGGTGGAGAACAACCACGCCGCCGGGATGATCGCCCAGGCCGGCATCTCCCGGGCGGATATCCTGATCGAGTTTCAGACGGAGCAGATCACCCGGAACATGGCCCTCTTTATGAACATCGGCGATGTGCCCGCCATCTACCCCGTTCGCAGTGCCCGATCCTACTTCGCCAGCGCCGCCATGGCCTTTGACGCCATTTTTGTCCACGCGGGCCGCAGCGACAACGGTGTGGAGAACTCCTCTTCGGTACTGCAGTATTTCACCGATCACGATGATATCGATCTGCGGGACAGCGACTATATCTATCGGATGGAGGTATGGCCTCACATCGGCGAGCACGGCCTGGCCACCTCCGGACAGCTTTTGACCGACGCCTTTACGGCGCTGGGCACCCGGAGAGAGCATAAGTCGGATGCCTTTGACAACGGTCTGCGCTTCAGCGAAAACGCCGTCCCCACCGACGGGGAACCGGCCGGCAGCATCCGCATCGTCTTTCCCGGCAGCAAGACCATGGACCTGCGCTATGACGCGCAGAGGAAGGGTTATACCGGCTACCAGTGGGATGCGCCCTATGTGGACGACAACAACGGCGAGGCTGTGGTGTTTCAGAACGTGCTGGTGATCGCCGCTCCCACCAAGGTCGGGGCGGACGAGTACTACTCCTCTGTGATCACCACCACCGATGTGAACGGCGAGGGCTATTTCTTCAACGGAGGCTACGCCGAAAAAATCACCTGGAGCCGGGGCAGTCTGGATACCCCCTTCCGCTTCTTCGGCGCGGACGGCGCGGAGCTGGCCCTGGGCGTCGGTCACAGCTATATCGCTTTTGTGTCCCCTGATATTGGGGGCGCCAGCTTTTCCTGAAAAAGATTTCGGCCCGGAGCTCTCCGCTCCGGGCCGTTTTTTATTTGCTTTTTTCCCGTTCCTCTTTCCGGATATAGGCCAGGGTCTGCCGGAGCTGCTCCTCTTTGGAAAGCCCTGCCAGCCGCAGCTTGTGGGCATAGGCCAGCGCCGGAGCGAACCACTCCCCCGGTTCCAGTCCCGCCAGGATCAGATCCCGGCCCATAAGATAGGGTCGTGCCATTCTTTCATGGTACAAATCGAGCATCGAACGCAGCTTTGCCTCGGTCTTCTCGTAGGGCCCGGCCAGCGTCCGGCGTTCCATACCCGGTCCCAGGCGGCCCATATTGTCCGCCTTTGCCAGCAGCAGCAGGTCCTCTGGGCAGACGGAGCGGTCATAGAGCTTCATATAAGGCCCGATCCGGTCGGTTTGTCCGGCGATCATGTTGGGCTCCATGTGCAGCCGCGTCATGTTCAGCACATATTCCACAAGCTTCACCTCGCCGGTGAGCCGATGAAGGAAGGTCTGGACCAGGGGCAGGCCCTCGGTCTCGTGGGCGTAGGCGTGAATGACGCCGTTTCGCTTTTCCGTTACCGCCGGCTTTCCCATATCGTGACAGAGCGCCGAGAGCATGAACCAGAGCGGCTGGCAGGCCTGACCGCGCAGACGTGCGGCCTCGTCCAGCACCTGCAGACTGTGGGTCCACACGTCCCCCTCCGGATGATGGTCCGGGCTTTGCTCCACGCCGATCAGAGCCTCCAGCTCCGGAAACCAGACGGACAGCTGCTCCATCTTGCGCAGCTCCCGGAAAAAGACGGAGGGTCTTTCCGCCTTCTGCAGCGCTTTTTCCAGCTCTCCCATGACCCGCTCCCCCGCCAGCGCATCCACCTGCATCCCGGCGGAGATCGCAGTGGTCTCCGGCGCTACCGAGAAATCAAAGCGGGCGGCAAACTGGGCGGCCCGGAACACCCGAAGGGGGTCCTCGCCGAAGCTGTTATCGTCCACATGGCGGATGCGTCGCCGGGCGATATCCTCCCGTCCGCCGAAAAAGTCCAGGAGTTCCCCGGTCAATACATCCTCCATCATGGCATTGATGGTGAAATCCCGGCGGCGGGCAGCCTTTTCCTCGCCCAGGAAGGGGTCCACGAAAACCGCGAAATCCCGGTGGCCCCGGCCCGTGGCCTGCTCGGAGCGGGGCATGGCGATGTCCAGCTCATAGTGCCGCAGGCCCATGATGCCAAAACTGGCGCCCATGGTCATGGGCTCTCCCAGGCTTTGCAGGATTGCCTCCAGAGCCGCGGGCGGAATGCCGTGTACCTCGATATCGATGTCCTTGGTTTCGCGCCCCAGCAGTCGGTCCCGGACACAGCCGCCCACATAGTAGGTCCGGCCTCCGGCCTTGTGAACCGCCGCGGCCACGGCCCGGGCCATGGTGATGTTTTTGTCCTCCATATCCTCTCTACCGCAGGATCCCCGGCATCAGCTTCCGAAACGGGCGATGAACTCGTCCTCCGAGAGGATGGGGATGCCCAGCTCCCGGGCCTTGTTGTTTTTGGCGGAGGTGGAGGCCGGGTCGTTATTCACCAGATAATCCGTCTTTTTGGATACGCTGCCGGTCACCTTGCCGCCGTTTGCCTCCACATAGGCCTTGAAGGCGTCCCGGTTTGAGAAGTGATGCACCTCGCCGGTGATGACAAAGATCAATCCCGCGCAGCTGCCTTCCGCCTTTGCGGAAGGCTCCGCCGCCGGAATGGTCATAAGGCGGGTCAGCTCCTCAAAGACACGGCGGTTGCTCTCCTGGCGATACCAGCCCCGGATGGCGGCGGAACGCTCCGGCCCCAGTCCGTCCACCGCGGAAAAGTCCGTGTCCTGCTCCAACTCCCGGGCAAAGCCGGGCCAGCCATAGGCGCCGATCAGACGCTTTGCCGCGTCCGAACCGATCTGGGGGATGCACAGGGCGGTGAGAAAATGCACGGCGTCGGTATGGGTGCGGGAGCGCTCCACGGACGCCAGAAGGTTTTCGCAGCTTTTCTGTCCAAAGCCCTCCAGCTTCTGGATCTCTTCGGCATGGTCGGCCAGACGGTAGAGATCCGCAAAGCTGTGGACAAAGCCGCAGCCCACAAAATCCCGAAGGGTCTCGGTGGAGAGCCCGTCGATATCCGCGCCGCTCTTGCTGACAAAGCGCTCAAACTTCTTCAGATCCTTTGCCGGGCAGGCGGGATTGTCGCAGTGGAGAGTCCGGGCCCCGCTGGCGCTCTCCTGCACCCGGACGGGTTTTTCACAGGCGGGGCAGCGCTCCGGCAGGCTGTAGTTCCCCACAGCCTGGGTGACGCCGATGACCTTGGGGATGATCTTGTTGGCCTTGATGACCTGGATGCGCGTGCCCTCGCCGCCCAGGCCGAGGCGGTCCATCTCGCTGAGATTTACCAGGGAGGCCCGGGACACGGTGGTGCCCTCCAGGGGCACCGGGTCAAAGATGGCCACGGGGGTGATGGTGGTGGCGCCGCAGGACCATTCGATCTGCCGCAGGGTGGTGTCGGCCACCTTGTCGGCCCACTTGAAGGCAAGACCCGCCCTTGTGGCGTGGTGACCGGTGACACTGCCGGTGGCAGCGTAGTCGGTGTCGTCATAGCAGATCACCAAGCCGTCCACCGGGATGGGCATCTCCCCGGTGTCCACCCGTCGGGTCCAGCGCTCCACCGCCTCCGGCAGGGTGCGCGCGTCGCAGCGCTCCCGGTCCACTGTGGTAAAGCCCAGGGCGTCCAGCCGGTCCATCCGCGCCCCCCAGGAGACGATCTCCTCCTGGGTGTAGACCAGGGTGAAGGCGTTGAACACCACGTTTCGCTCCCGCACCTCCGGCAGACTTTTGGCGTCCAGGGCCAGAGTGCCGGCGGCCAGATTTCGGGGGTTGGCAAAGCGCTGGTCGGGATCGGTGATGGATGCGTTGATCCGCTCAAACTCCGGATAGGAGATGGTGGCCTCGCCCCGGACCACCAGGTGACCGCGGTAGTCGATCTTTGTGGGAAAGCCCCGGAGGGCGTCCTTCATAAAGGTGATATTGCTGCCCACACTGCCGTTGCCCCGGGTGAGGATACGGGTGAGGCGGCCCTCGTCATAGCTCAGCACCAGCGTCAGCCCGTCCAGCTTCCAGCTCAGCCAGATCTCCCGCTCCCCGGCCCAGGCGCAAAGCTCCTCAACGCTCTTGGTCTTGGCCAGGGACAGGGCCGGGAATTCGTGGGGCTCCTTGGCCCCGGCGATGTTCTCCTCCGCCGCGGTGCTGACCTTCTGGGTGGGGCTGTCGGGCAGGACCACGCCGGTCTCCGCCTCCAGGCGGCTCAACTCGTCAAACAGCGCGTCCCACTCAAAGTTGGACATGGTCTCATCCCGCCCGCCGTAATAGGCCTCGGAGGCCTGGTTCAAGCGGCGGATCATGTCCTGCATGCGGCTTTTTTCCAGTTCCGTCATTTTTCAGCGCTCCTGTTCGTCGGGGAGCAACAGCCCCCCGCCGGCATTCTGGTACAGGGTAAGGGCAGCGATCAGACCTCCATGATGATGGGCAGGATCATGGGACTGCGCTTGGTATTCTTGAGAAGATAGCCGGAGAGATTGGACTTCACCCGGCCCTTGATGCCGGCCCAGTCGGTGATGTTGTGGGTCTCGCAGTATTCGATGCTCTCCAGGGCCACCCGGTGCAGCTCCTCCAGCAGGGCGTCGGACTCCCGCTCGTAGACAAAGCCGCGGCTGATGATGTCCGGCCCGGAGACAAGGGCGCCGGTGACGCCGGAGAGGATCATCACCACCACCACCATGCCTTCGTCGGCCAGCAGCTTCCGGTCCCGAAGGACCACGCTGCCCACGTCGCCGATGCCAAAGCCGTCCAACAGCACCTTGCCGGCCGGGACCTTCTCCCCCAGCTTGATGGTCTTTTGGGTGATCTCCACCGTCTGGCCGTTTTCCGCCACCGCCATGCAGCGGCGGTCGTGTCCCATGGAGCGGATCATCTCGCTGTTTTTGAAAAGCATCCGCCGCTCTCCGTGGACCGGCAGGAAAAACTTGGGTTTGGTCAGGGCGTACATCATCTTCAGTTCCTCCTGGCAGGCGTGGCCGGAGGCGTGAAGATCGGTGTCCCGCTCATAGATCACCTCCGCGCCCTTGGCGATCAGCTCGTCGATCACCCGGCTGGAGGTGCGCTCGTTGCCGGGGATGGCGGAGGCGGAGATGATCACCCGGTCTCCGGGGCCGATGTCCACCTGCTTGTGCTCGTTGAAGGCCATGCGGTAGAGGGCGGACATGCTCTCTCCCTGGCTGCCGGTGGAGAGGATCACCAGCTTGTTTTTCGGGACGGTGTTGATGTGCTTCATGTCCACCAGGAGGCCTTCGGGCACCTTGATGTAGCCCAATTCCTGACAGAGCTTGATCACGTTCTCCATGCTGCGGCCGGTGACGCTCACCTTGCGCTTGTACTTGGCCGCCAGCTCGATCACCTGGCGGAGCCGGTCCACATTGGAGGCAAAGGTGGTGAGGATGATGCGTTTGTCGCAGTCCTTGAAGAGCTGGTCAAAGCGGTCGTGGACCTTGCTCTCGGAGAGGGAATAGCCCGGCTTTTCCACATTGGTGGATTCCAACAGCAGGGCCAGCACCCCTTCCCGGCCCAGCTCGCCCAGGCGGGTCAGGTCGGTCATCTCCCCCTGCAGGGGTGTCACGTCGATCTTGAAGTCCCCGGAGTGGATCACCACGCCGATGGGGGTGTGAATTGCGAAAGCCACGGAGTCGGCGATGGAGTGGTTCACGTGGATGAACTCCACCCGAAAACAGCCGGCCGGGACCGTGTCCCCCGGCTGGAAAACGTTGATCTTCACCTTGTCCGCCAGGCCCCGCTCCTGGAGCTTGAGAGTCACCAGGCCCGCCGTCAGACGGGTGGCAAAAATGGGGACCTTGATGAATTTATCCATCACATAGGGGAGGCCGCCGATGTGGTCCTCGTGGCCGTGGGTCAGGAAGATCCCGCGGATGCGGCTCTTGTTCGCCTCCAGCCAGCTGACGTCGGGGATGACAACGTCGATGCCGTACATCTCGTCGTCCGGAAAGCCCATGCCGCAGTCCACCACGATGATATCGCGGCCGAATTCGTAGGCGGTCAGATTCTTCCCGATCTCGTCCAGGCCGCCCAGAGGTATGATTTTCAGTTTTTGTGCCATAGTGTGTTTGCTTGGTTCTCCTTTTTCATTTTGAGATAATATGTATTTCTCTCCCGTGTCGGGAGAATTATGTTCGGTTTTGCGGGAAAGTATACGCCTTACATCTCCCGGCGGCCTTCCAGGGCCTTGAGCATGGTGGCGTCGTCCGCGTACTCCAGGTTGGAGCCCACCGGTACGCCGAAGCCCAGCCGGGTCACCTTCATGCCGAAGGGCCGGAGAAGCCGGGCGATATACATGGCGGTGGCATCGCCCTCCGTGTCCGGGTTGGTGGCCAGGATGATCTCCTCCACATCCTCCCCGGCGGCCCGCTGCAGCAGTTCCCGGATACGCAGATCGTCCGGCCCGATGTGGTTCATGGGGGACAGGGCTCCGTGCAGCACATGATAGAGGCCCCGGTATTCCCGGCTGCGCTCGATGCTCAGCACGTCCCGGGGCTCCGAGACCACGCAGATGGTGTTCCGGTCCCGGTTGGGAGAGGAACAGATGGGACAAAGTTCTCCGTCCGTCAGATTCTGGCACACCGGGCAGGTGTGGATCTTCTTTTTGGCCTCCCGGATGGTGTCGGCAAAGTGCTCCGCGTCCTCGTCGGACAGAGAGAGGATGTGGAAGGCCAGACGCTGGGCGCTCTTGCGCCCGATGCCCGGAAGAGAGGCAAAGCTGTCGATCAGATTCTCCAGCGCCGCCGGAAAAAAGGATGCCATGGCGTTTTCTCCTTCTTGCTAGTCGATCGCGAAACTCGTTTCGCAATCGAGGAACTCGCGCTTATCGCACGCAGCTTACGAGGGACAAGCCGCGTTTGGTCGGCGCGAGGCCTCGCATTGCTCGGCTCAGGGTATTTTTGAGGCGGCAAAGCTGCCTCAAAAATATTTTCGATGCCCCTTGGGGCGTTAGTCGTGGCTTACTTATGACCTTTGCAACAGCTAAGTCCTATTCGCCGCGGATGGCGCGGATCACCGCTCCCCGGTCCGCCTGCTTGAACACGGCGCTGCCGGCTACCAGCACGTCACAGCCCGCCTCGATCAGCAGCGGGGCGGTGTTTGCATCCGCGCCCCCGTCCGCCTCCAGCAGACAGCCGGGATGGACCGCGTCGATCCGCTCCCGGAGGGTGCGGATCTTGGGCAGCATGTCCGCCATGAATTTCTGGCCGCCGAAGCCCGGCTCCACCGTCATCACCAGCACCATGTCCGCCTCCCTGAGCCAGGGCTCCGCCGCCTGCGCGGGAGTGGCAGGCTTGAGGACGATGCCGGCCTTCTTCCCCGCGGCGTGGATATCCCGGAGGGCGGCGGTGATGTTTTCCGGCGTGTCCGCCTCCACATGGACCGTCACCATGTCGGCGCCAGCCTCACAGAAACGCCGGGCGTAGAGCACCGGTTCCACGATCATCAGATGCACGTCCAAAAACATGTCCGTGGCTTTCCGGATGGAGGACAGCACCGGCAGGCCCAGGGAGATATTGGGCACAAAACGCCCGTCCATCACATCCACATGGAGCCAATCCGCGCCGCCCTCCCGGACGGAGCGGATCTCCTCCCCCAGACGGGCGAAATCTGCGGACAGAAGGGACGGTGCGACCTTTACCATAAGCTTCTCCTTATTCTCCGTGACGCCGGATGAAAAGCCGGCATATACTTTAATAGCAAAGCGGCGCGCACTCTGCTTTTTTATACGGGAGGCTGCCGGCATCCCCGGAGCCTCCCGAAACGCATTCCGCTACAGCCTTATATTATACACCACAAGCCGGGTCGGCGCAAGGTGAAGGGTAGGAGAGAATAAAATGTTTTCCGCCGGAGAAGATTGTACATCTTGACGGACAGGCGGATTCACGATAAAATAAGGGGAAATCCAAAGAGGCAGAAGAGGAGGCAGGCTGAATGGCCAGAAAAAAGAGCAACAAGCATTCCACGAGCTGGATCGCACCTACCGCATTGGGGCTCGCGGTGTGGGGTGCGCTGTATACGATGCTGAATGCCTCCAGCTTTGCCGCCGTTTTGATGACCGCAGCGGCGGGCGCCGCGGCGGGACTGGGTCTCTACGCCATCCTGCACCTGGTAAACAAGAGTAAAGCGGACAAGGAGCGGAAGGCAGAGGAGGAGCGCGCCCGGCAGGAGGCGGAGGCCAAAGCGAAAACCGATCCCATGAGTCCCTACAGCCCGGAGGTCCAGAAAGTCATCAACGAGGGGCGCCTGGCCATGAAGGAGATGGGACGGCTTTACAGCTCCATCCGCAATCCGGCTATCCGGCAGAAGATCAATGAGATCATGGCGGTGTCGGACAAGATCGTCCGGGACGCCATCGACGATCCGTCGGATGTGCCCCAGATCCAGAAATTCCTGAGCTTTTATCTGCCCACCACCATCAAGCTCCTGAACGCCTACGACCGCATGAACGCACAGGAGATCAGCGGCAGCAACATCAGCGGCTCCATGGCAAGGATCGAAGAGATGCTGGACACCAGCATCGCCGCCTATCAGAAGCAGCTGGACGCTCTGTTCGCCAACCAGGCCGCGGATATCCAGATGGATATCGACATGATGAACGGCATGCTGGCCCGGGAGGGTCTGGGCGGCAAGGGCTATCTGGATCTGAACGACTTTATGCGAGAATATGAAAAACAGCAAAAAATGAACGCGCAGAAACCTGATTCGTACACCGACAATCATCAGAAAGGAAGTACATCCAATGGCTGAGAATGAAGCGTATGTTCCCTCCCTGACTTTGAATCCCACCCAGGCCGCCACGCAGGCCGCCCCCGCATGGCAGCCGGTGGCCGAACAGACCGCGCCCGCCCCGGAACCAGAGAAGCTGGATATTGAGCGTCTTTCTCCCCAGGAGCAGGAGGCTGTCCGTCAGTTTGCCAAGCAGATCGACGTGACCGACACCAACCTGGTTTTGTCCTACGGCGCCGCCGCACAGAAAAACATCTCCGATTTCTCCGGTCAGGCCCTGGGCAAGGTCCGCACCAAGGATCTGGGCGAAGTCGGTGACGCGCTGTCTGATCTGGTGGTGGAGCTGAAGGGCCTGAACGAGGACGAAAAGCAAAAGGGCTTCCTGGGTCTGTTCAAGAAAGCGGAGAAGAACATCGCCGCTACCAAGGCAAAGTATGACAAGGCCGAGGTGAATGTGGACAAGATCACCGCCCAGCTCCAGAACCATCAGATGGTGCTGTCCAAGGACATTGCCTCCATGGACAAGATGTTTGAGCTGAACCAGGCTTACTTCAAAGAGCTGACCATGTATATCATCGCCGGCAAGCTCCGGGCCCAGGAGCTGCGGGAGAAGGATCTGAAGGAGTACCAGGATAAGGCTTTGAAATCCGGTCTGCCCGAGGACGCCCAGGCCGCCAACGATTTTGCCAACCTGATCGGGCGCTTTGAGAAAAAGCTCCACGATCTGGAGCTGACCCGTATGATCTCCCTGCAGATGGGCCCCCAGATCCGCATGATCCAGAACAACGATCTGCTCATGACCGAGAAGATCCAGACCGCCATCGTGAATACCATCCCCCTGTGGAAGCAGCAGATGGTGTTGGCTCTGAGCATGTACCACTCCCAGCAGGCCATGGAGGCCTCCCACGCCGTCTCTCAGGTGACCAACGATCTGCTGGTCCACAACGCCGAGGCGCTGCACATGGGCAGCATCGAGGTGGCCAAGGAGAGCGAGCGGGGCATCGTGGATCTGGAGACGCTGAAGAAGACCAATCAGCACCTGATCGACACCCTGCAGGAGGTCAAGCAGATCCAGGACGACGGCCGTGCCCGCCGGGCCGAGGCCGAGCTGGAGCTGGGCCGCATCGAGGGCGAGCTGAAGCAGAAGCTGCTGGATATGCAGGGCTGAAAACCGAATATCCGTACAAAAAGAGGACGCGCTTTTCCGGCGCGTCCTCTTTGCTGTCTCTTGGGCTTTTATTTCTTTTCCTCGCTGTAGCTGTGGATGGCGCGCAACATGGCGGGGACAAACTGCTTCTTCCGGGACACGACGCCGTCCAGGTGCAGGGGCGCGTCGGGCGCGAGCCCGAAGGCCCGGCGCAGCACCTCATCCCCCTCCGCCCCGGCATACAGCATGTCGCTGCCGCCGCTGCGGATGTCCGTCAGCAGGTAGTAGACCCACTGGAGCTCGTCCTCCCGGCGCTGGATCTCCAGGGTGTCGCCCATCATGGCGGCGGCCGTCTCCCGGGCACGGGTGCTCAGGAAAGTGGACTGGCTGACGCCGAAGCGAAGATCCCCGGCCTCAAAGATCTTATAGTCCCGGGTGAGAAGGGCCTCCGCCGTCACACCGCTCAGATCTTCTCCGGCCTCAAACATGGCCTCTCCCAGGGCCTGCAGATCCTCTCCGGCGATGGAGGCCAGCCACGCGGCCCGCTCCTTATCCACCGGAGTGCAGGTGGGCGAGCGGAAGACCAGGGTATCGGAGAGGATGGCGCAGCACAGCGCCCCCGCGATCTCCGGGCTGGGGGTGAGGCCCCGTTCCCGGTACATGCAGGAGACGATGGTAGCCGTGCTGCCCAGGGGCTGGTTGCGGAAATAGATGGGGCTGATGGTACTGAGGCCGCCGATCCGATGGTGGTCCACGATCTCTCGGATGTCCGCCTGCTCCCAGCCGGGGACACACTGGGTCTTCTCATTGTGATCCACCAGGATGAGCTGCTTCCGGCGCCGGTTGATCACGTTCCGGCGGGAGAGCATGCCGTAATATTTCCCTTTATCGTCCAGGATGGGGAAATACACGTGCCGCAGATTGGCCATTACCTGCAGGGCCTCCTCCACCGGAGTGGAGAGGGTGAAATAATCGACCTTCTGGCTGATCATGTAGTAGCGGATGGGCACGCTCTGATGCAGGAAGGAGGTGGCGGTGAACGTGTCGTAGGGAGTGGAGATCACTACGCAGCCGATCTCCTCCGCCTTGGCAAGGATCTCCGGGTGGATCTCCGCCGCCGTGCATACCACCAGACAGCCGGCGCCGCCCTCCAGAGCCGCGATCTGAGAGCATTCCCGGTTGGAGACCAGCACCAGGTCTCCCGGCTCCATGGCCTCCTTGATGGCGTCCGCGTTACCCGCGCCCACTAGGGCCCGGCCGTGGGTCATGTGGGCGTGGGCATCGCCGCAGATCACGGTACCGTTCAAAACCTTGGCCATGTTGCAGTAGGGCGTGCGGGAGGCCGACAGCACCCGGTTGTCCGTGCTGTCCATCTGGGCGATGGCCAGATCCCGCAGCGTGACGATGCCCTCCAGCCGCCCGTCTTTGCCCACAATGGGCAGCGTGGAGATCTCCCGGTCCCGCATGGTCTCCCAGCTTCGCTTTACGGTCAGCTCATGGCTGATGCCCGGCTCCAGCCGGATCTCCAGATCCCGGACCGTGGGGGACACGTCCTCCAGCAGCCGGGGCTCCGGCAGACCGAAGTGCTGCAGCACCCAGGCTGTCTCCGCGCTCAGCGCCCCCGCCCTGGCGGGGATATAGGCGGTGGACGGATCCATCAGCCGCTTATAGGCAGCATAGCCGATAGCCGCGCAGATGGAGTCTGTATCCGGGTTCTGGTGTCCGATGACGAAGACCTGTTCCTTGGAGCAGTCCGATGTATAC
This sequence comes from Oscillospiraceae bacterium, assembly GCA_017540645.1. GTDB lineage: Bacteria > Bacillota > Clostridia > Oscillospirales > Oscillospiraceae > Apopatocola. The sequence continues at coordinate 48,159 of JAFYAQ010000030.1, forward strand.
GGCATATATATCCCTCATTTTCTCTTTGATCGGTTTATTCCTGGTGCCAGTCCTCTCGGGAGGGGCAGGAGATGCGGGCCACCTCCTCAAAGCTGCGGTGGAGAGCCGCCACCATCTCCGTGTCCGCGGCGGTATAGAACATCTCCTTCCCCTCCCGGCGGGAGACGATCAGACCGCTGTTTTTCAGAAGGCGCAGATGGTGGGAAACCGCGGAGCTGGACATGCCGGTCAGGGCTGCAATGTTCATCACGCACTCCTCACAGTGACACAGCAGCCAAAAGATCCGCAGGCGGCTGGGGTCCCCCAGGTGCTGCAGCACATCGGCGATGCTTTCGATCTCAGCGGACGAAGGCATGGCGCGGATCACCCGTTCTCCCCGTCTGCCGTGGTCATGGGGCATGTGGATGGTTTTTTCCTCCATTCGTCTTCCCTCCCGGCGGCGTTTTCTTTATTATATCTTTTGCTTTTCGACTTTGCAACGGTTGACGGCAGCTTTTCCCTCTTCCTTTTTTGCCGCGGATGTTGTATTCTGTCTGCAGAAAAACACCACGGGAGGACAGCCTATGTTCCGCAGGATCCTGGCGGCGCTGTGCGCGCTCCTGCTGCTCCCGCTCTCCGGCTGCGGCAGTGACGGGCGGCGAAGCGCGGAATACTACACGTTCTTTGATACCGTGACCACGGTGATCGGCTATGGCAGCGAGCAGGACTTCGCCGCCGCCTGCAGCCTGATCGAGGAGACTCTATCGGAGTATCACCGTCTGTGCGATATCTATCATGAATACACCGGTATAAACAACGCCCGTACCATAAATCTCCGGGCCGGCCAACAGAGCGTGGAGGTATCCGACGAGCTGCTGGATGTGATCGAGTTCGGCCGGGAGGTCTACGCCATGACCGAAGGGCGGTGCAACATCGCCATGGGGGCGGTGCTGTCCCTCTGGCACGACTGCCGGGAGACGGCCCTCTCCGGGGGCCCCGCCCTTCTGCCCGAGGAAGCCGCCCTGCAGGAGGCCGGAAACCACTGCCGGATGGATCAGCTGATCGTGGACCGAGCCGCCGGGACCGTGTATCTGGCCGACAGCGCCATGTCCCTGGATCTGGGGGCCATCGCCAAGGGCTACGCTGTCGAAAAGGCCGCCCGGGCCCTGGCAGGCGCCGGCTTTACCGGCTACGCCCTGAATGTGGGCGGCAATGTGCGCACCGTAGGCCGTAAGGCCGGCGGCTCGGCGTGGATCTCCGGTATACAGGACCCGGACAACAGCGCCTCCTATCTGCTTCGCCTGGAGCTGACCGACGCCAGTCTTGTCACCAGCGGTTCCTATCAGCGCTGGTACCAGGTGGAGGGAACGCGCTATCACCATATCATCGACCCCCGGACCCTCTATCCGAAGAACGACTTTTTGTCCGTGTCCATCCTGTGTTCCGACTCCGGTCTGGCGGACGCCCTGTCCACCGCGGTATTCAATATGGAGCTGGAGGAAGGGATAAATTATGTAAACCGGCTGGAGGGCGTGGAGGCCTGCTGGGTACTGGCGGATAAGCGTCCGGTCTACTCCGGGGGATTTGAGGCAAAAATAACGAAATGAGCGGAGGCACAGCCTCCGCTTAAATCGTTGCCAAAGTCAGTGACTTTGGCAACGAGAAGGCTGCGGCCCGCTGCAGCGCACTCGCTGCGCTCGCACGTTTGCGGGCCGTAAAGTATTTTTCCCGAGGTGCACGCCCCCGGGAAAAATAATCCAAGCCTTATTTGCGCCTGCGGGCGCAAACTCTGCGAGACTTTGTCAGCAGTATGAGCGGAGGCACAGCCTCCGCTCACCACATTTATTTGCCGATGCCCAGGGAACGGAAAGCCTCCTCATAGGGGGCTTTGCACAGGCCCTTTTCCGTGATGATCCCGGTGATCAGCTCCGCGTCTGTCACATCGAAGGCCGGGTTATAGACCCCCACTCCCTCCGGCGCCATGCGGGTCTTGTACCACATCTCCGTGACCTCCTCCGCCCCCCGCTTCTCGATGGGGATGTCCGCACCGGAGGCGATGGACATGTCGATGGTGGAGCTGGGGGCGCAGACGTAAAAGGGGATGCCGTAGTGTTTGGCCAGGATGGCCACGCCGGAGGTGCCGATCTTGTTGGCGGCGTCCCCGTTCCGGGCCACCCGGTCGCAGCCCACGAATATGATGTCCACCTTCCCGCTCTTCATCAGGCTGGAGGCGGCGTTATCGCACAGCAGCGTGGTATCCAGGCCCGCGGAGAGCATCTCCAGCGAGGTCAGCCGGGCGCCCTGGAGCAGGGGGCGGGTCTCGTCGCAGTAGACTCTCAGGTCCGTCCAGCCCTTCTCCCGGGCGATGTACATGGGCGCGGTGGCGGTGCCGTACTTGGCGGTGGCCAGGGTCCCGGCGTTGCAGTGGGTCAGGATGCCGCAGCCGGGGCGAAGCAGGGAGAAACCGATCTCTCCGATGCTGCGGCTGATGGCGATATCCTCCCGGCGGATGGCGTGGGCCTCGGCAAACAGCGCCTCCCGGATCTCCGGCAGTGGACGATCACAGAGGGACAGGGCTTTTGCCATCACCCGGTCCAGAGCCCAGAACAGGTTCACCGCCGTGGGTCTGGCGCTGGCAAGATAGTCCCGCCGCTCTCCCAGCCGGCGGAAGAACTCCTCTTTATTCTCTGTCTCGATCTGGGCGGCCGCCAGCGCCAGGGCGTAGCCGGCGCACACGCCGATGGCCGGAGCGCCCCGGACCCGCAGGACCCGGATGGCCTCCCAGATATCCTCCAGACGCTGCAGGTGCAGCACCTTCACCTCTCCGGGCAGAAGGGTCTGGTCCAGAATGTCCAGTCCCGAGCGATCGGGGGACAGCAGCACAGTGTCCAGCTCCAGAGCGTTCATGAAAGTCACGGCCTCCCGTTTGTTTTTTCTTATTATGCCACACCCTCGGGGATTTGTCGAGACGAAGGCCCGCCCTTTCTTTCCGGGGACCATTGCCTTTTTGTTGAAAACGTGGTATGGTCTTTGCAGTACCCATGAAAAGAGGTCGCCGGGATGAATGTGAGAAACCGAAAAAAATCATGGCTGCTGGCCCTGCTGCTGGTATTCTCCCTGCTGGGCGGATGCGCCTTTGCCGCGCCTGCCGCAGAGCGGACCCCCGTCCCCGCTCCGGAGGACAGCTCTCCCCTGCCGGATTTGACCCTGCTGACCCCGGCGCCGTCGGAGGAGCCGGCCCCGTCGGAGGAAGGGGAAAGCCCCGTTCCCACCACGGAAGCGCCGACCACCCCCACGCCCACGCCCTATGCCACTCCCCTGCCCATCCGGGAGAACGAGAGCTACAGCTCCAAGGAAGACGTAGCCCTTTATATTTACGCCTTCGGACACCTGCCGCCCAACTATATCACCAAAAAGGAAGCCCAGCGTCTGGGCTGGAGCGGCGGCAGTCTGGACAGCTATGCTTACGGCTGCTGCATCGGCGGGGACCGGTTCGGAAATTATGAGGGGCTGCTCCCCGATCAGCCCGGACGATACTACACCGAATGCGATATAGGCACTCTCCATGCCCGGAACCGGGGGGCAAAGCGCATCGTATTCTCCAACGACGGACTGATCTACTACACCGGCGATCACTATGAATCCTTTACCCTGTTGTACGGGAAAGAATAAAAGAGCTATAAATGGCGGCAGCCGCAGGCATATCCTGCGGCTGCCGCGTTTATTTCACTTTATAGGAGTGGGGCCGGCTCTCGTCGTATTGCAGGCACATATTCTGCAGCGATTCGAGCGCGTCGGAAAGGCAGGCATCCAATCCGTCGGTGAAAACCGATAGGCCTGTCTCCAGGAGAAGCTGACAGTAGGGCGTATCGTAGGCACCCAGCGCCACCAGCCGGTTATACAGATCCAGAGCCGCGTCAAAGTCCTCCCGCGCCAGGCTCCAGATCTGGGCGGCGGCCAGCGCGCTGGCCGCGTAGCTGATATAATAAAAGGGGCTTTCAAAATTGTGGCTGACGTTGACCCAGTAATACCGGTCCTCCTCGTCCCAGACGGTCCCTCCGTAGGATTCATGGATGGAGACATAGGCATCGCACAGCTCCTCCGCCGTCAGTTCCGGGTGGGAATAAGCGTAACGCTGGAACTCGTCATATTCGCAGCCGCTGATAATATTATAGATCAGTCCGTCCAGGCAATAGATCCGCGCCTCCTCCGCGATGGTGTCGAACAGCTCGTCATACCAGAAATAGGACAGGGCCTCCAGGCCGGTGGAATGGATCTCAAAGATATCGTAGGACCCGCCGCTGGTCAAAGGATTGGGTGAGGGATTCACGAAGGCGTCATAGTAATGTCCGAACTCGTGGAACATGCTCCCTATATCGTAGAGGTCACCGGACAGGCAGTTATAGAGGAAAGGCGCTCGGTAGTATTCCAGTGTGGTGGTAAAGCCCAGGTCCGCTATGTCTCCCCTGCTTCCCAGGAGAAAGAGGCCATGCTCCTCCATATAAGCCTGGGCCGCAGCGGCCCGGGGCGAGACGCGAGGGGCGTATTCTCTCAGCAGCTCCATCAGCTGCTCCGGACTTTTCTCCGCCTCTCGACCCAGCTTCACGTAAAAGGCTTTGCAGTAGCAGCAGTCCCGGTAATACAGTCTGGCATAAGGCCGCAGGGCGTCGCACAGCGCCGCGGCATCCTCCGGCGTATAGTCCCGTCCGTATATGGCCTGATATGCATAGTCGGCGTAGGAGGCATATCCACGAAGCTCCGCCAGTTCGTTTCGCACCGCTACCAGCTCCAGGAAAATGTCCGCAGCCTCCAGCCCCAACCGGGCCTGGCTCAGATTCTCGTCCATCAGGAGATCGTTATATTCCAGCGTCAGTTCCGTCTCCCGCAGGCTGAGCTCCAGCTCCCGGTCGCTCATCTCCTGGTAGTCGGAGAGCATATAGCTGTCCTCTTCCCCCAGCCAGGCGGCAAAGCTCTCCCCGAGAGGGCCGTTCAAAACCCGGGACACCGCCAGGTGGAGGGTATCCCCCGCTGTGCTCAGCATCTCGTCCGTGGTCTGACAGCGATCGGAGCACTCCTCTCCGCCGTAATAATAAAAATCGATCCAGGCCAGTTCGTCCAGCGTCTGGAGACGGGTATACTCCGTCAGCAGCCAACGATAGAGCGTTTCCGCCGCTTCCTCATCCTCCGCCCGGGACAGCTCCTCCGCCCGATCCTCGAAGGGACCCAGGTCGTAAAGGAACCACTGCATATCCCCGAAATCCACGTCCGCATGGATCCCGTCCGCGCTGGTCCACTCCGGCTGGACGGGGAGGTCGACAGCCGCACTCTCGCGCTCGGGAGTCGCGGTGGGGGCGGGTACGGCGGTGGCTTGGGGCGCGGGGGTATCCGTGGGCGCCGGCGCCAGGGTGCTTACGCTGCCCCCATCCGGCAGCGCCTGGCGCCCGCAGCCGGCGAGCAGCGCCAAGGCAAGCAGCGCCGCTCCCAGTCGTCTTATACTGTTTTTTCTCATGGGATTCCTCAAATAATCAAAGCTCCGTCAGACGCAGGGCGTCCCCGGCGCTGCCGGAGGTCACGCCCAGCACACTCAGCCGTCCGGCCAGCCAGGACAAAAGAGCGCAGGCCCCGGCCAGGATCAGCGTATCCTGTATGGACAGGGCCGGGGAGAAATCCAAAAGATCAGCCGGAAGGAACGTGACCACAGCCAAAGCCAGCAGGGCCCCAGCCACAGAGCCCAACACACCCAGCAAAAGGCTCTCCCAACCGATGACAGAAGCCGAACGGCTCCCGGAGAGGCCCCGGCATCTCCAGATCGCGATCTCCCGCCGCCGGGGAAGCACGGCCAGCAGCCCGACGAGGAGCACCGCCACGGCCGCCAGGACCGCCGTCATGATCCGAAGAGGCAGGAAGACCTGCCGGGTGGTGTCCATCAGCTTTGCCCCGGAGGAGATAACTCCACCGGCTATATCGCTGAAGCTGACGGGCTCGGTATAGCTTTTCAGCAGCGAGGCCGCCGTGCCCCGGTAGGCAAAGGAAGAGGCGTACAGCTGAACCGCGGTGATGGTCTCCGCCGCCGTGGCTCCGAAGGAACGCAGGTTTTCTTCCAGGCTGACGGACACCGCTCCTGCGGTGATCCGCTCCCGGTACAGGGCGGAAAGGCGATTCTCGTCCAGAGCGGCGAGGGTCTTGAGCAGCGTGTCCTGGGCCGCGGTCTCGTCCACCTCCGTGCCGGTCAGGGAGGCGGCCAGGGCCGCCTGTTCCGCGGCGGAGAGGGAGAGCGCATAGCGTTCCAGCGTAGACAGCTGTGCATCATGGTCCGCATCAAGAGCCCCATCGGTATCGAAGCGAAGACCGCTGACCACATCCCGGTCCGGGCTGGCAAGCTGCTCGGTCACGATATCGCTCTGCAGGATGGAGGACACTACCCATTCTGTCAGGGCCTGGGTATAGGCACAGCCGCCCACGCCGGCGCTGACCGCCAGCTCCTTCCCCGGCTGCACGATGCCCACGATCTTCAGGGACAGGGAGCTTTTCACCAGATTTTGCATGAAGGAGGCGTCCAAGCCCATATAGCCCCAGGTGCCGTCCACGTTTTTCACATACTCCTCCGTGGGCAGGACCACCCGATACACCAGCTGCAGCAGCTCCGGGTAGCTCATGCCCCGGAGGACCTGCTCTTCGCTGAGACCGAGAGCCGAGACACAGGCCTGGTCCATGATTCCCTGGGCGTTGAGGATGATCACCGCCTCGTCCATAGCCTGAGGCCAGCGGCCCGAAATCATCTCGTAGCGGGTAGAGCGCAGCTCCTCCCCCTCCGGCAGTTCGGTCCACAGGCTGGCTCCGGTGTCCGGACGGGGATTTACCTTCTGCATATCGTCCCCGGTATCTGCGGCGTAAATGGTGGGCTGGATGGCGTAGGAGCGCTGGACCGTCAGTTTTCTCGGGTCCGCCCGGTTCTCCAGCCAGTCCGCCAGCGCATCCAGATCCCCGGAGGGGATGCTCTCCCCCGTCAGGGTGATGGGGTAGCCGGACAGCGTCTGGGCCTGAAGACTCTTTTGCGCGCTCTCCGCGCCGGAGAGGATGGAAAAGAGCAGGGCAAGGATCAGCACCGCCGCGAAGGGGGTCAGAAGCCGGGGAGCGATCCGGCTGGAACGCCGGTGAAGATTGCCCAGGGCCAGGGAAAGACTCCCCGGTGCGGGGTATTCCCTTTTCTCCGTGCTGTGCTTGGGTTCCTTCCCCGCCAGGGTGTCCGTATCGATCTGGCCATCGGAGAGGGTGATCACATGGATGCTCTCGCCGAAAAACAGCTCCTGGTGCCGGGAGGCAATGACCACCAGCCGGCGTTCCCCCTCCGAACGGAGGACGGACAGCACCATGGCGGCGGTGCTCTCCTGCAGCCCGTCGGTGGGTTCATCCAGAAGAAGGATGTCCGGCTCACGGCACAGGGCGCAGCACAAAGCTCCCAGCCTCCGCTCTTCCCCGGAGATCTCGTCCGGAAGGCTGGCGCTCAGCTCCGAAATGCCCAGGGTCGCCAGGGCGTCCGAGGCCTTCTGCTCCGCGTCCGCCCCCCGCCAGCCGCCCAGGCGGGCGGAGAACACGGCGTTCTCCCGCAGCGTCCGGTCCGGCAGAAGCAGCTCCTCCCCGGCCATCCCCGTACGACGGCGATAGGCGCTCCACTGTGTGTCGTTCCAGCGGGCCGTGTTTTCCCCGTTGACCCATATCTCGCCCCGAGAGGGCAGCTCCCGCCCGGCCATCAGCCGCAGCAGAGAGGTCTTGCCGCTGCCGGAAGAGCCTGTCAGCAGTATCCGGCCGGTATCGGGCAGAACGAGATTGATGCGGCGCAGGATGTGCACCGTCTTTTTCCCGGAGGCGCCGTCCAGCCCCACATTTTTCATCTGAAGCATAAGGGCATCCCTTTCGTCTGTAAAAATTTTCCTTTTTTGAATTATAGTCTTTTGTGGGAAAAAGGTCAAGGAAAATTCATGAATCTATGGGCTTTGTGGGGAGAATTTCCTTGCTTTCTGCACAAAGAGGGGGTAAGATGGGGATCCTGAGATAGTTTTTCGCCAAAACCGATCTCTTTGGGAGGGTGGATCATGAACGAGCTGTGCCTGCTGGTCTCCGGCGGGGAATATTCCGAAATCCCCCATGAGCTGCGCAGGGCCGGATATGTCATTGCCTGCGACCGGGGGTGGCAGTACGCCCAAAAGCTTGGGCTCCGCCCCGATCTGGTGATCGGCGACTTTGACTCCGCCCCGTCCCCCGATGACGGCGTCCCCACCGTACGCGTGCCCACCCGCAAGGACGACACGGATACCATGCTGGCCGCTCGCCGGGCGCTGGAGCTTGGCTACAGGGAGATCGCCCTCTGCTGTGCCTTCGGCGGACGCCTTGACCACACCCTGGCCAACCTGCAGACCGCGGCATTCCTTGTCTCCCGGGGGGCCCGGGTACGGCTGGTCGGAGCGGATACGGATGCCGTGGCTTTCAGCGGAGGAACGGAGCGCTTCCTCCGGCGTGACGGCTGGTCTCTGTCGGTATTCGCCCTGTCCGAGCGCTGCGAGGGGGTCACGATCCGGGGCGCCAAATATGAGTGCGAAAACGAAACGCTTACAAGCTCTTTCCCGCTGGGCGTCAGCAACCTGTGTACCGCCGAGACAGCGGAGATAAGCGTCCAGAGCGGCATTCTGCTGGTGATGCGGTCAAGGCTGAAAAAGGGCGAGCACATCTGAGCTTCTCCCGCTGACGGCGGGCCTTTTTGCAAAAATTTTACTTGCATTTTTGCGTGTTTTACGCTATATTGTAGCAAACCAAACAGGGGTGCTGGGTGATCCCGGCTGAGACGGCGCAATCGGATGCGCCGGACCCTTTTACCTGATCCGGATAATGCCGGCGGAGGGAGTGCCAGCGCAGGTGCTTTTTTAAGCCGGTCATTATCCGTCAGGTAATGACTGGTAATTTTTTTTGGAGGGAAAGAAAATGAAAACCAACACCAGAAGACTCGCAGATACCGCCATACTGATCGCTCTGGGCACCATATTGAGCATGATCCAGATCGAGATGCCCATGGGCGGCGGACTGACCGCATGCAGTATGCTCCCCCTGGTTTTTCTCAGCTATCGTTACGGATGGAAATGGGGCGGGCTCGCCGGACTGATTTACAGCCTTATCCAGATGCTTCTCGGGATCAAGAACGTGCAGTACGCCTCCTCGGCGATTATGGCCTTAGGGATTATTTTTCTCGACTATATCTTCGCTTATTCCGTCATCGGCTTTGCCTCTCTCTTCGGCGGCAAGCCCACCAATACCCGGAAGTCCCTGATCATCGGCATCGTAGTCAGCTTCCTGCTGCGGTTTCTCTTCCACTTCTTCTCCGGCTGGTGGATCTGGAACGCCCTCTGGCCCAACGAGTTCGGCATGGCCGCCCCCGTTTACTCTCTGGTCTATAACGGCTGGTACATGGGCGCAGAGATTATCTTGTCCGTAGCCGTTACCATGGCCATCTACAATCCCCTGAAAAAATACATCAACGGAGAGGATCTGAAGTGATCCTTCCGGACAGCAACGCCGCGGTCCTTCGGGATCGCGGCGTTTTTTGTCGTTGCGTCCACATGAGGAAGATGCTACAATATGACAAAACGCATGGGAGATGAAACTTTCATGGATGAAAAGAGAGCCGGACGCAAAAACATCTGGTACTATCCCCTGGGCACCGTGGGCCGGGACATGGTCTACTGCCTGGTGACCAATTTCCTCTATACCTTCGTGCTGTTCACCCATGAGCTGACGGCCCTGCAGCTGTCCGCCATCGCGGGGATCATGGTGGCCGCCCGGGTGTTCGACGCCCTGAACGACCCGATCATGGGCAACATCATCGAGCGGACCCGCTCTCGCTGGGGCAAGTTCAAGCCCTGGCTGGTGATCGGTATCCTGACCACCTCCGTGGTGATTTACCTGGCCTTCAATGTAAAGCTCCAGGGCTGGGCCTTCGTCTGGTTCTTCGGGCTGATCTACTTTTGCTACAGCATCACCTATACCATGCACGACATCTCCTACTGGGGCATGGTGCCGGCTCTGGGCTCCGACGCGGACGAGCGCAACCAGCTGACCAGCCGGGCCACCCTGTTTGCAGGCATCGGCGGGACGCTGGCCTCCATCGTGATCCCGCTGCTGACCACCGGCAGCAGCGCCCTGGGCGGCAGCGCGGTGACCGCCTACGGGCGCATCGCTCTGATCGTCGCCATCCTGGCCCCGGCTTTTCTGTGCTTCACCGTTTTCGGCGTTCGGGAAACGCGGAACCTCTCCCGGGAACCTGTGCCGCCGGTCAGCTTCCAGAAGATCTGGAGTACCATCACCGGCAACGATCAGCTGCTTTGGATCAGCCTGATTTTCCTGCTCCAGGAGATCGGCAACGGAGTCGTGAACTCCGGCGTGGGCTCCACCTATATTTACTTCCAGTTCGGCTATGAGGGCGGTCTCTACTCCCTGTTCACCACCGTGGGCATGTCCGTCACGGCCCTGCTGATGATCTTTTATCCCGCCATCTCCCGCCGCATCCGACGCAAGCCCCTGATGAAAAAGCTGATCGTCATCGCTGCGGGGGGCTACGCTCTCCAGCTTCTGGCCGGTCTGCTTATCCCGGCCGGAACCATGAGGCTCTTCGGCATGGATCTCAAATTCCTGCTGGTCACGGTAGGCTATATGCTCTCCAATTTCGGTCAGTACGGGTTTTATCTCATTATGATGATCTCCCTGATCAACACGGTGGAGTACAACGAGTGGAAGCACGGCGTCCGGGACGAGGGGATCATCACCTCCCTGCGGCCGTTTTTGACAAAGCTTGCCTCCGCGCTGACGGTGGTGATCGCCACGGTGAGCTATCTGCTGTGCGGCGTCACCGGCTACACCAACGGCATCTCCTCCTTTGAGCGGGCCGCCAGCGCCGGGACCATCACCGAGGCGGAAAAGCTCAGCTCCATCCAGTCTCTGCTCCGGGGCGTTACCGGCGCCCAGTCCGTGGGGCTGCTGCTGAGCATGACCTTACTGCCCTTTGCCTGTATGCTGCTCAGCCACATCCTGTATCAGAAAAAGTATACCCTGGATGAGGACGAGTATGATCGGATCGTGGCGGCGCTGAAGGAGCGGGAAAAATGAGTCTGACCCGTTTGGTCCTCCGCTTTGCCGCTCCGCCGCCGAAGCTGCTGGCCTTTGAACGCTATCTCTTTGTAGGTCCCCACCCGGACGATATCGAAATCGGTGCCGGAGCCACGGCCGCAAGGCTTGCCGCCATGGGCAAGAGCGTGGCTTTTGTGATCTGCACCGACGGGCGCTTTGGTATGGAGCATGCGCCGGCGGGCAGCACGCCCCAGACCTTGATCCCCCTGCGGAAAAAGGAGTCGCTTCTGTCCGCCAAAAAGCTGGGCGTGGAGGACGTGCGGTTTTTGAACTTCCCGGACGGAGGCGCCTATGACCGGGATCTGCTGCTGCGGCAGATGGCCTGGGAGATTGGGCGCTTCAAGCCGGAGGTAATCTTCGCACCGGATCCGGACGTGATCAGCGAATGTCACCCGGACCACCGGAAAGCCGGAGACTGCGCCCGGGAGCTGGCCTTTTTCGCCCCCTTCGAGGGGATCATGTCCCGGTATGGGGCCTCTGCTGCGCCGGTACAGGCCGTTGCCTTTTATATGACGGCGAAGCCCAACCGCTTTGTGGGTACGCGGAAAAGCTTTGCCGCGCAGGCCGAGGCCCTGGCCTGCCATCAGAGCCAGTTCCCCCAGGGAGATCCGGCCACCGAGAATCTGCGGACCTACCTTTTTCTCCGTTCTTTGGACTTTGGCCTGCGGAGTTTCCAAGGCCGGGCCGAGGGCTTTCGGGTGCTGGGCCGGACCCAGATGCACTGTCTCCCGGAGGCGGGAGCGTAATAATTCCCAATCAGTGAACGCCGCGGCTGTTTTTCCCGTCTTACTGTCAGCCGCGGCTTTTTTCCGCCCGAAAAGCCGCTTTTCTATTGCGTTTCTTCATAATCCGGTATATACTATTTTATCACATTATGGGAATCTTAGTATGCGGTAACCTGTATCGCATTCATTTTACGAGAGCGAGGAATCTGCTTTGGCTAAAAAATCTTCCCCCGCCGGCGTCCTTCAGTCCGTCGGTCGTGTGCTGCTTGTTATCCTCATCACCGCGCTGCTGCTGGCCCTGTTTGTAGCGGCGGTGCTGGGTGTTGTGATCCACGGGCCGTCGTCGGACGCACGACGGCTGATGGTGCTTTCCCTGAACGAGACCAGCGCCCTGAAGTTCGTCCCCCATCTGTTCTTGTCCAACGCCAAGGTGGAGGCCATTCTGCACCCTTCCGATGATGCCGCAGACGGCGGCGACGCCGGAGAGCCTTTCGTGGAGCTTGGCTTTGAGCCCGGCAGCACCCAGGCGGTCACCCAGGCTGAGACCCAGGAGCCGGGTCAGGTCGTAGTCTCCGTGGACCCCATCCTCACCGGCAACGGCCAGGTGGTGGAGGTGCAGGCGATTAAGGGCAGTACCTTCAAGGGGAAGCTGATGATCATCCGTGACCCCTCCAAGGTGATCGTGGGCACTCTTGACAACTACGGAGCGGCCTATCACGGTCTGTATCTCTACCGGCGCCCCGGCGATGCAGAGGACGGCTTCATTGAAAAATACGACGCTCTCGGCGGCACCAATGCCGGCGGCTTTTACGATCCGGGCGGATACGGCAACGGCGGTACCCCCGACGGGCTGGTGATCCGTAACGGGGCCATCGCCTGGGGCAGCCCCGGCACCTGGTATATCAACGTGATCGGCTTTGATGCCAATCATATCCTCCATGTGGGGGATATGTCCGGTCAGGACGCGCTGAATCTGGGCATGACCTCCGCGGTCAGCTTCTCCCCCGGCCCGGTGCTGGTGAAGGACGGCGTGATGCGCACCGGTCTGGGCGGCGGTCTGAACCCCCGGACCTGCATCGGCCAGACGGCGGACGGCACCATCCTTCTGATGGTACTGGAGGGCCGGAAACCGGACAGCATGGGAGCCACCTATGATGATATCGCCCAGCTGATGTATAACTACGGTGCCGTGAACGCCGCGAATCTGGACGGCGGCTCCTCCTCCCTGATGTACTACAACGGCGAACAGATCACCCGCGGCTCCAACCTGATCGGCATGCGCCAGATGTCCACCGCCATTCTGGTCTTGAAATGAGGAGACACCCATGGGCAAACATGTAAAAAAGAAAAACAGATCCGTTCGTCTTCCCCTTCGGAAGGAAGAACCGGCGGAAAACTATGTGGCCGACACCTGGCTGGATGCCGCCCAACGCGAGGGCGAGCTGGACGATCTGAGGCTGGACGACGTTCTGTCCCTTACCGACGATCTCTTCCTGGGTGAGTCGCTTTCCCTGTCCGACGACCGGGTGGAAGAGACGATCCTTGAGCCGGAGGAGGATCTCCCTGTCGAGGAGGAGTTCACGCCGGCGGAGGAGCCGGTGGTCGAGGCCCCGGAAGAGCCGGTAGTCGAAGCCCCGGAAGAGCCGGTGGTTGAAGCCCCGGAAGAGCCGGTGGTTGAAGCCCCGGAAGAGCCGGTGATTGAGACTCCGGAAGAGCCGGTGATTGAGACTCCGGAAGAGCCGGTGATTGAGACTCCGGAAGAGCCGGTGATCGAGGCTCCGGAAGAGCCGGTGATCGAGGCTCCGGAAGAGCCGGTGATTGAGGCTCCGGAAGAGCCGGTGGCCGAGACGCCGGAGGAGCTTTTCCAAGGGGGGACGGAGGACCTTCTCTCTCCGGAAGCCCCGGAGGCGTTCGACGAGGAGGCGCACGACATCGCCCTCGCCAAGCAGAACGAGGAGGCCGTTTTCGCCCAGATGTTCTCCTCCCGGCAGGAGGCCAACGTCCCGGCACAGCCCCTACGGAAAAAGAAGCCCCGTCCGGGCGCATCCCGCTCAGGCTCGTCGAGGAAGAAGAAAAAGCGCAGAGCCAAAAAATTCAAAAAAGGTCTGAAGACCTATGTGATCATCATGCTGTGCCTGATCGTGGCCATCTGCGCGGCGCTGTGGGTGCTGCTGGCTCGATACCAGCGGGGCGTGGATGAACGCCTCGAGGCCGAACGGCTGGCCGCCGAACAGGCCGCCGCAGAGCGTGCCGAGGCAGAGGCAATCCGCCGGGCGCCTCAGCAGGCCTTTGAGGCTTGGAAGGCCAGCGTTGACACCAACACATGGACCGATATGTGGTTTTCCACCCATCCCCTGGAGTTGGAGAGCCGGGAGCTGGTCTACGACTTTATGGATCGTCATTTCTCCGCCGCGGTCCCCTATAAGGCGGAGGAATATACGGACGAGGCCCCGGTGTATGTTCTCCGGGAGGGGGATGAAACCCTTTCCCGCATCTATCTCTCGGGCGCGGGCAAGGACTGGTATGTGTCCCAGGTGGATCTGCTGATGACCGGGGATAAGTCCGCGTCTGTCAGCGCCATCACCGGCAGCAAGATCTTCTGCAACGGCATTGAGCTCGGCGATGAATATATCACCGATTCCGCTGTTAACTTCAGTTACGGTCCCCTCTCCAATCAGCTGGTCAATCCCGTTTCTATGCTGACCTACACGGTGGACGGTCTGCTGGCTGAGCCCACCATGACCGTGGAGCCCCCGGAGGGCTGCAACCTGGTCAAAACCGAAGATGGCAACTTCCTGATGTGTATGTCCCAGGCGGATGGCAAGCCCCTGGCGGACAGTGCGGTAACCTTTGTTCGGGCCTATCTGTACTATTTTATGAGCGGCCTGAGCAACACCTACGGCAACCTTGCCTACGCTCTCGGCTTCCTGACGCCGGGCACCCAGGCGTATAAGGATCTCCAGGACACCCTGAACGGCGTCGTATGGAATACCGCCTATGCCAACATCGACACCACCAACACTACCGCCTCCGATGTGGTGATCTGGGCCGACAACTGTCGCAGCGTGGATGTCACTTACTCCGCCAAATGCACCCTGAACGGCCAGCCCATCGACTATGCCGACGCCACCATGCGGATCTACTTCCTCAAAGGCAACAATGGCAACTTCTATATCAGCAACTACGAAACTCTTTGAAATGAGAGCGTCTGTACTATGAATGTTACGATCATCGTCCCATCTCTGGACCCGGACGAAAAACTCAATCAGGTGGTGGAGGGCCTGCTGCAGGAGGGCTTTACCGACATCCTTCTGGTCAACGATGGCAGTCACCCGGAGCACCGGGAGCCCTTTGAGACCGCCGCAAAACATCCGGAAGTCACCGTGCTGACCCACGAGGTCAATAAAGGCAAGGGCCGGGCCATGAAGACCGCCTTTGCCTGGTGCATGGAAAACCGCCCGGATATCGACGGGGTAGTCACCGTGGACGGGGACAACCAGCACAAGCCCCACGACGTACGGCGCTGCGCCGAGGCCATGGTGGCCCAGCCGGCGAAGGTTTGGCTGGGCGTGCGGGATTTCTCTCTGCCGGAGGTCCCCTTCCGCAGCCGCATGGGGAACACCCTGACAAGAAATGTGATGCGCCTTTTCTGCGGCGTATCCGTCACCGACACCCAGACCGGGCTTCGGGCCATCGCCAGAGAGCACCTGCCCCTGATGTGCCGCATTGAGGGCGAGCGCTATGAGTACGAGACCGAGATGCTGCCGGCCCTCCATGAGGCGGGCGTTGGTCTGGGCGAGGTGGTCATTGACACGGTGTATATCGACGAGAACCAGACCAGCCACTTTCATCCGCTGAAGGACTCCGCCAAGATCTACAAGATCATTCTCCGGCGCAGCCTCCGGAAGAAAAAGAGCGGACAATGAAAAAGAGACCGGGCTCCCTCGTCAAGTACACGCTCAGCTCCGGCATCTGCTTTTTGCTGGATTACGGCCTTTTCACCCTTCTGAACGCGCTGGTCCTCCGCAGTCTCGCTGACGGTCTGCGGGAGGTCATCGCCACCTATGGAGCGAGGGTGGTTTCCGCGGCGGTCAACTTTCTTTTGAACCGGAACGTGGTCTTTCGGGATCGGGCGGATCCCAGGCGCTCCGCGCTGCGCTACGCTGCCCTGGCGGTAGCCCAGGCGGCCGCATCCGCCCTGCTGGTGGCGCTGATCCGGCATATCACCGGCTCCTCCCCCCTGATGGAGACCGTCATCAAGATCCCCGTGGACGTGGGACTGTTCTTTGCCAGTTACGGCATCCAGAAAAAATGGGTGTTCAGGGACGGCAATAAACCGGAGTCGTAAAAAAACGCCGGCCGGCATCGGGGGGCGTCGTCCCCCGCCAATTCGTTTGACGGCGTCGGCTGATTCCAAGCCGATACCATAATTTTATCAGGAGAGTGCTTTTTGAACAGGAACATCAACAGAACACCGGAGATTGTGCGCTGACCGGGAGGTCTGCCGCAATCGAAAGGACCTCCCGCCGTGCAGGCAATGGAAGTCAACCATTTTCAGGAGGGAAAACAATGAATATAAATGACTGCAGCATTCGTTTGGAAACCGACGCGGACCACGCAGCCGTGGAAAACCTTATCCGGGAAGCGTTCTGGAACGTCTATCGTCCGGGATGCAGCGAGCATTATGTGATCCATGTCCTCCGGGACGACCCCGCCTTCGTTAAGGAGCTGGACTTCGTTATGGAGCGGGACGGAAAGCTGATCGGACAAAACATGTTTATGCGGACCGTTATCCTCGCGGACGACGGTCAAACCGTTCCCGTGCTCACCATGGGTCCCATCTGCATCACGCCGGAGCTGAAGCGCCGGGGCTATGGGAAGATCCTGCTGGACTACTCGCTGCAAAAAGCAGCGGAGCTGGGCTTCGGCGCGGTCCTCTTTGAGGGCAATATCGCATTCTACGGGAAAAGCGGCTTCGACTATGCGGGCAAGTTCGGCATCCGTTACCACGACCTTCCCCCGGAGGCGGACGCATCCTTCTTCCTCTGCCGGGAACTGAAAACGGGATATCTTACAGGTGTCACCGGCGTTTATCAGACCCCGCCGGGATACTATGTGGGAGATGCGGAGGTGGAGGCCTTTGACAGGGCCTTCCCGCCGAAGGAAAAACTCCGGCTCCCGGGACAGCTGTTCTAAACAATGCAAAAATACGAAAAACAGCACGGCCGCCTGGCCGTGCTGTTTTTCTGTACCGATGTCGGTTCATTGAAAGCGTTTGAACAATTGATAATATGGCATGAGAAAATCATAGCCGTCCGCGAGGATGCTTGGCAGCTCCGCCCGGAGGGCGTCTCCGCCGAAGTCGAACTCCGCCGTAATGCCGGGCCACCGTTTGTTGTACCAGGGATTGAGCAGCTCCCCCACATCCCCCTTGGGCCGCTTGTAGTCCTCCCCCGCCAGGGAAAAGGTCTTGTTTCTGTCAAGCCGCCGGGCCAGGCGCTCCATCTGGCCGGCGTTGGCCCGGATATAGGCCCGCCAGGCCTCCATCCGCTCCGGAGATGTATCATAGAGCCCTACTCCGTACATCCAGGAGGCGGCGGAGAGTTCAAACCAGAAGGCGGGATTATCCTCCCCGGGCAGTCCGTCCCAGATCGTCAGCCACAGATGGTCCTTATAGGGTCCCCGTCCGTAGAGCCGCCGGGCGTCCCGGTAGATCCGGGAGATGTGCAGCTGCCAGTTCCCCTCGGGGTGCCGCTGTCTCATTAGGGAAAGAGTCTCTCGCCCCAACTCGTCAAAGGGCTCCTTCAGCACCCGGAGGAACTGCCCCTTGTGTTCCAGAAACCAGGGCCGCTCGTTATGGAAGGCCAGATCCCACAGAAATTCGCTGGTTTCGTTGGTAAATCCTTGAAATGCCATGTTTCCTCTTTTATGAAAGGTCCGGGCGCTGCCGCCCGGACCTTTGGTCTATTCTGCTCAGTCGGCCTTGCCGTCGCAGCCCAGGACGTCCACGATCTTGTGGCGGACGATCGCCTTGATGTTCTCCCGGGCGGGCTTCAGATACTGGCGGGGATCGAAGTGGTCCGGATGCTCCTTGAAGTGCTTCCGGATGCTGGCGGTCATGGCCAGACGCAGGTCGGAGTCGATGTTGATCTTGCAGACGGCGCTGCGGGCGGCCTGGCGCAGCTGCTCCTCGGGGATGCCGACGGCATCGGGCATCTTTCCGCCGCACTCGTTGATGATCTTCACGAACTCCTGGGGCACGCTGGACGAGCCGTGGAGCACGATGGGGAAGCCGGGAAGCCGGCGGGTGACCTCTTCCAGGATGTCAAAACGCAGGGGAGGCGGCACCAGGATGCCGTCCGCGTTGCGGGTGCACTGGGCAGGGGTGAACTTGTAGGCGCCGTGGCTGGTGCCGATGGCGATGGCCAGAGAGTCACAGCCGGTCCGCTCCACGAACTCCTGCACTTCCTCGGGACGGGTATAGGAGCTGTCCTCGGCGGAGACGTTGACCTCGTCCTCCACGCCGGCCAGGCTGCCCAGCTCGGCCTCTACCACCACGCCGTGATCGTGGGCGTACTCCACCACCTGCTTGGTGATCTTCACGTTCTCCTCGAAGGGCAGACCGCTCTTATCGATCATGACGGAGGTGAAACCGCCGTCGATGCAGTTCTTGCACAGCTCGTAGCTGTCACCGTGGTCCAGATGCAGCACGATGGGCAGACCGGTTTCCTTCTCAGCGGCCTCCACCAGCTTGATCAGGTAAGTGTGGTTGGCGTAGGCGCGGGCACCCTTACTCACCTGCAGGATCAGCGGGGCGCGCAGCTCGCCGGCGGCCTCGGTGATGCCCTGGATAATCTCCATGTTGTTCACGTTAAAGGCGCCGATGGCGTAGCCTCCGTCATAGGCCTTGCGGAACATCTCGGTACTGGTTACGATAGGCATGATGAATTCCTCCCAACAGTATTTATAAATTTTACCGTACGAAGTGTATAGGAACACCTGTTCCTTGTGGGATTATACCAAACATTTCCCGTTTCGTCTACGGTCCGGACACATTTTTTCCTCACCACTGCCTATTTTTTCGAAAAGTTTTGTCGGTTTTCCCAAAACAAAAACAATTTAGCGTTTTAAATTAATATATTTCCCACATTGACGTTTTGCTTTTTCCCGTGCTATGATACTCCTAACTTTTTTCAGGCAGTGCATTGGCTCATTCCTCTGCTACCCGGTGAGATAAAAGCCGGCCCTGTCCTTCCGGGCAGGGCCGTTTTTTATAAGACGAAAAAGAAATTTTAAAAAGGAGAAGTGTATCCATGAAGAAGACATTCGCTATGGTCCTGGCCGTCGTGATGGTCATCGGCATGCTGGCCGGCTGCGGCAGCAGCACCCAGACCGCCGCACCTGCCCAGGCTGCCACTACCCAGACCGCTCCGGCCGCCGAGGCCGCTCCCGCTGCCGAGAACGCCGAGGCTGCTCCCGCTGCCGAGGCCAACATGACCTTCAAGCTGGGCTCCTCCGGTCCTCTGACGGGCCCTGCTGCCATCTACGGCATCTCCGTCATGAACGGCATCCAGATCGCCGTTGACGAGATCAATGCCATGGGCGGCCTGCAGTTCGAGTTCCAGTCCCAGGACGACGAAGCCGACTCCGGCGACAAGGCCATCAACGCCTACAACACCCTGCTTGACTGGGGCATGCAGGTCATGGCCGGCACCGTCACCTCCGGCTCCGGCATCACCGTTGCGGCCCAGGCCTATCAGGACCGCGTGTTCATGCTGACCCCCTCCGGCTCCTCCGTCGACCTGATCGCCGACAAGGATAACGCCTTCCAGGTCTGCTTCACCGACCCCAACCAGGGCATCGCCTCCGCCGACTACATCTCCCAGAACTTCGCCGGCGCCAAGGTCGCCGTCATCTACCGCAACGACGACGCTTACTCCCAGGGCATCCGTGACACCTTTGTGACCGAGGCCAAGGAAAAGAGCGTTGAGGTCGTTTACGAGGGCACCTTCACCGAGGCCACCCAGACCGACTTCTCCGTGCAGCTGACGGCCGCCCAGGCCGCCGGCGCCGACCTGCTGTTCCTGCCCATCTACTACACCCCGGCTTCCGTTATCCTCAACCAGGCCAACCAGATGGGTTATGCCCCCGTCGTCTTCGGCGTGGACGGCATGGACGGCATCCTGACCCTGGAGAACTTTGACACCTCTCTGGCTGAGGGCGTCATGCTGCTGACCCCCTTCGCCGCTGATGCCGACGACGAGAAGACCCAGGCCTTCGTTGCCGAGTACCAGAAGCGCTTCGGCGAGACCCCCAACCAGTTCGCCGCTGACGGCTACGACGCCGCCTATATCCTGAAGGCCGCTCTTGAGGCCGCCGGCTGCACCGGCGACATGTCCGCCGAAGAGATCTGCGAGGCCGTCATCGCCGTCATGCCCACCATCTCCGTGGACGGCATCACCGGTCTGAGCATGACCTGGGGCGCCAACGGCGAGGTCTCCAAGGCTCCCAAGGCCGTCATCATCCAGAACGGCGTGTACGTCTCCCCCTGAGCTCTGAGCGTTTTCTGAATCATTGACGTTTATTCCGGCTGCCGGAGGCGCATGCCTCCGGCAGCCACTCTTTTCCGCCCGAAAATGAACACGAAAAAAACCAGCGGCGCAGATTTTGTGTTGATTTTTGAAGCAGAAACCACTATAGTAAATGTATTGTACATTCTTTGGAAAAATAGAGGTGCTGTTATGGAATTTCTGGCTTATCTTGTCAGCGGCATCAGTCTTGGCAGCGTGTACGCCATCATCGCTCTGGGCTACACCATGGTGTACGGCATCGCCAAGATGCTGAACTTCGCCCACGGCGACGTCATCATGATCGGCGGCTATATCTCCTATATCGCCGCGGTGAACCTGGGTCTTCCCACGCTGGTGGCCGTGGTGTGTGCCATGGCGGTGTGCACTGTTCTGGGCGTTGTGATCGAAGGCCTTGCCTACCGCCCGCTGCGCAGCGCGCCGTCTCTGGCCGTGCTGATCACCGCTATCGGCGTGAGCTACTTCCTGCAAAACTCCGCCCTGCTGATCTGGGGCGCGAATCCCAAGTCCTACACCCCTGTGGTGGAGGGCACTCTAAAACTCTTCGGCGGCCAGCTCTCTATCTCCAACGTGTCCATCCTGACCGTGGCCGCCTGCATCGTCATCATGATCGGGCTGACCCTCTTCACCAGCAAGACCAAGATGGGCAAAGCCATGCGGGCCTGCTCCGAGGACAAGGGGGCGGCGCAGCTTATGGGCATCAACGTCAACCGCACGATCTCCCTGACCTTCGCTATCGGCTCGGCACTGGCTGCCATCGCCGGCGCGCTGCTGTGCTCCTTCTCCCCCGCTCTCATGCCCACCACCGGCTCCATGCCCGGCATCAAGGCCTTCACCGCCGCTGTGTTCGGCGGTATCGGTTCCATCCCCGGCGCGTTCCTCGGCGGCATTCTGCTGGGCATCATTGAGTCACTGGCCCGCGGCTATATTTCCACGCAGCTTTCTAACTCCATCGTGTTCGCCGTGCTGATCATCATCCTGCTGGTGCGTCCGGCAGGTCTGCTGGGCAAGTACGTGCCCGAGAAAGTTTGACGGGGGGAAATAATATGAAAAATCTTTCCAGTTCCTCCAAAAAAGCGAGAGCTGATTACTTCACCTATGCGGGCGTGACCATCGCCTTTATCGTGATCACGCTGCTGCGCAACGCCGGCTCTCTCAACCGCTCCCAGCAGGGCTTGCTGGTACCTATCTGCTGCTACATCGTTATGGCCGTGTCTCTCAACCTGACGGTGGGCATTCTGGGCGAGCTGAGCCTGGGCCACGCCGGCTTCATGAGCGTGGGCGCTTTCTCCGGCATCACCGCCGCCATGAGTCTGGCCAATATCATCCCCTCCACCGCCCTGCGGCTGGCCATCGCCATGGTGGTGGGCGCGGTCTGCGCCGCCATCGTGGGCTTCCTGGTGGGCATTCCGGTGCTCCGTCTCCGGGGCGACTATCTGGCCATCGTCACCCTGGCCTTCGGCGAGATCCTCAAAGAGCTGATCACCTGCCTTATCGTGGGCTATGACAGCAACGGGCTGCACGTCATCTTCAACGTGAACGGCAGCAAAACCGCTTCCGATCTGAATCTGCTGGAGGGCGGCCGCATCATCATCAAAGGAGCCCAAGGCGCCACCGGCACCCAGACCATCGCCAGCTTTACCGCCGGTTTCATTCTCATCATGATCACCCTGCTCATCGTCCAGAACCTTGTGCGCTCCCGCACCGGGCGGGCCATCATGGCCATCCGGGACAACCGCATCGCCGCCGAGAGCGTGGGTATCAATATCACCAAGTACAAGATGATCGCTTTCGTCACCTCTGCCGCCCTGGCCGGCGCGGCGGGCGCTCTCTTCGGACTGAACTACTCCAACCTGACGGCAGCGAAATTTGACTTCAACACCTCCATTCTGGTGCTGGTGTTCGTGGTGCTGGGCGGTCTGGGCAACATCTGGGGCTCCATCATTGCCACCGTGGTCCTCTACATCCTGCCCGAGGCCCTGCGCGGCTTTGCCACCTACCGCATGCTGATCTACGCCATCGTACTGATCCTGGTCATGCTGACCACCAACAGTCCTCAGATGAAGCTGCTGCTGCAGAAGCTCCTGCCCAAACGGAAGGAGGAAGAGATAAATGGCTAAGAAATTTGAAAAGGGCAAGATGGTACCGGTGCCCAGCACCGCCATCATCCCCGAACGGGATATCGACAAGACCCCCATCCTGGAATGCCGTCACCTGGGCATCGACTTCGGCGGCCTGCGGGCCGTGGACGACTTCAACCTGATCATCGGCCGGACGGAGATTGCCGGTCTCATCGGCCCCAACGGCGCAGGCAAGACCACCGTATTCAATCTGCTCACCAAGGTCTACCAGCCCACCCGCGGCACCATATTGCTGGACGGCTTTGACACCGCCGGAAAGTCCACCGAGCAGATCAACCAGATGGGCATCGCCCGTACCTTTCAGAACATCCGTCTGTTCAACAACCTGACCGTGGAGGAGAACGTGAAGGTCGGCCTCCACAACCAGGAACCCTACTCCGCGCTGACCGGCGTGCTCCGTCTGCCCAAGTACTGGCGGCAGGAGAAGGCCTCCCACGAGCGGGCTCTGGAGCTGCTGTCCATCTTCAACATGCAGGATCTGGCAAACACTCCGGCCGGTTCCCTCCCCTACGGCGCTCAGCGCCGTCTGGAGATCGTCCGGGCTCTGGCCACCAACCCCTCCCTGCTGCTCCTGGACGAGCCCGCCGCCGGTATGAACCCCTCCGAGACCGCAGAGCTGATGGAAAACATCGTGAAGATCCGGGACACCTTCCAGATCGCCATCATGCTCATCGAGCACGATATGCGCCTGGTCATGGGCATCTGCGAGGGTATCTGCGTATTGAACTTCGGCCGGGTGATCGCCAAGGGTACCGCCGAGGAGATCCAGGCCAATCCCACCGTGATCGAAGCCTATCTGGGCAAGAAGAAGGAGGGCTGAGTATGCTGCTGGAAGTGGAGAATCTGAACGTATATTACGGCGCTATCCACGCCCTGAAGGGCATCTCCTTCCAGGTGGAGGAGGGTGAGATCGTCACCCTGATCGGCGCCAACGGTGCCGGCAAGACCACCAGCCTGGACACCATCTCCGGCCTTTTGCGGAGCCGTACCGGCGATATCCGTTTCATGGGCGAGAGCATTGCCCACACCGCCCCGCACCAGATCGTGGAAAAGCAGCTGGCCCATGTGCCGGAGGGCCGGCGGATCTTCCTGCAGATGACCGTGGAAGAGAATCTGGATATGGGCGCCTTCACCCGCCCCAAGAGCGAGGTGGACGCCAGTCTTGAGCAGGTGTTTGCCCTCTTCCCCCGGCTGAAAGAGCGGCGGCGGCAGATCGGCGGGACGCTCTCCGGCGGCGAGCAGCAGATGCTGGCCATGGGCCGGGCGTTGATGAGCAAGCCCAAGCTGATGATGCTGGACGAGCCCTCCATGGGCCTAGCTCCCATTCTGGTGGAGCAGGTGTTCGATATCATCAAATCCCTGCACAAGGCGGGCACCACCATCCTTCTGGTGGAGCAGAACGCCCAAATGGCCCTCACCATCGCGGACCGGGCCTATGTGCTGGAAAACGGGCAGATCACCCTGACCGGCACCGGCAGTGAGCTGATCCACAGCGAGCAGGTGCAAAAAGCCTATCTGGGCGGCTGAAATCGATCGTATTCCCCCTCCGGGCATCCGGTTTTCGGATGCCCGGAGTTTTTGTCTCCTTGACGGTTGACAGATCGAAGCGCTTCCTTTATGATAAACATATAATTACTCTGTAAAGATTTGCTTAACATGGAGGCGGGAACATGACCCAGCGGGAAAGACAGATCCTCCGGTGGATCGAAGAAAACCCCATGATCTCCCAGCACGAACTGGCCGAAAGGGCGGGCATCACCCGCTCCAGCGTGGGGGTCCACATCTCCAATCTGATGCGCAAAGGCGCGATCATCGGCAAGGGCTATATCCTTCCCGATGAGTCCTACGCCGCGGTGGTCGGCGGAGCCAACATCGATCTGGGGGGGATCTCCGCCGCAAAGCTGATTCCGGAGGACTCCAACCCCGGTCAGGTGCGGATGAGTCTGGGCGGCGTGGGAAGAAATATCGCCCACAACATGACCCTGCTGGGACTGGACACCCATCTGCTCACGGTCCTGGGGGAAGACCTATTCGCTCAGCGGATCGAAGCCTCCTGCTCCGAGCTGGGCATCGATATCAGCCGCTCCCTGCGCATCCCCGGGGGCGTTACCTCCTCCTATCTCTTCGTATCCGGCCCGGACGGAAATATGGTGGAAGCGATCTCCGACATGGATATCTATCGCCACCTGACCCCGGCGGTCCTGTCTGAACGGCTCTCCTTCCTTAACAAGGCCCAGGCGCTGGTGCTGGATACCAACCTGCCCGCAGAGTCCATCGCCTGGCTGTGCGAGCATGCGGAGGTCCCCATTTTTGCGGACCCGGTGTCCGCCGCCAAGGCGGAGAAGCTCCGGGGCCAGCTGGGGCGGCTGCACACCCTGAAGCCGAACCGTCTGGAGACGGAGATCCTCAGCGGCGTAAAGATCCGGGACGAGCGGAGTCTCCACCGGGCCGCGGACATCCTCCTCTCCACCGGCCTTCAGCGGGTCTTTATCACCCTGCGGGAGAAGGGCGTTCTGGCTGCGGATCAGCAAAGCCGCGTTCTGCTCCCCTCCCTTGCCGGGAGCGCGACCAACTCCACCGGCAGCGGCGACGCCTTTACCGCCGCTCTGGTGTGGTCCTATCTCCGGGACTTTGATCTGGAGCGCTCCGCCATCGCCGGTCTTGCCGCCGCCGCCATCGCCTGTGAGTGCCTGGACACCATCAACCCCGCTCTCAGCGAGGATCTGCTGCAGAAAAAAATCAACGATTCGTATATGAATATTATGTAAACTATTATAAAGGAGAATCGACCATGGACTATACTGCTTTTCTGGACATGTCCCCGGAGGTGGCCCAGGCTCTGGAGCAGGGCCGGCCGGTGGTGGCGCTGGAGAGCACCATCATCTCCCACGGGATGCCCTATCCCCAAAACGTGGAAACCGCCCTGCGGGTGGAGGAGACCATCCGGCAAAACGGCGCCGTTCCAGCCACCATCGCCGTCATCGGCGGGCGGCTGAAGGCCGGCTGCACCCGGGAGGAGATCGAGCACCTGGGCCGGAGCGGCACCGCCGTCACCAAGGCCAGCCGCCGGGATCTGGCGGTGCTTGTGGCCCGCGGCATGGATGGGGCCACCACCGTGACCACCACCATGATGATCGCCGCCATGGCGGGCATCCGGATCTTCGCCACCGGCGGCATCGGCGGCGTACACCGGGGTGCCACCACCACCATGGACATCTCCGCCGATCTGGAGGAACTGAGCCATACCCCCGTCATGGTGATCTGCGCCGGGGCCAAGTCCATCCTGGACCTGGGGCTGACGCTGGAGTATCTGGAGACCCATGGCGTCCCCGTGCTGGGCTACGGCACCGAGGAACTGCCCGCCTTCTATACCCGTCATTCCGGCTTTAAAGTGGACTACCGGGTGGACACGCCCGAGGAGCTGGCCCGGATCTTCCGCGTAAGCTCTGAGCTGGGTCTCCCGGGGGGCATTCTGGTGACCAATCCCATCCCGGAGGAGTACTCCATGGACCCGGAAATCATCAATGCCGCCATTGACCGGGCCATCCGGGAGGCCGAGGAGCAGGGCATCCACGGCAAGGCGACCACCCCCTTCCTGCTGGCCAGAGTTAAGGATCTGACCGGCGGGGACAGTCTCGCATCCAATATCCAGCTGGTGCTCAACAACGCCGCTCTTGCCGCGAAGACCGCGGTCTGTCTGAGGAGATGACATGAAAAAGCTTCTGAAGGTTTTCGGCTGCCTGCTGCTGTGCCTGGTGCTGGTGGCCGGGGCGGGGATCGCCTATCTCTCGCTGACGGAATACAAACCCGCGGACGTTGAGCCTGCGGCGGTCAGCCATGGAGCCGGCACCACTACCTACGCCCATCTTTCGGAGGGCCAAAGCGTCTCGGTCCTGAACTGGAACATCGGCTACGGAGCCCTGGGCGCGGAAGCGGACTTTTTCATGGATGGGGGAAAGAGCGTCCGGGGCAAGGATCTCCCCACCGTGACCAAATATCTGAACGACATCTGGAATACCGTCCATCTGCGGGAAGAGCCCTATGACTTTGTCCTGTACCAGGAGGTAGATCAGGACGCCGCCCGCTCCTGCGGGCTGGACGAGCGTATCCTGCTCTCCCCCTCGGGCACCTGGTCCTATGCCCCCAACTATGAGACCGCCTTTGTGCCCTATCCCATGCCCCCTCTGGGCCGGGTCCATTCCGGTCTGATGACGGATACCTCCTCGTACCAGATCGAAGAGGCCCTGCGCGTCGCCCTCCCCTGCCCCTTCTCCTGGCCCCTGCGGACGGTGAATCTCAAGCGCTGCCTGCTGGTGACCTATCTCCCCATCGAGGGCAGCGACAAGAAGCTTTCCCTGGTGAACCTGCATCTGGAGGCCTATTCCAGCGAGGATGGCCGGGACGCGCAGATGCGACAGCTCAGCCGGTTTCTGGAGAGCGAGTATCAAAAGGGAAACTATGTGATCGCGGGCGGAGACTTCAACCAGGTGTTTCCGGACACAACAGAGCGCTATCCCATCACCACGGCGGAGCTCTGGGAGCCGGGCGTGCTGTCCCTGAACGATCTGCCGGAGGGGTTCCGGTTCGTTTGGGACGCGGAGACCCCCAGCTGCCGCCTGCTGAACGCCCCCTACGACCCCAAGACCACCCAGCACTATGTGATCGACGGCTTCATCCTCTCCCCCAATGTGGTGCTGGAGAGTGTGGAGACGCTGGACCAGGGCTTTGCGTCCTCCGACCACAACCCGGTGGAGCTGCATGTGCGGCTGGGAGCGTAATACCCGATAACACCCCAGTCCGGCAACAATCCGTCTTTGGGCATGGCAAAGCTCCCCTTTTGTCCGACAGAGTTTTCTCTGTCCGGCAAAAGGGGAGCTTGCTTCATTTCCTTCTCTTGTTTTACATACTCTCGGGAGCGGAGACGCCGATCAGCCCCAGGGCGTTTTTCAGCGTGACCATGGTGGCCCGCACCAGGCCCAGCCGCTCGTTGGTCAGCGCCGGGTCCTCCGCCAGGATGACTCTGGTGGAGTTATAATAGCTGTGGAAGGTGCGCACCAGGGAGAGGATATAATCCGTCATCTTGTTCGGCTTGCGGTTGGCAGCGTCCTCCGCCACTTCGCCGGGGAATTCGCCGATCTTCTTCAGCAGCAGAAGCTCCTTTTCATCGGTCAGCCGGTCATAGCTTTCCACCGGGTGGAACTCCGGCACATTGGGGTTGCGCAGGATGGAACACATCCGGGAGTAGGCGTACTGGGCATAGTACACCGGGTTGTTGTTGTCCTTGCTCCGGGCCAGCTTCAGATCCAGATCCATGTGGGTGGACACGTCCTTGCTGGCAAAGAACCAGCGGGCGGCGTCGACGCCGATATCGGCGCAAAGCTCCCGGATGGTGATGGCGTTGCCGGTGCGCTTGGACATCTTCACCTCCACGCCGTCTTGTACCAAGCGGACCATCTGGATCAGGTCAACGCTGAGCGTGTCCTTGGGATAGCCGAGAGCCGTCAGCGCCGCCTGCATGCGGATCACATAGGAGTGATGGTCCGCGCCCCAGAGATCCACCAGCTTGGGGTAGCCCCGCTCCACCTTATGGACATGATTGGCGATATCCGGGGTCAGATAGCTGAGCGTACCGTCGGACTTGCGGAGCACCCGGTCCTTGTCGTCGCCGTAGTCGGTGCTCCTGAACCACAGGGCGCCGTCCTTTTCATAGGTCAGGCCCTTCTTTTCCATGGTGTCCAGACAGGCGCGGATGCGCTCCTTGTCATTGGCGTAGAACAGGGTCTCGTGCATCCAGGACTGGATCGCCACCCGGTAAAGCTGCAGATCCCGGTCGATCTTTTCCAGCTCCCGCTTTTTGCCCTCGTCCATAAAATAGCGCAGCCGCTCCCCGGGGTCCGCCGTCAGCCAGCGATCCCCGTCCTTTTCGGCGATCTTCTCGGCGATCTGGCGGACATCCTCCGCATGGTAGCCGTCCTCCGGCAGCGGGTAGTCCTGCCCGAAATACTGGAAATAGCGGGCGGTCAGACTCTCGCCCAGCTTGACGATCTGGTTGCCGGCGTCGTTCACATAGTATTCCCGCAGCACGTCATAGCCGCTGAACTCCATCATGCGGCAGATGCAGTCGCCCCAGGCGGCGTTCCGGGCGTGTCCGCAGTGCAGATCGCCGGTGGGGTTGGCCGAGACCCACTCCACCAGTACCTTTTTGCCCCGGCCGGAGTCGTTGCGCCCGTAGTCGTCCCCCTGGGACAGCACCTGGGCAATCAGAGAGGTCAGGGACGCCTGCTTGAGCCGGAAATTGATAAAGCCCGGTCTGACGACGGTGATCGTCTCCGCCTCCGGGAGGGATTCCCGCAAGCGCTGGGCAAGGCTCTCCCCGATCTCCATGGGGCTTTTATGCAGCACCCGGGCCAGCTTCATGGCCGCGCTTGTGGCATAGTCCCCCAGCTTTGTATCTTTGGGCGTTTCGACCACCACGATCCCCTCCTCCGGCTCCACACCGAAGGAATCGCGGATCGCCAGCGTGACCGCGCGATAGATTCTCTCTTCCAGATCTCCCATGCAGGGTGTACCTCCATTGTTCTATAGCAATTTAACGTTGTAACTATATCATAATTGCCAAAAACTTCAAGAGGTCATTCGGGGGTGGAAAAAAGAATTCCTGCATTTTTTGAAAAAAACTATTGCTTTTCTCTAAAATGCGTGGTATATTATCTGAGCGCTCAAGAAATGCGCCTTTAGCTCAGCTGGATAGAGTGTCTGGCTACGGACCAGAAGGTCGGGGGTTCGAATCCCTCAAGGCGTGCCAAAATACGGAGATCACCTTTGGGTGGTCTCCGTATTTTCATACCCAAAGGGGATTCGAACCCGAGGGCACTTGGCAAGGCGCCGGGGGGCGCCTTGCAACCCGAGGTGGCCCGCCCCGCAGGGCGGGTCGAATCCCTCAAGGCGTGCCGGAGAAGATCATCTATCCTTTCCGGTACAGCCGTTTAATTGGACTCCTTCCGCTCCGAAGGTCGGCGGACTGCCGTCTTCGCACTGGCCCGGCCGTTACTTATTTCATTCTTGACAGACAGGGCGTTTTGTAGTATATCGGTGATAAAGAGGCTATCTCCGCTGCTGCCGGCCCTGTTTGTGCTCAGGTGTCTGCCAGCAGTTTTGGAGGTAGGCTCTTCTGCTATTACAACATCGTGAGCATACAAGCGTTGGGATGTTGGATCGCGTTGCAGCATGGCAGCCATAGAAACTCTTGCGACACCGGTGCTCCCGTCAGACGGGCTAAATCCGGTTTTGATGTTCGCAGGGGCTTCTTCCATTATGTAAGTAGAGGTTCCTTCCCCGCCATAGTGAATCCTTGCTTTATTTTCGCCGCCTGCTTTTTTCCCGCGGACGGTTGTGTTGGAATAAAAAGCATGATAAAATCCAATATTATGAAATGCACGTATTCAACAGCAGTTAATGACAGGGACGGATTATGAGCACAAATGGGCAAAAGAAAAATTCGGAACAGATCAACTTCCGAAAAATAATGCTCCTCACCCTTGCGGTATATGTTTTTCTGGTCCTGAGCTTCTACTTTCTCGCGGGGGATCAGCTCCGGCTGCGCGTTTCCCGCGGAAGCATAGAGATGCCGGAGGCAGACATCGGCGCGGCGGAGCTTTCGGAAGGCGTGGTCGTTGAGCAGCTGTTCCAGGCGCCGATCCAGCGTCTGGAGAGCGTGAGCGTGAAATGGGGGACGAACTATCGCCGGAATGCCGGCGCTGTCACCATGGAGCTGCTGCGGCCATCCGACGGCACGGTGCTGATGCAGGAGACCTTTGACGCCGCGCGGATCGCGGAGGGGCAGGTCCTTACCATATCCGCAGCGGAGCCGATCGAGACGGTTTGCGATGTCCCTCTGATCCTCCGTCTGCAGGGAGATTCCGCCGCGGGGAGTGCTGTCACTCCTCTTGTCAGTTCACAGGAAACGCGAGACGGTTTCTCACTTCTTGTCAACGGCGAAGCCGTTCCCGGCATCCTTTGCTTTTCCGCGGACGGACAGGATTATATCTGGACCGGTCTGCACTACTGGAAGTTTGCCTCGGCCTTCGGCGCGGCGATCCTGATTTGCTTTTTCTTTGTATGGTACCGATGGAAGAACGGAAAGCGCAGCTATATCATCCAGGCGCTGATCGCCGTGAAAAAGTACCGCTTTCTCATCCGGCAGCTGGTGGGCCGGGATTTTCGGACCAAGTACAAGCGCTCGGTGCTGGGTGTATTCTGGAGCTTCCTCAATCCCCTGCTGATGATGCTGGTACAGTACTTTGTGTTTTCCACCATTTTCAAAAGCAGCATTCCCAACTTCCCCGCCTATCTGATCATCGGCACGATCATGTTCAATTTCTTTTCCGAGTCCTGCGGTATGACTTTGACCTCCATCCTGGGGAACGCGTCTTTGATCACAAAGGTATATATGCCGAAATATATCTACCCTCTGACCCGGACCATGTCCTCCGTGGTGAATCTGGTCATCTCTCTGATCCCCATGATCCTTGTCTGCCTGATCACCGGGGTGCAATTCAAAGGCGCGGCCATCTTGTCCCTGTTCTTCTTTGTCTGTCTCATCATTTTCAGCCTCGGCATGGGATTGCTGCTGGCCACATCCATGGTGTTCTTCCGGGATACCCAGTTTCTCTGGGGCGTCCTCAATATGATGTGGATGTATATCACGCCCATCTTCTATCCGGAAACAATCCTGTCCGGCCCGTTTATGGTCGTTTTGAAGCTCAACCCCCTCTATCATTTTCTGAAGAGTATAAGGATGTGCATTCTGGACGGGCTCTCCCCTGAGCCGGTGGTATACTTTCGGTGTATGATGATCGCGCTCGGGATGCTGCTGGCGGGGGTCTTTGTGTTTCGAAAGAATCAGGACAAGTTTGTGCTGTATTTGTGAGGAGATCTTATGAGCAATCCGATGATCGAGGTCAACGATGTGACCATGCGCTTCCACATGAATACAGACAAGATCCTCTCCCTGAAAGAGTTCGTGACCCGAAAGCTCCGGGGCACGATCCGATATACGGACTTCACCGCCCTGGAGCACGTGTCCTTTACGGTGGAGAAGGGGGAAACGCTGGGCCTGATCGGGAGAAACGGCGCAGGGAAAAGCACCATGCTGAAGGTCATCTCCGGTATCCTTGTGCCGACGGAAGGCCGCGTGGTCACGCATGGCAACGTGGTCCCCATGCTGGAGCTTGGCAGCGGCTTTGACATGGATCTGACCGGGCGGGAGAACATCTTCCTCAACGGGGCGATCCTGGGCTACGGAGAGGATTTTCTGAAAGAGCGGTATGGCGATATCGTGGAATTCTCTGAGCTGGGTAAGTTTATCGACGTGCCGATCCGCAACTACTCCTCCGGTATGCTGGCAAGGCTGGCC
Source organism: Oscillospiraceae bacterium (assembly GCA_017540645.1). Lineage (GTDB taxonomy): Bacteria > Bacillota > Clostridia > Oscillospirales > Oscillospiraceae > Apopatocola. The sequence goes on from JAFYAQ010000030.1 coordinate 80,179, forward strand.
TTCTCCGTGGCCAGTCTGGTGGAGCCGGAGATCCTGATCGTGGATGAGATCCTCTCCGTGGGCGATATCGGCTTTCAGGAAAAAAGCCGGGCACGGATGACGGAGCTGATGGGCGGAGGGACCACGGTATTGTTTGTGAGCCATGACCTGAAACAGATCGAGACCATGTGCAGCCGGGCGCTTTGGCTGGATCATGGGAAGCTGCGGATGATCGGACCGGCGGATGAGGTATGCGCCGCCTACAGAGAGTGAGACTATGGAGAACGTTCAGGATCAACGGCCGGTAACGGTGGTGATGAGCGTCCGCGACGGGGAAAAAACGCTGGACGCGGCGATCTCATCCGTTTTGAATCAAAGCTATCCGGACTTTCAGCTGATCATCTGCGACGACGCATCCAGTGACGGCACTTGGGAGATCTTGCGAAACTGGGAACGCCGGGACGGAAGAGTTACCCTACTCCGCAATGAGGTAAACGCAGGCGCCGGCCCGTCCCGGAACCGCTGCCTTGCCCTGGCCGGGGGACGATATACGGCGCTGATGGACGCGGACGATGTCTCCATGCCGTCCAGATTGGCCGAGCAGGCCGCATTTCTGGAGGCGACGCCGGGCATAGACTTCGTGGGGACAAAAGGCGAATACTTCTGCCGGGAGCCGGGTGATCTGGGAAAATGCTACTGGTTTCTGTCCAGGCCGCAAAAAACCGATTTTTTGATGACTCTCCCCTTTGTCCACGCGTCCCTGATGTTCCGGACGGAGGTGCTGCGGGCTCTGGGCGGATACCGGGACAGCCGGACGGTCAGGCGCTCCGAGGATTATGATCTTTTGATGCGCGCTTATGCCGCCGGTTTCCACGGCGCAAATCTTGCCGCGCCCCTGTACGGCATCCGATTGGATCCGGAGAGCTATCAGCGGAGAAAATACCGGTATCGGTTTACGGAGTGTCTGGTCAAATGGCGGGGGTTTTCGCGTATGGGATTGATGCCCCGAGGGATACCCTATGCGATAAAGCCTCTTTTCGTCGGGCTGATCCCCCATAAGATCCTGGAGGCAATGAAGGAGCGTTATTACAGCAAAGCGGGAGAATGATCCATGCAATTTGATTTTACAAAAGAACCCGGCCGTATTCTTACTGAACGGGGGCTGGACCACAGCGGCATGCCGCTGGTGAGCATCATCACCCCCTATTATAACGCCGGTGCGTACTTCCCCCAGACCTTCCGCTCCGTCATGAACCAGAGCTTCCCCTGGTTTGAGTGGATCATCGTAGACGATGGAAGTACAGACGCTGAAAGCATCTCGGTATTGCGGGAATACGCGGCGAAGGACGACCGCGTCCGGGTGTTCCGTCAGGAAAACGGCGGGCAGGCGTCGGCGCGGAATACGGGCATCCGGAATAGCGCCGCCGAAATCGTCGTTCCCCTGGATGCGGACGATTTGATCGCTCCCCCCTTTTTGGAAGAATTGTTCTACGCGCTGAAAACACACCCGGAAGCAGCCTGGGCCTACACCGACAGCGTGGGTTTCGGGGAGCAGGAATATCTATGGAAGAAAAGCTTTTCGGCTCAGCGCATGAAAAGCGAAAATATACTGGTCTGTACCGCCGGCATTCGCAGGGAGTGGCTGGAACGGACAGGTGGATATGCGGAATCCGCCCGGCATTTTGATGAGGACTGGCAGCTGTGGCTGCGGCTTCTGGCCTTGGGCGCAAGGCCTGTCCATCTGGGGGGATATCTGTTCTGGTACCGAAGGCGTTCGACCGGAATGCAGCAGACCGTACAGGGGAGCAAAGAGCTTTCCGCGCTCTCCCAGGAAAAGATCCGCGAGGCGGCCAAGGAAGTCCGGGAGAGCGTCACGGCCATCGAATATCCGCGCAGCGCAATCGGCGGATATCACCCGCCGAAAGCCTCCAACTGGGAGCGGAAGGTTTTTTCAAAGCACGAAAAGCTGCATGTCCTCCTGCTGCTGCCGTGGATGGAGATGGGCGGCGCGGACCGCTTCAATCTGGAGCTCTGCGAAGGGCTGGACAAATCCCGGTTTGAGCTGGGCATCATCACCACCCAGCCCACGGAAAACAGCTGGCAGCAGCGCTTTGCCGAGCATGTGACGGATATTTTCAACCTGCCGGACTTCCTGGACATGGAAAACTGGGCGGAATTCATCATTTATTACATCCGTTCCCGTGAGGTGGACCTGCTCTTTGTAAGCAATTCCTACTACGGCTACTATCTGCTCCCCTGGCTGCGGAAGGAATTCCCGGATCTGGCTATCATGGATTACGTCCACATGGAGGAGTGGTACTGGCGCAGCGGCGGCTATGCCCGTACATCGGGTGCCATGGGAGAGATCCTGGAAAAGACCTGCGTCTGCAACGAGCGGACGAGACAGGTCCTGCTCCGGGATTTCGGCCGGTCCGCGGAGAGCGTGGAGACGCTGTATATCGGCGTGGACAGCGAAAAATACGACCCGGACCGGGTGCTGCCCGGTGCGGCGAAGGCAAGGCTGGGGATCACGGAGGACCGCCCCATGATCCTCTTCCCCTGCCGGCTACACCCACAGAAGCGGCCCTTCCTGATGCTGGAGATTGCAAAGGAACTGCGAAAGACGCTGCCGGAGGCAGCCTTTGCCGTGGTCGGCGACGGTCCGCAGCTGGAGGAGCTGCGCGCGAAGGTGAATCGAGACGGCCTGCAAAATACCGTCTTCTTTGCCGAGCGGCAGAGCGACATGCTGCCGTGGTACAGAGACGCGGCGCTGACACTGATCTGCTCGCTGAAGGAGGGACTGGCGCTGACCGCCTGTGAATCCCTGTCCATGGGGGTACCGGTCATCACCTCGGACGTGGGCGGGCAGCGGGAGCTGATCGACGAGAGCGTGGGGCGCGTGCTGCCGCTGATGCAAAGCGAAGAAGTCGATCTGGACACCCGGGAGTTCCGCCCCGAGGAGATCCGGCAATATGTGGATGCCATCACTTCCCTGCTGTCAGACGGGGATGCATATGGTACAATGTCTCTTGCCTGCCGGAGACGCATCGAAGAGAGCTTTTCCCTTCAGCGCATGATAGGTAAGCTGGAAAAAGCCTTTGAAAGCCTTGTCTCTGACCCCGTGGGCAGAGAATCGCGGCGGGCGACAGCACGAGAGCTGGGGCGATACCCTCAATTGATCGGTCAACTGTCCGCTCTTATGACGGAGATCGAGGGATATGAACAGGCTTATAAAAACGCATACAGCTCGGACACGAAAAACGAGCTGATGCGGATCGCAAATTCCAAGTGGGGTCGGCGTGCCATCCAACTGGCGTTCAAGCTGAAGCTCAACAAGCTGTTTCATTGACAGCCGGAGGATGTGGCGGTCGATCCGGACGGGAGGATTGGATTTGCGGAAAACGATGAAAAAAGAGAAAACCCAGGTTTTCCTGCTGAGCTTTCTCCTTGTCCTGGCCGCCTTTGCCGTGATGCTGGCCGATCGGTTTTCCACGGACGGCTACTCTGACTATTACATGCAGTTGGACAACACGAACGCTCTTTGGAAGCTCCAGCTGGGACGTCCAAGCGGAGCCGCCGCGGAAGTTTTGATGCATTGGCTGGGGATCAACACCGTTTCGGTCCAGCTCCCCTTCACGCTGGCCTTTATGGCGGTGATCGCCTGGGCCTGCGCCGATCTATGGTCCATGGTGATTTCGACGTTTCAAAACCCGAGCCGTGCGGATAAGGCTATGACACTGCTTTTTATCCTGGCCGCGTTTGTCAATGTTTCCTTCGGCGAGATGTTTTTCTTTTCCAATGTGGCTATCCATTGGATCGGGATGCTGGTGTTTTGTCAGCTGGCGCTGCGGAGCTTATTCGCGGGAAACCGTATGGCAAATACCGTGCGGTCCTTTTGCCTGTTGTGCGTCTCCCTGGGCTTTTATCAGGCCGCCATCGGATATTTTGTCCTGTGGGGACTGCTCCTGGCCGCACTGCAGAGCGACCTTCGCGCCGACAAAAAGGCTCTTGTCCGATTGCTCCGGGTGCTGCTCCTGGGAGCCTCGGCCAGTGTTTTTGCCATTGGTCTTCAGCGGGCATTGGAATCTGGAGGCCTCATCCCGGGCACGGCGCGTTCCCCGTCTCTGCAGGTCGTATTCCGAAATCTCTTGTATCTGCTCACATATGGACAATGGCGGGTCCTTGTTGACGGCATGCATTTTCTGGGTCTCGCCATGGGCCTTGTCACCGGGCTCCTGTCGGCGGCATTGGTCGTCAGCTGTATTCGGGCAAAGCGCCATCCGGGTATAGTCTGGCTCGGGATTTCGCTGTCGATCATCGGCTATGGCATCTCCTTTGCCCCGCATATGTTCAGCTCAATGATCTGGATGGCGCCGAGGACCTTGTTTCCTGTGTTTTCTTACCTGTCCGTCTGCGGTGTCTGGATCGTTTTCCTTTTCTCCGGACAGAAAAAACAGGGCCTGCCCGTGGTTTCCGCAGTGGTGATGGGCGTGTTCCTGTTAGTCAACGCGAAGGGGATCTATACGATCGGGCTTGAGCAGATCCGCAGCAACGCGGCAGATGCCTGCGAGGCGCGGGAAATCCTCGAACATGTGTACTCCTACGAGCGGGAGAGCGGCCGCTTTGTGACCTCGGTGGGGACCGTGCCGGACAGCGCAATCTGCTACTCCCATCCGGAAGCACCGAACGTATATATGGATATCAATGTTCGCTCAGGCGCTGTGGATTGGGAGGTCGCACCGCTCCTCTCCTACTACAGCGGCCGACGCTTTCAGTCGACAGAAGTGCCTGCGGAGATTCGGGAGACCTATTTTGCCGGAAAAGAGTGGGATTGCTTGGACATAGAGGAGCAGGTAATCCTCATCGGGGATACGCTGTATCTTGGCGTGTATTAAGCCTGTGAAATCATCTGTATGGTCAAGACTCGCCACCACGAAAAAAGAGGGATGCTTTATGCGCTATGGAGTCCTTGTCAATGTTAATACGGACAATATCGGTGACGATATCCAAAGCTATGCGCAGTTGAGATTTCTGCCCTCGGTCGACTTTATAATCGATCGGGAAAGTCTTGATACATTTGGCATAGTGGAAAAAGTGTCCGAGCCCGTGTCCGTCATCATGAACGGCTGGTATATGGAACGGAAATACAACTGGCCCCCCTCCCCGCTCATTCACCCTCTGTTCGTGTCCATGCACATTTCCCCAAACGATTATTTTAACATCGGAGACCGGTTCCTGGACGGCCTGGGCGGTGACTATTTGCGGCAGTATGCTCCCATCGGCGCACGAGACGATTCCACCGTGGCGCTGCTGCAGCGAAAAGGGATCGAGGCCTATCTTTCCGGCTGCCTGACGCTGACGCTCCGGCTGCCCGGCGAAAGAAAACCCGGCGACGAGGTGATCCTTGTCGATGTGGGCGATGAGATCGAAGCCGCGCTGCGGAAAAAGGCGCCGAACGCAAATTTTGTGACGATCACTCACCGCGTGGATCCTTCGGAATACCGCACACGGTCCATCCGGGAGCGGTTTTCCGCGGTAGAATCCCTGCTGGAACGCTATCGCGGTGCCAGATGCGTTATAACGGAGCGGCTTCACTGCGCGCTGCCCTGTCTTGCCCTGGGGACCCCTGTGCTCCTGGTGTACAGGAACGAGTACCTCGGCCGGATGGGTACCTTTCTCCCCTTTTTGCACACCGCGACCTGGGAGGACGCTCTGGCCGGGAAGCTTTCTTTTGATCTGGCCTCTCCGCCGGAAAACCCCAATGCCTATTTGCCCTGCAGGCAAGCGCTGGAGGAGGCCTGCCAGCGCTTTATTCGAAATTCCGAACAGGGCACGCTCCGCCATCCCGCCGAAATGGCGTGGGATGAAGTGCTCGTCTGGCAGAAAAGCCTTCTGGATCCGGCGGGATTCACCTTCCGGAAAACCATCGACGAGCAGCAGGATTGGATCCGGTCGCTCAGCCAGGCAAACTGTTGGAATCGGGAACAGCGGGAAGCCCTGCAGCGTCAAGTGACGGAAATAAAGAGCTGGAACGGCGAGCTTGAAAAAAGCAAAGCATATTATTTAGATCAGATCCGGCAAAAGGAAGCTCGTATCGCCGAGCTGGAGGGCTGGACAGCGCAGCTTGGGGAGGCCAAGGCCTATCTGGAGGAGCAGGGCGAGCATAAGGACGCCCGCATCGCCGAGCTGGAGGGCTGGACGGCACAGCTTTGTGAAACCAGGTCCTATCTGGAGGAGCAGATCAAAAACAAAGACGTACGTATTGCCGAGCTGGAGAAGTGGACGGCGCAGATCTGCGAGACCAGGGCTTATCTGGAGGAGCAGGGCAAGCAAAAGGACGCCCGCATCGCCGAACTGGAGGGCTGGACGGCGCAGCTTTGCGAGGCCAAGGCCTATCTGGAGGGGCAGGACAAACATAAAGACGCCCGTATCGCCGAGTTGGAAAAGTGGACGACTGAGCTAGAAATAGCGAAGGAGTGGTTCTTATCGGAAATTGCCGATCGGGAAGCCCAAATCGCTGCGCTGAAGGAACAAGTGAGCAAGCAGAGCGAGGAATGCCTCAAATTGAGACAGGCTCTGCGGTCAGAGATCGAAAAGCCTTGGCATCAAAAGCTGCTGCACGGAAGCACGGAGTCGGACTACGGCCTTGCCGGGGAGGAGAAATAACAACATGGTCTTTGATTATACCAAGGAACCGGGACAGCGCTTACGGAAGCGGGGCCTAAAGCACGACGGCAAGCCGCTGGTGAGCATCATCACCCCGTATTATAACGCCGGCCGGTTCTTTCCCCAGACCTTCCGCTCTGTCATGAACCAGAGCTTCCCCTGGTTTGAGTGGATCATCGTGGACGATGGGAGTACAGACCCCGAAAGCATTGAATTGCTGCGGGAATATGCTGGGAAGGACGACCGGATCAAAACCTTTCGCAAGGAAAACGGCGGTATTTCCTCCGCGCGTAATCTTGCCATTAAAAACGCAGGAACGGAAATCATCATCCCTCTGGATGCGGACGACCTGATAGAGCCGACCTATGTTGAGATCCAGTACTGGGCCCTGTATAAAAACCCTGATTATGACTGGTCCTACAGCAACAGTTTGGGCTTTCAGGATCTGGAATACCTTTGGGATGAGCCGTTTGATCCGACGCTGCTCAAAACCACCAACTTTTTGACATATTGCAGCGCTATACGCAAGGCCGCCTTGGAAGAAGTCGGATGCTATGATGAGATCACAAAGCATTATTACGAAGACTGGCGTCTTTGGCTAAAGCTTCTCACTGCGCACAAAAAACCGGTAAGAACCAAAAACTACGGATTCTGGTATCGACGACAGGACAAAGGGGTCCTCGCGATCATAAACAGTGATCCCGAAATACAGAATAAAGCCGCAAAGCTGATTGAGGAAGTTGCTGCGACCGCGGATACGACGGTCAAAGCCAAGGAGTACCCACGCTCCGGCACCCCGTTCAGTTATCGTCTGCCCGAAGCGTCTTGTTGGGACCGGAAGACTTTCACGAAGCACGAGAAGACCCATGTACTTTTGCTGCTGCCGTGGATGGAGATGGGCGGCGCGGACCGCTTCAATCTGGAGATCTGCGCGGGGCTGGACAAATCCCGGTTTGAGCTGGGTATCATCACCACCCAGCCGGGAGAAAACAGCTGGCAGCAGCGCTTTGCCGAGCATGTGACGGATATCTTTAACCTGCCGGAATTCCTAGACATGGAAAACTGGGCGGAATTCATAAGCTATTACATCCGTTCCCGAGAGGTGGATGTGGTCTTTTTAAGCAATTCCTATTTTGGGTACTATCTGCTCCCCTGGCTGCGGAAGGAATTCCCGGAGCTGGCCATTGTAGATTACGTCCATTCGGAAACGAAATATTGGAGAGAAGGCGGCTACGCCCGAACCGCAGGCGTGATGGGTGAGATCCTGGAAAAGACCTATGTCTGCAGTGAATCGATGAGACAGGCTTTGATCCGGGATTACGGCAGGGCCCCGGAAACCGTGGAAACGCTGTATATCGGCGTTGATCATGAAGAATTCAACGCCGACAGAGTTCTCCCCAATAAAGCGAAGGCCGCTCTGGGTATTGAGGACGATCGTCCCTTGATCCTGTTCCCCTGTCGTATCCATGCGGAAAAGCGCCCGTTTTTGATGCTGGAGATCGCAAAAGAACTGCGAAAGATGCTGCCGGAAGCGGCCTTTGCCGTGGTCGGCGACGGTCCGCAGCTGGAGGACCTGCATTTGGCGGTGAAACGGTCCGGTCTTCACCATACGGTCTATTTTGCCGGGCGGCAGAGCGACATGCTTCCGTGGTACCGGGACGCGGCGCTGACCCTGATTTGCTCTTTGAATGAAGGCCTGGCGCTGACGGCATACGAGTCTCTGTCCATGGGGGTGCCGGTGATAACCTCGGACGTGGGCGGGCAGCGGGAGCTGATCGACGAGAGCGTGGGGCGCGTCCTGCCCCTGCAGCAGGGTAGGGATGAGCTGGATGTGCGGGAGTTCCGCCCGGAGGAGATCCGGCAATATACGGACGCCATCACTTCCCTGCTGTCAGACAAAAACGGATATGAAAGGATGCGTCTTGCCTGCCGCCGCCGGATCGAAGAGGGCTTCTCCTCCCGGATCATGATCCGCAGACTGGAGACGATATTTACCGGGCTTGTACATGATCGAGAACTGCGGGAACGCCGCCGGGAGTTGTCCTCCCTTTTGCGGCAGGTGGAACACTATGTGGATGACGCGCTGGCAGACCATCAGCGTCTGCTGGCCAAGGAGTCCGAAGCCGAAGAGGTATGGCAGGGCCGCGAGTGGTTCAGAAAGCTGTATGAAAAGGAACTGGAACGGAAAGGTCCTCTCCCCTCCGCTTCTCCGGCCGATGAGGGCGAGGCCCAGCGGATGCTGGCGGAGATCTACCAGATGCGGACCTGGCGGCTGATTCAACGCTATCGCCGGTTCATGGATGAAACGTGGCTGGGTAAGCTGTTGAGTAAGCTGCGGGACTTTTTCCGGCGATGAGCTGATTATAAAAAGAGTTGTGAAGCTCCGGTGAGGTATTCACCGTGCTTCACAGCTTTTTTCATGCTGTCGCGCTCTCCAAAAGGGTCAGGGCCTTATGCTCTGCGTCCAGCCTCGCCCGGACGCCGATGGGCAGGACCGTGATCGGATTGGCGTGGCCGAAATTCACGTTATACAGGATCGGCAGCTCCGGGCGGCCGGCCTCCAGCCCTACCACCTTTCGGAAGACCTCCTTGTAAGGCTCGTACTTGCTGCGGCGGGCGGGCTTTCCCACCAGAATGCCCTCCACCGCGTCCAGCACCCCCTGGGCCGCCAGATTCCGGAGAAGCATGCACAGGATATCGCAGTTCATGTCTTCTTCGCTGGTCTCCAGAAAGAGGATCTTACCCTCCCATTCTTTCCGCGCCGGCCAGAGGGACGTGCCCAACAGCTCAACGAAGACATCCAGGCAGCCGCCCAGCAGCTCCCCTTCCCGGACGCCGACGCCCTGCAAAAGCTCATAGCCGATCTCCTCCGGGTGATAGGGGAAGGCCCGGTGCATGTTCTCCTCACACCAGGGGATACGCTCGTCCTCGTCGTCATGCCAGTAGGGGGCCGACAGAATGGGCAAAACGGGCTTGGGCTCAAACAGGGTGTCCCGGATGGCGGCGGCCGTATAGGGGTTGATGGCGCCGTATTCCGCGAAATTGGTCATTACGCTGGCCCCGTAATAGGAGATCAGCCCCGCCTTGTAGAGCATAAAATGGTTGGAGGTGGTGTCCGAAAAGCCGGTGAAGATCTTGGGATTCTTTTTCAGCACGTCAAGGTCCACGTAGGGCAGGAGCCGGACGGTGTCTTCCCCGCCGATGGCCGAGAACACCCCTCGGATCTCCGGCCGGGAGAAGGCCTCCATAAGATCCGCGGCCCGGGCTTCCGGGTGGCGGTAGAGATAATCGACGCCCCGGAGGGCGTTGGGCATCACCCGCACCCGGAGGCCATAGTCCTTCTCCAGACGCTCCCGGGCGATCCGGAGTTTATGGATGGCCCAGTCCTCCCCCAGGATCCCGGAGGACAGGCTGACGATGGCGACCTCGTCGCCGGGAGAGAGATGTTTCGGTTTAATCATGGCAAATTCCTCATTTTCCAATGGCCGGGGCAGTGCCCCGGCCATTGGAATTTATCGTTCGCTGGGCGAACTGACAGCGGTGCCGAAAATCAGATCGTCGATATCGTGTTCCATTTCCCTCCCCCTCCCTGATGCGTATACAAGCCAGTATATGCGTTCACCGGGAAAAAAGTACGGGAAACGGCTCGAAGGGTTTCAATCGTCGGTGGTGATGCTCTCAAAGCCCCGGCCGTAGACGCTGCGGGCGTCGCCGATCACCAGGAAGGCGTTCACGTCGATCGCCCGGACCATGCGGCGGAGAGGGCCGATCTGGATGGGCTTCACCACGCACAGGATCACCTGTTTCTCCTTCCCGGACCAGGCCCCCTGGCCCTGAAGAAGGGTGACGCCTCGGCCCAGCTGTTCGGTGAGGGCATGGCGCAGATCCTCGCTCTTATCCGAGATGATATAGCACAGGCGGGAGTCCACCGGTCCGTAGAGGATCAGGGCCTCCACCTTGTTGGCGATGAACATGCAGATGGCCGTGTACATGCAGCTCTCAAAGCGGCGGAAAATGATGGCGAAGGCCAGGATGATGACCACATTTAACCCCAGCAAAAAGGTGCTGAAATTGATATGGGGGAATTTCCGCCGCAGGAAGCGGGCGGGGATGTCCGTGCCGCCGCTGGTGGCGCCGGTGGTGAAGACGATGCCGTAGCCCAGACCGTTGAGGACGCCGCCGTACACCGCCGAGAGCATGGGATCATTGGTGACGGCTTTGGCGATGGGCTCAAGAAGATCGATGAAAACGGAGTTCGTAAACATGCATATGCCGGTCAGAATCACAAAGCGCCGTCCCAGCTTTCTTCCCGCCCAGATGAACAGCGGGATGTTCATCACAACGATGCTCGCGCCCACCGGCAGCTTCAGCAGTAGATTCAGGATCTGGGCGATGCCGGTGATGCCGCCGGAGACGATGTTGTTGGGAAAAGTAAAAAACCGGAAGGAAAAAGCCGCAATAAAGGAACCGACAAGGATTCTTGTCAGATCCCACCAGAGGCCGTGAAATTTCAGCTTCATATGCTCTCCTACTCCTTTGAAGTCTCGTCCAACAGGCTCAGCTGTTTCTCTCCCCGGTCCTCCTCCCGCAAAAGAGCGCCGGCGGCGGGGAGGCTGCGGACCCGATATCGGCTCAGGTTTTGGATGGGGGTATCCTGTAGCAGCGCCGCGTGATCCAGGCGGTATTTGGGCTTCAGGGTCAGCACGCCCACGCCCTGGGTGCTGCGGGAAGTCTTGGGCGCCAGGAGCGAGGAATGGAACACCAGTGCCCGACCCTCCGTGGAATACACAGCCACCGGCTGTTCCTCCGTGAGGGGCAGCACCGTGCGCAGAGGGCTCTTATCGCTGTAGGCGCCGGTCAGCCGGCGGCGATTGGTCTTGGTGGCGTACACGCTCATGGGCAGGCGGGCGCACTTTCCGTTTTCAAAGAACAGCAGCAGCTCGCCGCTGTAATCCCCCGGCAGCACCAGGCAAAGCACGTTCTCCCCCTCGTCCATGCCCAGGACCGTGGGCAGGTAGGCTCCCAGCTGGGAGGCCTTGGTGTCCGGGAAGTCCGCCGCCCGGGTCTTGTAGACCTGCTGGCGGTCGGTGAATATCAGCAGTTCCCGGGAGTTGCTGGTCTCGAAGCTCTGGAAGGGGCCGTCCTCCTCCTTGTACTTCTGTTCTCCGCCCATGCGCAGAGAGAGGGGCGTGATCTTTTTAAAGTACCCGCCCCGGGAGAGAAAGAGATGCACCGGGTAATCCTCCACGGTCTCCTCCTCCGGCTCCATCTCCTCATCCGCGGCATAGGAAATGGTGCTCCGACGGGGCGCGGGATACTTCTTCATTACCGCGCGGAGCTCCTCCACGATGATATTCTGAAGCCGGCGCCGGCTTTTGACCGTGTCCTCCAGATCCGCGATGTCCTTTTCCAGCTGCTCGGTCTCCTCCACCCGTTTGAGGATGTACTCCCGGTTGATATTCCGCAGCCGGATCTCCGCCACGAATTCCGCCTGGATCTGGTCGATGCCGAAGCCGATCATCAGATTGGGCACCACGTCGCTCTCCCGCTCCGTTTGCCGAATGATGGCGATGGCCCGATCGATATCCAGGAGGATCTTTTTCAGGCCGTTCAGAAGGTGCAGCTTTTCTTTCTTCTTCCCCAGGTCAAAGTACACCCGCCGCCGGACGCACTGGAGCCGCCAGGCGATCCACTCGTCCAGGATCTCCCCCACGCCGCAGACCTTGGGCGTGCCGGCCAGCAGGATATTGAAATTACAGGAGAAGGTGTCCTGCAGGGGCGTCATGCGGAAGAGCCTCGCCATCAGCTTCTCCGGGTCCGTGTCCCGCTTCACGTCGATGGCCAGCTTCAGGCCGTTTTTGTCGGTCTCGTCCCGCATGTCGCTGATCTCCCGGAGCTTGCCCGCCTTCACCAGCTCCGCCACCTTGTCGATGATGGCCTCCGCAGTGGTGCTGTAGGGGATCTCGTAGATCTCGATGACCCGCTCCTTCTCATCAAAGCGCCAGCGGGCCCGGACCCTTACGCCGCCCCGGCCCGTGCGGTAGAGGGTCTCCATCTCCACTCCGTCCACCAGGATCTCCCCGCCGGTGGGAAAGTCCGGCGCCGGAAGGGTGGTCATGATGTGGTGATCGGGGTCCCGGATCAGGGCGATGGCGGTCTCGCAGACCTCATGGAGGTTGAAGCCGCAGATATTGCTGGCCATGCCCACGGCGATGCCCATATTGGCGGACACCAGCACGTTGGGAAAAGTGGTGGGCAGCAGGGACGGCTCCTTCATGGTCCCGTCGTAGTTGTCCACCATGTCCACCGCGTCCTTGTCGATATCCCGGAAAAGCTCGGCGCAGATGGGCGACAGCTTGGCCTCCGTGTACCGGGGCGCGGCGTAGGCCATGTCCCGGGAGTAGACCTTGCCGAAGTTGCCCTTGGAGTCCACAAAGGGGGTCAGCAGCGCCTCATGGCTGCGGGAGAGCCGGACCATGGTATCGTAGATCGCCGCGTCCCCGTGGGGGTTCAGACGCATGGTCTGGCCCACGATATTGGCGCTCTTGGTGCGGCCGCCGGTCAGGAGCCCCATCTTATACATCATGTACAGCAGCTTGCGGTGGCTGGGCTTGAAGCCGTCGATCTCCGGGATGGCCCGGGAGATGATCACGCTCATGGCGTAGGGCATGTAGTTTTCTTCCAGCGTCTCGGTGACCGGCTGTTCCACCACCATGGGGCGCAGCCCAAACACGTTCTGGGACTCCGGAGTCACGGCCGCCGCTTCGGTTTTTTTTCGTTTAGCCATAATCTGTCCTTATATCCATCCGATTTATGAGAGGTCCGCCATGTCCACATACCGGTTGCCCACCATGGCGATGTGTTCCTTCCGTCCGCTGAGATTGTCACCCAGCAGGAGATCGAACACCCGGGCCGTCTCCTCCGCGTCCTCCGGCATCACCCGGATCAGACGGCGGGTCTCCGGATTCATGGTGGTGAGCCACATCATGTCCGGGTCGTTTTCGCCCAGACCCTTGCTGCGGTTGATGGAGACCTTGGTGTCCCCCAGCTCCTGCAGGATATCCGCCTTCTCTTTATCGGAGTAAGCGAACCAAGTCTTCTCCGTGCCCGTCTTTGTAATGATCTCATAGAGGGGCGTTTCCGCGATATAGACATAGCCCTCCCGGATCAGCGTGGGCATCAGCCGCCACAGCATGGTGAGGATCAGCGTGCGGATCTGGTAGCCGTCCACATCCGCGTCGGTGCAGATGATGATCTTGTTCCAGCGGAGATTTTCCAGGGAAAAGTTGTTGATTTCCTTGGTGTGCTTCTCCACCTCCACGCCGCAGCCCAGGACCTTGATGAGATCGGTGATGATCTCGCTTTTGAAGATACGGGCATAGTCGGCTTTGAGGCAGTTCAAAATCTTGCCCCGGACGGGCATCAGGCCCTGAAACTCCGCGTTTCTCGACTGCTTGCAGGCGCCGAGGGCCGAGTCGCCCTCCACGATGTAGATCTCCCGGACCTCGCTGTCCTTGCTGCGGCAGTCCACGAACTTTTCCACCCGGTTGCTCAGATCCAGGTTTTTGGTCAGATTTTTCTTGATATTGACCCGGGCCTTTTCCGCCTGCTCCCGGCTCCGCTTGTTGATCAGCACCTGGTCTGCGATCTTGTCCGCGTCCGCCTTGTTCTCTATGAAAAAGATCTCCAGTTTTTCCTTGAAGAAGTCCGTCATAGCCTCCCGGATGAACTTGTTGGTGATGGACTTTTTCGTCTGGTTTTCGTAGGAGGTGCGGGTGGAAAAACAGTTGGTCACCAGCACCAGACAGTCCGCCACATCCGGAAACGTGATCTTGCTCTCGTTTTTCTGGTATTTGTTGGTCTTTTTGATGTAGGCGTCGATAGCGTACACAAAGGCGGTTTTTGCCGCCGCGTCCGGCGCACCCCCGTGTTCCAGCCAGGAGGAGTTGTGATAATACTCCAGAACGGAGACTTCCTTGGAAAAGCAGAAGGCCGCCGACATGCGTACCTTGTATTCCGGCTTGTCCGCCCGGTCCCGGCCCTTGCGCTCGCTCTCGATGGTATAGGGCGCGGTCATGGCCTTGTCCCCCGCCAGCTCCGCCACATAGTCGGTGATGCCGTTCTGGTAGCGGAACTCCTTCGTCTCAAAGCGGGAGCCGTGCTGTACCCGAAAACGGAAGGTCACACCAGCGTTCACCACCGCCTGGCGGCGAAGAATATCGGTAAAGTATTCTTCCGGGATATTGATATCCGTGAAAACCTGGATGTCCGGCTTCCAGCGGGTGGTGGTGCCGGTTTTTTTCCGGTCGGTGGGCTCGGTGATCATTTTGCCCTTGATGGCGCCGTGTTTGAAGTGGAGCGTATATTTGTTCCCGTCCCTCCAGACGGTCACATCCATGTACTCGCTGGCATATTGGGTGGCGCAGGCGCCCAGGCCGTTCAGGCCCAGAGAGTATTCGTAATCGCCGCCGTCGTCATTTTTATATTTTCCGCCGGCATACAGTTCACAGTACACCAGCTCCCAGTTATAGCGCTTCTCCGCGCTGTTCCAGTCCACGGGACAGCCGCGGCCAAAATCCTCCACCTCGATGGACTTGTCTTCAAAAAGGGTAACGGTTATAATGTCGCCGTAGCCCTCCCGCGCCTCGTCGATGGAGTTGGAGAGTATTTCAAAAACGGCATGCTCACATCCCTCCAGCCCGTCGGAGCCGAAAATAACACCGGGACGCTTGCGTACCCGATCCGCTCCCTTCAGCTGGGAAATGCTCTCATTGCCGTATCCCTGCGGTTTTGCCGATGCCATAGTGTTTCCTTTCCTGCAAGATGTTGTGGTCCCCCATGAACCATATAAACCGTATGTAGTATAATCTCATATTGTAAAAAATGTCAAGCGGGGCCTGCACTCGCAGACCCCGCCCGCCGCGGGCCTTCTCTCTTGCTCTGTCCCGCAGCTTGCCGCCTTTGTACGGCGGCCGTTTCTAGTATGTTCCGTATGCGGTCCGATATGCCGCCAGTTTTTTCCTTGAAAGGATGATGAAAATGAATTCTCTCTCCGGTCCCCTGATGCTGATCGCCGCGGCGCTCCTGCTGTGGCTCTTTCTGCGCATCCTCCGGCTGCCCCTGAAGCTGCTGATGAAGCTGCTGCTTCATGCGGCGGTCGGATTCATCGCACTGTTCGTACTGAATTTTTTGGGGAGCAGCGTGGGGATCTCCCTGTCCATCACACCGGTGAACTGCATTCTGGCCGGAGCGCTGGGCGTGCCGGGAGTTTTGTTGATGCTGCTTTTCAAGTACGTCATCTGATCATGGGACCGTCTTCAGGCGGATGCCGGCCAGGTCGCGGATGACCGCTCCGGCCAGGATGAGCCCCGCTGCCGCGGGCACAAAGGCCACGGAGCCCGGGATATCCCTTCTCCCCGTCTCCTGCTCCGAAGCACAGACCGCTTCCCGGGGCCGGACGGGCTCCTCCGTGGAATAGACCACCTTCACATGGTTTATCCCCCGCTTCCGCAGCTCCTTGCGCATGATGCGCGCCAAGGGGCAGACCGAAGTTTTGGATATGTCCGCCACGCGAAGGGCGGAGGGGTCCAGCTTGTTGCCGGTGCCCATGGAGCTGATGACGGGAGTGCCCACCAACTGGCATTCCTGGATCAGCAGGAGCTTGGCCGTTACGGTGTCCACCGCGTCCACCACATAGTCGTATTCCCGAAAGTCAAACTCCGACGCGGTCTCCGGCAGAAACATGCACCGTCGGGCGCGGACCCGGCACTCCGGATGGATGGATAATACCCGCTCCGCCGCCGCATCCGCTTTATACCGGCCGATGCTGTCCGCCGTGGCCAGGATCTGCCGGTTCAGATTGGAGAGGGATACCGTATCGTGATCCACCAGATCCAGCGCCCCTATGCCGGAGCGAGCCAGAGCCTCCACCACATACCCTCCGACGCCGCCGAGACCAAACACCGCCACATGCGCCTTGTGCAGCCTCTGCATGGCCTCAGAGCCCAGTAAAAGCTCTGTGCGGGCAAATCTCTCCTCATCCATGAATAACCTCTCCTTACTTGAAAAGACCCGCGGAACAGCTTCTGCGGGTCTTTTCTCCGTATACTGCGCTGATAACTCCAGGCCCTATTCGCCCAGGAAAAACGTAAGGATCTGCTGCAGGCGCTCCCGGGGAATAAATTTTGTCATGTCCAACACATCGGTGGTTTCGCGCAAACGCTCCAGACTGCTGCCGGAGGCATAGGCCACCGCGATCATGGCAAGTCCCAGTATCAAAAGGATAGCGCACAAAATGGCGACCCATCTCCAAATCCTTCCCATGATCAATCCTCCTCTCTATTTCCAAGGATACCGCCGTAAATGCTCCCCGTCATGCGGAAGATCAGGCCGAAGCCGCCGATCATGATCCACAGACCCATCCAGATCAGCAGCAGCGCCAGAGCCGAGGCGACAACGGCTCCCCCGCCCAGCAAGATCAGATCCGGCGTATAAACGATGACCCCGGAAAAAACATAGCTCATCAGATAGATAGCGGCGGCGCCAAATCCGACACCGGCTGCCAGGGCAGCGACACCCAAAAGCAGGAAGATCCCAAAGCAGAGGATCCAGACGGGCAGCATGGGAAACGTGACCAGCACGGACGCAAAGATCCGACCGGCGCCGGGACGGTAGACGTCATAATCGTCGTCCTCGTCGTCCTCATCGTCCTCGTCCTCATCCGCTTCCTCCTCCGGGGTGCGCAGGCTTTCCCTCGCCTCCTCAGCCGCGGGGGCCTCATCGGGCTCCGGGGCGGATTCAAACGGTACCGTCTCCTCTGCCGTGGGCTCTTCGGCGGGCGGGGCCGGCTCCTGAAACACCGGGACCGGTTCCGGTTCTTCCTCCGCCGCCGGGGCGGCGAATTCGGCCTTCGCATCCGGTTCCTGCAAAATACGCTCAGCTGCATCGGTGAAAAGCGGCGGCTCTTCCTCCGGCTCCTCCGGCAATGCTTTCTCTGCCGGAAGGCCAAATACGCTTTTTACCTCGGCGAAGGGGTCCGGGTCCGGAGGGGCGGAAGCCGGCATCTCCGGAGCAGACTCTGTCACGATCTTTTCCGGCTCGGCGGGGGCCTTCGCCGGTCTTGTCTCCTTCGCCGGCAGAACATCTTCCTCCGCAAAGGGGATCTCCCCCTTATCCACGGCTTCCCGGTACTCCTGCTCGATCTGCAGTACCTGGCGCACCGGTGATCCCAGACAGCGGATCAGGGCGTCCTCTCCCTCCGCGCCGGCCTCGTCAAACATTCTTTCGTAATGCTTCAGCACACGGGCGCGGTCGTTCGTGTCCAGGAATAACAGCAGGTTTTTAAGCTCTGACATAAAACCCTTACGGGTCATGCCCTTCACCTCCCAGGTGGTTCTGTTGTAACATTTTGTTATATAATTATACTGTATAAACGGCCCTTGTCAAGAACTTTCCGGCAAACAGCGGAGGAATCTTGACAAGGCAACTCTTCTATTTTAGAATGACAGCAAATCCGCGGTGGGAGAAGGGCTCCCGCCGTTATTTAAGGAGAAACGAGAATGGCTAAGGAAAAGAAAGTGGAACAGATCACCGATATGGAGGTGGACTTTGCCCAGTGGTACACCGATATCTGCCGAAAGGCGGAGCTGGTGGAATACGCCTCGGTGAAGGGCTTTACCATCCTGCGTCCCTACGGTTATGCGATCTGGGAGAATATGCAGCGCATCATGGATGCGAAGTTCAAGGAGACCGGTCATGTGAACGTGGCCATGCCGGTGCTGATCCCGGAGAGCCTGCTGAAAAAAGAGGGAGAGCTTGTCAACGGCTTTGCTCCGGAATGCGCCTGGGTCACCCGGGGCGGCGGCGAGGAGCTGGAGGAGCCTCTGGCATTCCGTCCCACCTCGGAGACCATGTTCTGCGATCACTGGTCCAGGGTGCTTCACTCCTACCGGGAGCTGCCGATGCTGTATAACCAGTGGTGCAGCGTGGTCCGCTGGGAAAAGACCACCCGTCCCTTCCTCCGCTCCCGGGAATTCTGGTGGCAGGAGGGCCATACGATCCACGAGACCGCCGAGGAGGCCATTGCCGAGACCGAGCAGCAGCTCAATTGTTACGCCGACTTCTTTGAAAATGTGCTGGCCATCCCCGTGGTGCGGGGACAGAAGACCGAAAAGGAAAAGTTTGCCGGCGCCGAGCGCACCTACTGCGTGGAGTGCATGATGAAGGACCGCAAGGCCCTCCAGGGAGCCACCTCCCACTATTTCGGCGATAAATTCTCCCGGGCCTATGATGTCACCTTCACCGGCCGGGACAACAAGCTCCAGTACCCCTTCCAGACCTCCTGGGGTTCCACCACCCGTATGATCGGCGCCGTGATCATGTGCCACGGCGACAACAACGGCCTGGTGCTGCCCCCCATGATCGCCCCCATCCAGGTGATCGTGCTGCCCATCGCCCAGCACAAGCCCGGCGTGCTGGAAAAGGCCCAGGAACTGGTGGATACGCTGAAGGCCGCGGGGCTGCGCGTCCAGGGCGATTTCAGCGACAACTCCCCCGGCTGGAAGTTTGCCAACTGGGAGATGAAGGGCGTTCCCCTGCGCATCGAGATCGGCCCCAAGGACATGGAGAACAACCAGTGCGTGGCGGTGCGCCGGGACGACCGGGAAAAGCAGTTCCTCCGTCTGGACGAGCTGACGGAAAAGGTCCCCCAGCTTCTGCAGGCGGTGCAGCGCGACCTGCTGGAGCGGGCCCGGAAGAATCTGGAGGAGCATTGCTACCCCGCCTATTCTCTGGAGGAGGCCAAACAGATCCAGGAAGAAAAGGGCGGCTTTATCAAGACCATGTGGTGCGGCGAGCTTGCCTGTGAGATGCGGATGAAGGAAGAGGCCGGCATGTCCAGCCGCTGCGTTCCCTTCAAGCAGGAGCAGCTCTCCGATGTGTGTCCCATCTGCGGAAAGCCGGCCAAGAAGATGATCTACTGGGGCGTCGCGTACTGAATGATTTTTATGGAAAAAGTTCTCCCGTTGGGGGGAACTTTTTCCGTCTGTACAGCGTCCAATTAGCAGAACGCAAAACATACGGGAGGTATGTACCATGAAACGCAATCAAAAGCTTTTCTCTCTGCTGCTGATCCTGGCGCTGGCCCTGGCGCTGGCGGGCTGCGGCAGCGCCAAATCCTCCGGCTCCTATGCCGCCGAGCCTGTCGCTCCCGCCGCCGCTTACGATACCGGCAGCTACTACGACAGCTATTACCCTGCGGAAGAATCCATGGAGATGGAAGGTGTCAACCAGTCTGCTTCGCCGTCCGCGGCCGGCGGCCTTGGCAGCAACAGCCGCGTGGACCCGGACGCCAGGCCCATGAGCGAGAAAGTGATCTACAACGGGAACGTCCGGCTGGAGACCACGGAGTTCGACGCGGCCGTGGAGCGCATCAATGAGCTGATCGCCGAGTGTGAGGGCTATCTGGAGAGCTCCAGCGTCTCCGGCAGCAATTACCGCAGCATTTCCAAGGGGGAGACCGGCGCGCGGAGTGCCTCCTACACCATCCGTGTCCCCAGCGTGAATTTCAGCCGTATGATGGGGACCCTGCCGGAGATCGGCAATGTGCCCTACAGCGAGATCAGCTCCCGGAACGTGACGCGGGAATACTACGATGTCCAGGCCCGGCTGGACGCCTTCAAGACCCAGGAGGCCCGTCTGCTGGAGATGCTGTCCGTGGCGGAGACCGTGAAGGATATGCTGGAGATCCAGCAGCAGCTCACCGAGGTGCAGTATGAGATCGACTCCCTCACCGGCACGCTCCGCTATTACGACGATCAGGTCAGCTACTCCACGGTTTATCTGAGCGTGCAGGAAGTCCGGGAGTACACCCCCGAGCCCACCATCACCCTGAGCTACAAGGAGCGGATGGTCAAGGGCTTCCGGGAATCCTTGGCCGCCACCGCCAACTTCTTCAAGGAGTTCGCCCTTTGGTTCGTCACCTCCCTGCCCTGGCTGATCCCCCTGGTCCTGGCATTCGCCCTGGTGATCGCCCTGCTGCGGAGACTCTTTACCGGCAGCGGTGAGCGAAAGGCCCGGCGTCAGGCAAAAAGAGAGGCAAAGAAGGCCAGGAAAGAAGCGAAAGCCGCCGAAATGGCCCGCCGCCGTCAGGAGAAGAAGCTGCGTGGGAAAAAGCCGGAGACCGCCCCGGAGGCCAACAGTGTCAGCGCCCCGGAAGATGCCCCCGCTCCCGCCGAAGAAGCGCCCGAAACGGAAAATCCCGCCGAGAATAAAGGCGAGGAAGAGCCCAAAAATCCGTAAGAATCCCCCCTTTCCGCGCCCCGGTCCAAAGCCGGGGCGCGCGCTTTATTTCTGGAGAACATTACAAATTTTTTCCCATATTTTTATGCAATTTCTCTTGACCTCCGGCCCTCGATGTGGTAGACTTACTCTACCTGTCGGCCGAGAGGCTTATTTTTGTGCGCCTCGGTCCATACAGGGAGGCATACGCGCTTCGCGCGTAAATAAAACAAGGAGGTGCCGAACAATGGCGAAAGCAGGTTCCCGCATCAAGATCACCCTGAGATGCAGCGAGTGCAAGCAGCGGAACTACAACACCATGAAGAACAAGAAAAATTCTCCCGAAAAAATCGAGATGAATAAGTATTGTCCCTTCTGCCGCAAGCACACCAAGCACGTCGAGACGAAGTAAAGCAGGAGGACAACATGGCAAACGAAGAAAAGAAGACGGCTGTCCCCGCCCAGGCGAAGGGCGGCGCTGTCAAGCGGACCAACGATAAGCCCGGCTTCATGCAGCGGGTCAAGAAATGGTTCCGCGAAATGAAGAGCGAGCTGAAAAAGGTCGTCTGGCCCACTCGTCAGCAGATCACCAAGAACACGGCCGTGGCTCTGGTGATGATGTTCGCCTCCGCCATCGTCCTCTGGGGATTTGACTCCCTGGCGTCCGCCGGGATCAAGGCCCTGATCACCTTGGTGGGCTGACATGTCCGAAAACGCAAAATGGTATGTGGTCCACACATACTCCGGTTATGAAAACACGGTTGCCGCCGGTATCACCAAGGCCGCGGAAAACCGTCAGATGCAGGATCTGATCCAGGAAGTCAACATTCCCATGGAGACCGTTGTGGAGCATACCGACAACGGCGACAAGGAAGTGGAGCGCAAGCTCTTCCCCGGCTATGTGCTGGTGAAGATGGTCCTGACGGATGAGAGCTGGCATCTGGTAAGAAACACCCGAGGCTGCACCGGTTTTGTCGGCGCAGAGAACAATCCCATCCCCCTCACCGAGGATCAGGTCATCGGACTCGGTGTGGAGCATCGGGAGATCTCGGTGGGCTTCGGCCCGGGCGATACCGTCAAGGTCGTGGACGGCCCGCTGGACGGCTTCCTGGGCACTGTGGACGAGCTGGATCCCGAGCGGAACAGCGTCCGCGTTATCGTCTCCATGTTTGGCAGGGAGACGCCGATCGATCTGGAGCTTGACCAGGTCGAGCCGGTAAAAGAAGATTAATTCGGAGGTGCTTTAGAAAATGGCACAGAAAGTAGTTGGATACGTAAGATTCCAGGTTCCCGCCGGCAAAGCCACCCCGGCTCCCCCTGTTGGACCGGCTCTCGGCCAGTACGGCGTGAACATTTCCCAGTTCACCAAGGATTTCAATGAGCGCACCAAGGGCGATATGGGAATGATGATCCCCGTGGTCATCACCGTATATTCTGACCGCAGCTTCACCTTCATCACCAAGACGCCTCCGGCGGCTCTGCTGATCAAGAAGGCCTGCGGCATCGAGACGGCCTCCGGCGTGCCTCAGCGCGATAAGGTCGCCACCATCAGCAAGGAAGACGTCCGCAAGATCGCCGAGCAGAAGATGCGGGATCTGAACTGCACGGACATCGAGTCCGCCATGAGCATGATCGCCGGCACCTGCCGCTCCATGGGCGTTGTCGTCGGTGACTGATGGCAAAAGTGGGAGGAAGTAACCTTCCGAAAAACCACATTTTAGGAGGAATTTGAAGTGTTCAGAGGTAAAAACTATAAAGACAGCGCTAAGCTGGTAGATCGCAGCGTACAGTATGAGCCCGCTCAGGCCTTTGAGCTGGTGGTAAAGACCGCCAAGGCCAAGTTTGACGAGACCGTCGAGCTGCATGTGAAGCTGGGCGTCGACTCCCGTCACGCCGACCAGCAGGTCCGCGGCGCCATCGTTCTTCCCCACGGCACCGGCAAGAGCGTGAAGGTCCTGGTGTTCTGCAAGCCCGAGCGTGTGGACGAGTGCCTGGCGGCCGGCGCCGATTATGCCGGCGGCATGGAGCTGGTCCAGAAGATCCAGGGCGAGAACTGGTTTGATTTTGACGTGGTCGTCGCCAGCCCCGACATGATGGGTATCGTCGGTCGTCTCGGTAAAGTGCTGGGCCCCAAGGGCTTGATGCCCTCTCCCAAGGCCGGCACCGTCACCCCCAACCTGGCCCAGGCCATCAAAGAGGTGAAGGCCGGTAAGATCGAGTATCGTCTCGACAAGACCAACATCATCCACTGCCCCATCGGCAAGGCGTCCTTCGGTCCCGAGAAGCTGACCGAGAACTACAACGCCCTGATCACCGCGATCCTGCGGGCCAAGCCCGCCGCCGCGAAGGGCCAGTATATCCGCAGCTGCGTCACCGCCACCACCATGGGCCCTGGCATCAAGATCAACGCCCAGAAGCAGCTTTGATCCCCTGCCAGAACCTTCTAAAATCGCCGGACATGCTCCGGCGATTTTTGTTCATAATATGTTTAATGTTTTTTCAGGTATATTTAATGTTCACCGTATAAAATGGCTTCATAGTAAATAAAGGCAGCGCGTGATGCATCCCGTACACGCTGTTGAATAAGGAGTGATCTACCATGGATGAGAATAATGAATTCCGTAGTGAAGGCATTCCGACGCAGGAGACGGATTCCAACCAGATTCCTGTGCAGGAGGAGACCTCCGAATATGGAAGTACGGACTATCGTTCCGAACACAGCGGGTATACGCCTCCCTCCTCCCCCGATCTGCCGAATACGAAAAGGCGCGGCATCGGCGCGGGCGGCATCGTGGCGCTGGCCCTGGTGTGTTCTCTGATCGGCGGATGTCTGGGCGCGGGCGGCATGCTGCTGTATAACCGAGGGGCAAATGCAGCAGAGGAAGAGCCTCCGGCCCTTACCGAGCCGGCGGAGCCCAGCGCGACTCCCGAAGCCCCGGCGACCTCGCAGCCCGAGCGTGAGACTGCCGCTGCGGAGCCCGCCGACGACGGTGATCAGATCCTGTCGGCCAGTCAGGTCTACACGTCCAATGTGAATTCCACGGTGGGCATCACGGTGGATATCACCACCAACTACTGGGGCTACCAGACCACCGCGGCTGCCTCCGGCTCCGGCTTTATCCTGAGCGAGGACGGATACATCCTCACCAATTACCACGTGATCCAGGATGGCTCCAATATCACGGTCACCACCTTTGACAACCAAAGCTTTACCGCTGCGGTCGTCGGTTATGACTCCGGCAACGACATCGCGGTTTTGAAGGTGGAGGCGGAAGGTCTCATCCCGGTGACGCTGGGCGACAGCGATACTCTGCAGGTCGGTGACGATGTGGTCGCCATCGGCAATCCCCTGGGCGAGCTGACCTTTTCTCTGACCCACGGCGTGGTCAGCGCCCTGGATCGGGAAATCACCCTCTCCTCCGGCAGCACCATGACCCTGATCCAGACAGACGCCTCCATCAACTCCGGAAACTCCGGCGGGCCGTTGTTCGATATGTACGGTCAGGTCATCGGCATCACCAACGCCAAGTATTCCTCCAGTACTTCTTCCAACGGTGCCTCCATCGACAATATCGGCTTTGCCATTCCCATCAATCGTGTCCGGAATATCGTTGACAGCATCATCCAGAACGGTTATATCGTCAAGCCGTATATCGGCGTTTCGGTTGCCACTCTGAATGCCGTGCTGGATATCCCGCAGGGCGCCGCAGTGAAGGCCGTTGTGGAGGGCTCTCCGGCGGAGGAGGCCGGGCTGCAGGTAAACGACGTGATCACCCAGGTGAACGGCGAGGACATCAGCTCCAGCAGCGATCTCGTGAACGCGGTGGGAAAGTGCTCCCCCGGCGATACGCTGGAACTCACCGTTTACCGTCAGCATGAAACCGAGCTGCTGACCATCACCCTGACAGTCGGCGAGCAGCGACAGGACGCTATCCCCCAGCCTGCGGATCCGGAGAAGGAACAGCAGATGCCCGGCGGCGGAAACGGCTTCGGTTACTATGGCTTCCCCTTCGGCTTCGGCAACTGGGGATAAGGAAAAAAAAGAGGGCGGCAAAGCTCCCTCTCCTAAAACGGCTTATAAAAATGCTGCCTGGTCGAAAGACCAGGCAGCGTTTTTTTGCTTTTTACTCCATGGTAGCGGCCACGATGGCCTTGGCCCAGGTCATGTAGCTCGTGATGTTGTAGCCCTTCAGTCCGCTCACATAGTAGTCGTAGTAATC